>JBKGXV010000187.1:0-2651 GCA_046546375.1 Chitinispirillaceae bacterium | reverse complement strand
GGCGATCATCTGTACGCCTACGACCTCGATATCTTCGGTAAAGGCTCCCTGTACCAGCATATCTGCTGTGCTCATACGTTCCGGGGAAGGGAGGCGCTTGCCTCGCTTCTTTCGGAAAATGAACCGGCCCCACAGATAATTCAGAGCAGACAGGAGGCAGTGAAGGAGCTGGGGGGGAAGCTTGAGTGGAGGCAGATGATGGAAGCCAAAGCTGTTCTGGAAGAAGGGTACAGGGAGGACCCTCGGAAGCTTGTCGACTGGATGAAATCGGACAGGGGAGCTGATTTACTCAGCAAGCGCGTATTGCTTTCGGCGACACCGTTTCTGGCCCTGATTGCCTCCTATCTGCTGTTTTCCTTCACCTCCGTTTCTCTTCTGCTTTTTCTTTTCATTCCCGTGAACCTTTCTCTCTATTTTACAATGGGCCGCAGAGTGTCGGATAACCTGGACAGTTTCGACAACTACGAACGTTCGATAGGGCTTTATGCATCCCTTCTGAAAATGATGGAAAAAGAGGAGTTTGAATCCCGCACTCTCAAAAAAATCAGAGAGGAGCTGTCTTCCCGCACTCACACCCCGCCATCAAAAGCTGTTGCAGAGTTCAACCGCAGGCTTTCTCTTTCCCAGATCCGTCACAACAAAGAGGTGGGATTTGTTCTCAACCTGTTTTTTCTGTGGGACTTCCAGTGCCTCTTTTCCCTCCTGTCCTGGCGGTCGAAATTCGGCGCCTCATTAGAAAAGTGGATCGGAAGTATCGCTCAGATGGAGGCTTTCTCCTCGCTTTCGGTTCTGCAGTTCGAGAATCCGCAGTGGAGTCTGCCCCGGATAAGTTCCGAACACGAGGGCTTTACAGCTAAAGAACTGGGACATCCCCTGATTCACCGCGAAACCAGGGTGTCCAATGACATCAGTATTCCGTCTCAGAAGACGGTTACAATCATCACCGGTTCCAATATGTCAGGGAAAACCACTTTTCTGCGCACAATCGGAGTCAATCTGGTTCTGGCCTACGCAGGTGCGCCGGTGTGTGCAGAAGAGCTTCAGTCGGCTCCCATACAGATATTCTCCACCATGCGCATAAATGATAATCTCCAGGAAGGGATCTCCACTTTCTATTTCGAGCTGCTTAAGATAAAGAAGATTCTTGAGAATGCAAAGGATCAGCCTTCACTTGTTCTGGTGGATGAGATTTTCCGCGGTACCAATTCCCGTGACCGTCATACCGCCGCGGTCATAGTGCTCAGACAGCTTCTCAGGAGAAACGCTCTCACTGTCATTTCCACTCACGATTATGAACTGACAAGTCTTGAAAAAAAAGACCCGGAGACCTACCGAAATTATCATTTCAAGGATGATTATTCTCAGGAGGGAATTTCCTTCAGCTACCGTCTTCACCCGGGGGCATCAAAGCAGAGCAATGCCCTGGCTTTGGTGAAGCTTGCCGGCATAGAGGTGGATGAGAACGGTGAATATGTGGATGGATAGCAGTTAGGGTTTTCGTGCATTCGGGAACTCAGGTTGGGAAAAAGCCGGGTCCGTATTCCTGTGAATACAGAAGAAATTACTGGTCTGTAAAATCTATCCCCTGGTGAGGTGAAGGCGGTTTTGGCGCAGGGGCATTGATTTTCCGCGTTTGGCATACAAAACCCTTCCAGGGAAAAGCATTTCTGTCTGCTTTGCCCCTGAATGCTGCGCAGATCAGAATCAACGCCCGGCAGATTAACCGGAAACTTCAGCAGATTGATGTATTCGGATGCCAGATCAATGTATATTGCACACAGATCACAAGCTAAGTCCGGCAGATTGCCGAACTCTTGGAGCAGATTGAACATAACCCTCAGCAGATCGGATGAATCATGGCTCGGATCAGCAAAACTCAGCAGATCGTGGCCCAGCTGGCTTCCTTTCTACCCCCTGTGGGGCCAGAAACACCTCTGCACGACGAAAAAATCCCCACTGAGCTTATTCTTGAGCCCAATATGCCGGTGGGGGTGTATGTCCAGGAAGCGTACAACCTTTACCACTATGCTCAGGATGACCGGGAAATACTGGTGTCCAAGGGACTGGACTGGGGGATTGTGGAGGAGCTGCCCCGAAGGATAGAAAATCTCAGGGATCGGGAGGCGAACTGGTGGAAAGCACGGTTCGGGCCTACCCCTTCGCAGCGGGAGTATCTCAGAGTCAGAGCCATGGCGGAGCGGGCCCGGGAAGAGCTCATGAGAGATTTCCGCTTTCTTGCCCGGTCCGATGATGATATACTGTATGCTGTTGAGAATATCGAGAAGGGAAGTGGTGAACTCGATACTGTAAAAGATGTCAACTCACTTTCAGAGCTTGCCAAAAGGGAGAAGGGTAAACTGCAGGCCATCGGATCGGATCCCAAGTTCTTTGAGGATATCGTCTATTGTGCGCAGAGGTATCCCGATCTGCTCTCGGTTTGTGAACTGGAGCAGGCGCAGGCCGATTATCAGCAGACTTACCGCAACCAGGCCTACACGTTTCTGCTGGTGGCGGTCGAAGAGATCCGCAGGTGTGCCTCACATGCGTTCTGGAGTGACAAGAAATATCTGAAAGGGTACCAGAGTGAATATTTCCGCAGAACGAAAAGCGGGTAAAGCTTAGCAGAACAGAGCTACCTTTCTGCATACCGC
>JBKGXV010000186.1:0-2740 GCA_046546375.1 Chitinispirillaceae bacterium | reverse complement strand
TAGGGACGACATATTCATCTTTGTGCACCACGCACCGATAAAACAGCCCGGATAGGGCTCTTAGGCATTCTTTCATGCAAACCGTCCTGGTTTGCACCGATTCCAAGTATCATCCTACCTCTGCTTGCGCAGAACCTTGTGCCTGGATTTCCGCCTCGTCACGACTCTGGAATCCTGCACATCAGTCCCCACCGCCCCGCAGCTCTCCGCAAACAACCCCTCGGGAATTCTTAAAATCCCCCTGCTTCGGGTAATCGCCACATAGAGAAGGTTTATCTCCTCATTGAGCCTTTCCAGTTCAAACACGGGAGTATCCTTGTTCTCCTCTACCCGCTGAAGTTTCTTTTCGGAAATGAAATCGTCTTCAAGACTTACCGAATCATACTCCATACCTTTGCACCGATGTACCGTAGAAAAGATCATGTCTGCCTTGCATCTGTCTTCATCTGCGACATGCAGCTCCTTGAGCCTTTTGAGATGCATCGGAAGCTTGCGTCCGTACTCGTTGACCATCTCTATGAGAGTGACAAGCTCGGTATCACCTGACAACTCAGCGTACTCCTTGAGATCATCCATTGATCTCATTTTTTTAATGAGCGGGTCGCGGATCAGGTTGTTTTTACACTGATAGAGGTTCAGCACATCCCAAAGAGAGGCGCCTTCTGCAGCAAACATATAGGAATTCAGATTTCCTTCAAAGTAGATTCTGCACCTTCTTCTGCTACTTGTGAATTCGATCGCCCGGCGCACAAGTGACAGATTGGTGCGGGCAATAACAGCTCTGCTTGAAGCCCGCTTAAGCACTCGTCCCTTACCGTTTATTGTTATGTCCTGAGGGTTTCCGAGGTACTTTTTCCACCTCAGGACCTCCCTGGCCAAGTCGGCGATCTCCTGTGGGAAACGGAAGCTCGTCGTGAGTGAGTAATCCTTGAAACCCACACGTTTCAGGGCATTTATAGCGTATCTCCAACTGTAAATCTGCTGGTGGATATCGCCCACGATGATTTTCCGGGCACGCTCCTGATTGAGAAACACGTCAAGCATCACCGGGGATGCATCCTGACCCTCATCAAAAAGCACAATGTCGCAGTTGAGCTGAGGTTTGAGGAGCTGGTATTTTTTCAGATAGAATTCGTGGCTGACCGGAATCTGGGCCGAATTCATTTTTGCCAAAAGCTTTCGCGCGCCATCGACAATTTTGTCCTGATGCATCTGAACGAAGTTTCTGCTTCTGGGTTCGGAGATGAAGCTCGGGTAGTCAAGGTCTGCCACTTTTTGCGCAGCCTGATTGCAGAACAGAGAGATCAGTTTTCCGATATGGCCGCAGATGGAGATTGTGGTGATCGGATCTTTTCTTCTGGGTTTCAGTTTAAGAATATCGGCGATCTCGTAGGGTTTGTACGAGGCCCGCACCGCATACCCATGGCTGGGGACGATTCTGCTCCAGGCAAGACTGTGAGCAGTCTCCACCTGGACGTTGCCGAGTTTTTCCTCTGCGAAACGTTTCTGAGCTTCTACCTTTACGGAACGGTTGAATGCCAGATAGAGAACCCGGCGTCCATTCCCCTGATGTCTTGCGTATTCAATGAGTGTGGATGTTTTTCCACTCCCTGCAACAGCATGGATTTTGAGGTTCCCGCTACTGCCAAGCACCGCTTTCTGCTCTTGGGTCAATCGCACCAATCCCCCTCCCGTGGTGGTTACAGGAGTAATATAGTTAGGGGCAGGGCGGGGAAACACGCTCAAAAAAATGTGCCATCAAGTAGGTGCTGGCGCGTTAACTCGACCTACTGTTTAAAACTATTCTGCCAGTATTTTCCCAGAACTCTTTTGGAACTGCCCTGTGTGTCACGAATAATCAGCACATTGTGTTTCGATACTGTTGCACCGGGTTGAATTCTTTGTCCTGTCAATGTATAAGCCTGATCAGCGGTTCTGATTTTTAATACCTGATTAGTTCTCCTGGCCTGCTGTGACCGAGGTGCAGCAGCAAGTGGGACGAGCGAAGGAAATCGGGGACTTTTTTCCTCTCCCATCTCCCAGCTGACCTCTATCCTCACCTCTTCAACCCAATTTTGATTCGCGGGACATCCGGTACCGGCATCATAGCACATTACGGGGATATAGCGTATCTCTGATATCACATAGTTTGAATCAGGAGTGATAATCACATAAAATTTGTCTTCGAATAATTTTCTCTCAGAGAAACACCCGCTTTCTGCAAAAAGATCGGTTTTTATGGATTCCATTCCGTCATCCCCTGAAAAGGACCCGCGTTCAAAAAGTGACCTGTCATCAAGGTCCAATTCATTTTTGAAATCATAATACTCTCTGCTGTTTCTTGATCTGTAGATTGCTGTCGGAGAGCCCACCATCAGTGCAGGCGAACAACAGAGGGCAAGACACGATTCACCCTGATAAAAGTAAAAGTCTGTATGACCGGTGCCAGTTTCAGTTGACCCAAAGACAATTCCCTGATTCAATGTCAGTGTGTCTGTACTCGTAAACCCATCACCAAAAGATTCATTCAGGGCAACAGAAATCATCAAAATAGCAAAAATCAGCATCTTCTGCATCTGCACTACCTCCTCCGGAGTGAAGGGGAAAGGTTCATTTTGAATTCCGAATGGGAAAGCAATATATCTTAATATAATAGAGGCAGCCCAGATGAACATAAACATCGGAAAAATCGTAGAAAATACCCCGGATTCAAGCAAAACCGGAGAAAAGTGATCATCAG
>JBKGXV010000185.1:0-2770 GCA_046546375.1 Chitinispirillaceae bacterium | reverse complement strand
GTGAAAAACCGGGACCACAGAAAACCTTTTGTGAATACCTGTTTGGCTGCCTGCAGGCCCAGCTTGTTTCTGATATGAGCCACCTTGAATCTGTGCATCATCCTGAACATGGCTTCTGTACTCTTAAGCCCGCTTGATGCCATGGAGTAGCTGTGGAGCGCCACCGCCGGGTAATCCTTCTCATTCAGCGCATCCCGTATGCTGTCCTTGCCCTTCATAGCCGCAAAAACGAAGCTGGCGGGTGCAAGGAATCCCTTTGTGATGTCCTCCCTGAACACTTTTGCGAAGAAGTTTATAAAAGAGATGGAGTCGCTTGTCAGATTCATGGCTGCAAGAGCCATGTTTCTTTTGTCTTCCCAGGTAAACTCCTCTTTCTGTCCGTACTTATGCATGACAACAAAGGAATCAATCATTCCCAATGTCGATGAAAGTAAACCGATGTACGGCTTGTGATGAAAACCCGCACTCTTACTGCTGTTGATTTTTGCCGCTGCCGACGATGTCTTCGAGAGCAGTTGGTCATAGCGGATCTGATACCTTTTCTCACCCGGACTTTTCTGCCTTTTTGAAGATTCGTCCGGAGAAATGTCGGTTTCAGCGATATGCTTCATGGCGGCAAAACCGGAACGCAGCAGAATCATCGACAGCAGCAGCTTGTCATGCGTATCGGTGTAGTGATTGACCATGGTTTCAAATGAATCGAACACCAGGTGGAAAAAAGGCGCGATGTTCAAGTGGTCAGATTCAAACAGTGAATTCAGAACCGAAATGCTTTCACTGCCGTATATCTGGAGCCTTATTCTGATGTCACACTTTTCCTCGACTGTGAGAGCTTTCTTGTTCAGAAACGATTTGATTTCGGCTGAGTATGCCTGTATGTCATCATCGGATAGAAAGGGCATGCTTTTTTTGAGCTCTGAAGGAGAGACCTGCGCAGACAGAAAATCCAGATCCTTCTCTTCAAGCCTGAAAGCCAACTCCAAAAAAAACGGAAGCAGAAATCTTTTATAGAAATCACTCCGGCACGTTTCATCTGAGTGCATACCGATTGCGGATATGGCCTCACATATGATCTTCGAAGGCACATTTTCATCGAACCAATCCAGACAGGGAACTGAACCCAAACCGTTCTTTTCCACACGTTTCAGCTGTTGCTGGAATACCGGGTTCAAAAAGATATTTTCAAGCCAACCTGCAATTCTATCACATACTCCATGATACAGTGCTGTCGCCTTTTCCTTTTCTGTTTCACTGAAAAGGTCGGAATACGCCTGTTCCACATTATTTTTGAAATGAAAGAGGTAACAGATATGGTTGTGAATCTTTTTCTGCCATTCTCTCATCTGATTGTTGTTTTCAATTGCGCCGCGATTGAGAATCAGAAAGTTGATCAGAGAGTAAAAAAGGCTGCTTACTTTCTCTTGATGTGAAATATAGTTGTGCAGATTTCCTGCTTCCCTTTCCATAAACGATACATTGTTGGCGAGATCACCTATGAAGCAGCTCATATTGTAGGGGACCCAGACTCTACCGTCAGAGGGTATTCTGCACAGAGTTCCTGCGCCACCCTTGAAACTGAATTGTTCATTCTGAATATCTTCTGTCAGAATATTATCGAAGGCTCCTTCACACCACTTGGGTTCCGGGGGATTTTTGATTAAATTCAACAGTTTTTCAGGTAATGCATCTGCTTTTCCATTTATGGACAGAGGCTGGTCATCTACATACACATTTTGTTGTCGTTTTTTCCAGTTGACTTCTTCTTTCAGCAGACTCCTTTTGTGCCTGAGTAATTCATTTACTGGAAGTATGATAAAGAAATATTGAGCACCGGGGTCGAATTTGCATGGCCGTAAAAATTCATAAAACACCGGAAGGTCAGGAATGAATCCTGTTTTGGAAAACAGAGTAGTATTCCTTTTTCTTACCCCTTTTACAATCCGACGTTTTACGTAAAGTTCGTAAAGTTGTTTTTTAACGTTCCCTTGATAGTTTACATCAACATAACGCAGTATCCCGCAGTCATCGGTGTGAAGCAGCGCTGTTGGCTGCCACTCGTCACCATTCTTTTTCCAGCAAAAGACCGGCTGTTCATCCAACGGTACTATTTTTGCACTGCCCTTCATGATAACCTGAGTGGATATTCTCACATTTACTTTTTTGATCGTGGAAGCAGAAACAGAACTTCCTGACCCGGTATCTAAACAATTCTTGACAGAATAACTGTCCTCTTTTACATTGTGGTACATTTTCCTATTGTAGGCAGAACCATCTGTCGTCCCTTTGCTCACCCAGGTATTCTTGTTTATGTATAATGCCGGTTCTGCCATTACAAATCCTCTTTATATCCCGACTGCGTCATCAGGATGATAATGCGGCTTACCATCAATCTCAATGGGAAAGCCCTTGATTCCAATATTGATCTTTGGTGAAAGGGGAAGAAGTTTTCCGAAACAATCTCCTCTGGTGATATTACCCCTGAATATTATATCACCCGATTCCGAATTGGTGACCAGTATTTCAGTTTCCTCCTCCAGCTCGAGAGTAACTTTTTTCTTTTCCCTTTTCTCTTCGTAAGCCTCGATCTCTTCTATCTCTTTTCCATCACCAGTTTCCTGTTTTCTTTCGAAATTTTCGATATCCTGCATTAACTGAACATACTCGTCCTCAGTTAAATCCTCATCGGAATCATAAACAATCTCTTCCAACGGTGACAGGTCAGGTTCAACTTCCGAATGCACAGTAACACTTAAAGGCGCCCACACATACC
>JBKGXV010000184.1:0-2904 GCA_046546375.1 Chitinispirillaceae bacterium | reverse complement strand
TGAGTATTGCCGCACCGGAGCTGGATAAACTTGCCGATAACATTCCGGAAAATACCCCCTGCCAGATATCAGACCGTAAGACCGGTACAGTGCTGGTGGACACAACAATTTCAGGTGCAGATGAACTGAAAGCACTTGTTCCCGACAGCAGAAATATCAACATAGGGATTAAGGGGGTTCCCCTGGCCATTTCGGGAGTTCTCCACATTCATCCTGACGATAACAAGTGGGTAGAAAACGCATGAGTGAAACCAGAACTACAGAGGCCAACAAAAGTACGGTAGCCGTACCACCGCCCATTCCCAAAAGACGCTGGGGGTGGGCCGAAATATACTGGTCGAAACCTGACAAGAGTAAAGAAATCGATTGGGAAACAGGTAACTATCACAGACCTGTTTTTGAGAGATACAATGAACAGAAGGTCATGAAAGATCTTCTTGAGCTGCCGGCCGAATACCGGGATAAAACTCTGTCAGAACTTCATGCCGAATTCGACACAACTCCCGACATTTGCCTGGACCTGAAAGACCGGCTGGAAGCGCAAATTAAAAAACTTACGAAAACCAGGGATGCGATTGTCTGTTCGTTTGTCCGCCAGTGGGTTATAGTGGAAATTCAGCCCATAACAGGTGTGGAATATGCTTTCGATGAAGCTCTGCCCTATTTCAGCATGTGGGGATTTTTGCAGCCTGACCAGATAGGGAATTCAGTGCGCATGAAGGACGAAAGAGGGTATGTCACCGATGACATTCCCCGGTCCGGATGGTTTGAAGCAACTGTCGGGTGGGAGAAAGTCGGCGGGAAATGGCAGGCGATAATGGTTGAAACCGTCCGTAAAGGAAAAGATACCACTTATCGCCAGGTGCATGATATTCACTACAGGCTTGCAGAAGACGAGTACCCCACAGGCAAGCATATAAAACATCCCTCATACGGCAGAGGCATACGTTTCCAGTTCAAGATTCCGGTTACAATTCGTAATTACCTCACCATCGATGATCTTGAGGCGAAAAAGAACGCCGTCGAAAAAATCATCTCCACCCTTGAGAGTGATCATAAGCCCTCACAAGATGACCTCGTACAGGCGGGTCTTCCTATAGATAAGGAAATTTCTCAACTCACTACTAAACAGCAAAACGAGCTGCTGAGGCTGGAAAAAGGGAGCTGGCTTAAGATCTGGGTTCGAAATGCGTGTTTTGACTGGCTTGATGCGGAACCGAAAGATGACAGAACGGAAAACTGCATGAAAGTTATGCATAATCTGGATAATCACGAAATTCACCCGGATAAATTGCTCACCAAACCACAGGCCTCCTTTGTAAGCGAAGCCTCTTGTGAGAAAGGCTTCGATGCTTTCTACAAAGACTATCTGGAATGGAAAAACAGTTCCGGCGCAAACACGACTGATAAAAAGTCCGATGATCCCGAATGGGATCTTAGTTATAAGGTCAAGCAGGATGCGACAGCACGATGGTCCAATATAAATGAACACAGAATAATGCAGATGGAGCACAATCAGGTCAAAGAGCCTGAACTCAGCCTGTTTTTCGGTGATGAACCGGCAGAAGCCGAGGTAAAAGGAGATCCTGTCAGGCTGCCGGAGTATGGGGATGAGGAAGAAGCCGATTCCTGTTATTACAAAGTTGGCAAGGACACATTCAGACCGCGTTCTTTCAGAAACCATGTATGGATACGGAACAAAATGGGTGAGGGCCCGAATCTCAGCGACCCCTGCATACATATCTGCCTGTGGCCGGAGGAACTGATTTCTTCTCTTGCCGAACTTCCCTCAAAGCTCTTCAAATTTGATCCTGAAAAAAACAAGCTGCCCCAGATTCTCATTTTTTCTCTTTTCTATGCACTGCTTTTGAAACTTCTGTCTGATTCTGTTGAAAAGTTGGACAGTAAGAAGCGTGAACAGCTTCTGAAATTCATTAAAGAATCGGAGTTTCACAAGCATGCAGCAGTGCTTGCGTGTAACGGACTCCCCATGAGTTCGGCACTGAAATGGTACCCGGATAAAACCTATGAGGATATAGTCAGCGATTTCAATGAGAAGATTGAAAAGGATCAGCAACCGGAAGCAACTGTTCTCTCCTTTTATGAAACAGCCCTGAAATCCCTTGCGATGGCCATTATTGAAAGCAAGGGAATGAAGGGTGATTATGAATCGGTCAGGAATATATACGACAGGCATTGTGAGAAAGTGCTTGGAAAGACGAAAACTCTCAAGAATGCCCAGGGTCCCTCATTTGATTTTGAAGACATACTGAAGGGGAAAGTAAAGCTTAACGTGGGAAATGCCGATATTGCCAAGATCCACAAGGTGGGAGTGATACCGCAGATAGCCTGCGCATGGGTTCTGCATTCAAAAGCTCAGATCGGCGGCGATATCGAGGTTGATTTCGCAAGAATTCTTCAGAAAATACTCACTTTTACAGCAAATACAAGTGGTGATGCAGGCATATATTTTGATTTCGGTCTGGTGACGGTTATTCTTGATAAATACAAAGACCACTATCTGGATACGGATACATCTTCCAGATCAGAAATACCGGACAGCCCCTTTTTCGAAGTGATAGACGATCTGCTCAGAAAGCTCGGTGCCGAAGTGGGAGCTCATGCGAAAGTGACAATGACTGGAGATTCCTCTTTCAATCTGAATTTCAGTCCTGAAAGAAAGTCTTTCTTTTCCTTTGCCGAGGGCAGTGATCAGGAACTGGTGATAAAAATCGAAGTACCGGTAACGGCGAAGATATGGGGCACGATGCAGACACTGGGAAAGCTTTCTTTGAAGCTTATGAATCTCTCCCGATATTCTCTGGTGTTTATTCCTGAAGGAATCAGAGGCGAATGGATAAGGTTGACCGGAAGGTGGAACTTCGGAAAAATCTCCGGCGCAGC
>JBKGXV010000183.1:0-2931 GCA_046546375.1 Chitinispirillaceae bacterium | reverse complement strand
GCTGAAGAGGCAGCTGAAAGCTGCCCGGTAAACGCCATCAATATTGAGAAATGAATAAAACGGGGGCAGACTTGCTTCCGTCTGCCCGCTTTTTACTCAGGATTGTACTTTTTCACTGCTGAAAGTTATCCTGGTGAGTCCCTCGAATGAAAATCCTGCCGTCCAGGCTTCATTGGACCGGAGCTGACTGCAGGACTTTTCACCATCCAGATGAATCAACTTACGTCCGGGCACTTTCCCTCTCTCTGTGATACTCTTCTTTGCACTCCTGAAGAAATACCGTGCAAGGGAGGACTCCTTCTCATTCCAGAAGGCAAAAAAGCTTTCGTTTTCTTTGCTGCTGTATTCGAAACCGGCTCTGAGAACGGTTTCATAGAAAACCCTGCCTTGAGAATAAGTGAGGCAATAGGCTGCTTCCCTGAGCAATCCATGATCATTCTGCAGTGAATCCAGCATTTCATCTATTCTGTTTTTGTTATCGGTGGGTGCTCTGAACCCAAACAGCCAGGTTCGCAGTTTATCCACAGTGCGGTCTCTTCTGGCAAGCAGGGTCACACTGTTCGTTCTGATTTTTATCACTACAGTCTCATTCACAGAAATATTTTCAAGCGTCACAATCAGACACTCTCTGGACTCATCATACACACTCCTGACTTCTCTTATATTTCCCCCGACTTCACAAGTAATAAAGCACCTCTCTTCAACTCCGTAAAACTCAACTCTCCAGTTTCTGCGGGAAGGAAGAGAACAAAGATCACCTTTTGCAGCTCCGATGACAAACTCCAAGCGGTTCGTTTTCCATTTCTGCACAAGTGTTGTTTCACTGCATTTACCGCATTTGTACTCTGATGAAACCCCGTCATCCTCGTAGAGAACAAACTTCCTGTCGGCTCCGGCAAAAACCTTCACATCGAGAGAAGCCGGATTTCTGTCCGCCTCAAGAGAAGTTCTGGCCGCACAGGGTACAACAGCTCCGGCTGAAGCGTACACGGGAATGTCTTCAAGACCACCGTACGCATGGAACAAACGATCACCTCCCATATATTCACCCGTAAAGAAATCATACCAGTGCCCCAGAGGAAGCCACACGAACTTGGAAGACAGACCTGTCCGGGGATCAATCCTGGTTGTAAAAGGAGCCGCAACCAGAGAGGAGCCGAAACAGTACTGTCCTCCACAGATATATGCTTCCTCATCATGAGGATGCTCCATATACATCGGCCTTATAAAGGGAAGAGATTCCTTTTCAGTTTGGCGGCAGCAGGAGTAAATGTAGGGAACAAGCGCGTGGCGAAGCCGCATCGAGTGCCGGATATTTTCAAACGTGGACGCATCCTGAGCAAAGGGGCGCCTGTCCTGAAAAGCACTGTTCGCGGAATGAATCCTGAGCACGGGACTGAACACACCGAACTGCACCCATCGGGTATAGAGCTCCGGGTCTTCCGTACCGTGATAATGCCCCCCGATATCATGACTCCAATAGCAGAATCCCACATTCGCCGCAGTTGATGTGAAATAGGGCTGAAACGCAAGAGACTGCCAGGTCACGTGCGTATCTCCCGAAAAGCCTATCGGATAGCGATGGCCGCCCAGACCGCAATAGCGGGAAAAAACAAAAGGCCTCTTGCCGTCCTTGGCCGAATCCAGGTAGTGCAGATGATTGAGCCCGAAAAGAGGATCCAGCCCCTTCAAGGAACTCTCCGTTCCCTGCTGCCAGTCTATCCACCAGAAATCAACTCCGCTTTTTTCCAGAGGATGATGCAGATATCTGAAATACCCCTCCATGAATCGGGGATCGGCGATATCGAACTGCACCGGCTTCTCACTTCCAGGATTCATCCCCATGTGCTCTGCAATCCGGGCATACGCTTTTTCATGCGCATGGACGCCATCCCGGGGATGAAGATTCAGACTGCTGCGTATCCCTTTCAAGTGAAGGAAACGGAAAAAGCTTTCCGGATCGGGGAAAAGCTCCCTGTTCCAGGTATAGCCTGTCCATCCGCTGTGATGAGGATTGTCCACGATATGCCAGTCCATGTCGACCACACAGACCGACAGAGGAATCCGGTGATGCTCGAAATCCTCAACCAGTTTCTGAAGCTCACCCTGGGTGTAGGCCCAGTATCTGCTCCACCAGTTTCCGAACACAAAGCGGGGTGGCAGGGAAATGGACCCGCTCAAGGCGCAGAACTCTCTTATACAACGTTTGTAATCTTTTCCATAACCGAAAAAATAGAGATCCGTTCCCGGATCGTCGCGGACCACCGGCCAGCAGTTTTCATCAAACACAAGCGACCCGGAGTCATCCACAACCGCCCAGCCGTTTCGGGAAATCAGGCCCGGAGGAAGTTTCAACGAACCGTTCACCCCGTCCAGAGTCCGCACCGTTCCTCCCAGATTGCCATCATCACGATCACCGTAATGCCAGATTGTTTCACTTTCCAGGAGGATCACTTTCAATGTATCTGATCTGAAAGGGTTTTCCGTATCGGTGCAGACAAGATGAAGCTGATCGGTGATTATTTCAGCACACGTTTGAGAGACATGCATACTGAAAGGTACATGAGGCTGATTTCTGAACCAGAAAGCTTGGGAGGGTCTGTCTTCAAAGGAGGCATTTTCGTTGTATTCCATGCGGATCACTCCAGAAGACAGAACGGTGAATCTGACCTTTCCGGTCTGCACTGTATCTCGGGAATCGGCTGACGGCTCGAAGGGGACTTTGAAATGAGAAGGTATATGCAGCTCATTGGGGGCATAAGTCTGAAAATGGGATGTATTCATCGAGAGAGTGCCTTTCGGAAAAAGCAAAAGGGATCGGGGCACTCACTAAAGATAATGGGGGGCGGGCTGCTTGGCCAGAAGTTTCAAAGGGCATGCCGTACTGACATACCCTCCCTCACGCGCTCAGGCGCTGATTTCTATTCTTCT
>JBKGXV010000182.1:0-2934 GCA_046546375.1 Chitinispirillaceae bacterium | reverse complement strand
TTAAGTATACAAAAAAGTTCCCAAAAATGTAACTGTAAAAATACGAGCATAAATCGTGCATATTTCCCTGTTTGCTGTTTATTCACTTCTCCAGAAGTTTTGAGTTGATGATTCTTGCAGTAAACGGACAGGAGAAGGAATTTCACCGCAAAGACGCCAAGAACGCAAAGTGGAGAACCAAGTTTAAAGCTGAAAACAGTCCCGTTTCACACTTAAAAGTACAGTAATCCTGGTGCCATGGTCGCCCCCGACCATGTCCTATCTCTCTGTGAATCATAGTAGTATCACCAAAGGACACGGTCCGGGGGACCGTGCCACACACGTACGTATGTTCTCAAACCATGTTCATTCCACACTGCAGTACTGAGCTTCCTCAGGCTGCTCATCTCCCTGCGGCACCGGCTTTTCCTCCATGGAAGTGAGGTGAGCCTGGAACTCTTCTCCGTAGATATCGAGAACCGTCAGGAAAAGTGCCGCTATTGCAGGCCCTACAATGAAACCCATGATCCCGAAAACGCCGATGCCGCCAAGGGTGGAGAAAAAGATCATCAGATCATGCATTTTCGCTCCCCGGCCGACTAAACGCGGGCGTATCAGATTGTCTACATTGCTGACAATCACTGTGGAAACAAGAATAATCCCGATACCCTGCCACGTATCCCCCAGAATAATCTGAATGATTCCCGCCGGTATCAGAACAAGCCAGGCTCCAACCATGGGTATGACTGAAAGAATAACCATGACAAAACCCCATAGCAGCCAGGTTTTCACACCGAAGATGAGCAGTGCGAGCGCACCGAATGTACCCTGAATCAGACCTATTACCAGAGTACCTTTAACGGTTGCACGCGATATGAGCAGAAAACGGGAGAAAATCATCTCCTCATGCTCGTTGCGGAGCGGAGAAAGATATTTGAGTCTCATGATCAGCGATTCACCATCCATGAAAAAGTAGAACATGGTGAAAAGAATGATGAAAAAGTTTGCAACGAAACCGAACACACCGACGGAGGTTCTGTTTATTACCTGAGTTCCCAGACTCGCGCCCGCCTTTGCGGTCTCCTGGATCATCGACTGCCAGTCCACCGTATCAAGCTGCAGATATTGAGCAAAAGGGAGTTGACTGATTTGCTGCAGAATCCAGCTGTCCCGGCCCTCGCTGAGAAGATCTTTTATCTGCGGCTGAGCGATTTCATAAAAATCAATCGCCTGTCCCACTACCAGATGAGCCATCAGATAGGCTGGTACCATAAGGCCCAAGAGCAGAACAAGGCAGCACACCAGAGAACTGAGACCTTTGTTGCCGCGAAATCTTTTCAGTATGCTTTTATAGAAAGGATAAAACAGGGTGACGAATGTCGCTGCGAGAACGAGCGGAACCAGAAAATCCCGCATAATGGGAATGAGGGCGAGTGTGACCAGCCCAAGCAAACCGATAAGAACATACCGGCTGACCCGGTCCTGTATTTTTTGACTATCAATGCTTTTTGAAGAGGGTTTTGTGTTTTCATTCTTTTCCGGTTCAGGTTTTTGAGCTGACTGCTGAGAAGATTCAGCAGAATCTGGTTCTGAATGGGATGCGTTCTCCCTTTCGATATCCTTGTGATTTTCCTTTCGGGATTTCTTCATGTGCGCCTCCAAAGTGACTGTGGGTGTCGTGATGTTATAAAAATAGTGTTTCCACGGAGGTGAATCTGTACTAAATCAAAAATTCACCCGGAAGGTAGAGTGTCTTATAATATTTATTTGAGTTTTTATTCGGACTTCTTGCTTCTGCTGCAGGTAATTCGACTCAGCAAAATCCTCGAGTTTCCTCCCGCCTTACCCAGAGAGTAATTTTAATAGAGCTTTTTCACTTTCGTTTCGTCTTATTATCAGCACCTTAACCACATAAAAATACTGATGAAAAAACGACTCTTTTTCTCAATCACTTTGACAATGCTCTTCACGGTTTCTCTTGCCTCGCAGCCTCTTCGCACGGCCCAGACCGTTAGACCGACCGTCCTGCGGACCATTCCCCACGACCCCGAGGCCTTCACCCAGGGACTTCTCTGCATAGACTCCACTCTCTACGAAAGCACCGGCATCGTGGGGCAGTCCTCACTGCGTAAAATTGACTCTAAAAGTGGGAAAGTGATCACCAAAATCCCCGTTGAGGACCTGTTTGCGGAAGGCCTCGCTTTCAAAAACGGTGAACTGGTGCAGCTTACATGGAAAGCCGGGCTGGCCATCCGCTACAAGTATCCTTCACTCAAACCGAATGGGGTATTCAAATATTCAGGACAGGGCTGGGGCCTCACCTCAAATGATTCTCACTTCATCATGAGCAACGGTTCGGATACACTCTATTTCAGAGATGACCAGTTCAATATCCAAAAAGCTGTCCCTGTCACCCTCAATGGAAAACCCCTCGGCAGACTCAATGAACTGGAATATGTGAAATCCAGAATTTACGCGAATGTGTGGTTTGAGAATTTCATAGCGGAGATATCCACCGAAGGAAAAGTAACCAGAGTAATCGACTGCTCGGAAATAGTGAGGCGGGAAAATCCCTCGGACCGAAATCATGTTCTGAACGGTATCGCCTACTGCAGGGAAGAAGATGTGTGGTTTCTGACCGGCAAGAACTGGAAAACCATCTACGTGGTCAAAATTCCAAAACCCTGACCCTTCTGGCTGCTGTTTCGGTGGCAACGCCAAAAAAGACGCCCGCTCGATAATAACCGCTTTTGAGATATTGTCCCGGTAGTTCCAGCTGATCCCTTTCAAATGCTCAAGGGCGGTCATATTGCCGTTCGGATCGAAGAATGGCGCAACGTCCGTCCCCATAGAGTCGGGGACGGCGCGGTTTGAGCTTCCCCGACGGTAATTCAGCACTGATGCTCACCTGTGCAGGGTTGAGATATATGGCGAACAGCAAATGGGGTGAAAGGA
>JBKGXV010000181.1:0-2994 GCA_046546375.1 Chitinispirillaceae bacterium | reverse complement strand
TCCCGAAGGAGAACCGGTGACGCGGTCCGCCGCGGCATGCGCCCAGAATCTTGATATTTCTAATTGTATTCGCTGAATATACAGCTCACCCTTCGACAGCAGAAGACTGCGCTCACTTCGACACGGCTCAGTACAGGCAGGGTGAGCGGAGCGTGCCCTCGGGGGATGCGCCCGGAATTTTGGAACACCTGTTGCACCGAAAAAGAGACATAAGAAAGAAATATCACTTTACACTACGGGCCCCGAAATGATCAGCATCATCATACCCACCCTCAACGACCGGCCATACATACGCGAATGCCTTCAGAGCATACGTGACTGCGCCAAGGAGACCGAAACGGAAACAATAGTAGCCGACGGTGGAAGTACAGACGGGACACCCGGGCATCTATACAAAGGAATACGCGTGATCAGAACCGGCCCGGGTAAAGCTGTGCAGCTCAACAAAGCCGCCGCGCTGGCCTCAGGCGACACTCTTCTTTTTATCAGCCCTCTGTGCAGACTGCCACGGGGTGCCCTGAACGCGGTGGAACATGCCGTTCATGACAGAAACTTTGACGGCGGCGGGTTCAGCACCAGATTCGTAAGTCATGATGAGAAGATAAAAAGAGCTGCCAGGATAATGAATCTTTCTTTCAGAGATCCCTATTTCGATCCGTTTCGTCTCCGGGAGGAAAACGGAGTTTTCGTTCATGCGGGTGTTTTCACTGCTCTATCGGGATTTCATCCAGTCTGCGGTCTTGAAAAATATGATTTCTGCTGCAGAATGAAAAAAAGCTACCGGATAGTGCGCATCACCGAACCCGGACTTCTGGTATCGCCTGAGCGAATACTGCAGAGGGGAATCTGGAGAACACATTGGAAGATGTGTGCAGCCAGATCCCTCTACCGTCTGGGGCTTTTCACCAGGCTAAGCGTGAAATGAATGGCTGCCGACCTTTGATCCGCAGCCGCTACATCCCGATTCACAAATCGGGGGTAATAACCAGTTCATTACGCAAACCCGCCACTCCCCGGGTGCGCTTTACGATGGTATGAATATCGGAATACGTCTGCCAGTCAGGAACCCGTCCCTTTATGACGACCTTTCCCGTGTTCACCTCCACCTCGATATTGTTGATATCCACATCCGCGCTCCGCTTGATGGTTTCAATTATATCCGCTGCCACCATTTCATCCCCGGGCTGGTCCTGAGGCACTACCGAAATGGCATCATCCACCCCGGTGACCCCTTTGACATGGCTCACCAGATCAACAGCCCTGGCCCGTCTCCAGTAGTCATTCACACTTCCCCTCAGCTCCACCCTGCCTTCTTTGACAAACACAACGATGTCCTCATCAGCGGTGGCCTCGTTGAGCCGAAGCACCGTGGTGGCATTCTCCCTAATCTGTTCATCGGAATACCCGGGAAGATCTGAAACCAGAAGATTGTTTGTCACCGAAGCTATACCGGGAACAGCCCACACATCCGCTTCAGCCGCGACCTTTTCCCAATAGGAGGGGACCGTGCCTGAAAGCACCGCAGTGTGATCCGTCAAAGAAACCTCTATTTTCGCCGACCGTATCCGGTTGTCCCAGGCAAGCTGGTCTGTCACACTCTTTTTCAGCTGCTCATCGTAAACCGCCATACACCACTCCTGTTGCCTGATTATTTATGCCAAAAGGAACACATTCTGCGTTTACCCGAAAAAAGCGTCACAAACCTGTTATACAGAAAGGAAAACGCGGCCCCGCCCAGAAATCCGTCCACAAGGCCCAGAAAGAATGCGATGATACCCGCCTGAGGAGGAATCATGTGGCTGCGGAACACACGGCCGACAATCGCCTTTCTGCTCATTTTCATCTCCAGAAGCATGACAAACCACGTGATGGAGGACACGACCAGCCCCCAGAGAATACCTGATGCACTGGCCACAGCTGCAGTATTGAGTTTCATGGAAAACCTCTTTTTCTGTTCAAGAATTCAGGCCGGCCGAAACCGGCCGCCGCACATTCAGATCTCTTCCGAACCGCTCCTGTAAGCAGGAGTGAACACATTCTGCACGTAGTCAGAAAGACGGGTGGGAAGATTGGGTATTTCGGTATCGATAAGAGACGGCTTCATCGCCTCTCTGCTGATGGCATGTCCCATCTCCACGTAGAGATTGGCAAAAGAAGCGGAAGCTCCATCATCGATCAGATGGTTTCTGTAGTCCTGGTCCGACATCTGAACGAAGGGCAGCTCGGGAATATCGATACTCTCCCCTATCACCCGCACCGCTTTTCTGAGAGTCATTTTATCACTGAACATCTCCACTTTCGAACGTCCGAAAAAGGAGTTGTTTTTGTACATGGAGGCAAGGTTGACCGCCACATCTTTTATATCGGTGAAGTACAGAGGCGTATCCCCGTTAATGACATCCCCCACCATATCCTTTTCCCTTATCATGGATATTTTGGGCAGCAGATGATCCATGAAGTAGCCGGGACGCGCCACGGTGACATTCTCCAGATCGAGAGTATCCAGGATCTCCTCCACATCCCCGTAACCGCTCAGAAGTCCAGCCTCCTCCTTTTCATCCGCCCCCATGCTGGAGAGGAAAATCACGTTTCTGAGCTTCGAGTCCCGTGCGGACTTGATTACCGAATCGGCCACATCCACGAAAAACCGTCTGTAATTCTCCCTGTCGGCTCTGAGGGGAATGATCAGAAACATGGTGTCGGCCTGAGCAAGCGTACTGGAGAGAAACACCGGATCGCAAATATCCCCGGTGGCACTCTCCATTCCGTCACTTATCAGACCGGCCATTCTGCTTCTCTCCTCATCGATTCCCAGCACCTTCTCCCCGTTTTTGAGCAGCTCGGCCGCCAGAAGCGATCCGGCCCTGCTGGTTACATCAGTTATAAGTACCATTTTGCACCTCGCTTTCAGCTTGCAAATATCCGGATATCGATACGTATTAAAAAAAGCAATAAAAGTGCCGATGAAAAGGAGTCGGGAGCCCTCAAACAAGC
>JBKGXV010000180.1:0-3158 GCA_046546375.1 Chitinispirillaceae bacterium | reverse complement strand
CAACTCCTTCAAAGCCGCAATACGGCTTTGAAGGAGTTGACTTTAGTCAAAGACGTACAATTTCGCCTTTGATACATTCTGTGTAGTGCTGCCCCCTGCTTCCATAAAATACATCGCATAAGAAAACCATGCAAATAACAGGGTGTTTTCTTTAGATCCGCTCATGGAAAGGAATATGTACTGGTGGTTTTATACAAAATGCGAGAAATGGAACGGAAAACCTTTTGTAGCCCTAAATTCCGGTTCACAATAATAGCAGCATGTCTACCCTGAAGTCTTCCGCCTGCAAAAAACAGGATCAGAACCGAAAACCCCTGACCTCGGAACTTCGGGAGCCTGACGTAACAGAACTCCGTAAGCTGCAAACGAAGGCTTTTACAGAATTTTGGCGATCGGACTCCTTATCGACACTATCTTATGAGCCGCAACATGAGTGTAAATCTCTGTTGTCCTCGATGATGCATGCCCCAGAAGCTCCTGAATGTAGCGAAGATCTACACCCTGCTCCAGAAGATGAGTCGCGAAACTGTGACGCAGTGAATGTATTCCCCCCTGACTGTCTATGCCCTCTTTTCTGCAGGCATTGTCGTAAATCTTTTCCACAGATCGTTTGGAAAGGTGCTTTCCCGCTCTGTATCCCTCAAAAAGATATCCCTTCCCGCACCCCCCGCTAAGCCAGGCCTCAACATGGGGTACAAGCGTCTCATCAAGCATAACCATCCGGTCCTTCTTACCTTTCGCCTTTCTCACCCACAGAACTTTCCTGTCTGTATCAATGTCCTGCAGCTTGAGCACACACACCTCCCCAAGCCTCAGACCGCAACCGTACACAAGCATCAGTATGAGACGGTGCTTCTCATTTGAATGAGCATTCACAATAGCCCCGACCTTCTCCGGTGAATGAACTCTGGGGAGGCTTTTGCCGGTTTTCATACGGATCAGAAGATCATCCCCGGGCTCTACCCCCAGCACCTCCTCCATGAAAAAAACAATCGAAGCCGCATATACATTAATAGTACTTGCCGCAAGCTTGCGATGCAGTTCTGAACCGCAAAAAGCGAACCACCTATTCCGGCAACACCGGTCCTTTGCCAAGGCAAACAACGCTCAACCCCCCCGTTCATTCATGACCTGATCTCTTCCTGCAGCGTCCTTTTTACTCGTTACGGCCCCGATCCATCACCCCTCAAGGCACGCTAATTGCAAAAAAATGATACGACCGACGGCAGCCTTCGCCGTCAGCACCTCCCTTCCAGAATCTGATTCCAAAAATACGAAACCAGCCATAAAGGAGAGAACACATGAGCGGCACCGCTTCAGATTTCCTGATCCAGCGTCTTTCAGAATGGGGTGTTTCACGAGTGTACGGATATCCCGGCGATGGTATAAACGGGATTCTCGGTGCTCTGGGACGACAGGAGAAAGTATCCTTTTTCCAGACCCGTCACGAAGAGATCGCAGCATTCATGGCCTGCGCCCATGCAAAGTTCACAGGTGAGGTGGGTGTGTGCATGGCCACATCGGGCCCGGGAGCGATTCATCTGCTCAACGGTCTCTACGATGCCAAACTTGACCATCAGCCGGTCGTGGCCATTGTGGGTCAGCAGAAAACCATCGGTTTGGGCGGAGAATTCCAGCAGGAGGTGGACCTGATTTCTCTTTTCAAGGATGTGGCCAATACCTACGACCATATGGCCAGCTCTCCGGTCCAGATCAGACATCTGGTGGACCGTGCCTTCCGCATCGCCAAATCGGAACGGACCGTGACCTGTATCATAGTCCCCGCCGATGTTCAGGAAAAAAAGGCGGTTCCCACTCCTCCGGACATACACGGAGCGACAATTTCGGGAGTGGGATTTTCACACGGCCAGACGGTTCCAAGCGACACCGATCTGAGCCGCGCGGCCAGGGTTCTCAATGAAGCCAAAAGAGTGGCGATTCTGATAGGGGCGGGTGCTGCGGATGCCGCACACAGGGTGGAAGCTGCTGCGGATATTCTGGGAGCCGGTGTTGCCAAAGCACTGCTGGGTAAAACTGTTCTTCCCGATGATCTTCCCTATGTGACCGGCTCCATCGGACTTCTGGGCACAAAACCCAGCTGGGATCTGATGATGGGGTGCGATGCGCTGCTTATGATCGGAAGCAGCTTTCCCTATTCTGAATACCTTCCAAAACCGGGACAGGCCAAAGGTGTGCAGATCGATATCCTGCCCAGAATGCTAAGCCTCCGTTTTCCCATGGAAGTGAACCTTCACGGCGACAGTGCTCTGACTCTGGAAAAACTCATCCCCCTGCTTGAGCGGAAAACAGACAGAAGCTGGCAGGAAAAGATCATGGCCGAAGTAGGGGAGTGGTGGGGAGTTCTGGAATCCCGTGCACACCACAAATCCAGTCCTCTCAATCCGCAGCTTCTTTTCTGGGAACTGTCCAAACGCCTGCCTCACAACAGCATTCTCACCTCCGACTCCGGTTCGGCTGCCAACTGGTATGCACGCGATGTCAAGGTACACAACGGAATGATGGCATCCCTGTCCGGGGGACTGGCGACCATGTGCCCGGGAGTACCGTATGCGCTTGCAGCCAAAGTGAACCACCCCGAGCGTCCGGTGATTGCTCTGGTGGGAGATGGTGCGATGCAGATGCTGGGAAATGCCGCACTTATCGATGTAAAGCATCACTACAAAAAATGGAAAGATCCCCGTCTGGCTGTTCTGGTGCTGAACAACCGGGATCTCAACCAGGTCACCTGGGAGCAGCGTGTTCTGGCGGGAGATCCCAAGTACCGTTCCTCCCAGGATCTGCCCTCGTTCAACTACGCTCAATATGCCAGAATGCTGGGCCTTGAGGGTATTGAGGTCACCAAACCGAGTCAGGTGGGTCCCGCCTGGGACCGTGCGCTTTCAGCGGACCGGCCCGTGGTGATCGATGCCCACACCGATCCCGATGTTCCGCCTCTGCCTCCTCATCTCACCTATGATCAGGCAAAAGCCTACGTATCCTCCATAGTGAAAGGCGACCCGGATCGTATCGGGATTCTGACTCAATCGACAAAAGAGGTGCTGAGCACCCTGACCGCACCGAAGCAGGAGACGAAGCCGAAATAGGGAGGAAAAGAACGGCGATTAGCGAATAGCGAACAGCGAAGTACGAAGTGAAGA
>JBKGXV010000179.1:0-3262 GCA_046546375.1 Chitinispirillaceae bacterium | reverse complement strand
AGGCTGTAGAAAGAGCAGAGTAAGTGCATGGCTAATGAAAACTGTTGTGGTTCAGAAATCTCTTCTCCTGATATTCCGGATCTCTATGAAATCATTTTCAGACAAGCTTCCATAGGTGTTGAAGTCTATGATTGTAAAGGCTCTTTATTGGATGCGAATGCTGCCTGTCTTGAAATATTCGGTGTTTCCGATTTTTCCTGCGTGGAGAAATTCAGATTGTTTGAGGATCAGAGCCTTTCAGAAGAGAACAAAAAGAGATTGCAGGCAGGAAAACCTGTCAGTTACAACCACACTTTCTGCTTTGATACAGTTCGTGAAAAGAATTTTTACTCTACATCCAAAACGGGTAGGATTGAATTATCCATCAGAATCGATCCGATCAGAAACGAACAGGGAATCATCGGTTTTATCGCACTTATAAATGACATTACAGAGCAGCTGGAGGAGCAAAGAATACGGGCGGAATCGGAACAACTTTTCAGGAATGCTTTCGAGCATCACGGGGTGGCCAAACTGATAATCGATCCTGAGAGCGGGGAAATCGTTCATGCCAATTCCGCAGCTGTGAAATATTACGGGTGGAAAAAAGAACAGCTTCTGAGCATGCGGATACATGATATCAATATGATGTCTGAAAATGGTGTGCAGCAGAAAATTGAGCACACCCGAATATCCGAGGAATGTCATTTCGAATTCAAACATCGTCTGGCCAGTGGTGTCATTCGCGATGTGGAGGTCTTCAGCAGTAAAATCGAAGTAGGCGGCAGGCAGCTTCTGCATTCCATTATTCACGATATCACCGATAAAAAGGAGGTTCAGGAAAAGAAGCGTATGCTTGCCGATATGGTTGATTTCGCTCCGGAATCCATCACGGTACACGATGAAAGTGGTACGTTTCTTTTTGCGAATCAGAAAACCTTCTCCATGCATGGATTCAGCAAAGAGGAATTTATGGGGATCAGCTTGAGAGATCTTCGTTTGCCTGAATCAGATGAGCGTTACTACAGAAGAGTACAACTTCTGGAGCAAAAAGGTGATATTCTTTTTGAAATAGAACATTACCGAAAAGACGGAAGCACGTTTCCTCTCGAGGTGCATGCCAAGAAGATTGACTGGGAGGGTATACCTGCGGTTCTCAGTGTCGCCACAGATATCACCGAACGGAAGGAAGCTGAATCAGCTTTGCGGGAAAGCGAAAATAATCTCAAAAGAGCCCAATCGATTGCTCATTTCGGTTCTTGGTGTTTTGATCTTGATAAAGGGACTGTTATCGCCTCCGAGGAAACCCGCATGTTGTATGGTATCGAAAAATATCCCATAACCATAAAGGAGGTGCAGACCATACCTTTGCCTCAGTATCGTGGTTTACTGGATAAAAAGATGAAGCAGCTTATTGAGGGTGAGGGGGATTACAGTGTCGAGTTTCAGATTCGCCGGCCCTCTGATAATGCAGTCCGGTGTATTCATTCTGTTGCAGAGTATGATTCAGCAAAGAACCTCGTGATCGGAACTATTCAGGATATTACAGAAAGAAAAGTCGCGGAGGATGCTGTTGAAGCTGAAAAGGAGCGCCTTTCAGTTACTCTGAGAAGTATCGGTGACGGAGTGATCACAACCGACAGAAACGGAAGGGTTGTTCTTGTAAACACGGTCGCAGAAGAGCTTACTGGATGGACACAGAGCGAAGCGCAGGGTAAGCCGCTTGACACCGTTTTCAGCATAATTCATGAATTCACCCGCCAGCCCTGTGAAGATCCTGTAAAGAAAGTTCTCTCCACCGGGGAGGTTATCGAGCTGGCCAATCATACCTGTCTTGTAGCACGGGATGGAACAGAACGGGTGATTGCCGACAGCGGCGCTCCTATCAAAGATAAAGATGATGAGATTATCGGAGTAGTGCTTGTTTTCAGGGATATGACTGAAAAACAGAAGCTTCTGGGCACTATTCAGCGTACAGCAAAGCTTGATTCTATAGGTGTTCTGGCTGGCGGAATAGCTCACGATTTCAACAATCTTCTGAGTGGTATTTTCGGTTATGTTGACATGGCCAGTGAATGCACCGAGGATGAACGGGTATCCCGGTGCCTTGAAAAAGTGCTCGGGACTCTGGGGAGGGCCCGTGGATTGACCCAGCAGCTGCTTACGTTTTCCAAAGGAGGGGAGCCGGTGAAGAAAGTGAATGCGCTCTTTCCTTTTGTTCAGGAAACTGCCCAGTTTGCCCTTTCCGGTTCAAGCGTGACATTCAAATCTGATGTCCCTGTGGATCTGTGGAAATGCAGTTACGACAGAAATCAGATTGGTCAGGTAATAGACAATATTGTGATAAATGCCAAGCAGGCAACACCTGACGGCGGCATGGTGGAGATATCGGCGGAGAATATTGTGGTCGGAAAAGCAAAGGGCAACTATCTTCTTCCAGGCAGGTATGTCAGATTGTCTTTTCGAGATCAGGGTGTCGGAATGCCAAAAGAGATACTCAACCGCATTTTTGATCCGTTCTACACCACCAAAGCAAAGGGCCATGGACTCGGCCTTGCTACCTGTTATTCTATAATCAACAAGCATGGCGGACATATAGAAGTTGAATCCGAACCGGGAAATGGCAGCACTTTTTATGTGTTTCTCCCTGCTTCGGATGAATCTGCTTCACCTTTGCCTCCGAAGAAACCGGTTGAACTTTCCGGAAAGGGCACCATACTTGTCATGGATGATGAGGAGGTGCTGCTCGATTTGACCTCTGATATACTTGAATCATTCGGGTATTCGGTACTGACCGCTACCAACGGGAATAGAGCCCTGGATTTGTTTGTTGAGGCATCCCGAACTGGGCGGGAGTTGACAGCTATGATTCTGGATCTCACTATTCCCGGAGCTTTGGGAGGAAAAGAAACTATTGCGGAAATCAGAAAACACGACGAAGATATACCGGTTTTTGTTGCAAGCGGCTATGCTGATGACCCCATAATGGCTGAGCCCAAAGCATACGGTTTCACTGCCAGTATTTCCAAACCGTTCAGGAAAGCCGAACTTGCCAGAATGCTCGGAGAGTTTCTGGAAACCGAGTTGTAGAAAGGAAAGATTCTGAAGGATAAAATACTGAAGAGGAAATCGGGTATTATCACCCTACGGAATAACACCGCCTGAGAGTGCGATCTGTTTGTTGAACAATTGAACTTCTGATTGAGGATGCGGGAAAAATATTGACCATTTTTACCCAAGAGAAGATCTGGTATACAACCAGAATCACCGGTGAGGTGATGTA
>JBKGXV010000178.1:0-3272 GCA_046546375.1 Chitinispirillaceae bacterium | reverse complement strand
CCGAAATAAAACACCCCTATCCCGCTGCTCCCGTTTTCGTTCCCCTCGGTGTCAACTACTTGCCGCTGAACTTTTCCAGCACCTCCATTTCACGCGCATTTTAAGAACCCCCGAACTAATCCCTTAACAAGTATCCTTATCCGTAAAATATCTAAAGATGATAAAGACTACAAGCGGTATTGTTATGAAGGCAGTGTAGTTTTCCAAGCCGCAAAAGCCAGCTGTATGGAAACAGCCCGGAATGCGGAAAAAAGGGGCGGCGGATCGTGCATTTATTTCCCAAATCATTGAGTTTCCGACCGATTGTTTCCTGCTTTCCTGCGAAAACAGGCCTTGGAGTGTGGTTTTTAAGATGTTTTCAGGGAGGGGTAAGAGGATTACGGGATTGCTTCAACAAGAGTTCATCCGATACTGCCCGGGCAATAACTGGAAGCGTGGAGTGGTGAGAGATTTCGGTACTTTTCGGCACATGACAGACGAGTTTTTCGCAGAAAAGAGAAAGTACCTACCAAGCCGATTGATCATCGAAGTGTCAGTGTACCAGATTTGCATTGTAACCCGTTGAAACTCACGGGAACAGAGATATGGGATGCATGAAAATAAAAAAGGCAGTCCAAGCCGAATTCGCCCCAAACTGCCCTTGATTATCAGAATTTATGGGGTGGCTGAGGGGACTCGAACCCCCAACTTCTGGAACCACAATCCAGTGCTCTAACCGATTGAACTACAGCCACCGTGAATGATGTTCTAAAATAGCTAATTTACAGTTAAACTGCAACTACTTTTCAAGCCTGATACTGCCCCAGGTCCCGGGAATCTCCCTGCGGGCAGATGCCGGAAACGATGCCCTTACCCGCTCGGTTTTTCCCTGATAAGCGCTGAAACCCACGTTCCTTTCCTCAAAAGGCAACACCCCGATCTCATGCCAGGGGATCCGAACAATTCTGCCGGAATCCGTTTTGTGATACGACATCTCCTCCCCCCAGCTCATGTCCGTATACTTGATGGCTTTGTCATCAAAGGAACGCTTGTAATGTACCCCCTTAACTGAATCGCTTTCTGGATTATACACCACGAAACGATCCGCCCAGGACAGAAACGCATTCCTGCCGCACTTGCCGTCAAACGCGAATTGAATCTGCGCTTCAGTCCCCTCCTTTATCATCACAAACAACCCATCCTTGCTCCAACCCACAGCACACTCTGATCCGCCCACCTCAAAACCGTCCGCAGCAGAAAGCTTCTTCTCAACCTCACCCATTGAAGCCCCCTCCTTCAGACAAACCGCACTCACCATCCCCTTTTGGGACTCGGATTTCAGATCGACTATGCCCAGAGGACCAACCACCCCCTCCAGATCAGTCCCGGGAACACTCCACTTCACACTCAGCAGATCAGAACCCCCCAGCGGCTCGTTTCTGACTTTTCCCAGAAAAAATTCACCGCTGATATCATCCATCTTCACCCTTTTAGAAAAAAGTGTGGTGATCCGGGAGCCGCGGTGCCTGCGGACCCTGAAGGCGATTCTGTTTTGAGGGAGCTTGGATGTGTCCGCCTGAACAGTCAAACTGATGGAATCATTACGAAGTGTCACCCAAGGAGACGGTGTACTGATTATCACATCATCCTGAGCACTCACCACACTCAGCATACAACCAAAAGCCGCAGCCACTTTCCAAAAACTCAGCTTCCCCATTTTCCACCCTTTCATTGCACTATCTGAAAAACACATCGGGCATGGCCCGTTCAAGCTTGATTTTAAATATACCATCCGGTAGAGCAAATCAAAACACCACAATTAAGGCATATCAAAGGATTACCGATCACAGCGCTGTAACCACTGAAAAACATACCAGATTTCTGAAAATGAAGGCGATCAAAAACCAAAATCGGGAAAATCAGGAAAAAAGAATATCACCCCCGCTGCCTATCACCTCCGAATAATACCGGGCGGAATCTTTCACGATCCTCTCCCCCGTTTCGAAATCAACATAAACCAGCCCGAAACGGTGCTTGTAACCCCACTGCCACTCGAAATTATCCAGCAGGCTCCAGTAAAAATACCCCAAGTAGGGAACCCCCTCCTGCATAGCCCTGTGAAGCTGAATCAGGTGCTTCGCAATGAACTCGGTCCGCTGAGGATCATGTACCTTACCCTCTCTGGAAATCACCTCCGTAATGGGCACACCGTTCTCTGTCACCACCATAGGCTTTCTGTACCTCTCATAGTAAAACTTGCCAGCCCAGTACAGAATGTCGGGAACTATCGCCCAGTCATATGTGTTCATCTGATGACCGACAGAATGGTCCACTATTTGGGCCGTGCCATCATCCCCAGCCCTCACCGAAGTGGCAGTATACAGATTCGCCCCGAAGAAATCGATATCCTGACCTATAATCTTCATATCATCCGGGCCGATTCGGGGAGCATCTTTGCCGTAGCATTCAAGACCCTGAGAAGGATATTCCCCCAGGAACACAGGATCCATCCACCATGAACTGTTCCACAAAGAGGAGGCCTCCACCTCAAAAGTTGCCCTGCGGGCAGCTTCGACATCTCCGGCATCCTCTGTGGCCGGTATCCTCATCCACCCTACGGGTGCATATCCAATGGAAGGCTTTTTCTTTGCTCCCTTCCGGATAGCCGATACGGCCGTGCCATGAGCCAGAAGAAGATGATGACCGGCCTGAAGCGCCTCGGAAATATCAAGAGTGAGTCCGGGTGCATTCCTTCCGTTGACCATTCCGTTCACTATCACAACCTGCGGCTCGTTCAGAGTGATCCAGTGTGTAATACGATCAGAATATCTCTCCATCACACGAGACACATACTCTCCGAACCATCCGGGTGAATCAGGATTCTGCCACCCACCCCGCTGCTGAAGAGAATAGGGAAGATTCCAATGGTAGAGAGTTACCCAGGGAGTGATTCCCGCCTCAAGCAGTCTGTCGAAAAGCCGGTCGTAAAAATCAAACCCCCTGGGATTTCCGCGTCCGGTTCCATCCGGAAGCAGCCTCGGCCAGCTCAGCTCCATTCTGTATGCCTTGAGACCGATCTCCTGCATTACGGCCACATCTTGCTCATACCTGTGGTAGTGATCACACGCCACATCTCCCGTATGCCCCTGCCAGACAGTATCTGGCCTTTTGCAGTACACATCCCAAATGCCCAGCCCCTTACCGTCTTCGTATGCACCACCCTCGATCTGATATGAAGCTGTTGCTGCTCCCCAGGCGAAATTCTCAGGAAATCCCATATTAAGTCACCTACT
>JBKGXV010000177.1:0-3435 GCA_046546375.1 Chitinispirillaceae bacterium | reverse complement strand
CTTGTCTGATATGCGTAATGATCGGCAGTTACGGTGTAAGGGATGAGTATGAGTGTATGGAGCAGAAGCAGGAATGCAGTTTTTTGCAGTTTCGGTTCAGTCATATTTCACGTTCCGGTTTAGATTCATTCACCGACAACGGCTTCCGTTGTGAAGCAGACGAGAAGCTATACCTTATAATAAATCCGGAGTGATGCGGGAGGCAAAGGGATTCGGGGGATTGAGCAAAGTGCTGCCCCGGAGGTGAATTTCACCTCCGGGACAGAATGGGGTCGGACCACGCACATTCACCGCAAGCCGCTGATTTCACACGTCATCAGCTCTTGCTTTCATGCGAAAACGGCTCTTAAAGCGATGTTTTCCGAGCTGTTTTAGTGCGTTTAAGGAAAAACGGGTGTTTTGTGGACCGTTTTTCGTATACGATGCGTTCGATTCTTCCGTAACCTCTTCCCGGCAATCAGATGGTGATCTTGGCCGGGAACGGAAGATGCGCCCCGGAGGCAGAGACGGGGTAAACCCCGTCTCTGAAGAAAGTAAAGCCCGGGTGAACCGGGCTGGAGAAAGGGAGTGTGATAGCATTGAAAATCGGAAGATTTGGGGGTCGGACCACGCACATTCTCCATAAGCCGCTGATTTCACCGCCTGTCAGCTCTTGCTTTCATGCGAAAACGGGTCTTAGAGAGATGTTTTCGGGGCAGTTCTGGTGTCTTTAAGAAAAACTGAGCCGTTTTTTCAGATACGATGGGGTACGACGATTATCACACCCCCTCTTCCCGCCATTCAGATATCGCTCACGTACGAGGCAGCAAGCTTTCACTTAACAAATACAAGCACATCTGACGTTCTATCGTGAAAGACTTCCTCTTTTCTGCACTAATGATTGTACAAAACACGGAGGGGCGGTACAGTTTCGGAGCTATACTCATAATTCTTCAGAAATCACTATACCCCGGGAGTAATCGATTTCTGTTTCAAACCTTAGGACGAAATCTAATCGGACCAAAGCATCAATACCCCATGCCTCCTCAAACCAGAAACGAACACACAGAGATCATATGGCATCGAATTCAAAAAGGAAACCATGACCCGACGTAACGTGAATCGGCATTTAAATATAAGGTGCATTTGTATCAAAAGTGGTGATGTTCGGCATGAGCCCGCCAGCCTCCAGGAAAAGTACCGTCTCCGGTATTTTAAAAGCCGCCAGCCTGTTTGAAATGGGCACGTGCAATTACATTTCGGGGATTTCCTCAAAAAAGGAGACCTCGGCCAGGAAACAGGATGTGGCTCGCTTCTGAAGAAGACAGAGCCACGGTATTGCCGGGCCCCGGAGGTGAATTTCACCTCCGGGATATTCATGTAAGCAGCTGAGAAGGCAGATAGATATGAAATAGAGCTAATGTTCCATATAAGCCGGGCAGCTTCTTAAAAATGTGCCATCTCGGGTATGCATAACAGCTGCCGGAAGATCAAAAAAGGTCAACCAGGACCTCGTTCTTTTCAGCCGAAAATCTCCTAAAGGCTTTGCGCCTGAACAGGACCGCTTCCATCGGTATCGTTTTAAATCATAGGTGAATATTCATCAGAGCAATTTTTTTTATCCGCAGCAAGTAACCGCCTGTCCACCCCGGGTGCTTTGAGAACCGCTGCCGGCAGAAAACACGGGGTAGATTCCACCTCTGAAAAAGACAACGCCCGGGTATTATGGGGCAGAGGTGAATGAACAGGCAGAAGCGTCAAATCTGCACTGTTCAGTTTCATACCATTTGGTGTAACTTTTTACACCTTTTGGTGTTGTGCTGTTCGGTCAAACGAAAAACCAACGCCAGGGTCATCCTTACTGGAACAGGAGAAACAATTAAAACAAATGTTGGTATGTTATCCGTTGCCCACCATTCTGGTGTTTCTCGGTTGAACGGGCATTGGAATCGCATGCGGTCATGGCAATGACACAAATCATCATGAGGGTATTCAATCCGCACAGGCTTTTTTCAATTCTGCATTTCATTTCTGGATTTCTCTGGAAGAAGTCACTCTGACGGAGAATGAAACGGGATAGCATGGCGGGGGGAAGGTGAATTCCACCTCCGGGGCAATCCCCAGGCCCGTAAATTGCTGCACATTTTCTCCGCTACCACATTCCCACACAACATCATACCAGAGGACTCATCAATGAGCACAAAGCCGAGAATCATTATCCCGCATGCTCTCTATCAAATCCGCTCCGAAGTCAAACCCGGGCTTGATCTCTTCCCCACTGAAGATCTGGAACAGTTCTTCTTATCAAAACTCGACTCCATGCTGCAGGCTGCAGGCTTCATCCTGGTGGATATGTGTCTTCAGCAGGATCATTACCATTTAATAGTGAAATCAAGCGAGGAAACAGTTTCATGGTTCATGCGCACTTTCAACTCCGTTGTCGCCAAAAATCTCAACAGATACTATGAACGCCACGGCAACGTATTTCCCGAAAGATTCTCCTCAGCGGTTCTTGATAGAAACCAAAGCCTCACCGATATTGCCTGTCATGTGCACCTCAACCCGCTGCGGTCGGAGAAGCTTGTCTCCGCCAAACGGAATGGCCGCTGTCACTGCTGCCGCATAAGCGAAAGATTTGGTCCTGAACATACCCAGAAACACCGGAATCACCTGGACCGGAATGAAAGTGCCCCCGGATACATCGACAATATCAGCAGAGTTCGTTATGCTAACAAGCAGGGACAGCAATACTCGGATCCACGCGTATGTGTCATCGGAGCAGATGATTTTGTGAACAGTTCCCTGTTTGAACACAAAATGCTCTATGATATGAGGAAAGCAGATCTCATGCGTGACCCTGAAACACACCTAAAAGGGCTTCATACTGATCTGAGTACCAGATTACCCCTGAAATTCAAAGATCTCTTCAAACGGGGATATGTTAACGGACTTTCCAAAAACCGGGAGCTTATGGTTCTGCTTGGTGTTTTCCGACTGCGTTTTTCGGGTGCCGATCTGGCGCGATACCTGGGAATCACCCGCTCGGCTGTATCCAAAATGATTTCCAGAACTGCGGGATATCCGAGAAGAAATACCCGGATCTGCGAAATTCTGAAGCCGTTTTCATAAGAGCGGACAGATTTCAGATCAGGCATGACGGTCTTCTGAAAAGAAGCCTGGGTTGAGGTATGTCTGGAAATACAGAACAGAGGGTGACTGGAACGGTTTTGCAACTGACAGAAGGCCGGGAGAGCCTGGAAGAGAGAGGTTTAATGAAAACGGAAGAGGATTCTGGGCTGGTTGCCTGTCATTTTCCCCGGAGGTGAAATTCACCTCCGGGCCGCCGCTCTCACACCCCCTCGGCACGCACCCCCTTTTGGCTGTTGAGAAAATTGTAAAGCGTCGCCCGGCCCACACCCAGAATCCGCGCCGCCCTGGCCTTGTTACCGTCTGTTC
>JBKGXV010000176.1:0-3462 GCA_046546375.1 Chitinispirillaceae bacterium | reverse complement strand
ACCAGATTGAGAAGATTTATCAGGGAATAGTTGCCGATTGCAATGATGTCCAGGCAAAAATGTATGGCTATGAACGTGGTGAGCAGCTTGTTGGAAAGCCGCTTTCTGAGCTGCTGGGGAAAACTGTTAACAGAGAGAATCGAAAATTTCTCACCGAGTGGATTGAAAGCGGTTATCAGATATCAGGAGCTGTTTCCTCTGAAATCGACCGCTTCGGCAACACTGTGTGGTTTTCCAACAATGTGACCGGAACAGTTGAAAACAAAAGGCTTGTGCGTATCTGGGGGACGCAGAACAATGTGACCCGGATGAAGAGGGCCGAGGAGATGCTGCGACATCAGCACTGGCGGCTGCAGAGTATAATCGAGGGGACAAATGTGGGAACCTGGGAATGGAATGTCCAAACCGGGGATCTGGTGATAAACGACAAGTGGGCACAGATCATTGGCTATCAAAAAGAGGAATTTGAACCCATCAGTGTAAAAGTATGGGAGAGGGTATCACATCCTGACGATCTGAAAAAAAGTTCCCGGCTTCTGGAAAAGCATTTTGCGGGAGAAATACCTTTTTACCGTTGTGAGTGCAGGATGCGTCATAAGGATGGGCACTGGGTGTGGGTTCTTGATCAGGGAAAAGTCATCTCGTACACGCCTGATGGTAAGCCGCTTATGATGTTCGGAATGCATACGGATATCACCGAACACAAGAAGGCCGAGCAGGACGTTGTGCGGGAACGCGATCTTTCTCATGTCATACTGGAAAGTCTTCCCGGTATCTTCTACATTTTTGATGACAAGGGGAGGTTTCTTCGCTGGAATTATAATTTCGAAAAAGTGACAGGTTACAGTATGCAGGAAATCACCCGGCTTCATCCGCTTGATTTGTTTCTTGGGGAGGATAGAAAACGTGTAACGGAGCGGATCAGTACTGTATTCAAAACAGGGGTGGGGGATGTGGAGGCTATTCTGATAACCAGACATGGTGAAAAGAAGAATTACCATTTCACCGGCCAGCGCACGCTACTTGATGGAAAACATTGTCTGGTGGGGATGGGTGTGGATGTTACCGAGCGGAAAAAGGCTGAAACAGAACAGAATGAGCTCAAGATGAAAATTGAAGCCTGGCAGAGGCTGATGGAATACATAATAAAATATGATCCCAATGCCGTTTCTGTTCTTGATAAGAACCTGCGCTATATTTATGTGAGTGACAGATTCAAAAAGGACTACAGAGTTCATAGCAGAAACATTATCGGAAAGACACATTATGAGGTGTTTCCCGAGATTCCTTATGAATGGAGAGAGATTCACAAACGTGCTTTGGGCGGAGAGGTACTGAAAAATGATGAGGATTTTTTCGAAAGATTGGACGGATCTGTTGACTGGGTCAAGTGGGAATGTCGTCCGTGGTTTCAGTCTGACGGTTCGGTCGGGGGAATTATACTTTATACAGAAGTTATAACCGAGCGCAAGAAAGCTCAGGAGGAGCTCAAGGCCTCTCTCAGGGAAAAAGAGACTCTTCTGCAGGAGATTTATCATCGGACCAAGAACAATATGCAGGTGATTTCCTCTTTTCTGGAGCTGCAGGCTTTATCATCCGATAGTGCAGTAGTCAGTCGTATCATCCAGGACAGCACACTTCGTATCAGAACGATGGCTCTTGCTCATGAAATGCTTTACAAGGGTAAAAATCTTTCCCGAATCAATCTGAAATCATATATAATGCAGCTCGTTAAAATTATTGCAGTTTCGGGAGGCCCGGAGGCAAAAAGGGTTCGGATATACTTTGACCTCGAGGAAATTGATTCACTTATAGATATCGCGATTCCGTGTGGTCTTGTCATAAACGAGCTGGTTTCAAACAGTTTCAAACATGCGTTCCCTGATCAAAGGGAAGGAGCTGTTACGGTAGCGCTTCACAGAAGTGCGGAAAACCGATTGGAGTTGATAATTGCTGACAATGGTATCGGTTTGCCCCCGGGGCTGGATATACTGAGCAGCGCAACTTTGGGTGTTCAGCTTGTGGTTCAGATCGTGAAACACCAGCTTCACGGATCTGTTCATGTCGATTCGGATGGTGGTGTGAAATGGCGCATAGAGTTCAACAGCAATATTTATCAGAAGAGGGTATGATGAGTTCGGATTCACCCAGTGTGCTTGTAGTTGATGATGAAGCGGTGATGGTGATGCTGCTTCAGGTGAGGCTGAGAGCCGGCGGCTTCGAGGTGGTGGGAACTGCTTCATCCAAAGAAGAGGCGATATCGGTTGCTTTGGATACAAACCCCGATTACATTGTAATGGACATCCGCCTTACCGATTCCGGAGATGGTATCGAAGCAGCACAGGAAATAATGAGCAGAATCAAAACCAAGGTGATTTTCATTTCCGGATATTCTGATGGAGAGATTAAAAGCAGGGCTATGGCGCTTAATCCTGTGGGTTATCTGGTAAAACCCTTTGATGCTTCGGAAGTAATTTCCATGATTACTCAAGACGAATAGAAGTCAGTGCCGGTTTCCTGTTCTTAGTTTCAGTATGAACTTCAATTACAGACATCAAATTTTGTCCGGTGTTCATTATATTTATAGGTATTACAATGAAGTAACTTCGTTTTTTCTGGGCGGCATGTCGAAACGGGGAAAGGAAAGTCTGGGTGATTCTCCAGCGGTAAAAAAATAAGGAATCTGTGTTTATCGCCTGTGATTTCGGGGTGCGTGGTATCTGTATACTGGGTGAGATTGATTCATCCGCCAGTTTCCATGCCCTGACATGGCGAATGGATAATATGTCTTATCAGGTTGATTCAGAGGGGTGGGCGCCTTATGATACCTCCGATGAGAGAATCATGAAAAAGGCATCATCGCTTAGGATTCAACTATCCGGACGAATCTGGTATGATCTGGACAAAGAAAGATACTATATACCTCGGGTAGATCAGGCCCCTCCGGATTCTCTTATTCCCTCTAATAACAATTTTATTAATGATTACACCGTTGGAGCCGATGCGCCTACATGGTTTTTCATGCGGTTACCTTCCGAATGGGTTCCCTTAAAGAAATTCATTGCCTCATCGGAAGTTTTCAGAGTCGATATTCCCCGTGATCGGATTTCGGAAATGGAAAAGAGATGGAAAAGAGACAACGACGCTACTTTGATGGGTGATTCGCATAAGACCGTGATTCAGCATCGGTACGGTCCCTTTCGGTTTGAAAGAATGGATGAAGGTTCGGCAATGTATATTCTGGAATACAACTGCGAGCCCGCAAACGAGGATTATACCTACGGAGTGTATGGGTGGGATCTTATTTTCGTGAATGGCGGGAATCCGGAGTATGTCACCCTGTTTCAGGAGCATTGGGGTAGTTGAAAGAGAACACTGAGTTTTTTAAGGCGATGTTGCATTCTGCATACATCGATTTGCCGCTTTGGTCTGAATGATAATTCTTCCGTCGGAAGAAAAGGA
>JBKGXV010000175.1:0-3488 GCA_046546375.1 Chitinispirillaceae bacterium | reverse complement strand
TGTACTATGCGCGCAAAGCATTCAGCAGATGCTTCAAACGCCTCGCCCCGGAGATGAACAGGTACCGAATCACCAAGCCATCTCAGGGCATAACAACCTTCAAAAAAGGAGGACCCCGTGAACTGTAGCGACTGCAAACCCCTTCTGATGGGGCTCATGGATAACGAACTCACACCCGAGGAGCTCTCGAGGGTAAACGATCATCTGATCCGCTGCCGCTCCTGCAGGCTCGAATACGATGAGCTCTCCCAAGGTGACGTGAAACTGAAAACGGTCTCCTTCAGAGAACCTGAAGACAGGGTGCTTCAGAGAGTGTGGAGATCACCTTTCAGTGCCTTTACCCGCTGGTCCGGTATTCTGCTCGTGGTGGCTGGGTATCTGGTGCTGATTGGCTATGGAGCATACGAATTCGTGATAGACGGAAACGAGCCGGTTATGCCTAAAATCGCCCTGGCAGCCATCATTACCGGTTTTTCCATTTTGCTGCTAGCAGTGCTGAGACAACGATTAGCTGTGTGTAAAACTGACCCTTACAAGGAGGTTGAAAGATGATTGTGACAACTACAGATGAAGTTCCCGGAAAAAACATCGTGAAAACATTCGGACTGGTGCGCGGCAATACTATCCGTGCGCGTCACGTGGGTAACGACATCGTGGCGGCCCTGAAAAATCTGGTGGGAGGGGAGATTCTGGAGTACACCAAACTCATGGCCGAGTCCCGGGAGCAGGCAATCGACAGGATGAAAGCCGAGGCCGAGCGGCTGGGAGCCGATGCGGTGGTGGGCGTGAGGTGCACGACCTCCATGGTGATGTCGGGGGCTGCGGAGCTTCTGGTGTACGGTACCGCGGTGAAGCTGGAGGAGTAGTCAGGCTCTGAGGTGGACAGAGGTCCAGCATGCAGTTACAAACGGTGGTCTGCTGTGAGGAATATCAATCCGGGCACCTTTTGGGAGCAGCAGTTTGGAAGATGTCGGGGTTGTTGTAGTCGATAGCGATTGTAAGGACTGTGTTGCCCTCCTTGTCTTTGCGGTTGATGAGATTACCTCTCCTGATTTTCGTACTGAATCCGCATGGGTTATTTTGAGAAAAACAGTAATGGAATGGGCTGAAGGGATTGAACCAAATGAACTATGCCGTTGTGACCGGTACTTCAAGAGGACTGGGAGAGGCGCTTGCCAATGAGTTTCTGCTGCGCGGTACTCATCTCTTCTGCATTTCGCGACATAAGAACGAATCCCTTGTAAGCCGTGCTGAAAAAATGAACGTGCCGCTGGATTATTTCACCTTCGACCTGAACAACCCGGACCAAATCGAGAAGCTCATGGTTCAGATAACCGACAGGGTGGACTGTGCAGAGGTGAAGAATTTATATCTGATAAACAATGCCGGTGTGCTTGACCCCATCGGACCCACTGAACGAAACAAAGCTTCTGAAATCACCTTGAGCTTTAGTGTCAATATAATCGCTCCCATTGTTCTGACTTCTCAGTTCATTAAGCAGACGGATGCATTCAACTGCGAAAGAACCGTGGTAAACATCTCTTCGGGGGCCGCCAAGAAGCCCTACTACGGTTGGAGCACCTACTGCACCTCGAAAGCGGCAATGGATATGTACACCAGAGTCGTCGCACTGGAGCAGGAAAAGAGTGAAAACCCCGTGAAAATGATTTCTATTGCTCCCGGTGTTGTGGAAACACGGATGCAGGAGCAGATACGAAATGCCAGTGCGGAGGATTTCCGGTCGGTTGAAAAGTTCAGGGCTCTTAAAAGGGAAGAAAAGCTTCTGAAACCCGAATATGTCGCCCGCACTATGGTGGAATTGATAAACCAAAATAAGCTGCACTCGGGAGGTATGTATGATATCAGGGACTTCTGAACGCATGACAGTTCACTGAGGATTTTGTACAAGCATCTGTTCGTTGACTGTCTGCCGGTTGTTGTCGACCCCATGGTTGCAATGGGAATCGAAACTGTAGAACAGCCGCGGTCCCTGTTAGTTTGGATTGCCGCATATCACTATTTATCTTACATGGTAAAAACAGAATCAAAACACTCCTACTTACGGATTTACAATGATTTTCAAGTATTTCTCTGCACCGTGTGTGCTTTTTCTGATAGCAGTCATGAATGTTTCAGCCCAGGATACCGCCGAAATCGATTCGGCAAAAAAGTGGAAAGTCAATGTTCTCAGCAACCTGACCCTCACACTCAACACTTTCAGTGATAACTGGGACGGGGATGAATACAGTTCGTTTTCCTGGAGTGCCAAATTCAACGGGTCTGCAAAGCGTGCGCTCACATCGTGGTTGTCCAACAAAAACACACTCAAGCTCGCCTTCGGCCAGACTGCTGTTCAGAGAGAAGACACCACCGGTGAAAAAGAGTGGCAGTCGCTTAAGAAGTCAATCGACCAGATCGAATTCGACAGGCAGATTGACTATGATATGAGGCTTCGCCAGACTGTCGGTCTCGCCCTTAGCTATTCCTTTGAGAATTGAAGCAGACTGCGCCCGCCTAATACGGTTAAATACCTCAAGTTGCATTTGTTTATTAAACCGGGGCGCAGAAACGTAATCTATCGTGGTGAATATGTTTAAGCCAGCAAGGGGGAGAGATGAGTACCGTTCTTTATATCAAGGCGAATGCGAAACCGCAGGGGCAGTCAAGGACATTCAGAATTTCCGATGAATTCATCCGCAATTACGGAGAACATCACCCCGATGATGAGATAGTCACTTTGGATCTGTACAAAGAGAAAATCGGGTTTCTCACCGGGGAGGACATGGAGGTGGTTTTCGGGCCCAAAACGGAGGACAGCAGAAATCACCCTATACTCAAATACGCCTATCAGTTCGCCGAGGCGGACAAATACGTGATTGCCGAACCCATGTGGAACCTCAACATCCCCGCGATTCTCAAGGCCTATATCGATTATATCGTGGTGGTGGGAATAACATTTGAATATACCGAGAAGGGAGCCGCGGGGCTGCTTGAGGGCAAAAAGGCGGTGAATATCATATCCCGGGGAGGAGACTACTGTTCGGAGCCCTACTGCGCCTTTGAAATGGGTGACAGATACATGAAAACCATCTTTTCTTTTCTGGGAGTCGATGATTACACCACCATAGCGGCTGACAAACTGGATATTGTGGGGGAGGATGTGGAAGCGATCATTGAGGAAACGGTCAGGCGTGCCCGGAACGTTGCGATGGAGTTCTGAAAGCAGGAATATACACAGGTGAATGCGGGACAATTCAAACATCTGTCAGTTTTACTGACTGCCGGGGGTGAACTGTCCCCACAAACGGTGCGGATGTCAAAACTCATACCGCCGTCTTCGGGTTGTCTGTACAGCTCTGCTCCGCTCACTCTGCCTGTGCTGATCCATGTCGAAATGAGCATAGGTTTTCCGGAGTCGAAGGGCCATATAAACCGAAAACAACCTCCCACACTCCCGCCTCAGCAGCGATCTCACTCTTCAGCTGCTT
>JBKGXV010000174.1:0-3493 GCA_046546375.1 Chitinispirillaceae bacterium | reverse complement strand
AATGCAGCACTATCGCTCACAAAGTTCCATGATGCTCCAAGACCGTATCCAAGAGCAGAAAAACCCAATCCATCCATGGTCCAGTTAGCAGAGTTTTGCATTCTCCCAACGCACCCGCGTGCAGCACATGCTGAGTTTTGTAAAAGCTCTGCCGGAGTGCAATTGTTTGTAACTTCCATCATAGTTGAGCCACATGTATCACATTCATACTCTGCAATATCGATTTGCGGTGCTGAAAGAAATTCAGCTACCAAATGCCCTTTATTCAAGCCATGTTGGCTTTCAACACTTCTTAAGAGAAAATGAAGTAACTCTTCAGAAAGAGGGTCCCAGATATACCCGGGAATAGGTTCAAAAATTCGTTCTATATACAAAGCTAATTTTTCATTTTCTCTGCTCCTTGGAATTCCAAGATGCGGAAGATTCATATATGGCCATACATGCTGACCATCCAAATGTGGTTCATATTCATCATACGGTTCTTCTGTCACCGCACTTCGTACAATATTCGAAAACTCATCAGCAGTCATCAAATCACTTGGTATGAAACTGTTCGGGGCTCCTCCTTCATGAACAAAATGGCAGTATGCAGGGCTGTAGAGTTCCGCGTTTCTTACGCTGTGCGCGTTCCAGTGGTCATCTGCGGCCGGCGCCCAGCGGACATAGTTTCTGTAGGATGTCTTCCTCCAGATCCTCATCTGCACGGTTGAAGCCTTAGGTGCTGAAGGGTACCTTCTCCCAAGTATCGGGTTGTTTTTAAGCGCATTTGCACTCTCTCTGAACGATATGCCGGAATAGAACCTGTAGCCATCACCCCCGATTCTGGAGAGGCGCAGATAAATCCCGGACCTGCCAACTGACCTTTCATCCAGGAGATTTTCGTTTTGACCTACTTCATCGTGCATAACCACGGAAACCACCCTGTGTGCAGCATCATCAACTGTGTTCCATGGTCGTAATGAAAGTTCACCCAGACCAAAGGGGGCTCTGTAGTAATCAGCAGCATTTGCCGGCCGTATCCCGCCGAAATCGCTTCGGCAGTTTGTGAATTCTTTACCGCCATCAGTAGCCTTGTACCGATCCACAACAGTTTCCACCCATTTTTTGGACCGGGTCAGGGAGGTATCATAGTTTTTATCAGCCTTTTTACCAGCGTTTTTTATCACACTCAAATCCTCACCCGCATCATCAAAAGACCACTCAACATTCAATGCCCCTATTGCATTCTGCGCAGCTTCATTGAATGTTCCTTCAATGGCATCAAGTTCATCCCCTCTTTTCAGTAATCCAACCTGTGAGTAGAGAGGTATCCATGGGCGGGCAATCGATTCGGACTCCAGATTAACCTTGGTGTCACCGGCATCAAACCAACCGCCATAGTCATCAAGGTACACACTGTCATCTGCAGGGATCACATTGGGGGTATCGAACCTGCCGGTGTAGTACTGCCGGTCATCCACCCATACGATAATTTCTTTGTCTTTATCATTAAGCCTCACAACAGCAGTATCAGCATTCAAATCCCGTCGTTCACTATCAGGATCTCCAAACAGAGCTCTGGCATCAGATGGAAGTCTTTTCAATGCTTCCTTGGTTTCATCATCTCTGTCGCCGCTAGGATTAAGACGTCTGAAAGGTGCTGTCTCATTGGCAGGATACGACCTCTGAAACTCTCTAAGAGCCCTTCTGCTCATTCTTAGAAACTTCCCATCCACCGGTCCTGGATGAAACCCGCCCTCAGCAAGCTTCCACTGATACCAGCGCTGCTCCGCAGCCTCGTCAGGCTCTTTTATGACATACGGCGCCAGTCCGAACCGCAGCGAATTCCCATCCTTCCAGGGCTCATCGGGATGTTTTCCCGTTTCGGGATGAACAAAAAGCCTCACCTCGGTGTGCATTGCAGCGGCCGAAACTCCCGATTCAACACTATCATCGGACCAGGCCTGGATCTGCACGCGATAGGGCATATTGTCTTCTGAAAGTGCCTCCCCCGAGGCAAGCACCCCATCCCAGGCAAACTCATGCTCCCCCTGAGCAACTTCACTTTCCGCAAGATCCCGACTGTACACCTCTTTGTCTGTTTTATCAACAATGACCACCCTGCCGGCTTTGAATTTGTCAGTGGCGACAATCCCCCACTTGATTTCGAGTGATTCCTCGATCACAGATGCACCGCCATCACTCCACCGGGGCCAGAAATCCCGCAAGTCTATCCGGGCATCCTTGTCCGCATCATCCGCCAGCCAGCGAAAATGCACCGTATAGGGAGAAAATGCCACATTGATGTAGCGCTCTGCTCCATCACGGGGTTTGAGCGCCCCTTGTGAAGCTGTACTTTTCCCGTTCCAGTCGGTAATCTCGAACTGCTTGCCCGCTTCAGCTTTCTCGGAAGACAAATGCTGCGAATAGATCGGAACCTTATCGGCAAGTTCGGAAAAAGTGACTGAAAAATCATCTTTCATCTGCGCATCGCAGTAGTTGCTTGCGTATACATCAAACTGCATCCTGCCGGTCGCATTGGGGGCCTTGCCCAGAGAGTATTTCAACGCGCATACCTCACCACCCTTATCCTGCGGACCGGGAATGAACCACTTGTCCAGGGTGTCGATCCGCACACGCGGTGCCGGACTCTGCAAATTTGACACAATGGTTATGGGTTCCATGATGACGGGACCGGAATAGGGGGTATCGGAAATCACATCCTCCTTGTTCTTGAATACGATTTCCACACGCCTGTCTTTTTGCGACCTGCGGCCCTGTTTCGTATGGGCATCACGTGCAAACGTCTCACCACAGGGATGAATCCCTTTGCCGCCCTCTCCGTAAGCAATAACCGGAGTTTTATCTCCTAATTTTTTGGATGCTGCTTTCCATATATAATGCCGGGTTACCGTAAAGAAGGCTCCCCATGTCTGAGGCCCGATTTCACCATCTTCGCTGATCCGGGGCTCGAATTGTCTATTGTACCCGCTTTGAAACTGCTTCAGAGCCGCCTGCGTCTTTGGCCCTGACCTGTTGTCAATTTCACCGGGATCACAATCATAGCCGTACTGTGACGCAAGCGTGCTTAGGATCTTCTGATAATCCTCCGTTTTACCCTTTTGAGCACATACATCCACAAAGACATCCTTCTTATCATCAAAGAGAGCCTTTATGGCGGTACATCTCTGCTCTGAAAGGTCCTTATTGTATTCATCTTCACCTGATGAATCGGTATGTCCGTAAAGGATCATCTCTTTTTGGGAATTTTCATGAGCATACACCAGTGCTGTGGAGAGTGCTCCCACCAGTTCACCTTCGGTATCGAGACAGGCTACGGCACTGTTGTGATGAAAGAGTATATCAGGCACTTCAAGGAAATGGACCGTGATCTTGTTTTCAACGGGCATCTCAAGCTCCGGTCCGTTTATCACATTCTCCCCTCTGGAGTGGGAGATTTCCTTTATCAAGTATTTTGCCGGGGTGGTTTTGTCCTTTTTCCAGGCGCTGTAGT
>JBKGXV010000173.1:0-3589 GCA_046546375.1 Chitinispirillaceae bacterium | reverse complement strand
AGCTCCGACAACCCGAGGACGGCGGGCTCTGAGCGAAGGTCCTCCGCAGCGGATTGCAGGCCCCAAACTCTTTTTATTACCCTGGGAGTAACCTGCAGAACCTCTCTAATTTTTCCCTGAAATCTAAAATCAAACTTCTAACATTCCCCCTTTTTGCTCTTCTCCAGCAGATTTCCCACATTGCTGAGAAGCTTCTCGCTTTCGCCTTTTGACACGATGCAGTGAGCACCCGCCTCCTTGGAAGCATCCTTGTAGATATCCACCTCATGGCCGGTCACCACCAGAATACACACCTCCCGGCACTCCGGTTTCAGCCTGCGGATCAGCTCTATTCCGTCCATGCCGGGAAGAGATATGTCCACCAGAATCAGATGAGCCCCGAAATCGGGTATCTCCTCCAGAGCCTGCTCCGCAGTGTCGCTTTCGCCTATTTCGGTTATGGCGGGGAAATTCTTCTTAAGCAACCGCTTGAGAATAATGCGCATCGCCTCATGGTCTTCCACTATATACACTTTCATCACACCTGCTCCTCAGGACCGCACTTCAAGCGGCAACGTGATCACACTCCTGGTACCTTTGTTTTCTTCACTCTCTACAGTAAGTTCCCCGCCGAAAAGCCTGAGCCGCTCTTTTATGCTGAAAAGACCCATGCGAGTCTCATCGGCCGTCTCCCTCAATACATCCCGCACATCAAACCCCCGCCCGGAATCCTCAACACTGATCCTGACCAGATTATCCGCATACGCCGCATTCACCAGCGCGTTCTTCACCCCTGAATGCTGCACCACATTAGCAAGCAATTCCCGCACCATCTGAGTGAGCATGAGCTGGTTTTCACCCCTGATCTGATCAACCCCTCCCTCGATCTCAAGCTTCACATCCAGGCCGTAGTTCTTGCGCATATGAGTGACAAGCCACCTGAGCGCCACATCCAGCCCCTGAGTGCGGAGAACCGGAGGATTGAGTTCGATTGACAGAGTGCGGGTCGTGCTGAGCGCCCTCTCCAGAAGCGACACCCCGTCCTCCACATCATCGTACTCCTTCACCTGGGAAGCGCCCTGATGATCCCTCAGGTGCTGGGCAAGAAGCATCTTTGCCCCCAGAAGAAGCTGCTGAAGGTTCTCATGCAGCACGTAGGAAAACCGCTTCCTCTCCCTCTGTTCGGCAATGGTAAGCGCCCTCGAAAGAGTTCTGACCTGCTCTGTACGCTTCACCACCATCGACTCAAGATTCTCGTTAAGCACCTTCAACCGCTTCTCGTTTTCAGCCAGTGCAGCCTGAGCCTCTTTACTGATATCAATATTGGTAGCTGTGCCGTACCATTTTATTGTTCTTCCGCTTTCATCCCGCACGGGAACCGCCCGGCTGAGATACCAGTGAAAACTACCGTCAGCATGCTTCACCCTGTGCTCTATCTGATAGATCTCCCCCGTTCGCAGGGATTGACTGAAAGCATCCAGTGTGGGCTTAAGGTCCTCCTCGTGAAGAACCGGTCCCCATCGCCAGGTTCCGTCACTTTCCGGAGCAATACCCCCGAAATCCTTATACCTCTGATTGTAATAATCCACGGTTCCGTCGGGGTCCGCAGTCCATACCAGCTGAGGCATCGAATCGGCCAGCTCGCGAAAACGCTCCTCGCTTCTGCGCAACGCATCCTCCACCCTTTTTCTCTCAGTTATGTCGAAATAGGAAGCGACGGCTCCAATCACATTACTCTCCTCATCCTGCACCGGATGAGCGTTCGCGGAGATCCACACAAACGTTCCGTCTGGCCGGTAAACTCCCTGTTCCACATTATACACAGGCTCTCCCGTACGCAGAGTAATCATGACAGGCTGCTCCCGGGGCGGCATAGAAGTTCCGTCACTGCGTTTTATGGCCATGCGGATATCCGGTTCTGGATTCATGATCTCCTCCAGACTCCACCCGAGAATTCTGGAAAGTGAAGGATTGGAGTCGACCACCTCTCCCCGGGAATTGAAAAACGCGATACCCTCGGCCAAAGATCCCAGAATAGCCCTGACCCTGAGCTCACTTTTTCTGTACTCCTCTCTCGCTTTTGTAAGCTGGGTAAGATCGGTGCCGATCATGGCCCAGGCAAGCAGATGTCCCTTATCATCCTTAATAGCAAAGGTATTCCACATCACAGGAATGGATTCCCCTGTTTTGAAACTGCGGAATCTGACCTCCCCGGACCATCTTCCGTTTTCAAGCAATGAACGCATCACTTCATTTTCTATGTATTCCCTGTCCTCCATTGCGAAGTAATCAATCATCCGAACCTCTCCGACCTCATTTTTTCCCAATCCCACCATCCTCCGACCGGCCTCATTCACAAAATACAGAACCAGCTCTGCAGAAGCCAGCCCTATAAAGCTTTCACTGTTTTGCACCACGGACGCCAGAAGCCTTAAACGCTCCTCGCGCTCCCTGAGCTCCAGGGCCATGGTATTGGTATTGAAGATGAGCTCATCGAACTCGCTCAACCCGCTTGCGGGTTCAATGGTGGTGAATTCCCCCCTGCTCACGCTGTTCAGATGATGCTTGACCGTAAGTAATGTGCCATTTATGGAATCCACGGTTCGCCGTGCTATCAGAAGTGTGACAACTGTCACCGCGATCGAAATGACAAATACCACTACCAAAGGAAGGACAAAGGGTCCGAAAAAAACGGAAACCGGAACTGCAACACCTGCAACCCAACCATATTCCTCCATTGGCACCCTTGCCCCCACTCTTCCCCCTTCTCCCACAGGCGGATCGAAAAAACCGGTCGTCTCCTCTCCCCTGAGCGCCTTTCTTAAGAGAGGATCGTCATCCCACCACCTGCGCATGGAATCGGTAAGCGTATCAAGATGCTGACTTGTGTAAATCAGAGTGCCCTGACGGTCAAACAGGGTGAAATACCCCTCATCAAGTTCAAGCCTGAGGTTTATCCGTCCCAGCCTGTCGATCTGTACAGTAGCCAAAACGCCGTATTCAAATTGCCCCAGTGAATTGTAAAACCCTCTGGCTATCACGAAACTGGGTGTACTATCGGTTTTCGTTCGCAAAAAAGAGCTGACAACGGTGGAATCACCGCCTTTGAGACGCTGAAAGTAGCCCCTGTCGGTAATGTCTATTCCCACAGCTTCAAATTCACTGCTGGATACGATTATACCACTTGAATCAACTATGAAAAAATTCCTGACCGCATAGTATGATTCATCAACCAAACTCAGGTAATCGTTAAAGGTCTGCTGTCCATTGGTAGTCAGAAGCTCACGGGCAACTCCCAAGGCGTATTGCTCCCTCTGCACATCTCTCACCAAAGCCTGGAACGTAAGAGATACAGCCCGGGCCAGTTCGAGAGAATTTTCGGTCTCCTGACGGTAACGGGTGTAGAACCAGTAGGCTTTCGTTCCGATCAGAAGCACCATGAAGATGACAACAATGGTGTAGACCAGCATCTTGAGTCGGGAACGAAGAGATGTAAGACGTTTTTGCATTTTACCGTTTACCGTTCAGTGTTCACCGCCTGACGAAGCTCCCCCCCCCCTTCGACTCGAAGACTTGCTCAGGACATGCTTCGACTCGAAGACTCGCTCAG
>JBKGXV010000172.1:0-3628 GCA_046546375.1 Chitinispirillaceae bacterium | reverse complement strand
CATTCCGATAATTCTTTCTTCGCTGTTCGTCAATCGCCTTCAATCTGGTTGGACTGTCCACCCTTCCCGAGGAAATCCGCACGCACGTACGGCAAATCATGGATCGGACCACTGCCGTCCCGCTCAAATCAATGGTTCAGAACCCTGTTTTCGTCTCCAGAACTATTTTCCAGCTTCCGTTCTCAAGCACCATCTCGACTTCTGTGGTATCAGCCATCAGTGCTGATCCCGGATCATCCTCATCTATTTCACGTTTCACCGTGAGTACGGCTCTGTCCCCGGATCTTTTCTCATCCACCACCTCACCGATATCGATTATCGATACATTTTTCCCGGATTCCATTGTTTTCACGAAAAAATCCCTGCCGCTTAGCTTCTTGTCTTCTGCTCTGTCTTTCTGCTCCTCCTCACCCGTCAGCATGGCTGAGTCAAATCGACGGTTTGCGAGGAAAAAGCATGGTCCGACCCCCGAAATACTATATTTACCCTCCGGCGGGGGGATAAGGCCGGAAAACCTGATCTTTTCCCCCTACCATAAATTAAAGGGAGAGTTACAAGTGTTTGAGTCCCAGCTCAGAGATACCATCCTCAATGCAGCAGACGCATCCGGGTTTGAAGGTAAAGAACGCATCCAGAGCCTCTGGGACGGCTACGGGGAGATCCTCCGGGTAGGCCTGGAGGGATCACCCCACCCAAGTGTCATAGTCAAGCATATCCGCTGGCCCGACAGGAAAAAGAGCCGATCCTCCGAGCGCTCCCACCAGAGAAAGGTGCGCTCCTATCAGGTGGAGATGAACTGGTATGAAAAGTACAGCTCACGCTGCACTGAGCTCTGCCGGGTTCCCCGCTTTCTGGGCCGGAAAGTGCTTAAAGGCGAGGTGCTTTTCGTACTGGAGGACCTTGACAGGGCCGGGTATTCAGGACGCAAGAACCGGGCTTCCATGTCCGATGCCCGGGTGTGCCTTGAGTGGCTGGCCGGTTTCCATGCGCGGTTCATGGGCGAGCGCCCGGAGGGATTGTGGAAAACGGGTACTTACTGGCACCTGGCGACCCGCCCCGATGAACTCAAACGGCTGGAAGACACCGCTCTCAGAAATGCGGCTTCCGCTATCGATCGTAAACTCAAGTCAAGCCCCTTCCAGACCTTCGTGCACGGGGATGCCAAGCTGGCCAACTTCTGTTTTTCCCGCGACGGCAGAAATGCCGCAGCGGTGGATTTCCAGTACGTGGGCGGAGGGTGCGGCATGAAGGATGTGGCCTATCTGGCCGGAAGCTGTTTTGATGAACACGGCGCGCAGCGCATGGAAAAGGAGATCCTTGATTTTTATTTCAAAGCTCTGCGCAGAGCTTTATCGCAGCGGGGCTTTGAGTGCGATACGGATGAGCTGGAGAAGGACTGGCGCAGTCTCTACCCGGTGGCCTGGACCGACTTTCACCGCTTTCTGAAAGGATGGGCGCACGGTCACTGGCCTTCAGGCTGCTACAGCGAGCGCGTGGCGAGAAAAGTGGCCTCTCAGCTTTCCTGATCCAGCCAGTCCCGACGGAACGGGTCCCACTCATCCTGCACTATCTGGCCGTTTTCGTTTGCGTCTGCCAGGGAAAAGAACATGCTGCAGAACTCATCGCTGCTGAGCCCGTCGTTTGTCTGCTCCCATCTTGCAAGAAAATCCGTATCCTCCATGACCGTCTCTATCTCCAGGGCGGTAATGGCGTTGTCGCTGTCGATATCCCAGAAATCGAAATCGAGAGTCCTTCTGAACCATGAGGAGTACCTGCTCCACTCGATGCGCCCCAGACGTCCGCTCTCGTCCTCATCCCAGATCTGCACCACCCGCTGGCTGTACTCGTTGCTGCTCACTGTGCCGTTTCCGTTGAGATCCCAAAAGTCAAAATAGCTGCGTTTCTCCAGTGCGCTGCAGAATTCAGCTTTGTCCAGATACATGTTTCCGTCCACATCAACTGATCCGAAATCGATTTTCCCGTTTTCATGCCCGCCGTTTTCCTGCCCGCAGCCTGAAAAAAGAAGCACCAGGCCGGCCAGAAATGCACTTTTTCTCTTCATAGCCGTATCCCTCGATATGATCCGTTTGCTTTTGTATGAAGAAAAAGCAATCATCATGCCGTTCAGGAATTCTTTCTCCTCTGTTCTCAATTCGGCAATTTCAGTTTTTTTTCTGCTCATTTTAGGCGCTTATCCGCCTATGGCCGCCCGGTTGCTTTGAAAAATGGGTGGAATTGCTCCGATCAGGGTGATTTTCTGAAATCCTGTGTGCCAAGCGAAAGGACTGCAACATGAAAGGTAAATATCTGACTGTTCTTTTTGTCTCTCTTTTTGTGATTGCCGGCTGTGAGCGGGGAAGTGTCGAGGAGGGGGTGACAGAAGCCCTGCCGGGAGACGGAATCGGCGAAAACGGGAATGTGAGTATTGAAACCTGGGACAGGGATGAAAACGGTTACCTGAGCCGGGAGGAATTCTGCGCGGGAGTGGAGCAGCTGGGGCTTTATGCTGCCTGGGATGCGGACAACAGCGGCATTCTTGAAGCCTCCGAGGTCAGCGAGGAGATCTTTTCGGCCTATGATGTCAACGGCAACGGATACCTCGATCCCGGTGAATGGGGCATGCTCAACAACGATCTGTTTGAAACCGAGTATGCATTCGGCGAGTGGGACGAGGACAGCGACGGCCGCATAAGCGACACGGAGTTCTGGGACAATTTCAGCACAAACGAGGTGTTGAGCGCCTGGGATGAGGACCGCAACGGTCTTGATCCAAACGAGTTCTGCTCCATGGCGTTCAACGTGGCTGATGTGAACCAGGACGGGCAGCTCGATCAGGGCGAGTACGATGAGTTTATAAGGACCTGGTACTGAGAATACCTGAGATACTGAACCGTAAAGGGACCGTTTCGGCTGAACTGGTCCCTTTACTCCTTCGAATGAAACGGATACAGGATTTCAGCTGTTGCAGATGACCTGCTGCTTGGTGATAAAGTAGGTGAACGGTTTATCTATACTCCCAGGGGGTTTGAAAAATTCTGGAAAACTAATAATTCCTCATTAAAACTTGGTCCCCAAATATTCTTTGAATACACTGTTTGTTTCAGTGGAGGTATGTGGTTTTATTTTCACCCTGCTCAAGATTCACTTTGAGGTGGAGAACCCCATCACCTATTACCAAGAGCTCTCCTTACCTTTGATGATTTCCAAACACCAAATTACCCATAGCCGCCATGTTCGACCGCATGATCGCCCACGATTCCCCCGAACAGGATAAACACGAGGCGACCGGTGAGGGGTGCACACCAATTATATTCCTCTCATTCAAGAGTTAGTGGGAGTTTTGTAGGGTGGCGGAAGGATTGCTGTTTCTCTAACATGGTCGCGGTAAGAACATGAACAAATTGAAGAGATGCATGGTATTGTGTATAATCACCTTCGTGTTTTGTTGTTCATCTATTAATAATATTGAAGTAAAATACAAAGTCTACGATTCTGCAGTGTATTCATTGAATTACAGCTCGGATAAAAAGCATTCCAGTGAAAAGACGCTCACACTTGTTACAACTATGAGTAATAGTGGAGAAAAAAGCAAATCTTTAAGTTTGGAAGTGAAAAAGTTCACAACCTA
>JBKGXV010000171.1:0-3640 GCA_046546375.1 Chitinispirillaceae bacterium | reverse complement strand
CAGCGGCAGGGACGGACTAACTCCCAGGCCTCAGCGGCAGGGACGGACTAACTCGTCATCCGATCAAGAAGCAGAGTACACTTCAGCAGCCTTTACCTTTATTTTTAAACATCACCCTTTGTGACCAATCATCGACACTATCCTCAGAGGCTTCATGCTGTAACCGTGCATACAATAATTGGTCACTACCAGCACCACAATAACCGGCAAATACAGCTTATCGATAAATGGAATGCAATCCGATCACCCCGAAGCGGGAAATGTCTCCAATACGGAACAATCCTCTTCATTCAGGGAAATGGTGCATTTTTCGACTACAGCCCAATGCCTCGTCCTTGCAGAAAACGGATTTGTTGTTGTATTAATAAGGAACAGCGAATGCAGAAATCACTGAAGCAGCTTTTTACATCTTTCCACTATTTGCGCAGCATCACCTTTTGTGACCAGGTCATCGGCACCAGCCTCAGAGGCTTCATGCTGGAACAGTTCGACATCGTGACCGGTCACCACCAGCACCTTCACGTCAGGAAAGTCATATTTGATCCTGCGGGTGAAATCCAGACCGCTGATACCCGGAAGGGAAATATCGACCAGGATAAGATCCGGCTCCTCTAGGGATGCGATTCTAAGAGCCTCCTCACCGCTGGAAGCTTCCAGTAATCCGATACTCTCCTCCCTGCGGAACAGGACTTTATAAAGCATACGCATATCTTCATGATCTTCGATCACCAGAACTTTTCTGCTTTTCATTATTGATCCCCGCCTGATACAGTCCCCAGAATATAGGGTTCTCAAAACTGTTCTGTAAAAGCAAATTCCGAGCCACCAGGCTGCAAATGATGGCAAGGGATGGTAAAACAACAGATGTCTTCCCATTTTTTCCTCGCGCAGAGATGATGCAATGAGTTATAATATAAAGTGTAAGGTATATGTATCAGGCCTGTTAAACGCTTCAACCGAGGTCGTTTTATGTTCATTCGCTGCTGGGGTTCCAGAGGTGGACTGCCCGTGAGCGGACCGGATTTCATCCGTTACGGAGGAGACACCACCTGCATCGAAGTCAGATCAGACAACAAAGACACTGTGATAATCGATGCAGGAACAGGAATCCGCAATCTTGGCAATTCTCTCAATGGTGATCATAATATCAGAAATCTCAATCTTTTGTTCACACACGCTCATCTTGATCATATCATGGGCTTCCCCTTCTTCGCCCCTATCTACAGCGAGCAAACCGAACTTTCCATTTTCGGAAGTCCCTGTAAAAACGGCCCGTTCGAAACGGTTCTGAAAGAAATCATGAGAAATCCCTATTTCCCGGTCGATTTTGACACCATTCCTTCAAAAGTCACCTTTCAGGATCTGTCCAAAGATCCTTTCCATATCGGATCACTGAAGATAATCCCTATTATGCTCAATCACCCAAATGGTGGAAACGGATTCCGGATTGAGGAAAATAATACCTCCTTTGTGTTTCTCACTGATAACGAACTGGAGGATGAACAGGAAGACAGCAGGCCCACCGAATACTACCAGCAGTTCTGCAAGGATGCGGATCTTCTTTTCCACGATGCCGAATTCACCGAAGAGGAATATCCCCGATTTACCGCCTGGGGACACTCCAAGTATACCGATGCTGCAGAACTGGCCATTCAATCAAAGGTCTCCCGTTTCGGCCTGTTCCATTTGAATAACCGCCGGACAGATGATCAGATGGATGAGCTGGTGAAGTGTGCCCAGGATCTGATCCGTTCCAGAGGAGCAGATACGGTATGTTTCGGAGTAAGAAGCAATTTCCAGATTTCTTTGTAGCTTTTTTACTCTTTTTTGAACGCATTCGACTCAAATTGTCCCCAATAGGGTGAAGTAGATGCAGCATTGGAAGTGAATTGATGTTTATCTTTCGCCCGAAAATCAACCCATTCAAAGCGAAAAATCTGAAAAACAGATCAGGGCTCGGATCTGTCCGGAGAGGCTGTTTTCTTCAGAATGGTTTTGAACTGATGCTGCAGAAATGGTACAATGTGCACTATATTAGAGAGTGAGTTGCACCTTTTTTGTGATTCTTCTATATTATAGCACTTTTTTCACTAAACCATTTCGGGTAGAATAACAGGAGAGGTAACAGAAACATATGGAAAGAACTCAGTTTCTGCCTGAGGAAGGTTCATTAGCACTTTATCTCAAGGAGATCGGCAAGAACAGAAGCCTTACTATAGAAGAGGAGGCGAAGCTTGCCGTGAGAATCCGTAAGGGTGACCGCAAGGCTCTGGAAGTTCTGGTCCGGGCGAATCTGCGGTTTGTAGTCAGTGTGGCCAGAAACTACCAGAATCAAGGCCTTCCCCTAAGCGACTTAATCAACGAAGGAAACCTTGGATTGATCAGGGCCGCCAAGCGCTTTGATGAGAAGAAAAACTTCAAATTCATTTCGTATGCGGTATGGTGGATACGCCAGGCCATTCTTCAGGCTCTGGCAGAACAGTCCCGCATTATCAAATTGCCGCTCAACAGAGTGGGCACCATCCACAAAATCGGAAAAACCCAGAGCAAACTTGAACAGAAGTACAGACGTTTGCCCAACGTGGAGGAGATCGCCCAGGAGCTGCAGCTGGATGAAAACGAGGTTCAGGAAACCATCAAAATCGGCAACAGCCACATGTCTCTGGATGCACCTCTGCAGAGCGGAGAGGATTCAAAACTTCTCGATCTGCTGCAGGACAGAGATCAGGTGCTGCCGGACAACGGCCTGATGGATATCTCTCTGCACGAAGAGATAAACAAAACGCTCAACACACTGAGCGAGCGGGAGAAGGAAGTGGTGAGGCTCTATTTCGGAATCGGAGAGGAAACCTCACATACACTGGAAGAGATCGGACAGAGGTTCAATCTTACCCGGGAACGAGCACGGCAGATCAAGGAAAAAGCCCTGAGGCGCCTGAAGCACTCATCCCGCAGCAGACGTCTGCTTGCATACCGTTCGTGAAATCATACCCGGTCAGTTATTCTGACCGGGCCGCTTCTCTTCCGATTGTACTCTTTCTGTATACATTTTTTCGAGCTGCTTTGGCAGTCTCACTTGCAATGTGATTTAGTTTAATTTATACTAATCTAAAGGACAGTGATCACTAAGCACCGGCGGAGTTTTCTGATGCGCATGAAATTATTCTTCAGTTTCATAATGTTTCTTCTGCTGTCGCTTTCGGCGGTTCCGGAAGTGAATGCAGCGGACCCGGCCGGCAGTGACCAGGATAGCCTCGCTCTGAAAAAAGGTACCAACGAATCCAGCTCGAAACCGGCATTCAAACCCCAGCCCTACAGCCCCAAACGCGACATGGCATTCGTATCCATCATGGGAAGCAGACCCCAGGGCAGCTTCGAAGGATTCCAGCGTGCGGTTCTTTACAATGCCAAAGGCGCAGTGATCAAAGAAGTGGATATCAGTCGCTCGGATTCCATCTACAGTTTGGACAAGATGATACAGGAGAATCGCAACAAGGGTCCCCTGTTCATAAAGATGTTCCGCTGATTTCTGCCGTCCCCTCATAGTCCTTGATTATCCGATATTAAAATTACACCTCTTTTGCAATTTTCAGCCCTTGGAGAAATCGTGAAGGTTTTTTAGTCCGGGGGACGGACTAAC
>JBKGXV010000170.1:0-3920 GCA_046546375.1 Chitinispirillaceae bacterium | reverse complement strand
CATCATCCGGAGGTATGCGCCACAGAACAGTTGCATTGAAAAAGTAGAAACTGTCCGAGGGCTGTTCGGAAGGAGCAACGGTTACCGTCTGAGTGTAAGGATCATGTTCCTTGAGATCCGCAACGGGGAATTTGATAACAGATGCGCTATCATCAGGTGAATCGTAAAAGCTTCCGAACCTGTACCATACTCCTATGGAATCAGCATAGGGTTTGTGAGGATCAGTCTGATGGGGTATGGTTTCATACCCATCGATTGTCAGGCTTACTTCGGAATCCGAAACTTTTTGAGCTGAAACTGCAAGAGGATTGTCAGTAAGTGTTTCAGGGTCCACCATGAACACCGAATCACCCCGCTGCGTGTTGAAAAGCGGAATGGAATCCTTTTCATTCTCCACATCATACCAGAAAACTGTTCCTGCAAGAAAATAGAACTCTTCTGCGGATGCTTCGGGAACAGTCAGAGTATCCTTGTAAGTGTTTCCGCCTTCCTGCATTTCACTCAAGGAGATTTTCAGCAGATTATCAGAAGAAACACTTGCATCCGGAGGGTCGGGATAGAAGGATCCGTACCTGTGCCAGATCCCCACGCTGTCAGCATAAGAAGTAATCTGACTTTCTTCAGCGGGAATACCGGAATATCCGCTTACGGAAAGTTCCATGGTAGTATTGGTAAGACGAGTACCATTTACAACCAAAGGGTTGCTTATAGGGAGATCGTTTGAAACAACGAGATTCACGCTGTTGTGATCGATGCTGATCTTATAATGCAGCGAATCCACAGGGGTATTTCTGATTACCAGATCTTTATCAGTTATATCACCAGATGCAGAAATTATTCCGTAAACACCGGGCTCGAAATCGGCTCCTTCAGCAATATCAATAACTCCGTCAAGAACAAGATCTCCATTTACAGCTACACTGTCCTTTGTGGAACCGATATCGAATTCAAGCTGCGAACTTCCTGAAAGGGTTAGTGACCCGGTTTCGAGAACAGCTTCTCCCCCGACACCCGGAGAAAGAATACCATCAATTGTAACTGCGCCTGAATAATTACCGGAACCATTTAAAATACCCTCATCGGCCACAGAAACGGATCCCGTAACGGTTCCGCTGCCGCCAAGAGTCGCTCCGGCATCAACTGAAACAGAACCTGCAACAGTTCCGTTTACAAGCAATGCCCCTTCGGAAACACTAGTAAGCCCCTCATAGGTATTGTCACCGGTTAAAGTAAGCGTGTCTGTACCCTGTTTGGTGACTGTTCCGATACCGGAGATGACTCCACCGTAGCTGCTGTTCGAAGATTTATCAAATACAATACCGGCTTCATTTGCTATATCTCCTTCAATAGATCCCGCGCTTGCGATCTGAAGTATTCCGTCGCTTACAGTCGTTCCCCCGGAAAAATCATTACTACCGGTCAGTATCAATGTACCATCTCCAAGCTTCTGCAAGGATCCGCTACCGGTTATGTCACCACCATAAGTCGTATCGGTGGAACGATGGAACACAAGAGCAGCATCGTTAAGGATATCCCCGCCGAAAAAACCGCTGGTGCCGTTTCCTATCCGGAGCACTCCCCCACTCACGACAGCACTGCTGAAGCTGTTGCGGTTGTTTGTCAGAAGAAGTGTACCGTCTCCAAGTTTGGTGAGCACATCTGCGCCGGATATTCTCGATTCAATGATCAGAGTATCCCCTGAATCGGGAACGCCAATACTGCTGGCACTCCCCAGTGAAATCGGTCCGGACCACACGGCGCTTGTAGCGCTTCCCATCCCCATACGCAGTGCACCCGCCGAATCAGAAACCAAGCCTGCAGCGTTGAGCGTAAGCGGTTCGGAAAAAACTGTCCCGTTTGCAATATCACCAGCCGTTACAAGCGCTGCATCAGCACTGACTTCAGTACCGCTTGCCGTATCTCCAAGCGCATTCTCATTATCGAGAAGCACTTCGCCTGCGGAAATGATGGTATTTCCGGTAAAAGTATTGCTGTCTTCCAGAGAAAGCCGTGCAGTTCCTGTTTTGACAAGATCTCCGGTTCCTTCAACCACACCGGTCACTGACAAATCCTCGTCAACTTCGAAGGTGGAAGAATCGTTCAATGTAATTCCCCCATCCCATACGGGAGTTCCGTAAACGCTTCTCAAAACAGCACCATCAAGAACAGCGTCATTTGAAACTGTTATTATTCCCTGAAGTTCCAGAACAGCCCCGCTTGCCACAGAAGCATCCGCAGCACTTCCCAAAGCGAGATCATTTCTGATATTCAAAGTCCCGGAGTTCACAACTGCTGTACCGGTAATGTCATTGGCCCCGCTCAGAATAAGAGTTCCTCCATTATATTCAAATCCATTGGGGGCACTCAGAACAGCACTTACAGAAGCGGTTTTGGTTTCCGCCACACTCAGAATACCTTCATCCAGGCTGACAGTATCACCCTCCAGAGCGTAACCGTCACTTTCAATCCAGATCGAATCGGCCTGCTGAGTCCCATTGACGGTTACAGTGTAGTCTCCCGGAGCGCCATCATCGCCCTCAAAAATCGCATTGTTTCCATCACCGGGCCAGGGCTCCAACGTGCTTCCGTCGGTGGTCCAGAAATCATCACTTCCCCATGTACCGCTTCCGGCCTGAATCTCAGCAGTGGTCGATGTATCCCAGCTCAGATGAGTTTGCGGAACATTTAACAGTCCGGTGCTGAAATTCCAATCGTCTTCCACCAGCCCGGGATATGCACTGTTATCGGAAGCTTTTTCTATTGCACCGTCATCGATCAGTACATAATACTCTGTGTCATCGGAAAAAGCCGGCGGAGTGATAGTGACCGTGCGGGTGCCACTGTTTCTTTTAAGAGATACCCTGTCGATATGGATAGTGTTTCCATTTCCTGCCGATCCCGCAAAATTGGCCAAACCGATTCTTACAATACTAGACTTGTCGAAATCACTACCTACAGGATTCGGGTCCAGATAAAGGCTGATCCGGTTCCATTGTCCAGCCTCAGTATAAATATCATTGGGTGAATCAAGCCATTCCCAGCCTTCTGACATGGCATAAAGTTTCACATTTCCATCACGACCGGGATTTATCCACATTACCAGAGAATCATAAGATGACCAATCCGCGCTGTCAATATTACATCCAATAAACTCTTCAAAATTCAGAGTGGACAAGATTGCCCCTTCACCCTGAAAGGTTGTGTCACCTGTCCATTCGGAAACAGAAGAATCCTCTTCCGTAGTTTCACCAACAGTCCTCTGAACAAACCCCTCGACATCCTCGTCGAAATCGTTTATCAGGCTGTCAAAGCCCACGCGGGCATCGGCTGCAGAGTAGGAAGCCAGCTCGGTATCATCTGAATGGTAGACCGAAATGGATCCGCTCCCGGGTATGACATCGCTGTCGAACTCAATTATAAGAGGACTTTTGAGCGGCACGTTTGACGCTTCATCCTCGGGGCTCAGAGAGGAGACAACCGGCTGAGCCGCTGTTCCCGCCGCACAAAACACCAAAACCAGAGCCGTCAGAAAAAACTGAACGGAAAATTTATGTTTCCCCCTGTTCAAGGTAAAACTGTACATGATTCCCCCGTTATTTTCACCTGTTTTAAACGCTTAACCGATTGTAATACACGATTATATAATAACTAATGTCCTCAAGCCCATGCACATTTTTTTGAATATCAACTGCTGCCCCGAATAACAAAAAACCCGATACCTGAAAAGGTACCGGGCATTGTACAATGTGTTTTCCGGTTGATTCAGGGAACCAGCATGAACCTGCGGTCGACCAGTGCGGCAGTTTTGCCTTTACCGTTAAGAGCCCTTATGCGCATCAGATAGGAGCCGGCCGATACCGGTCCTCCTCCCAGGGTTCTCCCGTTCCAGTACACTGTGTTCCAGACAGAAGCCCTGCCAT
>JBKGXV010000169.1:0-4338 GCA_046546375.1 Chitinispirillaceae bacterium | reverse complement strand
CGTCTTTTCTCTCTCAGCGCCCCCGAGCGGGCGGTTTCGGAAATGGCTTTCTTGCCTGGTGCTTTTCATACCCCCAGAAAACTGATGCGGAACTCATGCTATACGATCGGATTTACATCAATCTGATCATTCATTATATTTTATAACTGTCTGTTTTTTTCAGTCGAATATACACCATAACCAGGAGGTAAAGCATGTTCTCACTTAAACGTTCAATCTGTATGTTTTCTGCCCTCGTACTGACAGCTTCGCTTTTTTCTGGATGCATCAAAGCGCCTGAAGCCCAGCTTGAGGCTGCAGAGGCGGCCATCAAAGCAGCAAAAGATGCCCAAGCAGACAAGTATATGGTCAATAACTACAAGAATCTCCTCAAGGCGCTCGAAGCTTCGGAAGAGGAAATAGAAAAGCAGAAAGAAGCACCTTTCTTTGCCCGTAATTACAAAGTAGCGAAAACTATGCTCGAAAAAACAACATCCCTTGCCCAAGAGATAACCAAAGAAGCCCCTCAAGAGAAAAAACGATTGATAGCGCTGGTGAAAGAGAATATTCCTATTGCGAAGGAAAATCTGGAAGCCTCCGCTAAAAGTATCTCCAATTTTGCCCAATCAAAGGATAAGGCGGTTATTGAGGAATTGAAAACGGAACTGAGTGCCGCGGACACAATTCTGACGGCTGCAATCAAGGATTCCGAAGCGAATGATTTTCTGAGTGCCTCTGGGCGGATTGATTCCGTACAGGCTACAGTAAAGAAGATAATGGAAACGTTGAAGCCTAAAGATGAGAGCACTCAGATGTAAGAGAGCCGAAATTTCTGTAGTGCGGCAATCAGGTATTCGGTTGCCGCGCTTGATTTCCTGTATGCGCACTGGTAGAATGCCCGCCGGCTGAGCGGAATCGAAGTATGCCTGTCAACGACAAACATTATGAACTGCACATGTCTGTCGAGTAAAAACATGAATTGTTTTTTCTAAAATCCTTTACACGTCATTTTTATCATGTTATTTTCACATACGCTCTGCAGAGGACCGCGGCAGCTCAAATCTGGAAGAGGTTGGGATTTGCGGTTCAACTGTATCTCATTGATGTCTGGTTTACGGAATTAATATTTTGCAGTGATCAGGGCAGTGATAGTTTATACTGAATTAACGGCTACGGGTTCTATTTTCCCAATGGTACTGAAGTGAGTTTCTCGATATATTCCCAATCTCGCCGCTCTTTTACTTCATATGTTGTTATATAAGATATAGGTGTCCAAAAAACAGTTAGAAGTGTGTGTTAAAACAGTCCTCGTTTAAGCAACTGCTGCTGAGGCGGTTTTTTAACGTGAGTGGTGAACATTTTTCAGCACATTTTTACTGTTCTTGAGAACAGGTTACTTGATTTGGGCAAAAATGAAATATGCAGAAAAGAGAGGGTTTTTTGAGTTATGGACATTGAAGGAGAGTTATCAGCCATCGGAAGAAGTTTGTTTGCAGCTCTCGATGATTTTTCATGCATTCCATCTTGCGGTAGTGGTTTATCGAGTTCCACAGACATAATGAAAGCATTCCCGAACTGAACTTCACATCTGTAGCAGTCGATCAAGGTTTAGATTCCGAAGGCATCATCCAGAAGTCCCTCAGGGAACACCTCATCGACCGTATCCCAGAGCAAAAACAAACTGTCCCGATCCTCCATAAGCTGATGATCGAGGTATACCTGAGGCGTTTAGCTGATTGCATAACGCTGCTCACCAAGCCATGAAAACATCGGATCATTATCGACGTGGGCATGGCCGACAAGGCTTGTAAACACCACGGGCATTCGGGCTTTGAACGGGTCGCAGGATCGTTTCGCCATTTCACCAAGAAGAGTCACTCCACTCACTGCACTGTGATCCAAATCCTTATAAAGCTGCTCAGAAATCAATTTCACCCGTGAGGCGAATGACAAGTTGTCTGGTGCTTTCTGCACTGCAAGCAGTTCAAGCGTGGTGAAATCTCCCGCTACTTCAGCTATCTGGGGATGAATGGCGAGTCTGCGACTCTGTCCTGAGGTCGGGAGATACTGGAAATGGCACGGGCGAGATGATCGACAGTATCCCACAATTCCCCGTATGTCACACTCTGCTTGGTTTGCCACAGCAACAGGACAGTTGTGCTTTGGCAGAACTGCTGAGGGAAACAGCATCCTCAGCTGGAATAACCTGCACTATCGAGATCGTCACTGCACCAGCTTCAGCGTGTATTAACAAAAAAGAAGAGAGTGAAGATGCAGTGTCAATACGAAAAGCTCGGCTGCTGTTCCATCTGAGAGTGGCAGTCAGGAAATGCTGGATTTAGTCAGTGCACTATGGAAAGAAGTGCTGGGAGAGGGTACGTTTGCTCCTTCTACTGTGTTTTTTGAAGCGGGAGGCACTTCTCTGCTTATCGTGCGCCTTGCTAATCTTATTCGGGAAAGAACCGGCCTTGACCTGCCTGTGGTACAGCTTTTTGAACATCCGTCTCTGGGTGCGCAGGATGCTTTCGCGGAGGTCGGAATGGCGGCGCGAGCAGGTTTTACCAGAAAAAGAGGGTTAAACGCAGGGCCCGACAGGGGACCCAAGCTTTCCAGGAGCAGCAGTTGCACTTGGGATGTGACATTGGGACTGCTCTCAGATTGGATTGTCTATGAACATCGGGTAAAGGGCAGGGGAGCAGTTCCCGGCACCGCGTGGGCCGGCTCGGTGAAAAGCCTTTGATTCGTTGGGAAGAGTTAATGAACACGGTAGAATCATCTCTTATGTCGGTTTTCACTGATAAACCCGTAGTTTTGTATGGTCACAGTATGGGATCCAAAATCGCTTTTGAGTTGGCTCATATTCTCTCCCGCCGGGGTGTTGAGCTCCTTCGGGTGGTGGTGTCGGGGGGAGCTGCTCCGGATCTGGAAAGCCGGTCACCTACGCTCTATAAACTGGAAGATGAGGCGTTTGTGGAGGAATTCAGACGCCTGAAAGGAACTCCGGAAGAAGTGTTGAACAACCAGGATCTTATGAGGCTCATAATACCTTTTGTCCGAGCCGATTATACTCTGAATGACACGTACAATTTTACAGAAGGTGAACCTCTTGATTGTCCGATTACGGCACTGGGCGGAACGGATGATCCTGATGTAAATGAAATGGAAATTCGTGGCTGGGAGAGGCATACGAAATCGCAATTCACCTATTCAATGTATTCAGGAGATCATTTTTTCATTTTTGAGCATAAAAAAGAGGTGGTAAATGAAATCCGCAGAGGCCTTGTCAATCCTTCGCCGAAATTGTATATGATTCAGAATTTCATGGATCTGTGAATCATTCCGGCTCTATATATAACAGGCGTAGTGAAGGTTGACCAGATTGCAGAAAAAAAACCATTCTGCATGCCCAAGCTATTATATTAACCCCTGTTCAGTGTAACAGAACGACCCGCTACGAACGTTTGTAGTCATTTTTGTAATCCATTCAATATTCCCGAAAAGTCATCGTCCCGGGGAACATCTTCCGTAACCGTGTCCTCAGTTTCGTTGGATAATCAGAGTTTTTCATGTGAAGCAGATGTACCTTTACCATTTCAGCAAACACGACATTGCAGCTTCCAGTATCCTTTTCACCATCGGAGGCGGGTTCTGAAACTGCATCGATGACAATAACAAGTGACGCCACGGATAATCCCATGATTGTTGTGCAGCTGACTGGTAACGGGACGGAAGTTTCCTCCGGGCTTGTCATGATGAACACTCCGGATAGTGATCCCTACGGTAATTCGATTCAGTCCCGGATGCGTATCAGAAACGATGGTGACGAGTCAGTAGATCTGTTAACAGTAAACATAGAGTATTATTTCCATGACTCGGATCTGGATATTGCATCTCTGGTCTGGGATTACTACTGGTGTTCATTCGGAAATGTATTTTCCATCACTTTCGAGGATTTGGGTCAGGAATATGTGTCAGGCAGCCACCGGGCCAACAGGAAAATGGTGATCACATTTGACGGATCGCAGATGCTTCAATCCGGACAGACCGCCGACATCCAGTTCGGGGTACATACAAGGTCATGGTCGTATAATTTCGATGAAACCGATGACTGGTCCTATCCGGTAGGCAGTGACAGTGTCGCTCAGAACATCGTGATCAGAGATGCTCTGACAGGAGCAGTGCTTTTCGGGCATTTGCCACAATAATGATCATCAGGTTTTCTGCAGCCCGGTTTTGACCGGGCCTGCAGATTTCTTCATATCGTGTACCCATGTTAGTCCGTCCTCCTGCGTCAGGCCTTAGGAGTTAGTCCGTCCCTGCGTCAGGCCTTAGGAGTTAGTCCGTCCCTGCGTCAGGCCT
>JBKGXV010000168.1:0-4397 GCA_046546375.1 Chitinispirillaceae bacterium | reverse complement strand
TCCTTTATCAAGTATTTTGCCGGGGTGGTTTTGTCCTTTTTCCAGGCGCTGTAGTGGTCATCGTTTATGAACCACAGCTTTTTGATTTCCAGCAGGGCAGTGCCGTCCTTCTGGATGAACCCCTCCACCTCCTGAAAGAGATCCTCCTCTATACCATTATATATCCCATAGAGCTTCCCGCGAACCCGGGAGCGGACAGTCTTTTTGAGATACTGTGCCCTGACCTCCAGAAAGCACTGCTCGTTATACTGAAACCCCCTGGGGCCGGGTTTCCACCGGGCGGACAGAAGCCGTACGAGGGGCTCGGGTTTCTCTTCCTGGTCAGGTTCATCCCGTTCGGGACATCCGGTAATGAATTTTCCTGGACCTTTCGGCACCTTTTTGGAGGGGCCGAAGCCCAGGTCGTCGATATCGCGGAACAGTTCTGGCATGGGTGAAGACTCTCCGTTTTGAAACAATCGGTATTTTTTCAATATAATAAACAGAGACCGGCTTGTTCCAGCTTTGCCCTGGACAGCGCAGATTTTTGCGGATCGCGTACACCGGCGGAACCTGCAGCAGTAAATCAGATGCGGGTTGCCATAATGCGGCACGAAGACTGCGTTGTACGGTCACACCTGTTTTTAGCGGTTAAGCCTTCCCGCACCGGCGGTGTCAGGGAGATGTTTCCCGGGGATGCCCCGCCTTAACCGTTTCAAATCGGATGGATACTGCAGCACAACCCCCTGATTTGTCGTGGCTTACCCGTGGTCCGACCCCCGGGGCGCTGCCTTCAGAGTGTGAAGTAGAAGACCGCTCCCTTTCCCGGTGCGGAAATAGCCCAGATGTCGCCTCCGTGACGTACAATGATGCGGTGCACGGTGGCAAGCCCCACTCCCGTTCCCGAAAATCCGGCTGCGGAGGGGAGACGCCTGAAAGGCTGGAATAGTTTTGACTGATGGGTCATGTCGAAACCAACACCGTTGTCCTTTACGAAAAATATGCGGCGGCCGTCTCTTTCATCAGAACCGAACTCGATACAGGTTTCTTCATTGCGGCCTGTGTATTTCCAGGCATTTCCCAGAAGGTTTTCAAGCGCGATTCTCATTAATCCCTCGTCACAGAATGCACTGAGCCCCTGAGCGATTCTTATCTCAGCCCTGCGCCGTGGTTCCCGGGCTTTGAATCTGTTCATGATCTCCCAGCTCAGAGCTGTAAGGTCCACATTTGTCTTGTCAAGTTCCGTGCGGGATACCTCTGAAAGAGAGAGAAGATCCCGTATCAGTTCGTTCATCCGTCTGGCAGAAGTGCGGATATATGAGATGTAGGTTCCGCCCTCCTTTCCCAGTACATTCCCGTAGTGTTCTTCAAGCATCTGTGCGAAACCGTCAATAGTGCTTAAGGGCAGGCGCAGATCATGGGAGACGGAGTGGCTGAATTCGGAAAGCTCGCTGTTGGTTTCCTGGAGTCTGCCGTTCAGATCGATTATGGTTTTCTCCCATTTCTGCCGTTCGGTTATATCGGTGATCATTCCCAGAGTCAGCTTTTTACCTCCGGAATCAACCGCCATAGTGCTCTGTGATTCCAGCACAGTAAGAGACGAACCGTCTTTTCTGTACAATGTTTTCTGGCGCACGCCCCGCACCCGTCTGTCTGAAGAATGAAAACTGCGCTGCGATTCATCCAGAAAGTCGCACATATCTCTGCCACGCATCTCCGCCGTTGTGTATCCCAGCATGTCAGCAGCCCGGGAATTGGCATACGTCACATGGTGCGTTTCGTCAATGATCCATATTCCCTCCTGTGCGGTTTCTATCATCGAACGGTACTGCTCCTCGCTTCTTCTGAGTGCCTGCTCGGCGTTGATGCGTTTCTGCATCTGCACCTTGAGATCTTCATTGGCCTCGAGAAGATCCGAGGTTCTCTGTTGGACCGTTCGCTCCAGATTTTCATGTGAGGCCTTGAGTTCCATTTCCATTGCCTGACGTCGTCGGATCTCCTTGCGGGCCATATCGTTTGATTTGCGCAGAAAGGAGATCAGGTCATCATTTCTGAACACCAGTTCGAAATTCGATTTGAGAATGCGGTAATTGGTTTGTGCCGAATAGCTGACCAGTACTCCATAGAGAATCATGATCAGTGCCAGTACGATATAGACAGGTATTCCAGATGAGAGGAAAAGAATTACAAGAGGGGTAAGGGCGGGAAAGAAGAACCCGAAGTAGACCTCGCGTATCGGTGACAGAGTAGCGGCAGCCCCGCTGACCATTCCGCAGATCACAAGGGCTACGGCGATTTCAAAAACCCGCGCCTGATGCATCAGCATGAAAAAAGCTGCAGCTCCCCAGAGAACCCCGGAAATGGTGACCGATACGACTGCCCACGTTTTCCATTTTCTGTAGTATCCAATATCCTCTCTGTCAGCTCTGAAAAATGAGGAGACCGCTTCCCGCAGCGCGGCAAAGACGAGAACGACTGCAAGCCAGGTGATAAGAATCGTGCGCGGTATCAGGTTCCAGTGAAGCGCCACAATGGCAGTGGCGTTGATCGTGGTGGCAATAAGCCCCACAAAGTACAGACGGTAAATAACCTGTACCTGTTTAACCAGGATTTTCTGATCTACGTGTTCCAAAACCGATTCCTCATGCCCGTAATCTGCTGGGTAGTATATAGAGGAAGTATGAGCAAAAAAGAAGCCCGGGGGGGGAGGCTTTTGGGGGTCGGACCATGGCCGTCCCTTCTGAATCAGTCACTAAGCCCCGAAATGACCTGTTTTCCGGCCCTTAGAGGAGCATTTTAAGTGCTTCAAGGCGGGTTTTCAGGCGGTGGCTGTGACTGGGAGCAGTGATGTGCGGAAAGGAAATCTGTGTTAAGTGAATGGTAAGTGGATGCATGAACGGCTGAAGAAAACACTTCGGTTTCTCCCCTTAAAACCCCAGAATTCACCCCGAAAACGGGGCTCTAAGGCCCGTTTTCGCATGAAAGCAAGAGAAGAAGGACTGTGAAATCAGGGAGTTGGAGGGAAAAGGCCTGGTCCGACCCCCGGGTAATGTGAAGCTGCAGTGAATTACCTTCCAATGGTGACAGGAAAACCCCTCCTGCCGACCTTGAGAATGTAGCGTCCCGAAGCAAGATTTGTTAACGGAATGTCGATGCTTTGAGAAAGACTTTTCTTTCCGAGATCAGCAATTTGTCTTCCTTGTATTGTGAAAACTCGGCAGCGGTCTTCTCTCTTTTCATATTCAGAAGAGAGGCTGACTCTGAGCATCCTGTTTTTCCTATCTGTAGAGATTGTATTCTGTAGTTTTCCGGAATGTTTGTAGTTAACTGTTGTAGATGGTTTTCTCAGAATGCTTATTTCACCGGATCCGCCTACAGCCACAAAGTATTCACCATTGTAGGCTATGCCGTTCCCTTCTCCTTCGTCACATACTTTCTGAAGATCGGTGCCATCTGTAGTAATAAAACTTCCCCCTCCTGTAAGTATGAACTGTTCGCCATCAAAGATGATACTACGTTCATAATGTGATTCTGTACTGTCCGCAATACTCCACGATTCACCATCCTGAGAAACGACAAGTGAGGGGTGATATCCAGTAGCCAAATATATTCCGTTTCCGTATGCGATAGAATTGAAGACAAGCATTTCGGGCAGAGTAGCTGGTCCCCCGGGGGTAGTTTCCTGTATAACAGGCGGTATCTCTGTGCCCATGCTCCATTCAATGCCGTTTTCGGAAGTGAAACTGAAAGAACCTCTACCGATCCCGACAAATTTTTCGCCTCCGTATACCACATCCTTCAGAGTAGAATTAGTCACTTCCTGTGAATCGGGTATCTTCTGCCATTCGATACCGTCCCGGGAATAAACAATGACTCCGTTACCTATTACTATATACCTGCCGTTGCCGTACAAGGCGATTTTGAAGTCCGGTTCATCTCCGCTGGGGTTCAGTATCCAGGTAGGTCTTTTGTTCCATTCGATTCCATCAGGGGATGTCAGTACTGTTCCGTACCTGCCAACCGCCATGAACTGATCTTTGCCCCAGATTACATCATTCAGGGGGGATTCGGTTCCCGAATTCTGCTCTGTCCATTCTTCTCCATCTGCTGAACTGAGAATGGTACCATCGCCCCCGACAGCGACAAACATCTGTTTGCCCCATGTTACCGATGAAAGGTATGAGTCTGTCCCGCTTGAAATTCCCTGCCATGACCAGGAGTCCTGAGACTGGGAATACACCAGGCTCATGAAAACTGAAAAAAGAAGAATACCGGCTTTGGGGATGTGGTAATTTCTGCACATGAGTGTCTCCTTTGATGGAAAAGGTGCAAAGCACCACGCGGCGGTGCTTTGCATTTATTGTTTCAAGCCTTGCTCTTTGTATTATTCGAAGCGCATGTTGTCCAGGTAATACGGG
>JBKGXV010000167.1:0-4425 GCA_046546375.1 Chitinispirillaceae bacterium | reverse complement strand
CCCGAAGGAGAACCGGTGACGCGGTCCGCCGCGGCATGCGCCCAGAATCTTGATTCTTTCTTTCTATCCCGAAAACATTCTCCGGCGCTTTTGAATCGCTCCTTGGCCAACCCGAATTGCGGCTGTTATTTTGTTTGTTCCTCGCCATTGCTGTGGAAGGATCGGAGTCGAGGATATAGACCGGTGTCGGATTATCCAGGAAGCCGATTACCTGGGCATTTTCCGGAGGTAAACTTTGGATATTCTGAGATGCGAATGTTTCTGTTTTTTCAGGCTGGCCTTTTCTCTTCTGAGCATCTGGATTTCCTCTTTCAGCTCGGAAGATGCTGGCTGGGATGAAGACTGCTTCATCTGGACTGATTCCTGTTGAGAAGGTTCCGGTTGGGGGGGGGCGGTGAGGGCTGTTTTTCAGGATCATTTTTCAGATTGGACCTGGAACACCCGGACGTCAGGATAACTGCAGCAAGACCGAGCATAAGGGACTTTTTCATATAGACTCCTTTGTGAGCAGTATCTGAGCAAATTAGACGAACCGGTGTAGTAATTATAAGGTAAGGTATTTTCTGCCTGTTTGGTAGGGGAGGGGTGAAAAAAACGGGAGATGAACCGGGATGAATCAGAAAATCACCACCGGGACAGGCTCGAAACTTGATTTCACTGGTTCGATTGTCCCTGAAAGGTCTTCCACTATCCTGCACCCTCCCATCCTTACGATCCGCTAACACAATCCTCACATCACAATAGCACGGTATCCGTATATTTTCATTCCCTGTTTATCAAAGGAGTATCATGGATCTCGCACCTCACATGACTTCGGCCTCTCCTCTTACACTCGATGTGGGGATGTACGATGTGTTCGACCGGTTCCGTTCCGATCCCGCAGTACCCTTTCTGCCCGTGGTGGGGGAAGAGGGTGAGCCTTTGGGGGTGGTCCGGGAGTATGATCTGAAGAATTTCGCCTACGGTATGTTCGGCCGCGAACTGATACGCAAATATTCGGTGAGTGATTTTCTGCGCGAGTGTGTATGCTGCGAGCATGAGGGCAAAATCGAGGAAATTCTCATGATAGCGGCGCAGAATCCCAATCCCGACGGACTGATTCTCACCGAAAATGGTAAATACAAAGCGCTTCTTCTGGTTCCCGCTCTGCTCAAGCTCTACGATGAGCTCAGGCTTGAGTCCCAGATACGGCTTTCCCAGGCCCAGAAAATGGAGGCCATCGGAAATCTGGCGGGGGGAATAGCTCACGATTTCAACAATATTCTCATGCCCATTCTGGGCTATGCCGAGCTCACCAAAAAGATGCTGGAAACCGGAGTGGTGCCCGAAGCGGGGTATCTGGAACAGATTATCCAGGGCGCTCACAGGGCAAAAGACCTGGTGAACCAGATCCTCGCGTTCAGCAGACAGAGGAAAAACGACTGCCATCCGGTAAAGGTGTCCATAGTGGTAAAGGAAGTGCTTAAACTCATGAGGCCCACACTTCCATCCACCATCAGCATCGTGTCCGATATAAAGGAAAAAGATGCCATGATTCTGGCGGATCCCACCGAAATTCATCAGGTGTTTATGAACCTGTGCACAAATGCCTATCACGCCATGAGAGAAGAAGGGGGGATCCTCACTGTTTCGGTCGATTCCCATCAAGGACAGCTTTTGGGGTGGTCCGAACACGAGAATTATCATGTGGATGAGCAGGAGGTGCTTCTCAGGGTTACCATACGCGATACTGGCAAAGGTATCAGTCCCAATATGCTGCCCAGAATTTTCGAACCCTTTTTCACTACCAAAAAACAGGGTGAAGGGACCGGGATGGGGCTCTCTGTTGTCCATGGAATCATCATGAAATACAAGGGGGCCATATCTGTTGAAAGTACCGCGAAGGGAACTGCATTTCATATCTACTTTCGCACTTGTGATGAATTCGTTCAAAACAGACCCTCCTTCGGGGACAGCCCTGAAACAGTGGAGCAGTCAAAGGAAAACCTCGATATTCTGTTTGTGGATGATGAGGTGATGATCACCGATATCGCCCGTAAAATGCTTTCCAATTACGGAATTACTGTCGTTCCGGTAAATGACAGCAGGGAGGCGCTGGTGCTTTTTGAAAAGGACCCCCGCAGATTCGACTGTGTAGTGACAGATCAGACCATGCCCGGTTTGACGGGAGCCGATCTTACCCGCAACATGCTCAGAGTGCGTCCTGATATTCCCATAGTGATATGCACCGGTTACAGCGATACTCTGTCGGCGGAATCCGCATTGCTCATCGGGGCGCGTGACTATGTGCTCAAACCGATGGATTTCAGAAAGCTCAACAGCATGATCAGACGGCTCTGTGCCGATAAACGCAGGCGCAACGCTTCTTCAGTCACCGCTTCCGCCTGATACCGACCCGGCAGTGCGTTTCAGATACCGTTCACACTGTTTGCGTTTGTCATAACCCAGCATGACTCCCAGTATGAAATCCTCTTCGTCTGTGAAATCGGATAACTCCTTGGGGCCGAAGGACTCGATCACCGCCACGCATTCCGGTGCGCCGAAAAACACATTTATCTTGTGATTGTTGACTTTCTGAACGTAAAAGGAGATGCGGTTTCGTCTGAGACGTGATTCGATGGGAATTCTGTCCTGGGGAACTGAAGTGAGAAGAACGAGACTGCGAAGACCCCTTTTGTATTCGTAGATGAGGTGGTTGAACAGATGAACTCGTTCCATACCGTGATTCCTTTGTGAGCCGTTTCTTTTGTATTCGACATCAAAAAGAAGGCCATAGTGCATCTCTGTGTCAGCTGGTATGCTTTTTGATACCTGTTTAGGCGCAAAACATTCGGAAAAGAAGGGAGTACACATGAATACTTTCGCTAAAATCGCGGGAGCCACCACCGCAGCTGCCGGTGTGGCGGTGCTTGGAGGGTATCTGCTTCCAAAGGAAACCCTGGTCGAACGTTCGACCACAATCCAGGCTTCTCCGGAAACCGTATTCGGCCTGATAAACGATCTTGAGAAGCATCAGTTGTGGTCATCCTGGAAGGAAAACGATCCCACCATGGAGTTCAGATACGGGGAAAAGCGTATCGGGGAGGGGGCCCGTTATACCTGGACCAGCAGACACTCCGGGGCGGGTTCCGTGACTATCACCCGTTCAGTGCCTGAAAAGCGCATCGAGGTGTTTCTTGATTTCGGAAAACAGGGAACGGGGAGAGGGTTTTATGATATCGGTACATACAACGGATCCGTTTCCTTAACAGAAAGTTTTTCCGCCTATTCGGGCAAATCTCTTCTGGACCGTTACTTCGGAGTGTTTATGAGGTTGACTCTTCCCAAGTTCTTTGATTCCGAGCTTGCTGCTCTCAGAAAGGTTTCAGAGAAAATGGATCAGCTTCAGACGCACTGAATCAGACCTGCAAAAGGTCGTCTATGTGCATGTAATAGCCTTCACATGCAGGACAAAGAGTGTGTGATACTATTGCCGGAGCTTTCTGAATCCATTGGGGAATGAAATCCCGGCGGTTTTTCTGCTTTTGGTGCTGAACTTTCCGGCAGTTTGCACAATGGTGAATTATCATTTTGTCACTATCAAGGATTATAGTATTCCAGAGCTTCGGGAAGGATCTCTTTTATGTTCTCGATACGGGATTGATCAGAGGGGTGGGTGCTCAGGAATTCAGGTGGTTGGCCAGCGCTTTTCATCTCCTCCATGCGCTGCCAGAAGGAGAGTGCTTCCCTGGGGTCATATCCGGCCATGGCCATGAAAATCATACCCAGCCGGTCGGCCTCGCTTTCATGAAGTCTGCTGTAGGGGAGCAGTATTCCAAGCTGCGCTCCCAGGCCGAATGCCACCATGGCCAGGCTTCTGGTGAAGTCAGGCTGCTCCGAGAGAGCTTCGCTAAGTGCCATGCCGCCCATCTCCAGCAAAAGAAGCTGACTCATCCGCTCATTTCCGTGGTGAGCCACCGCATGGGCGATTTCATGCCCCATCACCACCGCCATTCCCAGTTCATCCTGAGTGACGGGGAGTATTCCCGTATGGATTCCTATTTCCGCTCCCGGCATGGCCCAGGCATTGGGAACGGTGTCTCTGAAAAGGGCGTATTCCCACTGGAAATTCTCGATTCTGTCCAGGTTTTCCCGTTCCTTCAGGTATTCTTCAACTGCAGTGCGGATTCTGCTGCCCACGTTCTTTACCAAATCTGCCTGCTGAGTGCCGCTGACCACTGGAATGCTGTCTCTTACCCGGGCGTACTGCTCCTGGCTCAGGGCGAGCAGCTCGGACTGAGCCACAAGCTGAAGCTGCTGCCGTTCGGTGACCGGCACTCTGGCGCAGAAAAGAATCAGAAGGAAAGAGGACAGAAGTGCTGTTTTTCTTGTGCTCATGCATCTCTCCGCAGGCTGGTGAAATTGTGTGTCGCCTGAGATGAGAAA
>JBKGXV010000166.1:0-4440 GCA_046546375.1 Chitinispirillaceae bacterium | reverse complement strand
GCCTTCACCTGCAGCGAAAAGACATGACTCGCCGGCGAATACCGATCCTCTCCGATCCCTTTGACTGTCTCCATCCGGTACGCTCCGCTCAGGTTGAAATGCTTCCCCGTGCGCAGATCTGCGAAAAGGGACACGATGTGGCTCACTCCCGATGAATACCCTCCGGCCATGCGGTAGTCAAGCTCTCCCGGATGGGGAACGTGGGAGAAGGTGTAGGACAGTTCGGCGACTCCCCGGTTGGCAGGGCGCCAGGAGATACCGGGCTCGATCTGGTAGTAAAACGTGCTGTCCAGAGAGGGACGGTGCGTCTGACCCGGCTCAGTACGGAAAGCCTGCCCCATTTTTTCCCTCACATAAAATTCCACGGATTCAGAAGGTTTCACACTCTGCTTGAACTCCATGCCGGCGTCGTGAAGGTTGTAGCTGCCATAGGAACTTGAAACGTTAGTGGTTGAATTTTCTCTGTTTACGAAAACATAGTGCGGCTCGGCGCTGAGAAGAAGCTGATCTGTTTCCCTGTCCACCACCATACCCGTTTCGAATATTTTCTCCCGGTGACCCCTGAGAAGCTTCAACCCGGGGCGTGCGTGTAACTTGGCTTTATACAGGCTTTTGGGGCGATACCATTCAATCTGCTGGCGGTAGGAGAGATCCGCATAATGCACATCCCCCTCGCTTCCGGGAAACCTGCCCGGCATAAGTGTTAGCAGACCGGGAAAACGGGATTCGAAACGGCTGTTGCGGGCATCCACATGCTCTTCCAGAAAAAGTATGCCGCTCCAGGACAGATCACCCAGCAAGCCTTTGATTCGAGGCTGTTTACAGTACCAGTCCCCATCCAGCACTGTTTTGCGCACCATTGCGGAGGAGGCCTTGTCATACACTTCAATCTCCTCAATTATGTGATCTCCACGAATACTGGGTACGAATTCCCCTCTGGTGGAGTCGTACACATGCGTTCCCAGATTCTTTCCCACATAGATTGTCTTCTGCTCGAAACGGGATGCAAGCTCCTGGCTTGTTCTGTACTCCTGTCCGGATGAAAAACCGCTCTTTGATGGTCTGACCTCACTCATCAGCGACATCAGAAACGTCGAGGCGGCTTTCTTTCCGTACGCTTCGCTTCTGAACCATTTGCTGTCCGCGGTAAGTGTCCAGGCGGACACTGGTTTGAATGAAGCCGACTGGTTCCAGGTAATCGCCTGTCCGGTATCGACTGTTCCGGGAAAGCTTTTACCCTTCCTGAACCGGCTTACCGTGACCGATTGCGTAAGCCCGAGGGGGCGGTACAGAAGTTCGGCACTACCCGAGAGTTCACCGCTACCGTTCGAGGCTGTGTCGACCCGCCATTGGTCATTGTAACCGATTGAGGTCTCCACTGTGGGATGTGGCCGTGCGGAAATTTTGCCGAATCGTTTGTGGCTCAGCTGGTAGCGGGAAAGGTGGTGGCGGAATCCCGCGGCACCCAGAGAAAAAGACAGTCTGCTGTCCAGAAAAGAAAAATCGGTTCTACCGGACAGTTTCTCCGTTTCCGCCAGAGAATCTTTCCTGATCTGGCCTGTGCCGATACGGGCGGAAATGCCTTTCATCAGAGTGAAACCCGCCTGTGATTCCCAGCTCTGGTATTCGTGTCTGTTTTCAGCTACAAGGGAATCCTGAATGCCCCATTGATCTTTGCGCTCGTATGCCGAGAGAAGCTCGTCGGTGAAAAGGCGGGATCTGTAGCGGTAATCCAGATCAAGCCATGCGCTCCGTCTGTCCACATGTTTTCTGCCAGCTTCCACTCTGACCTTCGCTGCGGATGACAGGTTGTCGTCATCATCTTCCGAAGAGAAAAGGTTGCGGTCGACCTCCTTGCCGGCAACGTTGACCGTGGCCTTCAGGTAGGGAAGATCGAGGCGGGTTTCTATCTCCCCGGCAGTTTCTCTCATCGGCGCGGGAAGGGGAGCGAGGGCACTGTACTGACCCATTCCGGGACCCGCGTATTCATACACATATTCTCTGTGCTGTACGGATGAATCGATCACATAATCCGCCCCCTTTGTGCCCTTTTCCACCCGGGTGAACCACACGGTATAGAATTCCCTGGTGCTGTCCGGTTTCAGCGGGTCGTAGGGGGTGTATACGAAAACGGTGTCCTGGCTGGAGGGGTGAACGGATTTTCTGTACAGTGGGTACAGAGTACTCATTTCAGCCACATCCTTGCGGTGAACCGGGCGGGCTGAGGAGGACTGATAGCCGGTTTGATCACCTGAATTTTTCAGATTTTCCTTGTCTTTTGAGCTGAGAAGAAGTTCGATGGGCTGGTTTTTGTTGTCACTTTCGCTCCAGAGGGCTCCTTTAACAGAAAAAATGGAATCCGAAGTCTGGTACGATGCTTCAGTGCCGGCAAAGGTTCTGCGGTAGTCGAAGGTTTTGTATTCGTACTCCACCCGGATAATGTCATCCTGGCGAATCAGGACGCGGGAAGTAAAAGTGATTGTCCCCAGGTCGTAATCGACGATGTAGTCTTTGTCCCGTCCCTCTTCCAGACCGGTGCCGTTCAGCCGAACCTCAACAGTGCCGCCGATAGGTGAAATGAACCCGTTTTCGCCTTTTCCGCTCAGGTAATAGGGCCCCTGAACACCCTCTCTGCCGTTTTTTGTCTCAACTGTGTAGCGTCCTCCGGAGAAGGAGCCGAAACCGCGCAGAGAGAACCCCTGCGGATGGTAGGCTGCCGATATCCCCTTGATTTTCTTGTTTCCTGCAAGAATTCCTTTGAAAGGCCACTTCAGATACTGGTCTCCCGCAGTGACGCTGAAATCGGGGCTTTCCAGGGTGACATACACCATATCAAAATCGCTGATTTCCCTGGTGGCCCCTTCAAGCGAGGTTCCCTGGTCGGTGAGATGTGCGCTGAGTTCAGTTCCGGGGCGGATTTCCCCGCCGATCATCACCTCCAGCCCCTGCTCCAGATTCACCTCCCCAAGGCTCCCTACCGACACTCCGAACGATTTGTAGCCTGAAATGTTCAGATTGCTGTAATCGTCTACAAATGAAGGTGTTAGTGAATCTTCCGGGAAAGATAAAAGAGTGTCATCGGCATTCACGCGGCGCTTTTCATAGAGGGAGAAGATTTTGGGAACTCCTTGAAAATGCGTGCGATACCGGATTTTCATGGCAGTTGCGCTGTCGATCGGCTGGGAGAAGAGAATTCCGTTTCTGGATTCCACGTAGGTGAACGGGGGAAGCTGTGTGGTGCTGTCCTGAATGCTTATCTGTATGGATGAGGTATCCACGAATGCCCGGCCAAGGCTGTAGGGCCCCGGACTGCCGTCACCGGTCAGGGTGGTATCCACCGTGAGGGAAAAGGCGCTCAGGGTAACCGCGAAAATAAGTGATATGGTTCTGGCCAGGAAGATAGTGATCTCCGGAATTTATCTGATGAGGTTTGTTGCTAACTCTTTGTATATAAAAATGATTCGTGGTGAGGGAATATGCAGAATTTTGCATGATTTTGAATGGTATGACTGGTATGCAGCAATAGTTGTGGTGTTTTGAGAGGATAATGATGATGTTTTGTCTATTTGTGTACATCTCGCGAATCGGCCCGATTCAGAATATTATCCAATGATTGGAGACCGTCCGATGCCATTGTTTGACTCATCTAATGGAAACTTCTCTTCATTTTTTAGCTTTCGCGATGTACCTGTAGTATTTTTTCCAATTCTTCAGTTACCCTAAGGAGAATATATGGAAGAAGAACTTTGTCCCTGTGGATCGGGACGCACCTATGAAGAGTGTTGTGAACCAGTAGTGATGAGCGTACGTCCGGCGGCCACCGCGGAGGAACTCATGAGGGGGCGTTATGCCGCCTACGCCAATGGTGTTGTTGATTTTGTCCTTTCATCCACTCATCCGGACAGGCGCAAGGAGTGTGATGAGAGGGCAATCAAGTCATGGTCGAAGAATTCCGAGTGGCACGGCCTTGAGATTGTCTCCACCGAGAAGGGCGGAGCAGACGATAATGAAGGGAACGTGGAGTTTATTGCCCATTTCACCGAAGACCGGATGAAAAAGACTCTCCATGAAACCGGGACGTTTCAGAAAATAGAGGGCAACTGGTACTATCTGGACGGTAAAATTCACCCTCCCAAGCCTTTCGTGCGCAAGGAGAGCAAGGTGAACCGCAATGATCCCTGTCCCTGCGGAAGTGGCAAAAAGTATAAAAAATGCTGTTTTTCCGCATAGATGAGGGAAACCGGAAATATAAAAATGGAAAAGGCCTTTCAGAAGAAAGGCCTTTTCGCTTAGAACTTCTTTGGAAACTTATTCAGGCTTGATTGCTTCCACAGGGCAGCTATCCGCGCATGCGCCGCAGTCGGTGCACTTTGAAGCATCAATTTTGTAGGGAGTTCCCTCTTCGATTGCCTCTACAGGGCATTCAGGAAGACAGCTTCC
>JBKGXV010000165.1:0-4446 GCA_046546375.1 Chitinispirillaceae bacterium | reverse complement strand
ATAAAATCGCGGTGGTAATCGATTCCGATGCAACCGGATTCCAGCTGGTCAGAGCATCTGATAAGAAAACAGTTTTCAAAGGTCCTCTTTCACGACCTCTGGAATGGTCCCAGTCAGGTGAAAAAGGCTCTCGGGCGGATTTCAGCAGCTTCACCACTCCCGGACGCTATCGGATAAAGGTGAAAGGCAAAGAACTCTCCCACCCCTTTGACATTTCATCCGATATACTTTGCGATGTGACCAAAGCCTCCATGCGCACCTTTTATTTTCAACGCTGCTCTTATGAACTCCAGGAGAAATATGCGGGAAAGTGGGCCAGGGCTGCAGGGCATCCGGACACAGCCGTTTCCTTTCATCCCTCAATGAAAAGAGAAAAAGACAAAATCAACTCTCCCGGAGGGTGGTATGATGCGGGTGATTTCGGCAAATACATCGTGAATTCCGGCATTTCAGTGGGAACCCTGCTTGCCTTCTACGAAAACTACCCTCAAGCCTTCCCCGACAAGAGTCTTGATATTCCGGAATCGGGAAACGGTTGTCCCGACATCCTGGATGAAATAAAAGTCAATCTGGATTGGATGAAAACGATGCAGGATGACGACGGCGGGGTATTCTTCAAACTCACCACGAAAAAGTTTCCCGGATACATTTACCCAGACCGGGACACGGCTGGGAGATACATCATAGGCAAAAGCACCTCCTCAGCTCTTAATTTCGCGGCGGTCATGGCCATGGCCGGAAGGGTATATGCGGATTTCGACAGTAGTTTTGCCGAAAACTGCACCAAAGATGCTCTGAAAGCCTGGAAGTGGGCCCAAAGCAACCCGGATATTGTCTTCAGCAATCCTTCGGATGTAGTTACGGGCGAGTATAAAGACAGTGAATTCTCAGACGAGTTCACCTGGGCTGCAGCTGAACTTTATATCACCACGGGAAGGGAAGAATTCGCCGGGTTTCTGAACAAAAGAAATCTAGAATTCACTACCACACCGTACTGGCGGGAAGTACAGCCTCTGGCTGCCTATTCTCTGGCGACCAGGGAAAACGGACTTCCAGCCGAAAGAGTCTCGGAGATACGAAAGTCGATTATCAAAGCTGCGGATAGCTGGATGGGTGATATCAGCAGGTCCCTCTACAGAATACCGAATGCCGATTTTGTGTGGGGCTCCAATTCCGTTTTCGCCAACATAGGGATCACCATGATTTACGCCTACAGGCTCACGGGTGAGAACCCTTACCTTCTGGCCGCCCAGGAAACAGCAGATTACCTTCTGGGTAAAAATGCAACGGGATACTCTTTTGTAACCGGCTTCGGCTCCAAAGCGACAAGCAATCCACATCACAGACATTCCATTGCGGCCAAAGCAGGTCCCATACCGGGTTTTCTGGCCGGAGGCCCCAATACCAAAAGGCAGGACAGTACCTATTCACCTTACAATTCCCGTCTTCCGGCCAAAAGCTATATGGACAGTCACAAAAGCTATGCCTCAAACGAAGTCGCCATAAACTGGAACGCGCCCTCGACATTCCTTTTCGGGGCGATCAGTGCGGAAATGAGCAGCGGAAATTTCACAAAGAAGGGGCCATACGCTCTGACCGTTTCCGCAAAAGGAAGAGGAAGAGTATCAGTTTCCCCCGGCAAAAAATCCTACACATCGGAGGATCTGATCACCCTGACAGCAACCGCTGAGAAGGGATTTGTTTTCAGTCACTGGAGCGGGGCTGCTTCAAACACCGCGAATCCCACCAGAATCAGTCTGAATTCAAACGCCACTGCATCCGCTGTTTTTTTTGATCCGGAAGAAATAATCAAGAACGGAGATTTTTCCGATGGACTGCCTCCCTGGAGTTTCAGTGTACACCAGAAAGCTTCCGCCTCCGGCTGTGTGCAAAACGGTTCTTTCGAAATACAAATCGGATCCGGAGGGAAAGAATCCTGGAATGTACAGCTTGTTCAAAGCGGACTGAACCTGGAAAAGGGTAAAATTTACGAATTGAGTTTTACCGCCTCGGCGGACACCTCCCGTCCGGTGTTCCCCAATGTCGGGATGAATCAGGACCCGTGGAAATCATACATTGACGGAGAGCAGAAAACCATTACTATCGGCCCCGAAAAGGATACATACTCTTTTAGTTTCACCATGAAATCAGAAACAGATCCGAATTCTAGAGTGGAGTTCAACTGCGGAAAACACGATGGAGAAGTAAAACTCGACAGAATAAGCCTCAAGGAGATAAAAGAGTAACCATCACAGTCAGGATTCCTCCCGGCTTCTCCCCCGGGAGGAATCATCTGATTTCAGGCACCCTTCCCAACCCCAAACTGTTTATGACTTCTTCGTAAACGGGTGCGAATTTTTCAAACATCTCCGGGGTGGACCAGAAAGCCACCCGGATGTTGTGAGTATCCACTCTGAAATAATACTCCACAAAACGGAACCCCGATCTGTCATACACCCATTTGACCACAGGCAACCGCACATCCGTGCAGACGGTAAGCCCCAGGTCATTTTCATTGTCGGGAAGATTGAGTTTGCGGATTTTTTCGGCATACTCCATGATCGGTTCATTCAGATTGGCTGCTATGGCACGTGTTCCGTGATACCCTTCTGCGGTTGTACCCACAAAAAGCAGCTCGAGCCCGTTTTCATTCAGTTCCCTGGCGAAACTTCTGTTCGGGCGGCTCATATCTTCCGGATCGATAACCAGATGCCAGTTGCCCTTGTAAATAAGAGTGAACCCAAGAGGCTTGTTTTCGTAGATACCTTCACTGCTGTAGAAATGATCAGGGTAGAACTGTTTGACAGAAACACAGAAAAGCATACACGCAGCCGAAACACCCAGCAGAATTTTCGCTATGTTTTTTTTATTCAGCGGAAACATTTTCAGCCCAGTTCGGTGCGGGTGATCCGCGCTCCCAGGGCATTGAGGCGCTTGTCGATATCCTGATATCCCCGGTCTATCTGCTCGATATTGTTTATCACGCTTTTCCCCTCGGCGGCCAGAGCAGCTATCAGAAGCGCCATTCCTGCCCGTATGTCAGGGGAGGAAATTGTCGAACCATACAGCTGAGAAGGACCGACCACAACTGCTCTGTGAGGATCGCAGAGAACGATGGAAGCCCCCATTCCGATCAGTTTATCAACAAAAAAGAGTCGTGATTCGAACATTTTCTCGTGTATCAGACTGGTCCCATCCGCTTGAGTCGCACACACCAGAAGAATCGACATTAAATCTGTAGGAAAACCGGGCCAGGGACTGTCCTCGATTCTGGGAATTGCCCCCCCCAGATCTCTGCGGACCTTCAGGGGCTGACAATCAGAAACCGACAGTGTTCTGGTACTTTTATCAATCTCGACATTGATCCCGATGCGCTCGAACTGAAAAAGGATCATCCTCATGTGAGAGGGATCCACTCCGCTTATATCTAGATTCGAGCCGGTTGCCGCCGCGAGACCGATAAACGATCCGGCCTCTATGAAGTCACTTCCCACCTCATGCTCGGCAGAGGTAAACGAGTCCTTTCCGTGTATCGTCAAAACATTGGACCCGATGCCCTCTATGGACACTCCCATGCTCTGGAGAAAGTGGCACAAGCCCTGCACATGAGGTTCGGAAGCTGCATTGGCGATGACCGTGGTACCCTTTGCCCCGGCAGCTGCAATAAGCGCGTTTTCGGTTGCCGTGACGGATGCTTCATCCAGGTAGATATCTGCTCCCTTAAGCCCCCCCTGCGGTGCATGAAGGATATAGTTTGTTTCGCGGGTGACATCCGAAGTGATTTTCCGCTCGACCTCAAGGGTGGCGCCCAAAGCTTTGAAAACCAGAAAATGTGTATCCAGCCGCCTTCGCCCGATGTGATCTCCCCCGGGTTGGGTGATGACTGCCTTGCCGGTTCTGACCAGAAGAGAGGAAGCGAACAGAACAGAGGCACGGATGGCATTCGAGAGTTCCACGGGAAGCTCCGAAGTGGTGATCTTCAAAGCCTCTATCCGGTACTGATTCTGTTCGGGATTGGTGATCCCCGCGCCCAGATTGGATGCGATTTCGAGCATGCTGCGCACATCCCCGATATCGGGCACATTTGTGAGCCTGACCGTTTTATCTGAAAGCAGAGCGGCGGCAATAACCGGCAGAGCTTCGTTTTTGTTACCGGTGATCCGGATGGTGCCGGAGAGTTTCGTTTTTCCTTCTACCAGAAAAGAACCCATCAGGAAATTCCTTGAGAAATGATGCGAAGTTATGTATGAAAAGGAAAAATAGCATATCAGAGGGGGAAGACTCAACTGAGGCCGAAATTAAGGGAGAATAATTTGTAATCTGTGGCTGTTCGGGAGAGTTTTCCCCGGAGGCGAGCACCAAAACAGTTAGTCCGTCCCGGGGGTAAGCACCAAAACAGTTAGTCCGTCCCGGGGGTAAGCACCAAACAGTTAGTCCGTCCCGGGG
>JBKGXV010000164.1:0-4505 GCA_046546375.1 Chitinispirillaceae bacterium | reverse complement strand
GATCTATCTCCTTGGCAGTTAAAAGGCTCCGCAGTTTCTTTCTGAACTCTGAATGGGCTATGGTGTTTCTGATTTCATCGGTGATCTCTTTTATAACCGGATCGTTGGTATCAAGCAGAAGAACTATGCTTTTGGATGAAGCCGCGACGGTGTGTTCCCATTTAGCATTTCTGAGAAATGCTATTTCGCCGAAAAACGAACCGGCTTTGTGTTTGGAAGTGGTGATTACCTTGCCGGATACTTTCTTTTTGAACCTGACAGAACCGGAATAAACAAGAAGAAAGGAAGAGATCTCGCTGTCCTCTTCAAACAGCACTTCACCTAGACGCAATTCTCTCACTTCAGCATGCTCGGCAAGTGTACCTATCTTCTCATCACTCAATTCGGAGAAAAGTGAAGCGGATCTGAAGGTTTCGAAAATCTGTACTTCCTTGGCCGGCATTATTCCTCACCCTTCAGATAGGCAAATATCTTGGATGCCGGAGCCAGCGCAACTTCGATGATTCTTTTTTTCCCCGTTATGATTTCAGCCATGCCGCCCATACCCGGTTTCAGGTTGACCTTTGGATTGTTTTCCAGGGCAACGGCAACCTCATAGGCATAGCCCTGGCCCTCAACTTGTTTGACATCATCCGAAATGTCGACGATTTCACCCTTCTGGATGCCGAATATCTGGAACGGAAATGCATCATAGCGAATTGCCACCTTCTGGCCGGTTTTCACTTTTCCGATCTGGGAAACCGGCAGGTTAACGATTCCCACCAGCGGGTAGTCGTTTCTGATAATGCGCATGAGCGGCATACCCTCGGAAATCATCTGGCTGGTTTTGACATAGACATCGGTTATCACTCCGGGGTAGCGATTTTTCAGAATGAGAGAATTCCCCGAAATCTCTATGCCGGCAAGCATCAGCTCCACACCCTCTGCTTCATGTTCCAAATGCTCAAGCTCGGCGATAACCGATTTGATAGTCTGATAGTTTTCCTCGTATGCGGCAAGTAGAGCAGCTTTGAAATTACGCGTAATCGTCTCTTTTTCACTGCTTGCCTGGCGGTAGGCTTGTTCGGAACCGAGATATTCCTGACGGGAGATGTATCGGCGCTTCAGAAGACGGGCGTTTTCTCTGTAGGTGATTGCCAGCTCTTTTGCAGTTCTTACAGCTCTGTCGTATTCTTTCTGCAGCAGAACAATATTCTGCTGCAGCCCGGAGTACTTGAGCTCAAACTCTCCATTGCCTTTAGTAACCGGCATTTCAGCACTGGTGAACGCGAGGGGGGCGGAATCGATTGCATATTCGGGCAGTTTTAGATCGAAAGCTTTGTTTTTTCGTGCATAACTGTCTGCGAGAGAATCTATCTTTTTCAGATAAGATCGAAGTTGGCGGTATTTTCCGTGCAGTTCCGTTTTCTTATGTGAAATCTGCGCCAGGTTGGTTTCCTTGGAAAATGCACTCTGTGAGTATATGGTCAGCAGTTTTTCATTCGTTTTGAGAGTGCTGTTGTCATTCTGGTAGATCAGATTGACAGTACCGTTCACCGGCGACTGGATAATATATTCCTCACCCCTGACTGTCATATAGCTGGTTACCTTAACGCTGACCTGAGTGACAGTGGAGTAGATTACAGCCGCAATCAGAATAACCAGAACCAAATAAATCGGCCCTCTTAATATGAAAGAGGGCGGCGATTTCAGAAAAGTCTCACTCTGATCTGTAAATTTCTGGTTTTTCAGTTTGGCTTCATGAGCATCGACCGTATGTAATCTGTTTTTCTGATCTTGCATGAATGCCGATCTGGTGATTTGAGTTTCAATTATAAGCTCGGCCTTTTGTGACGATCAAACCTGTTCCAGTTTTACAGACGCCATGAAGTTCTGCTTCCAGTACTTGTAAAGACTTTCCAGAATCTCCTTTTCCAGTCTGTCATCAAGAGCGTCAACTGAATGCTCGTTGACTTTATAAACCGAGTATCCGTTATTTTCTTTGAACGGTCCCTCAACTGCACCTTTTTGGGCAGCAAATAGTCGGTTTTCTATATCCGGAGACAGAATCCCTCTTTTTATCATGCCCAGATATCCGCCTTTTTCAGCCGTGGCACTGTCAGTTGAGTTGTCTTCGGCAAGTTCGGCGAAATCCTCACCCTCTTCCAACTGGGTGATGATTTCTTCGGCGGTATCCTGGTCCTCAACCATTATTCTGCTTACATTTGCGGTCGTATACAAAATCTTGTTCTGCTCATAATACTGCTTCACATCTTCATCGGTGAAAAGTTTCTCTTTAGCTTTGATTTCAAGAAGCTCATTTTCGAGGTGGTCCGCCCACTGATCAAGACTTATACCCAGATTGCCAAAGTGCTTCTCCGTATCCGCAACGGAAAATAATCCAAGCTCCTGACGTTTCTTGTCTGAATAGCTCTGAAGTTCATCTTCGGAAATCACAACACCCTGTTCGGCTGCAGCCTGTTTCAGAGCCGCTAGCTCGATCACTTCAACCAGAGCTTTTTTATACTCACCCTTATTTTTCAATCTGATGATGACATCGTTTTCACTGATCTCTTTATCATTAACCTTTATCAATACCTGGTTACCCATGTTTCACTCCATTCGTTTGAATTCAAGCCAGACTGGTCACATATGTGTTGAAGATCTCATCTTTGATCATTTTTCTCAATACTTTGTTTTTCTCCAGATAGCTGATAATCTCGTCATCACTGGCGATTTTGTTTTTGAGACTTTTTACCTGAAGCCGGTGTTCGATAAAATCCTGCCAGCAGTCAGCACTCAGCCCGTTGTTCTTCAAGTAGGACTTGAATTGATCGGCTGAATGCAGGTGGTACACACGTCTCAGTGAATCGGATTCTTTCTGCAGTTCCTCATCGGACGGTGAGGCGATACTTTCCTTTTTAAGAGCATTGGTTTCCGCAGCCATTTTCATGGCTGTATCGATGAAGGAAACAGACAAGCGGACTTCCCTGCGGATTTTTTCAGGATTTATCTGCCCGTCTTTGCTTTCCTTGAATTTGGCTGTACGGATCCTAAGGTCGGCAACTATTTCAAAATCATCAAGTGACATTCCGTTTGCCGAAAGCCAGCTTTCAAACAGTTTGGCACTGTGAAGGCCCTGAGCTCTGCGGAAATCGTTCAGGAAATTCTGCAACTCCTCATCAGTAACACTAATACCTAGTTTTTCAGATTGAGTTTTGATGAAATGCCCGAAAACCAGTTCGGAAAGCACCGTGCTGATTGAGGCGGAGATATACTGATTGAGAGCCAAATCCTCACTGGTGAGTGTGGGAATATTTTTGGAAATCAGCTCACGACGGTAGATTTCGGCTTTGACCATCTTCTCCCAGCCTTCATAGTCGAGGTTGATGGCCCTGAGGTACTCCTCCATATCGCCTTTCTTGTGCAGACCGGATATCCTTCTCAAGTTATCGGAGTGTTCCTGTATTGTTTCTTCCGAGATGTCTATACCTGCATTGATTCCCTTGGCGATGACTATATCACATACTGCTTCTTTGACTCCCGGCACTGATTTGATTATGGGCCAGGCATCCGGAATGTACTCTATAGCTTCCGGAAAATTGTTTCTCAGAATTGTACGGCACAGTTCGTTTTCGCATACGTTTTCCCAGATATCATAATCAGCTTCGGCTTTTTCCAGAAACTTGTCGAAATCCTCCTTTTTGTGCAGACCGAGGGCTCGTCGCGCCTGATTCGAAAACGCCTGGAGAGCTTCATTGGTAAGGTCGATTCCCAGTTCTTTCGCATGGAATTTGATTATTTCCCCAAACAGGGCATAGGAGTACATTTCCTGGTATTTGCCGGAAAGAACGAGAAATTTTTCAGTTTTTTCAAAGTCTACTTCCTGCCATGAAACGTTTGACATTGAGCCCTCCGGAATAATTGATCGTGCCGATTTAAAGATGATATACAAGTATGCCATACTTTTAGGGGAATGGTCAAGTATGGAGTAAAAAAAGTCATTCAAACAGATGAGGATGCCGGAAGGTGCTTAAATGAGCTTGATTTCAAGAGTTCAAATTGGAATACTTATACTACAATGTTTTACAGGATGCCAGGTATTATCTTGGTGAAAAACCTCAAAATGTAGATTGCTCCAGGTGGTATGATGTCTTACAACAGACCCTTTCTGCAGACTCTGTTCAACCGGAACATCCCTGATTTCATGAAATGGGAAAAGCTGTTCAATGTAGCGTATTGTCTGGATACCGAGCAGCTCAAACTGTATTTCATGGCCGATGAGAAGACCTTTCTTTACAAATGTCCCTTGGAGGGGGAGGTCACCAGGCAGTATGATGCCGCCAGGGCAGATGTGGATATTGAAAAGCTGGACAGGTTTCTGGACTGTGAACTGAATTATGGTGACCTGGTGCTCGATACCGTGCAGGAGAATATTTATTATATCTATTGCGAGGAGTCCGGTTTCGAGCAGACGGTGAGACTTCTTGAAATACTGCTGGATAAATTCGGGATCTCCACTTCCG
>JBKGXV010000163.1:0-4518 GCA_046546375.1 Chitinispirillaceae bacterium | reverse complement strand
GTTCATGTGAGACGGTTTACTCTGACTCCGCAGTCAAAACAAAAACCACCCTTCCATTTTCACCCCGGGTTTTTTATCAAAAACAGATGTTTTTTGGGTATCAAGACCGCACTTGAGCGGAGAATGAATAACAGTACCGGACAGATGTAGATTGCCGGATCGGCGTGGGAAGCAGACGGAAAAGCTCTATTCGCTTTTCAAAACCGCAATGACTATCTGAGGTCTGGCAAAAAACCTTATCGGCAGATTGGTCATCCCTATACCGTTGGAAACAATTGTCTTCACTCCGCGAGTGGAAACAAGTCCGGTTCTGTACTTTTCACCGTAATCGGTAACCAGTTTTATTGCAAACAAACCGAAAAAGGTTACCTGACCACCGTGAGTGTGGCCGGCAAAAGCCAGGTCCACCTTGTTATTCTCCATCTCCTCGATATAATCGGGACTGTGAGTCACAAGCACCGTGAAATCATCAGCCGATACATCGGAAACCGTAGGTTCCAGATGCTGCACATCCTCGCAATGGTCCCCCACCCCGCCGATTTTGATCCTTTCATCACCTTTATCCACCCAGAAAGCAGCATTATCTATTGATTTGATTTTGGCCCTGGCCATCGCTTCCCTGCTTGCCTGAGCTCCCTGCCAGTGATCATGATTTCCCAGTACCCCGTATACTCCATAGGCTGCCCTGAGTCTTGAGAGCTCCTCAAAGCAGGGTTCTATGTATTTTGGGTGGCCCTCGACATAATCGCCGCCTAAAAGAACGATATCCGGCTCAAGCCGGTTAACTCTGTCCACCAGAGTTCTTATCCGTGATCTGGAAAAGTAAGGTCCATGATGAATATCGCTCAGAAATACGACGGTCATTCCTTCAAACGAAACGGGGATATCAGAATCAGATATGACATACGTCTTCTCTTCCATCCAATAGGGTTCAACAAATGAATAGATTCCCATCAAAGACACTAGTATCGGAAAGATTATCAGTATGAATTTTTTGCTTGGTCTGGCCATATTTTACTCCCGATAGCAGTAAAATAACAAATTGTCACGTTATGTTCCGACCAGGCGCAAGTTTAATGCCCGAAACACGGCCCAGAAAGCGGTAACTAGGAAATGAGGATGAGCCAGGTCAAGGTGGTATGAAGAGGGGGTCGGCACAATTTCCCCGGAGGTGAAATTGTGCCGCAGTCCGGATTCACCTCCGGGGCAATGCTGACTTCCCATAGGTGAACTACTGTGGATACACGATTCACCCGGGGAATATCAGAGCGATTACCCAGCTGGCGAATCGAGCAATCAGAAGTTTTTGCCCACCGAGATCATCTTTTCGGTATACGTTCTGCCCTCGTAGGAGACCTCCACCAGATATGCAGCATCAGCCCCAACAGTACCTTTGGTGAGAAAGTCAACTGCATGCTCCCCGGCGGTGAACAACCTGTTTTTCGCAACTGCTCTGATCTTTCTCCCATCAATTCCATAGAGGGTTATATCCACCTTTCCCCTACGAGGCAAAAAGAGACGAACCGAACGATTGTTTTTTCCGGAAGGCATTCTGATATCGAGTCCTGAAGACCTCTTTGAGGGAACAGCTGTATTGACCGGATCCCCGGCATTGGATATTTCATACCAAAGCGTATTCGAGTTGAGTCCAAACACCGCGCTGTCCCCTGAAAAATTCACTTCCAGCTTTTCCATACGCTCCCCTCGGGGATCCAGTGCGTACACATGAATGGAATCCTTTGCCCCCTTGAGAGCCACCCTGCCCCGCACAGGCTCGCAGAGAATATGATCTCCTCCGTGATTGACAAGTCCCGTTTGGGAACTGTTCCATTCAAGCCCTTTATTTTCTATACGTGCTGAGGCCAGAAGGAGCATTCGCTTGGAAGAGGCGATCTCAAGAGAATCCATGGATATGAGATGAACAGCCGCGAAATCTTCATCATTTGTGGTGGTCACTTCACTTATTCCCATCCGGCTCAAAGAAATTTCTCTGCCGCCCAGAAACCCGACTGCTCCATGCCAGTAGGGGTTATCAACCGTAAAAACGCCGTTGTTGCCGTCCCATTCCAGTTCACCAGTGGAGGAAGCGATATTCATACCCGGGTCACTCAGATCACCAGTTAGTCCCGTCTGCTCTGCATCGAAACTGCCATGAGCAAAACTGTTCTCCAGAAAGCCTGTGGTGTTGTCACTTTTTCCTTCGATATTCACCACCGGCCGATCCTTGTAGATCCTGGTGTTTTCGAAAACGGTCTCTTCGGTATAAGAAGCGCTAATCGTTTCCACAGCGGAGTCGATTCTGCCGCTCCGGAAGGGAACACTGAGCAGCATCTGAGTCATCACTACCGGATTCATGCCCACATCAAAAAAGAGGTCCTGATATTGCTGATCATACCTCTGATGATAATCGATATAGGCATGCCAGATCACCCCGTCAAGATCATGAAAGCCGCTGTAGGCGTATATCAGCCCCGGGGCTTCACATTGATATGACTGAGGGTAGGGATGATTGTATTCACTCAACACCAGCGGTTTGCCATCGACTTTGGACAGTACCAGTGAATTGATGGTAGCACCGTAGGGGTCCTTCACCATGGGCTTGTTCTTTATGGTCCAGTCAATATCGGACCATCCGTTGGGATAATGAGGATGATCCCAGTAAAGATGAGCATCCATGTAATCAGCCCTTGATTGTGAATATACAGAAGCCAGACCGTAATAATTGTTGGTGAATGTCACAGGGACCTTGATCCCCAGCGAATCCTTCAGAAAGGATGTCATGGTGGAGATGTATTTCCCCTCCAGATCAAAATAGAAGCGGGCATTGTCACCCACACGTTCAGACGAGAATTCGCCTAATTCGGAACTTCTTGTCCGGCGGTAATTGCCCTCGGCAAGAAGTTCGCCATCCTCTCTCCCGACAAGACCCACTTGCTTTATACTGGCTGAATCAATCCAGAAAGTGCCGCTGCTTCTTCCGAAATTGATATTGAACCGCATGGAATCCACCACCGTTTCAGAAGCGGTGAAGAACCACTCATAGCGTTTCCAGCCTGTATCTGAAGTAAACTCCTCTCCCCCGTACCAGGTCCATACCGCATTCTTGAGAAGCTCGATCTGAAAGGGACCGACCTCATCGGATTTAAGATAAAAGGAAAAACGGTAGCTTTTACCCTCCTGGGCCGAAAACGTGTTGGTGTTGAACTGGATGTGCCAGTTCTCCGTCCCCCGACTTTTCACCATGACTTTCTGGGATGCTTTGCCGTGATAGCTTTCCGTCGTGTCCCTGGAAATTACCCCGTCTGCCCCGTCGGAGGTCTCGATATGCTGCGACCATCCCGAAGAGTTTCGCTCAAAGGACTGATTGGTGATCAGTTCCTCTCCGGATATTGATACCTCCTGCCATGCCGCCGCAACGGAACTGTCGGTCTCATATTTTTCCCTGAGCCAATCGTTAAAAAGAGAATCGAGTTCGGCAGAGTAGTCCGGTCCGATACCATCTTCCACATCCCCGAAAATCGCACTGTTTCCCCAGGAAACCCAACCAAGAAACAAAGAGTTCTCGTTGGTGAGCTCAATCTGAGCCACCGCGGGGTCATCCTTGTAGGCCAGACCGGTATAGGGGTTCACATGATCCAGGGTTTTGCGGGCGTAATCCTTCTGAAGCTCGATCAGCCGGTCGTTAAACAGAGTCACATACTTGGACTGTTTGTTCTCCACCGGATAATCGGGACTGTCACCCTCTTTGAATACCCGCCCGGACTGAATGCAGAAATTCACATAAATACCGCGCTTCTTGAGCTCGTTGACGAAAAAATCCATTCTATCCATTTTCTTCGGGTCAAGGTCGGTGGTATTGACTGTGGACCGCTCGAACAATCCGTGGTCGTAATCCACATCAATCAGATGAATTCTCACCAGATTGATTCCGAACTTCGCCATGCGCCCCGCTGCAGCCCGTGCCACGCTGGTGTCCGGGAAACAAGCATCGGCCACATTCACCACCCCGGCGAACAGCACCCTCTCGGAGTTATTTTGAAACCGGAACATCCCGTCATCACCGACTTGCAGAAAACCATGTTTTCCCGCAGGAGCGTCCAGAAAAGAGGAGATGTTGGTGATATTCCGAGAGGTATCATCCCAGGGCAGGTAGAACTGAAACCATTCGGAGCGGTCGGTCTGAGCCCGGGAGAGGGAAAAGGAGAGGAGCATTAGGAGGATCGTTTTTTTCATGAGGATGCCTCACTTGTTCTGAAGTCAGGGAGTGGTTTAGTAGTATAGATTATACTAAGCGGGATGAGGATGGACCAGGAATAATTTTGGTGGTATGGATGGGGTGTGGGGTTCGGCAGTCTTCCCCGGAGGTGACTGAGTGCTGCAGTGCAGTTTCACCTCCGGGGCGGCCCGGATATTGCTTTTCCTTTACTGCTTCCATCATACATCCACCCAAAACGAAGGGAGAATATCCCATGTGCACCAAACCCCGTATCATCGTTCCCGGTGTCTTCTACCAGGTCT
>JBKGXV010000162.1:0-4579 GCA_046546375.1 Chitinispirillaceae bacterium | reverse complement strand
TTGTTGATCCCGAAGGAGAACCGGTCCCGCGTCCTCGCGGGATGCGCCCAGAGTCATAGTTTCTCTACTGATTTCCGTTTCCGCTCAGAAAATGGTATATTCAGAGAATACCGCAATTCAACTCTGGAGGCTTACTTTGAAATACCTGCTGATTATTCTTCTGATTACTGTCGCATCCGCATTCGCGGGGGAAGAATCCACCAATCTGGATGAGTACAAAAAAAAGGAGAACTTCGCCTGGGCCGAGACGACTCTGACTGTAGCTGAAAAAGAGTACCGCCTTGTGAATATACGCAACAAGGACGAAAAGGCCGATACCGCATGTGTTTCGGCGATTCTTTTCGATAAGAGAAAGCTTGTTTTTACAGATTACAGCACCAATGAAGCCCCTCACGGCTTGGTCGTTCCTTCCGAACAGCCAGTCAAAAATGGCCTGATCATCCTGAAACCGTCACCGTCGGATGCCAAGGCGCTTTTGATTTTTCCAAGCGGTAAGATGGTGGTTCTGCCCGGAGCATCGGTTCTGGTTGATGCTGCGGGTAAGATGGTGTATGATGTCTGGAATGATGGCGGGCAGCATAAATTGTCTGTTTTCAATTATAAATCGCACAGCCTTCTTCTGTCCGCGACCCCGATCCCCAAGCCGGTCAAGTGGTATTCGGCCGTAATGGACTATCAGTTCACCACCGAGGATAAAAAAATGTATACAGTTGATTTAATGGGCAAATCAGTGAGGAAAGTGGATGGGAAACCGGGAGATTCGGATCCGCTGAAGTATGTCGGGGGGGTGCTCTGGAGGTGAGAAAGTTTTCGGGACTTGATTGAACGGCGAATGACGATTAGCGAACGGCGAAGTATGAATTATCGGAACTAAACGTGATTTCCTTTACTTCGATATTTCTATCCTGGGCTGTCTGAAATCATATTTCATGAGAAGAAAACAGAGATTCTGGGGCCTGCCATCCCGATGAAATTCGAAAGTTCTTCCCGCCAACTCGAGGACTCGGCCAATCCCGTTTGCGGGACTGGCCGAGCGGACCCGTCGTCGAGTTTTTGTCTGAAGGTCCCGAAAATTTCGGGATGCCTGTCTTCACCCTTCAGCCCAACCTGGCCAAAACCGGCGGATAACGCAGGCTGTTTTGTACCCCTGGCATTATATTTGTCCAGAACGAGAAATTCGGTCCCCGTTGTTTCGGGTAGAAGAGTTTTGATTGCTGGAGGTTACATTTCAAATGCTTCCCCGCTCCGCTCACCCTTGTATGTTTATTCTGAGCGTAGGTCCTCCGTAGTCGAAGGGTCAAATACAAATCACTTTACATTGTATAGGTGAACCCTAACTCCGGTCTAACACCTCAGGATCGGTTTCGCCGCGGCCATTACAGTACCGGCATAAATGCCGGCCCTGGTGAAGGAAAATCCCGGTGAACCGGGGTAAGGAACGGAACCGAAGGGGTATCTAAGTATCAAAATATACCCTTTTAGCGTCTTTTTCCTCTCAGCGCCTCTGGTGTGAAAAAATCTTCAGAAAACGCCCTAAAACCATTCCGGTCTCTTTTCACAGAATATGCCGCATTTTCAGAGCTTTTCTTCACTTCGCTATTCGCCGTTCGCTGATCGCTGTTCGCTATTCTATCCTCTTCCTCATCTTCGTGATGAGGAAACCTCCGGTAACTTTTAAGCAACCAACCTGCAATGCGGAAGACGAACATGCGTAACCGCAGAGGCGTCCTCGCCGTAAACCAAAGAAAATGAGTAGATAAAGTTGTATTAGGAAAACAGAAGATCATGGGGCCTGCCATGGGCACCGGGCCTTCCCGCTAAGCGGGAGTACAGCCAATCCCGCTTAGCGGGATCGGTGAGGACACCGCCGTCTTCGGGTCGTCTGAAGTCGGCATTGCCATGACTGCCTTCACCCCTCAGTCCGCCCTGGCCAAACCGGCGGATATAGTAGATGGAGGAATTAATGGTTTAAAAGGGGGGGATTTAGGAGAAAGTGATTTTCAGCATTTCTCTACTTCGGTTAATCGAATAAGACCAGCCTGTTTGTTACTAGCTAATGACAATAATGTAATCAGGTGTGCAAATTGCTTTTTCATTATTTGAATATCGCTTCAGAGTATGTTTATTTTCAGAAGATTGTTAGCAAGGAATTAGCTATGAGTAATCCCGCAACAGAGCCTCGTAAGTCCAACCGGGCACTTCAAACTACAGTGGTGATCGTGTTAGTTTTGCTGGCGTTTATTCTTTTTAGCTCGCCATCTGAAAATGGCAATGGTGTGTCTGGATATGAAAACGGTTCGTTTGGTGCGACTGCTGCTGTCTTGACCAGGAAAAAAGAGCGTCTGATTAGGATGCGTGCTGAAAGAAGGTTTATCAAAACTGAGCTGCTGTACAGATGCTCTGGGTGACATGAACCTCAGACAGTTCATGCCGCTCAAGGAGTTGTTGAACATGTCCGCCGAGTGTGAGAGTGCTTGAAATTAACACAACGAATTACGATCATTTTTTTTCCCCTGCTTCAGCCTCTATACAGTAATGGGAAAGGAATTCAAGTTTTTCAGGTTGTCCAGACTGGAGGTTTCCTCTCGGAGTGGCAGAGAGTAACGGGTTTCGCAGACCGGGCTCACATTCACCTGTGATACAAAAAGGCTACAAAATAAACCCGTGTATTATAATACACGAAATCTTTTCCCGACCCCTTTACATCCATTCCCCCTGCATATGATATTATAATTCAGGCGCCTGCAGGGCCGCAAATCGCCCTGCGGTTCCACTCAATCTCATAGATCAGAAAGGACTGTGGCTGCTGTGGATATCTGTACGCTTTTTTCTCTTTTTTCCGGATCCCGATCCGGCCGGTCAGCTTCCGCACCGGACCTCTTTTCTGTCCCCTTCTCACTTTTCACCTGAGGAACCAACTGTCTCATGGCGCTTTTTTTTCCTGTTCCCAGCCGGCCACCCGCCCCGCTTTCTTTCCCCCGGGACTCACATCCCGCAGAAAAGTATGCGGTTGCCGGCCGCCGGTTACGGCATGGTACGGTAAGAAGAAATACTGAAGGTGAAGTGGGCTTCAGTGAATACAAGTCGAAAAACACAATGGTGGCGTCTGAGGACAAAATCACGAAGGGAGTGCGATGAAGTGCCCGGTCTGTGAAAAAGAGTTTTCTGTCGACGATGGCCAGATATGCGGCAACTGCGCCGAGCTGGTCTGTGATGAGTGCTGCCGGGCCGAGAACAGCTTCGCCGTACTGGTCCTGTGCCGAAGCTGCATGGCGAGTATGACCGCCTGCGCAGTGTGCGAATTCCACTTCCCCTCCGGGGAGTTTACCGAATGCCCCACCTGCGGAAAGCCCGTGTGCAGCCACTGCTTTGACTTCCACCGCGAAGAGTGCGAAGGGGAGGAAAGGAGAAGGGAGGATGAGCCGGTGGGGGAGAGGGAGTGACGGTGGGGGCAGTTATGTCCGATCTTTTGGTGTATGTGTAAAAGAAACAACGATGATCTGCAGAAAGTGCAACCATGATGAATATTGAAAGTTTCCGTATCACCCGCACAGGCCTGATTTCGATTATTCTCATTGCCGCCCTGTTTCGCATGTCAGCTGCCCAGGGAAATTGCGAAGCGGAAAAGACCCAAGGGCGGATGCAGGCTGAATTAAACCATTCATCTTCGGACTGGTTCTGGGGAGGGATGGGGATCGGAATGCTGACGTTTTGCATGGGAGGGCCGTTTGTGATAGGCGCCGCCGCGAATACGAACATTCACCCGGATTCGATACCGGGGAACACAAATTCCGAGTGTTTCATCGAAGGGTATCGGAAAGAGGTCAGAAAACAGAACGTGGAAAGCGCGGCAGAAGGGGTAAAGGTTGGGCTGGGGATCTCTGTGGCTGTGGTACTGGTTACACTTGTGGCGCTTTTGAGAAAAAGAACGGGTAGGCCGCTGATGGTGGACGGATGAATGGGGGTGAGCTGATTGAAGCGTGTCTGGATAGAGCCGTTATACAAGTATTTAATGTGATATTCTGTTCTGAATGAAGGTTGTCTTCTAAATGCAAAGTGCCATTGATTCTCATTTCCTGAATGAATTTGCCCGGTGCGCTTTTGATGCCTTGAAGAAGGAGGATTCATATTTGGCTGAATGTAGAACAAAAAACAGAACCGCATTTAAAGAAAGAAAATTAGGAGGTATTCTGCAGTTAATGAGTGAGCGGTACTACCAGTTTCTTATAGCAAGATCATTATTTGCTGAATTTCCTTATTATGTGTGTACGGAGCATTCATCGTGTTCAGGACTGATGGATTTCGCTTTTTTTGAAGATAACACAATGGAAAAAATAATTGGTTATGGTGAGATGAAGAACTGGATGAGTAGTTCTGGTAATACTGAGCTCGCTGGAATAAAAAATGACATTCATAGACTCCGGAAGACGGGTTCGAATGGCATTTTACTGCTCTGTACAGCACAGCCACCCTGTATGAGAGAAGAAAATAAAAAGTATTTGCAGACTCGTATAAAAGAGCTTGCCGGCTTAGAAAGATCGGAACACTACTTCAGTACGGAAGGAGTAAATCAGGACCC
>JBKGXV010000161.1:0-4634 GCA_046546375.1 Chitinispirillaceae bacterium | reverse complement strand
CCTCTTGAACTCTAAACTCGGCGTCCCGAAGTTAAGCAGCAGTGCGACCTCCATTTTATAGGCCTTGAGGTAGTTGAGGACCTGGGCCATATGTATGCTGTTGAGCTCGGAAACCGCTTTGAGCTCGACCAGCACCTTGCCCTCCACAAGGAAATCCACCCGCCTTGAACCTACTTCACGATTATGATAAAAAAGAGGCATCTCCTGCTCACGGCGAAACTCCAGACAATCATCTTTCAACTCAATAGCCAGGCACCTCTGATAAATCACCTCCTGAAAACCGTTCCCCATCTCACCGTGTACCCTCATTGCACAACCGATGATGCGTTGGGTAAGGTCCTTGTACTTGAAACTTTCCACAGTTTGCTCCTTTGATGATGCGTGTGATAACAAGGGAAGTCAGCACCGCAGATGAGCGCTAATTTATGATATACGCAGTTCAGAAGAAATCCAATCTGCATAATCATTCAATCTGCTTAATCCGCGATTCTGACTTTTTTTCTGCGTCTCACACTCTTTTCACCAGCATCATCCCGCAGCCGAATGCTTTTGAGGGGCCTATACCTTTGAACAAGGCCTTCTGCACAAACAGCTTCGGATCCTGTACGGTAAGCAGACCCTCAAATGAAATCGAGCTGAACCTGATCTCTTTGCCTCCTTTGGTCTGCCTGAAACGGTGCTGAAAATACCCGTCAACACATAACTGATCTGTTTCAACATGAAAACCGTTCGGTTCACTTCTATCAACCAGCCACTTTTTGACAGCATCTTCACAGATACCGGTCAACTCGGGTCCGCTTTTGTCTTCCTTTTTGGCAGCTTTCTTGGCATCCATCCAGACATCATGCTTGACAGAGTTTTTCTTCCCGTCCTCTTTTCTGGCAACAACCGGGTTTGCCGTCAATGTAAAATGGAGCTGTTGACCACCTTCAAGTTTGGGATTGTACTGTTTGGATTCCACAGCTACGGCGCTGTTTGCAACCGGCATATCTTTTGACACAATGTAAAAGCGCGGCAAACCGCCTTCACTGTCTTCGCGGAACAGAAAATCCCTTTTCTTGCAACCATCATTGGGAAAAAGACTCCACAAAAGCTGATGGACCGCGTAACCGTTTGCTGTTTTATCTGTCCTGATGATTTTGAACAGCTCAGGGCCGGGCTTTATCTGCACTCTGCTAAGAAACATCTTGAGCCTCCTGTTCTCCCTCTACTGCCATGTATTCATCTCTGTAGGTAAACTGCCAGCGTTTCCTGGACAGAGGCACATCGTAGCGGGGTGTTTTCTGAGCCGCTTCGAAACCGGAGTGTTCACACGTTTCCCAGAAGTAGGTGATGGTTTGCTCTTCCAGTGCCCTCATCTGGTAATGATTAAAATACTCCCTTGCCCTGTCTGAAACAGAATCGCTCAGAGGTACCGGCAGCGTTACCCTGTACTTGTCAAAAGCTCCCCTTACAGTGTCCGCATCGACAACTTCAGGATTCAAGGGAGCTGCAGGCGGGCACGACTTTCTTCCGAAGTACAACGTGAACGCGGGCTTGCGCAGCGCGTCTGCAAGATCTTCGTAAGAAAGAATGTGATCATCAAGCCACACGCCAACCACCGCAAGTGCATCGCATCTGTACTCTCTGCTGGAAAGAACAGTATTTATCCTCTCCTGCGGAGCTTTCATTTCGTCACGGCGAGTGTTGAAAAAATCCTTTTTCCCGACTTTGGGCACCTGTGCGGTATGATAATCCCTGAGCACCGTACCCCCGGAAAACATTTTGACGGCAAAGCGCATCGAATTCACCAACGAATCCATGCCCTCCACATCATCACGTCTGATACCCAGAGCTGCAGCAAGCAGCCCGATGATTGCGGATTTCGATGGTTGACGAGAGCTATGCCGGTCCTTGCCAATCGCTATTTCACCCCAGGAAACAAAAGGTGCATAGCACTGAAACAGTAGGTATTTCATAGATCAGGCTCCAACGAAATCTAAAAGTTCATCAAATGTTCCTTCAGCTTTTTCCACATTGATACTGCAGCGGCGGTCCGCGCATTTACCATATACCTTATCCATGTTTTCACACAGGGCAGTCAGCCTGTTGATTGCCTCATTGGCCATATCCGCATTATCAACGGGTTTGAGAAAGGCGGATGACAACTGGCGGGGCTGCTGGGAGCCTTTTTCCGCAAGAATGTAGAGCGCTCTTGCACGTGATGCATAGCTGTTCTGTTTACCTGAGGGAGACACTGTGGCGGCGGCATGTGCAAGTGCCCTCACTGCTTTGTGGGCAAGTTCAGGGCCGCCCAGGTTTTCCTCAAGCAGAGATTTGTTTATACACAGATAGGTATAAAATACCCCTGAACCGAAGCCGCTCTCACCGATATGAGCCGAACCCGAATCCTCATCACCGGTATTGAGATCATCGACTGCTGTGAAGTAGTCATCCTCAACAACAACACGATTGACAGTAATTGCATGTGCAACCTGAGCAGCAGCTTCAATATTGAAACTGGGATATTTGGCCAGCATACGCCCGAAAAGTGCAATATCCGCAGCCCTGATATCTTTTCTCAGCAGCTGAAGCTCATCCTCGTTCGGTTCCCTGTTTTCTTCCGCCAGAGTATTACATAATGACAAGGCTGCATCTTTTTCTTCAGGCGAGATATGCGCCAGCTGCTCTATTTCCAAATCCGCAAGAGGTTTATTCTTATCTGCACCCTTCAGTTTACCGAACCGGGCAGCAATAGCCTGTGCCCATTTTTTTGCCTTTCCTTCTGAAACGCCCTTCTCTTTGAGGTAGTTGAACACTTCTACACCAAAGAGTTTTGTTCTTTTGCCGATATTGCCTTTCATTGTTTCTTCAAAGATGTCTGATGTCCGCCAGGCTCTCTTCAGACTCTGGGAAGAAATACGGAGACGGTCGACACCGCCCATTTTTGCAGTTTTTGGACGGCCCAGATCATCGCGGTTGATGTTTGCGGGTGCATAATTGGTGAGCATGTGCAATTGGATAAACTGTGACATCTGTAACTCCTGTGGTTTTGAATTATAAAGTTTGTGAATAGTAATCGTTTGCAAGTCTGAAGCTGAGTTTCATACTGGGTTCCTTGTAGGTACCCCGTTTTTCCTCATCCCACAGTTTTACTGTTTCTATGACAGAAGCGGGATCGACATTGCCGTCAAGAATCACCACCGCCCTTCTCAGTGCAGTGTAGAATTCATTCCACTCTCTGCAGGCAAGCAGATTTCTGAACCGAACTTCACTGAAAACCACCCGGCCATTTCTTTCCTTTCCCAGGTTTGCGGCCAGTTTACCGCTCCCGCCCTTATCCACGTGAGAAATGATTCCGGCGATGGTGGCTACAGCTTCGGGTGAAACAGATCTGGGTACTTTTTCCAGAAGGGTATGTGTTTCCCGTAATAGCATGGCTTTTTCCGGCGTTTCGCAGCGTTTAAGCCTTGCCCGGCCGCCACTGTTGTTCAGCAGCTCCGCGCGCCACTTCAGAACCGCTTCGATAAGCGACTCACCTTTTGTTTTTTTGACTTCCTCATTTGCTCTATCACTCATAAAGCCTCCTATTCCAGAGAAGATATTTGGTTCTTAAGATCTTTTTTCATTTTTCCGACAGCTTTACCCAGATCGTTCCTTGCTTTTATCACCCGCTTCATATCAAGGCCGTCTTCCTGCTGTTCCAAAGCCCATTTATCAAACAGCTTGTAGGCCTGTGATGCCAGTATGCCCATCCATTTTTCAACTGATTCTTTTTTAACCGCAGATGAATCGAAATTATTGGCGATATCCTGTACCAGGCTGTAGAACTGAGATTCCGTATTCTGCCAGAATGTCGATTCAATAAAGGAAAGATCACCGTTGACGTCTTTGGGAGAACTGAACCAAGCCTGCTTTATCTTTGATTTGGCATTACTTGAGATATCCTGAGCCGCTTTCACTATATTTTGCACGAATGCGGAGAAATCGTTGGCAATAGCAGGATCCAGCGGGTACACGGGCAGAGTTGAATCATACCAGCATTCTGCTTTCATATTGTTCATGTTATAGCCGGCAGCCCATAGTATGGCACCATCTTTCTTTAGAATTTCACGTCTGAAATCTGTTTCCCGGCTTTTCTCAACGATAACAGCAGGTTGGGCTCCTTCAGCTTTTACCGTGAGACCAAGCCAATGACGGTAGGTTGTCCCGCCCCCTGACGGTTTTCTTGAATAGGGGGGTTCATCCGGCTTTTTGGGATCAAAACCATACGCATTCAGCGGGTGTTTCCAAACACCACTGTAGTTGTTTCCTGAGTGACGGGTGACATATCCGGTTACCACTCTGGTGCAGTGCAACCCGGTAAGGTCACACACTCCTTCTCTGTCTTCAAATTTCAGCCTGATTCTTCGCGGCATACCGAAATACATGTGAAAGGGATGGCACTCTTCGGCAAACAGTTCTGTCCCTTTCTTTTCGCTGACCTTGGTTGGTTTCATCCAGGGGAAAATTTCTGACTTCTTGGTTTTATTGCTGTCACCACTCAGCAGGTAAATGCTTTTCTCATCGATGATATTCATCCAGATCTTTTCCCACAGTGTAGCTTCATGCTTTTTGGGTAAAAGAATGGTGGTAAGCGGCCCGCCGCCTCTGAG
>JBKGXV010000160.1:0-4752 GCA_046546375.1 Chitinispirillaceae bacterium | reverse complement strand
ACCGCACCTTGCCGAATACCGACCGCTGGGTCCAGGCCCGGTCATGCTTGCCGAAACACCAGGCCACGCCGGTGAACCCGTTGGGGTCACGTCCGTCCACAAAGTATTTGTTGTCCAGATACAGGGTGCGTCTGAATGCCTCCTGAGGAGTGGGGGACCATTCGAGTATCTTTTTGCCCCAGTACATGCGCATGTAGCCGTGCATTTTGCCCAGACAGTTCATCTCTCTCTGGGCGGCATTCCAGTATTCATCATAGGTCCGGGCACTTTCAAGCTCCTTTAAAGAATAGATAACCGGACGTTTGTCTTTGGCATGCGCGGACAGGGTCGCCCTGGCCCAGCCGGGGATGGATTGAAAGGAATCGTAGTGTGGATTGTAATGGATGAAATTCATGCTCAGTTCACGTCTGACCACCATTTCTTCTATAAACGCGTCCTTATCGGGAAAATCGGTCTCGAGCACTTCCAGAGCCACCTGAAGGGGTGAAATCTGTCCGAAATGAAGATAGGGACTGAGGTTTGAGAGGTGATTGAGCGAGGGGTCGTTGCGCAGTTTCGCAAAGCCCTCCAGGTTGTGATGGATGAACGTGCTGAGCGTCTTCTGGGCTTGCTGCTGACCTCCTCTGAGCCATTTGACTTCCTTTACTGACTGATCGATTTTCAGTTTGCCGAGCACTTTTGCCGGATCGGATATGTCGATACTCTGCATATTCATTCCCAGGGAATCCTTTCTGACCCCGATCTGCTTCAGGGGGATCAGAAATGCGGGCAGAAGGCGCATGATTTTGGGTCTCAGTGTGCGTGCCCCGGTCTCCTCCTTCTGCGATGCAGTTTCCACCGGAACCACCACATCGCTTTCCACCTGTATGACCGGACATTTTGACTTCAGTGCCACAGTTTCTCTCCATGAGCGCTGGAATCGCAGGTAGCCAGCATCTGTCACCACCGCGGAGGCATTTCTGGCCAGTTTGATCACCTCCTCTGGAAGTTCACAGATCCGGACTACCATCTGTATTCCGCGCTGTTGGAGGCTGTTTTTTATCTGGGGGAGTCCCTGCAGCATGAAATGATAGTGGCGCCGGTTTCCATCCGGAAACGAGGGGGTGACGCCGAAGAACACTATCAGTGGTTTGTTGAGCTGATTGGCAAGATATGCCGCATGCTCCAGTGCGTGGTTGAAAATGGTGCGCTGGGACTGCTGCATCCAGTAAAGCACATAAGCGCCGTTTGAGGGACTGCTGCTGTTTAGCTGTTTAATTCTTTCGGACTGGATCATAAAACATGCCTTTCTGTACCGCATTTTGCTTGAAACAGGCCGGCTTATTGCTGGAGCTACAGCGTAAGGGCTTTTTGGTCACAAATGAACGGGATTCGGGGTTGAAATGTCCAAAAAACATGTATGCATAATCGGTGCCGGTCCGGGAAGTCTCACTGCGGCAATGATTCTCTCCTACAGAGGCTACCGGGTGACTCTTTTTGAGAAGGAATCCGCTCCGGGCGGTAGAAACCGAGCACTCAGGCTGGGACCTTATACGTTTGATACCGGTCCCACGTTTCTCATAATGCCGTTCGTGCTCAGGCAGGTGTTTTCTCTGGCGGGAAGGAAAGCCGAGGATTATCTGGATTTTATTCCTGTTGATCCCATGTATCATCTCAATTTCCCCGACAAACGCATGAATGCCACTGTTGATAAAAATCGTATGCAGCAGGAGATAGACCGTGTTTTTCCCGGAAATGAAAACAGCCTGGGAAAATTCGACCGCAGAGAAACGGAACGGTACAACAGGATGTACCCCTGTCTTCTCAAATCCTATTCCGATTTCAGTACATTTCTAAGCCCCACGTTGCTCCGTGCCGTTCCTCATCTCGCACTGACAAAGAGCCTTTATTCCGTACTCAGGTCCTATTTCAAAGATGAAAAGCTGACGATCACCTTTACTTTCCAGGCCAAGTATCTGGGGATGTCCCCCTGGGAGTGTCCCGGAGCGTTTGCCATTATACCCTATCTTGAACATACCTTCGGGGTAGAGCATACCAAAGGGGGACTGAACCGCATATCCGAGGCCATGGCCAGGGTGACTGAGGAAAACGGCGCCCGGGTGGAGTATGGTACGCCGGTAGAGAGGGTGGCGGTGGATCAGAAAGGAGAAGCCCGGGGGGTTCATCTGGAAAACGGTGAATTCGTGGAGGCGGATGCGGTGATCGTGGGTGCGGATTTCGGTTATGCCATGGAGCATCTTTTCGAGCCCGGCGTGATCCGCAAGTGGGCTCCAGACAACCTGATGAAAAAGCGCTACTCCTGCTCCACGTTCATGCTTTACCTGGGAGTCGACAAGATTTATCCCGATGCGCATCATCAGATTATATTCGCCCGAGATTACCGAAAAAACATAGAGGATGTAGTCAGACACAAAAGACTTTCGGATGATTTTTCATTCTATGTGCAAAACGCAAGCATCACCGATTCCACTCTCGCCCCCCAGGGGCACTCCACGGTATACGTGCTGGTTCCGGTTCCCAATACCAAATCCTCTATAGAATGGAACGGGGAAACTGTGAGAACACTGAGAGACAGAACCATCGGGATTATAAAAGAACGTACCTCCATGACCGATATAGATGCCCACATTGTAGAGGAGAAGATAACCACCCCTGCCGACTGGAAAGATTCCTACAATCTCTTTATAGGTTCCACTTTCAACCTGGGTCACACGCTTGACCAGATGCTCTACTTCCGCCCCCATAACCGTTTCGAGGAGGTGGGGAGGTGTTATCTGGTGGGCGGAGGGACTCATCCCGGGTCGGGGCTTCCCACTATTTACGAATCGGGACGGATCACGGCTAACCTGGTTTCAAAGGAAATGCCGTACTAGGGGTTGAGAAAGTTGGTAAAAAAGCTTCTCATCTGTCGGACCGGACCGCTCATGCCGAGCGCGTCCGCGGAGCTGAAGTTCTTGGTTTCAATATCGCCCCCTCACTTTTGAGGGAGTGCACGGGTTCATTTCATGACGCGGATCTTTCATACATTCACGAACGCAGCTCTTGTTCGGCGGAAATCCCCGCGTCTACTCTACCGTCTCTGCGTGATATATTCCGATTGTCTTTTTTTCCTTTATCCCCCCAGCGTGAAATAAAACACCGCTCCTTCTCCCGGACGGCTCTGCGCCCAGATTCTCCCTCCATGCTTTCGTATCACCCGCTCCACTGTGGCAAGACCGACTCCGGTACCGGAAAATTCCCCCGGATTCAGTCTCTGAAACGGCTTGAACAGCTTCTCCGATTCCTTCATGTCGAAACCCGCTCCGTTGTCTTTTACATAGTAAATCAAGCCTTCCTGTGATTCACTGGCACCGAATTCTATACGTGCCTGGGGTTGCCGTGATGTGTATTTCCAGGCGTTTTCAAGCAGATTGGTGAGTGCGATTTTCATCAGATGGGAATCCGCCCTGGCCTTCATCTCCTTCTGCAGAATGAAATCCACCCTCCTTTGAGGATGCAGGGCCCGGAAATCACATATTATGGATAAAGCCATTTCACCCAGATTCACTTCTTCCAGTTCAAGGTTTTTGCGGGTTATTCCCGACAGGGCAAGCATATCCTGTATAAGGATATTTATTTTCCGGGAGTTTTTGAGAATTTCCTCAGCATGATGTCTGCGGTCCGCTTCCGAAAGCTTTTCATCGCTTTCGATCAGAAGATTGCTGGTCATGGTGATGATACTGAGAGGGTTTTTGAGGTCATGGGAGAGTGAGTAGGAGAATGCCTCAAGTTCCCGGTTTGCCGAGGAAAGCTCCTGGGAGAAGGTCTCCAGGTGTTTGCGGGAGGCTATGAGCGCGTTTATGATAACGGTGAAAATGGTGAACGCAATGAATCCCAGAATTCTGTTTATTACGGAAATCGAGGAGAGGAAACCCTCCGGAGGGGAGGAGAGCTTTCCAAGGGCAAGCAGTATGCCTACAGTGACCAGAAAGGAGTAGGTGATTCTGCTGTTTTCCGATCTGTAGGACAAAAGCAGGGGAATGATATAGAGTATCCAGACCCGGAAACTCAGGGCTGTGGTGATATCCAGAATGAGTATCAGAACGCAGAGAACCGAGGGGAGAATGACTCTGGTCCACATTTTCAGGAGTTTTCCGTTTTTGAGGTGAATGGAAAAAGAACAGGCTGCGGCCGATATGAATGAAGATGCAAAATCCGGGCCTGGTGATGACCGTTTTTGCGGTTCTGTGTAGTGAAACAGCGGGATTGTCTGGGCAGTGGAAACGGAGACATGCGATATACTCAGTATTCATGAGTGATAAATGTGTAGTGAAATAATTCATTTCGGTTGCGCCGGACGGGATTTTGTCGTAAATTGTAGATGTGTTCAAGTGTCTGCTTCGGGGGTGATCACGCTTTGCTCTCCTGCGGACTTCAGAAGATGATTCGATGAATGGAGGTTTGTTGTGAGCAGAAGAGTTCAGACCTGGACCGACATTTCACCCGAGAACTTCATCGATCCCCGGGATGAAACTGATTCACTCCATTATGATGACGATTCCGTGTATATTGCCTGTTATGGCGGTATTTCCATGAATCCGGATAATCCTGAGGAGATGGTGGTGACTTCTGTGGGTTACAGAGGGCCTCAGTTCTGGAAACTTCCCTCGGGGGATTGGAAAGATCAGTGGTAAGTCTGGGGTCTACGCGGGCATTGGCTATGCACCGAACGCAGGCAAGCTGGTCAAAGTTGCTGATGTCCGCGGCTCCAAC
>JBKGXV010000159.1:0-4763 GCA_046546375.1 Chitinispirillaceae bacterium | reverse complement strand
TTTTAAGAAATTCATTTCTTCTCTGTATTCTTTTCTGCTTCAAACTCTCGTTTGTATCTTCTGAGACATTTCTGAGGAGCTCCATTCGTTTTTCCAGTAGGTAGTGTGACTGGGTGAAGAGAGCGTGCAGACCGGAGATGAGTTTCGATTTTATCTTTTCTGCTGATCCCAGAGCTGTGAGCCAGTTCTGGGGTATGTCATTAGTAATGTGATTCAGTAATGCAAGTGTCTTTCCCGCTTTGAATTCGTGTTTTGCGTGTGGGTTGTAGAAAGGGTGTCTGCGCAGGAAAGGGAAACAGTTGCGTTCGGATATTCTGCATCCCGTTACCAGGGTGCGGATTTCCGCAGAAGCGGAGAAATCTATGCAGTGGATCCGGTTATCTCCGAAGAGAATGTTCGGGTTTTGGGCAGTTCGGTCCACATTGAGCAGCAGAAGGTCGAACAGAAACAGCTTGTCTTTCAATCGGGAGCTGATCTTGTCTGTTTGGGATGAGTCAAGCGCTTCTGTTTTTTCCAGATATTTCAATCCAAGGTTGATACCTGCATTCTGTTCAATCAGTTCTTTCAGTTCGGTGTCGATTACCTGATTCGACAGATCCGGAGTGATTTCCACCATGGTACTTCTGGGTACAGGGATTTCGAATGCATCTGCCAGGTGAAGACAGATCCAGTCGGACAGGCATTCGATCGGCCCTTCTCCAGTCTGGTGCCATTTTACTATATAGAGCTCCGAGGAGTCGGTCTGAACCAGTACAGGAAGCGATGAACCCGTTCGGAACTCTTTTAGTATTCTGACAGCTTTCACAATGTGCGGCTTTTTGAAAAATTGAGGGTCATAACGGGTCGTATCGACCCGATTATTTGTCATGGTTCACTTTTCCATTGGGCAAACCAGGCGTAGGTGACCCATTTGTTGTCTTTTTTCAGTGATGTGTTGAGCGGGTAGTCGTTGATCGTTTCATCTAGGGACTCAAGTTTTTTCTTTGCGGACTTCTTATCCCCTGAATAGAAAATGAAGTCACATCTCTTATCGGTTTTGATGACTGCAGCAAATACGGTTTCTTTTTTTTCTACCAGTTTCTGGACTAGAATGTTTTCCAGTTTCTTAAGCTGTTTCTCTTCGGTTCTGTTGGGCAGACCGTCTTTTTGGGGATTTTGAACAGGAACACTGATCGCCACCTGGTAATCGAATGCCGGATGACCCACAACTGGTTTCAATCCCTTGTTGATTCTGATATCCACAGGGTTTTGGATGTATTTGCCAAACAGATCTTCCCATTGATTGGTATAGGAGGGGATGGTGTCCTGTTTGTTTCCGCAATTCACACATATCAGAAATGCTGCCAGCAGGGTTAGTATTTTCATTCATTGATCCTTTTAGTGAACATTCAGATGAACGGAACCGGCTATTTGAGTGATTTTGAGAAAGAGTGATACTGTTTGTTTTTTTTGTAGTTCTGTTTTTCGAAAAAAGTGTGCTCAATGTCATTTTTTATCTGGGAGCTGTAAACCAGTTTCCCGAAGCCTTTTTTTCTGCTCCACTCTTCAACGGCTTTTAAAAGTTTCTCTTCGATTCCGTTGTCTTTGTGGTCTTTATCAACTGAGATTGACCGAAGTTCCGCAAACGGCTCTTCTTTAAGAGAGATGATCTGGTTGATGTGGGCATAGCCGATTATTGAGTCATCTTTTTTCTCTGCCACCAGGATTTCGGCATTTCTGGAGGTTTTCACATCGATTATCCGTTCCTCGATGTGTTCTATCGAAAACTCCTCGGATTGTTTTTCCTCCTGGTTTATCAGATCAGCAAGAGCACAGATATCACTGTCATCAAGCTCTATTGGCCTGATTTCAATGTCTGCAGCTGATGGGTGAAGGCTTATTCTGATCATTGTTAAATCCGAATCAGATTATTGGAGGTTCTCTCCATATTATAGAATACAATAGTAGATAATTCAACGCAATTGGTTTGAGATCGCAGGCCAACCAGAGCAGAGTGCATAATGCAGCTTCAGATCCTTTCTCCGAACAGATTCAGTTCCATCATAGCGACACTTTCTTCTTACGCGGGCAAGCAAAACGGATATGATATATATAATATAATTTAGGTGGGAAAAGCAAATGACCCCGTCTCGGGTGACTCAGAGACGAGGTCGTTTAAGAATTTTACCTGTCGGTTCTAACTCAGCCGCATTTGGAGAAACCGCAGGATTTACACACTGCACAGCCGCTTTCATGTTCCATTATTCCGCCGCATTCGGGGCATTGAGGGCAGAAGCCCATGTCAAGTCCGGTGTAGGATATCTGCGCATTCGCCTTGCCGTGAACATCGTTTATGGCTTTCTCCAGCACCCGTCCGATGGCGTCCCCGCAGGAAAGGATCATCTCCCCCTCATGCCATGTGGGAATGGGGCAGCGGATACCTCTGAGCTGTTCCACCACTGAGCGGGGATCGATTCCCGCCCGCATGGCCAGTGAAACCAGGCGCGACACCGCTTCGGCATTGGATGCGGCACATCCGCCCGATTTGCCCATCTGGGTGAATACTTCACAGAATCCGAAATTGTCGGAATTGATGTTCACATAAAGAGTTCCGCAACCGGTTTTGGTTTTGTAGGTGCGGCCGTGAGTGACAGAGGGTCTGGGGCGGGGCTGAATGGCACCCATGGAAAGAAAGGTCCCTTCGGGGGTGACAGCTGCACCTGAACCGCTTGTGAGCACCTGGTTCTGTCTCGAACCGTCTCTGTAGACAGTCACACCTTTACAGTCGGTTTCATAGGCATAGCGGAAAACCTCCTCCACATCCTGAACCGTGGCCTCATGGCGGAAATTGACAGTTTTTGAAACCGCATTGTCGGTGTATTTCTGGAATGCAGCCTGAAGTTTCACATGCCACCTGGGTTCGATGTCGTGAGAGGTGACAAACACATCCCTGATCCTTTTGGGTATGCCGTAGATTTTGTTCAGGCTTCCGCATTCAGCAACCATCTGCATCAGCTCTTCGGAGAAGAATCCCTCCTCCTGGGCAACACGCTTGAACGAGGGGTGGATTTCAAGCAGTTTCTTGCCGTCAAGAACATTCTTTTCATACACGATGGCAAAGAGAGGTTCGACACCGCTTGAGCAGCCGGCAATCATGCTGATCGTGCCCGTGGGGGCGATAGTGGTCACCGTGGCATTGCGCAGTTCGAGACCGCCCTCTTTATCGTAAATCGATCCTTTGTAGTTGGGAAATGTGCCTCTTTCTCTGGCCAGATATGCGCTTACCTTGAGAGCCTCCTCCTGGATGAATTTCATTATCTTTTCAGCAAGCTCGGATGCGGCTTCTGAATTGTAGGGGAGGCCCAGCTCTATCAGCAGGTCGGCAAAACCCATAACTCCCAGTCCCACCTTGCGGTTGCTTTTGGTAACCTCACCAATCTCCTTGAGAGGATACTTGTTCACTTCTATCACATTGTCCAGAAAACGGACCGCATTGCAGATGGTGGTGGTGAGTTTGTCGTAGTCGATTTGCTTCTCCCCGTCCTTCACCATTATCATTCTGGCCAGATTAATCGATCCCAGATTGCATGATTCGTAGGGGAGAAGGGGCTGTTCGCCGCAGGGGTTGGTGCTTTCGATTCTGCCCACATGCGGAGTAGGGTTGTGGTCGTTTATCTTATCGAGGAAAACAACTCCCGGCTCACCGTTTTTCCACGCCAGCTCCACTATCCTTTTGAAGACCCGGCAAGCTTTGAGGCGTCCTACTATTTCATTTGTACGGGGATTGCGCAGCGGATACTCCTCATCCCTTTTAAGCGCCTCCATGAATTCGTCGGTGATACCCACGGATATGTTGAAATTGGCGAGAACGCCGTCTTTGGACTTGAGTTCGACAAAATCCATTATTTCCGGATGACTGCAGGAAAGAATCCCCATGTTGGCTCCGCGTCTGGTGCCGCCCTGTTTCACCGTTTCGGTGGCCATGTCGAAAACGCGCATGAAGGAAAGGGGGCCTGAGGAGATTCCCTTCGTTGATTTTACCCTGTCGTTTTTGGGGCGTATGTGGGAAAAGGAGAAGCCGGTTCCCCCGCCGCTTTTGTGAATCAGAGCAGTGTTTTTGACCGCGGTGAAAATCTCCTCCATGGAATCGCCCACCGGAAGCACAAAGCAGGCACTGAGCTGCTGCAGGTCTCTGCCGGCGTTCATGAGCGTGGGGGAATTGGGAAGAAATTCCAGATCCGTCATCATAGTGTAAAACTTTTCAGTCCATATATCCGTATTGGTCTGAGGGTTGAAATATTTTTCAGCAGAAGCGATGTTTTCCGCCACCCGGTAGAAGAGGTCCTCGGGGCTCTCGATCACGTTGCCGTTGTCATCGTGTACCAGATATCGTTTTTCCAGCACGACTCTGGCATTGTCACTCAGAGCGACTTTCTTTTTTGTGAGACGCTCTTTGAGGGTTTGACCCTGTTCTTCTTCATCTGAGGTGAAGACAACGGATTTCACTGTTTTGCCCATGGCATCTGAACCGGCTTTGGAGCTCATGAGTAGACTCTCTCCTTTTTCTATGCATGTAATGTAAAAGGGTTTCTCTAGCAAGAACTGCAGGATTGGAAAACCTCGTCGTTGCAAGCAGTTTCACTCATAAAATACGGAACCAGAAAAGGGTGAGTCAAGGCTAAAAAGGAATTTCACCACAATATTTTGTGTGTTCATCCCCTGCGGGATACAAGACGTTGATTTTTACGGCAAAAGCAGGCAAAACCGGAAAACGCAGCCCGATT
>JBKGXV010000158.1:0-5122 GCA_046546375.1 Chitinispirillaceae bacterium | reverse complement strand
CTTTGGCCCGTAATTCTCATGTTGTTACGGATAAAAGGATAAACTTTTATTATATTGTTTAGAGAACGGCTCTGTCCGAGTGGACCAAATTTCTTGACGAACACCTTTCTGCTGGGAATTCATCTTTGAGCAGTACGTGTATGCCGCCTGTCGAGACGGACCGCAAGCTGCTTAAGGGAACAACCAATGTTTTTTGTGTGAGAGGATCAAGAAATTGGCCTCGGATGGGGCTTTTTTCTTTTCACCTTAAATATTTCCGCCGGATATGAATTTCTCCAATCCAGTCATCAGGCCTCCTTCGGAAGCCCGAAGCATACTCCTTCAGATCACACACGGATGCTCGCATAACCGGTGCACGTTCTGCCCGGCCTACAAACAGATTCCCTTCAGCATTCGCGACACCGAAAGCATCACCCGGGAACTTCACTTCATCGCCGCGCACCAAAGAGAAAACAGAAAGCTTTTTCTATGCGACGGGGATGCGCTCATACTGCCTCAGGACAGGCTTTTGGATATTCTGGAAAAGATCAGGTCCATACTCCCCGATGTGACCCGGGTGGGCACATATGCCAATGCCAAAAGCATAGCCGGGAAAACAGATCCCGAACTGAAAGAGCTCAATGAACTGGGCCTCAAAATCGTGCACATGGGCCTTGAATCGGGGGATGACCGGGTTTTGAAACGGGTGGGAAAATGGGGTGATTGCAAAGAGATCATAACACAGGGCCAACGTGTCAGAAACGCGGGAATCAAACTTTTCGTGACAGTTCTTCTGGGACTGGGAGGAAAAAAACGTTCTTCGGCTCACGCGGAGAATACAGGAAAGGCACTCAGCCAAATCAGCCCTGAATACACCGGAGCGCTCACCCTGATTCCCTGTGAAGGCACCTTTCTGCACGATGAAATTCTCGCAGGAGATTTCACCCTGCCCTCACCCGGGGAACTTCTTGCAGAACTTCGGCTGCTGCTTTGCACCACTCACATTTCCCGCGGCCTGTTCTATGCCAACCACGCATCCAATTATCTCCCTCTCAGAATCAGACTGCCCGGAGACAAAGAGAGTGCACTGGCCACCATAGACGCGGCACTGAAGAAACGTATTACCATTACCCCCGAGTGGATGCGCGGACTTTAGCGCAACCGGGGCACGCCTCTATTTGCCGAGCGCGGGTAGTTTTCTTTTGTGAGTGAAAAGCTTAACCCCCACATGCCGTCTTCCCAGAAGCAGACCGATCAGCGCACCGAATACAGTCCCGATCAGATGATTCAGAAGAAACACAAATGTTGAAATCAGAAGAGAAAACACCATTTTGACAGCTCCCGCGGAAGCTGCGATGAACCGGGAGAGAAGCCAGAACGGAAAAGAGAGAATTCTGCAGATCATGATAATCTCCTATTTTGAGGTGAGTCTGTTGACCCCGTCCCAATCGGGCCCGGGGGGATTTGTCTCGTAGTGCCTGCTCAGTTCCAGAAGCCGCTTTGACGGAGTGATTCCGCCGGGAGTCACTGTTCGGTTCGGTTCCAGTTGGTGAGCTTTGGTGAAAAGCTGCTGGGCCTTCTGCCATTTCCGGGAATAGAATGCCTCAAGAGCGCTGCTGTGGATATCGAGCAGCCGGCTGAGTTCAGACTCGAGCTCTCCCCTGCGTCCCAGAAGCTCAAACACCACTATGGGTTCTGATCTTCCCACCACAGTGATTTTATCCAGCTGACGGGTTTCGAATTCATCCCCGATCATATTTTTTGTATAATGACTTATCATGGTGTAGACACCATACTGTTTTGCCGCACTCTCAAGACGGGCGGCGAGGTTCACCGCATCACCCATCATGGTATAGTTCATTCTGACCGCCGAGCCCATGTTTCCGGTAGTGATCGCCCCGGTGTTGATCCCGATCCTCATGCGCATGTTGTGCACGATCTCGGGCCACTTGTCTCCTTCCGAAAGCCATTTTTTGCGCAGTTCCCCCAGGGCGCTCTGCATATCCAGAGCGGTTAGACAGGCCTGCCGGGCGTGATCCGGCATGGAAACGGGTGCACCGAAAAAGGCGATTATGGCATCCCCTTCGTACTTGTCAAGGGTACCGTATCTGGAAAGGAGGATATCGGTCATGGCACTGAGATATTCATTGAGAAGCTCCACAAGCTTGGTGGGAGAGCCCAGTTTTTCCGAAAAGGTGGAAAAACTCTGGATATCGGTGAAGTAAGCGGTTCTCACCCCCTCTTCTCCACCAAGTTTCGGTTTCTGTTTCTGAGTGTACATCATATCTATAAGCTCGGGTGACAGATACTGTTTAAAGGTGCTTTGCAGAAATTTCCTGTCTTTTTCCTCAGTCATGTAGCGATAGGCCATAACCGCCGTGAAGCTGAGAATGATTGAAAGAACCGGGCGCACCATTTCTATCCACAAAAGATCTCTGTCGAAAAGGACCATTGCCGTGACCAGATAAGCGAAAATGGAAAAGGCGACAATCAGTCCTCCCCACAGCGGTTTCAGATAAAATGCTACCAGAGCAATTATTACGCCGACGGCCACGAGGATGAGATAATCCTGCCAGCGTTCAAGCCTTTTGACAAAGTTATTGGTGAGAAGAGAGTTCATCAGAGAAGCATGGATCTCCACCGCGGGGAAGTTTTTTTCGTGCGGAACCGGTTTTATATCAAATAAAGAGGGTGAACTGGAACCGACGATGAAAATTTTCCCCTCCATTTCGCTTCTGACATCATTCTGCATCACATCATAGAAACTGTAATGAGCAAAAGGCTTTTTTGAGGGTCCGAAATAGGTTATTATATGCCGATTATGCTTACGAAGCGGAATCCGCACATTATCTCCGAACTCCTTCCGCGTACCAGGTCCCATAGCTTCAATATCTTCCCACCCTACCCGACACAACTCTTCAAGAGTTTTACCCCGAAGGACAGGGATGGAAGAAACAAGTGTACCGTTGTTCCGTTTGACTGAAAAAGCAAAGAAAAGAAGCTTTCTGTCCTGATTTTCCTCAATTGCCAGATCCCGGTGTTGAACCAGACCGATTGTTTTCAAAACCTGTTCTGTGAGCCAAACTTCACCGCCTTCCGGAAACTCAACCAGCCATTCAAAATCGGAGTCCCGGATCAGAAGACACTCCTGGGTGAGAGCCATTTCATCACCCTGCTCCATTTTCAGAGCATCAGTCATATTCATTTCCACCAATGCTTTAGAAAGCTGGTACGGTATCCGCCCTTTCAAATCCTGTGGATACACCGCATCCCCTCTGAACTGCAGACAGGTCTTTCCCTGAACATCCCTTGAAAGAGCGAGATAAGAGCTGACGGTGTGCTCCTGCCCTTCTTTCAATGAAAGTATTTTCTTTTTCTGAGCAAGGATGGCTTTGATCTGAGCCGTTGAAACGTCGGGATAAGAGAAGGAAATCTTACCTGCCGAATCTTTGAAAATTTTAAATGGCGTTCCGATATCAATGAATTCCTCTGGACGGACCACAACTTCTTCATTAGGTGTGCCAAAAAGTGTCATGACAGTGCGAACGCTCAAAGGCAGATAATATGGAGTGAAGTTTCCGAATTCGTACAGAAGCGGTATGTCCCTGATTATTCCATCCTCATTCAATTCCACATTCACATGTCCGATCTCTTTGGCACTTCGGGCGAGGTCGGGATAGATACCATCGATGATGGTTCTGCGGTCTTTGATCTTCTCAGCCGCATTTTCGGGCAGAGAAATAGTGGAGGACGGCTTGAGCGAATCATGCCAATCCATGTTCATCCGGTAGGCAATCTGGGACACGTGGTCATAATCATCTTCATTGCCCATAACCAGGCCCAGGTACACTCTGCCTGAATTGGCTATTGAATTTTCAAGCTGCTGATCGTAGTTGATTGAGGAAGAGAGAAAGTCACGAAGCCGTTCTGTTTTATTTTTGTGTGAGGAATCGCTCTGGACGGCTCGGGAAAGGATCCGTTCCAGACGCCACATCTGTTTAGGATCTTCTTTAACATAGAAAAGTATGTCATATGCAACTGCAGCAGGAAAGTGAGCGGAAAGTGAATCGATCATCTGGGCCTGAAAAGAACGGTCCCAGTTCCAGTACACGCCCATTTTCTCCATACTGCGGTCATCAATATCCACTATGCGAATACCATAATCTGGGAATTCCTCGCTGTCCGATTCCGCTTTTTTCTCTCTTACATACTTCATCCGATAACGGAAATCATACGTTTTATTCTCAAGATCATCAATCAGCCCCCCAAATGCCATGGCGGTCAGGACGGCGATACCCGCACCAACAAACAAACTCAACCCCACCTTGGTGGCAGTCTTTTTGATAGTACTCACTGCAGTGACTCCTGAAACGGTATGATTTTTATTATAAGTGCGGCGTCAGAGAATGACAAGCGTAAATGCTTCATTTGCCGGCTTATCACTATCGGGTTGGAATTCCATTTCCCCTGAGGGGTTGGAGGCTGTCTTTTACTATTTTATCTCTTCTCGGCACATTTTCACTCTAAAGGAAGCGGTCAGCACATGAATCTCGCAACTCTACTTACAGCATCCCGGGTGGCAATCGCTCCCATTTTCGCCTATGTGTTCGTTACCGGCTACGGAAGCATGGAAACCGGCTGGATCTGGATCTGTTTGGCACTGGCGGTTCTGATTGAACTTTCAGACCTTCTTGACGGAACTCTGGCCAGAGGGAGAGGGGAGGTGACTGATTTCGGCAAAGTATTCGACCCCGTGGCGGACAGCGTCTCCCGCCAGACCATTTTCATCTCCTTTATGGTTTCAGGTATCATACCGCTGTGGATGTATCTGATCTTCTTCTACAGAGATGCCTTCATGCAGCTATTGAGAATAGTGTGCGCCTCGAGCGGAATCGTGCTGGCTGCCCGCAAATCAGGCAAAACCAAAGCCGTACTTCAGGGAATCGCCACCTTCGGAGTACTTATTGTTCTTCTTCTGATCAACTACGGTGCAGCCTGGATGCCTGTGGAGATACTGGGATTCCATACCGGATTCTGGGTGATGCTCTTTCCCACAATCTTCACCCTGCTTTCAGTTATCGACTACATTATTCCCAACCGGGCGCTGATTGCCAAGATGATGAAAACAAAAGGGTAATCAGGA
>JBKGXV010000157.1:0-5145 GCA_046546375.1 Chitinispirillaceae bacterium | reverse complement strand
TTGGAGCGGATTGAAGAGGGAACATACGGACTATGCAGAAAGTGCGGATCGGAAATCGAGCATGAACGGCTGGAGTTTATTCCGGAGTCAACCTTCTGCACTAAATGTATCCGGGCGATGTCAGGATAGTGAATTCATTACCTGGGGTATACCAGGAGCCCGAATGTCACTGCGACTGCAGCGATCATGATGGCCCAGGGGTATATGGATCCGTTCATCTGGCGCAGAATACCGGTTGCCAGAACAATTAAAAGGTAGGCTGCTACCGCAAAGAGCAGGAAATCTCCCGCATAATGGTAATTGGCGCTTTTCATTATCGAACGCCTGTTGGAAATGTAGAATACCGTCATGGACAAGGTGAATGCAGCGGTCAGACTGATATAGGAGTCAATCAGGAGAAACCGGTGGAGCAACAGGAGAAAAAGAATGAATACGCCGACCGAGGAGAAAAAAACGATGCCTGCCGGGCGCAGAGGTACGGTTCTTGTCATGATTACGGTCCCTTCGTGCCTTTTCCGCAATCATAAAGCAAACAGTATACCTTGATTCAGGCCAGAACCTCTTCGACCCGCTCAGCTTTCCTTTCACCCGAATCCAGAATATCGACAAGCTCGATAAAGGTCAGTTCCTCATCACCCTGCAGCTCGCTTCTCTTCTTTATGAATCGTGAAAGAAACTCCCGGGTGTAGTCCTGAGGGCTTTCTGAAATCCGGCGGTTCTGATTTTCGATGGCGGCGTACACTACTCCTACAGGAACAAAGGAAAAATCCCTGGCCGGGACAAAAGAATCGCTCTGATTCACCTGATGGAGGAATTTTTCGTGAATCAGCCAGTTGAGTATGCCCATAGCCTGTGGCTGGGTAAGTTCGTAGGTGCGGCAGAAATAATGAAGAGTGGGCGGGGGCTGTTTTCTGATAAACGCCCGCACACAGTCTATTATCATCCTCAAAGTTATATAATTGCGGTAATCGCCCACCCGTCTGTCCCGGCGCTTTTTTGATCTCAGAAGCGGTCTGAAATTCTGGTGGACATAGGCTGTCTGGGTGCCGAAAAGGAAAAACATGGCCGAGAAATAAAGTGAAAGCAGGAAAAAGGGCAGCAGGCCGAATGTCCCGTAAATGGTTTTGGTCTGAAAGGAAAACTGGACATAGTGGCCGAAACTCTTTCTCTCCAGCTCGAAAAGCAGACATGCTACAAGACCGCCCAGAAAGGCAGATCTGAATTTCACCTTCGTATTGGGGATGAACCAGATCATGAGCGTGAAGGCCAGGGTGGTGAACATGAAGGGCAGAAATCCCGAAGTGAGAAACTCTCCCGGAAGGAGCCCGAAAATGCCGGAGCGCCTGAACTGGAAAGAGGCGAAAAAGAGAATGGGGCTGTAGACGATCACCATGGTGAAGGTGCGCAGGCGGTGAAAAAAGGAACGGTTCCTGAGTACTTTCCAGATTACGTTCAGGGATTGTTCGACGGTTCCGAAAAGACCCATGGTGGTCACTACCAGAACCCCTATACCGATACCCCTGAGTTTCTGGGCATTCATAAAGAATGTGACTATATGCTGCATCACTGCGGGTGGAGCGAAGGGGAGAAGAGCCGAAAGGGCCCGTTCCACATGATCAGGCTGTACCTCCATGATACTGGCCATCATGAGCGCGGTGGTGGTGATCAGGGGGATGAAGGTGAGAAGAAGCACGAAGGCGATTCCAGAAGCTCGGCTTATGCAGTGGTTCAGGGTGTATTCGGAGATCACGATGCGCACAAACACCAGTGCGTGAACCAGCCAGCGGCGGAGGCAGTTTTTCTCATACTGCAGATTTTTGACGGTTGTGGCGGGGTTGTGGATGATGTTTCCGAGAAAACGGTTTCCTGTCATTTCTGTTGTCCCAGTGCATGGTGCAGTAAAGGTTTATGTCTATAATCTAATATTTTAAATTCGGGGCGGAGTGATTTAAACAGAGGTATTCGGTTTTACCCCGGAGTTCGTGCCGGATCCGGAATTCATCCGGGGTGCTCGAATTCAGGCCGGAGTTTCCCCCACACCGTCACTGCACACAAACCCCCTACCCCTTAAGCCGGCTCCATATCCGCTCTCCGTTGCGGTATACCGTCCTGATCCTGTGAAGCGGAACCGAAATGTATCTGCCCGCCTCATCGGTGATGGTGAAGCTCTCCGGGCCCACTTCTGTTATCTCCCCCAGTGAAATCCTTACCAGCCCCGCCTTTCTGTCTTCGTATTGCAGCTCAAAGCGGGCATCTCCGAAAGAGGGGTCCCAGCGTATGCGGCTGAGCAGTTTCTGTATGGGTATCATAGGCTATCCATGAAATGGTACAGGGATCAGCGGAAAGGAAAGCAAGGTCCGTTCCCGTTTTGATTCCCGGATTCGCCAAACCGCACAAGAACACCGCAGGCCCCGCTCTCTTTTTTAAACGGGTAAACAGGTGATTGCACCCGTGGCATGCCTTTTGTTTGCTTTCCACCTGAAGAACCGGTTGTATGCTGCCGAGGGCGAAAGGAACTGCCATGTCCGCCGTAATGGAAAAAAATTCATCTTCTCCGGAAAGTATTCCGCTTGCCGATGTCCCCGCCCGCTTTAACCGCATCTTCAGGCCTGCGGTGGAAACGGTGGATGTGGTGGTGATCGGAGCGGGGGTGGCCGGAGCGTATCTGGTGTATCTTCTGGCTGAAATGGGGCTGAAAGCCGTGCTGCTTGAGCAGATCAGGGCAAAAAACTGTCCGGGGAATGTGGCGGTATCGCAGAGAACGCTTGATGCGTTTCCTTTTCTTTCTGTTCTGGAAAAGGAGAGAGAAACTGGTCTGGAGGTGGTTTCCAGAAGGGGAAAAGTGATCGAGGCTGAGGGGAGAAATGGGGCTTTGAGGGTGTTTGCCAGAGCGGAGCTTGAGTCGTTTCTGCTTAAAAAAGCGGCAGCCAGAAAAGCGATGAATGCGCGGGAGCGGGTTGTGTCCATGGAGCTTGAGAAGGGCAACTGGGAGGTGCGTACCGAGAATCACGTGTTCAACTGCCGTTTCGTGGTGGGAGCGGATGGTTGGAACAGCTCGGTGAGGTCCGAAGTGCTGGCCCCTTTCGGAAAAAAGGATCTGCGTTTCGGTGCCGGTTGCGTCGCTCATACAAGTCACCAAAACGGTGTGCAGATCAGATATCTTCCGGGTGGTGAGCTCCTGAAAATGTACAATATGGAAAAAGGTTCGTCGGTGGGTGTTTTCGGTCCCTCGGAGGATACCAGGGCCGTGAGACATGCTCTTGATCAGACAGTGAGATTGAGTCTGGGTGCCATCCGGCCGGTTTCGCCCTGGGCGGTATATGTGCCCTGCCCGTCGGATCAAAGCTTTTTTTCCCTGCCCGCTTCAGGGAAGAACTGGCTTCTGGTCGGAGAAGCCGCCGGGCATGTGAACCCTCTCACTATGGAAAGTGTTCACTATTCGCTCTGGTCCGCCAAACTGGCAGCACAGGCGCTGGCTCTCGGAGAGCCCCGTCTATTCGATTCCATGTGGCATGATGAATACGGCAGGGAGCTGGAGCTGGCAGTGAAGATGAGAAAGAGGCTGGGCCAATGGGACAGAAAAATGGAATGGTGTTTCGAGGCTGCCTGCAGAAGCGAGCATCTGAGAAAATTTGTCATGGATCTTTTCTCTTCCGGAATGGAACAGAAAACATTCACTTCCAGGGTTTTCAGAGAGCTGCCTTTTGCGATGCTGGAACTGGCGGGAGCAACCTTCTCCAAAAACTGACCTCGTTGTCTCTCCATTGAGAGTTTGTATCAGTACTTGTTTCACTGTTTTTTACCAAATTCAATCCCGATTCATCTGATCCTTTCTTTCACGGCTGTCCTGTATTATTATTATTGATAATCCGCCTTTCCGCAGTCCGCAACCGCTTCTGCAAAATCTGGTAAAGGAAAAAGCCGATGAATTCCGACGATCTCTTCAAAAATGAATCCAGAGTCTATACTAGAAAATCTCTGGGCATCGCTGCTGTTCTGGGCGGGCCGCTTGCTGCAGGATATCTGATTTCCGAAAATTTCAAAATCTTTGATCAGAAAAACAAGGCAAGAAAGGCCTTGATAACCGGAATATTCGCCACAACCGTATTCTATACGCTGTTGGTCGTCATACCTGAAAAGTATACGGCATTTTTGCCGAATGCGGCAGCGGGTGTATTGTTTCCTTCACTGTTCACCCTTTTCGGTCTGTGGTGGATGGAGAGGGTTCAGGGGAAAGAAATCAGAAATCATATGGAACAGGGCGGTGGTTTGCATTCCGGCTGGAAAGCAGGCGGGATAGGGATGGTTGGATCGGTGATCACGTTGGCCTTTGTTTTCTGGCAGGCTTTTATAATCGGAATGCTGTCTCCGGAAATTGAAGGAGAGAGAATCGATATCGCCAACAACAGGAACAGAGTCTATTATGAGGGGCTTGACAGTTCGGCTGCAGCTTCGGTTGCGGATACAATGGCAGCATTAGGGTTCTTTGATATCAATTATGACTTTTTTTTCAAACTGGAGGGCATTGATAACGGTTACAGGTTTCTCTTTCCTGCAGAAAAAAAATACTGGAAAAGTCCCGAAATCATCGGTCATTATGCAGCATTCAAAAGTTTTCTTGAACAGAGCTTCTCCAAAATGAAGATCCGAATCTTTCTGTATCAGGATGGTGTAGTCGGCAGGGAGTTAAAGGAAATCACATTCGATGACCCTCTTTCTCTGCAATGGATGAAAAAACCCTCCCAAAAGGAAACGAAAGCTCAGATTGCCGAAAGAGTTTTAGTTTATCTGTCTTTCTGGGAGCAGTTTTTTCAGTATGGTGTAGACAATGATGTCGAGGGATTGGAGTGGCCGGCGATTCCCAATGTCTTCAGGTTCGCTTCAAACGGAATAGGTCTGGTATCGGCCGACGAGATACCGCCGGAATGGGAAGAAACATTCTACGACGGAAAATCCGCTGCACAAGCCTATATCCTTCTGGGCAGATCATTTGATGAAGTTTCCTGGTCTTCCAATGCCGTTGTTTTCAAATCTCATGTGGCGGCGTTGAGGCAGATGAAGGAATATGTCCGCAGGGAATATGAGGCGCTTTCGGAAGAACGCACTGTCTAAATCATTCACTGCGCTTTGGGATCTTTTCGTAAT
>JBKGXV010000156.1:0-5151 GCA_046546375.1 Chitinispirillaceae bacterium | reverse complement strand
CCAGGGTATCAAGTCTGAGAAGTCCGCCTCCCATCGTGGCTATCCAGACTGCTCCTTTGCTTGAGATGATTTTCTGTATCTGTTCATGTGTTCCGTACTGGCTCCATCCTTTCTTTCCCTGGGAAAAGCTGAATACCGAGAGCAGTAATACTAAAATAACGATGCATTCAGGTCTTTTTTTCACTGGTCCTGCTCGATTCCGGTTTCATCTACAGGGACATATCCGGTTGTCTTCACCACCTGCTGGCCCTGCGGAGCAAGGATGAAATCCCGAATGTGAGCCGCTAGACTCGTTCTGTCAAGATCTGTTCTGTTTATGAGATACACGTCGGACCAGAGCGGATACTGACGGTTTTGAATAGTTTCATAATCCGGAAAAACATCATCCACAGAACAGAAGTCAATGAGAAAATCAGGAGACATATTCAGACCGTAAAAATATACAGTGTAACCTATTCCGGCGGTATCGTGTTCAAGGGCATTGTATGGTCCCATCATTCCTTGCATAATCATATTCGGAGAATCAATCATTTCCAGATCTCCCATCACCATGGACATCATCATCTCCTGACTCCCGGAGTTTCTGTTTCGCTGGTAGGGCCTGATATTCAAGTCGTGACCGCCAAGTTCATTCCAATTCGTGATTGACCCGGTGTAAATGCTGCGAATGTCCTCAAGGGATATGTTTTTCACCGGATTTTTGCTGTGAACAAGAAAGGTGAATGCATCCAAGGCAAATGGTGTTATTTCCAGTTCGACTCCCAGACTGTCTGCATGAGTCAGTTCGTCTTCTGAGGGCATTCGGGCAACCATGCCCAGCTTTGCTGTTCCGTCAATAACATTCATGTGTGCGCCATGGGTTTTGTTATGGCTCACGATGTGATTGTTTATGCTGTCCGCAAGTGCGGGATTCGAAGTGCTGTGGGCGGCCATCTGTTTTGATCCGTCCAGTTGTCCCTGGTATCCATAAGAAGTCCCCAGAAGTGTAGAAGCCAGCACTATCCCCACTGGTTGAGTCGAGGTCGAGCCGTCTATTACAGGGTAATTATCTGATGTAACATGTATATCCTCAGAATACATGTACAGTGTTGTTTCAGAGTTATCGCAAGTGTTAATCGGAACTCGCTTGGTCAGGAGACCCGATTTGGTGCATACGAGAGTATCTGAGCACTCGCTGGAAAGGGCTGCGATAGTTACACTATTTGATTTATTACGCATATCGATCATTCTATCCGGAAACTTGAATCCGTTCATGACAGGAAAAACTGTTTTACGATTCTTGGTTCCATACTCAATTTCCATAAAAAGAAGACCTGCTGCTTTTCGATTGCTTTTTCCTAAAGAAACAGCAATACAGTTGGGCGATACATTACTCCTGTTGAAGTGAATCTGCCTTCCTTTCGTGTCTATTAATCTGATCTTTGGTTCAGTCCCGGAGCTTGTGGTGATATGAAAGGTATTGCCCATGTTCTTTACTTCAAGACCGGAAATACCTTTGGATGTTGGCATAACAGCAGAAGTTCTTTCGATCCTGAAATTCCCATTCTGATCGGTGACCGTGCTTTTCATAGTATTCTGCAAAGTAATGGTAACATCTGGAATCGGATCTGATTGTGAATCAAGGATTTTGCCTGTCACAATTTGAGCATTGATCTGGTGTGAAGCAAACATGACAAAAAAAGCAGAAATAATCACTAATGTTCTCATTCAAAAATCTCCTTGGAAAGGGGAAGCATTCAATGTAACTGTAAATTAATAAATCCATTGGAGATAATCAAACGCACATGATTATTTCTGTATACAGATATTTCGGGAAAGTTTTTTAAAGGCAGGTGAGAATCAATTGAGTAAACAGGGTCATAACTGAACCCGAAGGCGCGCTTCAGTCCTCCGCACGTTCTCCCGCGGGAGCCATCTTCACTATACGCGGATCGAAACGGCCCAGAATGTCTACCAGTTCCCTCTGTGCATCCATCACCTCAATGATGTCCTTGTAGACAAGGGGAATCTCATCCAAACCCGCGGAGAGAACAGTCACTCTCCTTTCTGAGAGAAGCCCCCTTACATCCTTCCAGCGGTAGGTGTTTTTTGCCTGTGCCCGGCTCATCACCCGCCCCGCCCCATGAGATGATGAACACAGAGATGCCGCATTCCCCTTGCCCTCGACCAGAAAACCGGGAGAGGCCATGGAGCCGGGTATGATACCCCTGACCCCCTCCTGTGCAGGTGTCGCGCCCTTACGGTGGACCACAACCTGACGGTTTCCATGCGTCTCTTTCCAGGCGAAATTGTGGTGGTTTTCCACACCGAGAAGAACCGTCGCTTTCAGATGGCGTACAATGGAGTTGTGAATCAGCTCGTGGTTGGCGGCTGCATACGCTCCCATAAGCTCCATGGCGGCCCAGTATTCTTTCCCCTCGTGACTTGACAGATCAAGCCAGGCCAGATTTTTGAGCCCTTTTGGCAGTTCCGGGTGCTTTTTGGATGCCAGTGTGCTGTAGTAGTTCGCCACCCTCGAACCGCTTCCGCGACTTCCGCTGTGGCTGAGAAGGGCCAGGTAGGTGCCCGGCTCAAGAGAGTCAATCTGTTTTTCCGTGGTGAATGTGCCCCACTCCACGAAATGATTCCCGCTGCCGCTTGTACCCAGCTGACCCCAGGCAGTATCCTTCGCTTTGGCGGTGACGGGGGAGACCTTCCAGTTTCGATCCATCACTTCGTGCTGTTTTCTGTCTCTGAAGGAGACGCCCACTCCGAACAGGGTGTTCTTTTCAAGAGCTGATTTCAGTTTGTCTGTTCTTCTGTCCAGATAGTTCACAGGCAGATCGACAACGGTGAGTCTCATTCTGCAGGCGATATCCACCCCCACCGCATAGGGAATTACCGCATTGTCAGCAGCAAGCACTCCGCCGATGGGGAGTCCGTAGCCCACATGTGCATCCGGCATGAGGGCACCTCTGAGCGCTACCGGAAGTGAACAGGCTCTTCTTAGCTGCTCCAGAGGCTCTCTGCCGTGATTATCTCCCCAGACCTTGTAGGGAGCGCTCCTGAGTTCAGTTTTCTTTTCCGGTTTGTCTGAAAGGCAGATCAGCTCTTCTGCAAGCGTTTTCAGATGAGGTTCGTTTTTGTAGCAAGCCGGGTTAGCCGCGACTTCACTGAGCAGATTGATGATCTCCTTTTTGGACAGATCTGTGTTAGTTTTCAGACGTACCGCGGCCTTCAGGCCTGAATTATGACACTCTGAAGGCAGGTCGGATTTTGCAATATCTCTTTTTTTCATGATTATCCCAGTGAAATCAGCCACATGTTTTCGTGTACTTGCTCGGTTCTGAAGGAAACCTCCATGAATTCACCTATGGTTTCCATGTTGGTGATGGTGTGGGTGGTCGGTCTGACAGTTGTGAACTCTCCTTTGCCGCAGAGCGCAAGCGGGAGAAGAATCTGATCGGTCAGGTGCGGTCCCACACAGGCGCCGCTTTCAATGTAATAAAGTGTTTCCCGGGCAGCTTCCTGGGCAACCGCTTCGGCTCTGATACCTTTCTGTCCTACTACGGATACCGTTTCACAAATAGTGTCCGTGGCGATCTGCACTGTCACCGCATTGCCGGGACTGTCCGAATCTCCCGAGTGGATTCGGGTCGAAAGGGGTTCGCCAATAACTTTTTTCAGGGTTTCTGTTTCTCTTCTGGCAATATGTTGCGGCAGGTCACAGAGCAGGATGTGGGCAGTAATCCTCTTTGAAGCTCCCCGGCTGGTGAGAGAAGTGGGGAATCGCAGCTCTTTTTGGGAGCGTGGTCCTATCGATGCCTCGAATCTGCCTCCTCCGGCAGGGTAGAAACCGTATCTGAGCAGATTGACTGAAATACCGGTTCCCATGCTGTTAAGGACGGGAACGAATGTTTTTTCCAGAAAATCGTAGGGTGGAGCCAGGGGGTTGTGAGTTCCCCCTTCGAAACTGAGTATGGATGGTTCCGATTGGGTCATCAATGCGGGCAGAATGGTCTGAAACACCAGAGTAGTGCTGCCTGCGGTGCCTATGGAGAAATCATATACTCCTGGGGATACGTTTCGGGGGAGGAACGTGACTAGCTGTGATCCCGTTTCAGCACCGTTCACTTCTGCTTTGCCCACTTCAGAAGCGGCGTTGATCGAGGCAAGGTGCTGACGTCTCAGTCCCGGATTCCGCCGTCTTGCCCGGATGTTTTTTATGGTGAAAGGCTTTCCGGTGATAAGGGAAAGGGAGAGAGAGGTTCTCAGAATCTGTCCGCCTCCTTCACCTTTTGAACCATCAATGGTGATCATGTGCATACCTTTGTTTGGGATGTCCGGTATTGCAGTGAAAATACTTCTGGTCCGGGGATTGCTTAAGCATAAAGGTTTCCTATACAGGAAGAGGGGTTTTATGCGTTTCAGAAAGATATTTTACTGTATATGTCTGACTTCCATTTTTCTTGCAAACTGCTCTCCTGCGGTCCGTCTCTCTCCGTCCCCGGATGCCCGCGTTCCCTCCGGAATTCCCGAGGCCGCTTTCGAGGATAGTGCGGGAGTTAAGATACTGGTGGAAACCGAGAGCTGGACCGGTTTCCCGGCCATAGAGGAATACGTTACCCCCGTGAGGGTGACAGTTACCAATTCAGGTGATGAGCCTGTGAGAATCCGGTATCATCAGTTTGTCTTAGAGGTGAATTCTGACAAGTTCAGAGCTCAGCCACCCTACCAGCTACAGGGTATGATTGAAATTCCATACAGCAAAGCATCTCTTTTCGATGATACTGTCTATCATTATGAGGATCTGGAATCGGATCCTTGCTGCAGGGTTCTCGAGAGAGTTCTGGCTGAGCGGGATACCTCATATTTTGATGATGATCCTCCCGATGTATGGCTTCAGCTGCCCACAAAAGAGATGCTGCAAAGGGTTCTGCTGGATGGAGTGGTGAAGAGCGGAGAGCTTGTCAGTGGATTTCTCTATTTTGAACAGCTTAGAGGCAAACCCGGTGAAGTAGTATTTACAGCAGATATCGTGAGTGCTGTGGATGGGGAGCTGATGGGTGTGGTAAGGATACCGCTGAAGCTGATGCGGGAATAGGTCAGGAGCGTTCCTTTTGACCCTGAACTGTACCCCGGTCCCAGGGCGTGACCGCAAGCTCGTTTTTT
>JBKGXV010000155.1:0-5253 GCA_046546375.1 Chitinispirillaceae bacterium | reverse complement strand
ATCGGGCCCGCTAAAGGCGGCTACTGGGAGATGATCGATGAGTAAGTTCACCGAAGAAAAACTGGAACAGGCAGTCATCGAACTGTTCGAAGCCCAAGGGTACACACACATCACCGGAGACCGGATCCATAAAGAGGTTTCCGATGTCCTGCTGAAAGATGACCTCAAACAGTACCTGCTCAACCGCTATTCCTCTGACGACATCACCCTCAACGAGATCGAATCCATCATACGAAAACTGGAACTGTTCCCAGCCTCGGCCCTCTACGAAAGCAACAGAGACATAAACCGGCTCATCGCAAACGGATTCCTTCTCAAAAGAGAGGACCGGACAAAAAAAGATCTCTACATAGAGCTTGTCGACTACAGCAATCTCCCCCCTGTGCTCAAACCCAGACCGAACGAACTGACAACAATCGTTGCGGAAGACGATCCAGTAGATCAGACATTCAACATCTACAAGATTGTCAACCAGCTTGAAATCCAGGGGTACGAAAAACGGATCCCCGATGCGATTGTCTACATTAACGGTATCCCTCTGGTGGTGATCGAATTCAAAAGCGCGGTAAAGGAAGACACCACCACAAAAAACGCCTATGACCAGCTGACAATCCGCTACAGCCGCGATATACCGGAGCTTATGAAGTACAACGCATTCTGTGTCGTAAGCGACGGGGGCAACAACAAAGCCGGCTCGCTTTTCGCCCCCTATGATTTCTTCTACGCCTGGCGCAAAACAGACGGCTTCGAGCTCAAAGAACAGGATGGAATAAACTCCCTCTATACCATGGTAAAAGGGATGTTCAACAGGGTCCGGCTGGTGGATATAATCCGCAACTTCGTGTTCTTCCCCGATACCAGCAAAGAGGATGTGAAGATTGTCTGCCGCTATCCCCAGTACTATGCCGCCCGCAAACTGTTCCAGTCCATAAAGGAAAACATGCGCCCTGAGGGGGAGGGTAAGGGAGGTACCTATTTCGGAGCTACAGGGTGCGGAAAAAGCTACACCATGCTCTTTCTTACCCGCCTGCTCATGAAATCCACCTATTTTTCAAGCCCCACCATTATCCTTATCACCGACCGGACAGATCTGGATGACCAGCTGGCGGGGCAGTTCACCAATGCGAAGAATTTCATAGGGGATGAAACCGTGGTGAGCGTCGAGAGCCGGGAAGAGCTCCGCGCGTACCTCAAGAAAAGAAGCAGCGGCGGCGTATTTCTCACCACAATCCAGAAATTTACGGAGGACACGGAACTTCTTACCGAACGGCCCAATGTGATCTGCATATCAGATGAGGCGCACCGCACACAGGTCAATCTGGATCAGAAAATCAGAATAACTTCGAAGGGCGTGAAGAAAACCTACGGTTTCGCCAAATATCTCCATAACTCTCTTCCGAATGCAACCTATGTGGGATTCACCGGAACCCCGATCGATGCCACTCTCGACGTGTTCGGCAAGGTGGTGGACGCCTATACCATGAAGGAATCCGTGCAGGATAACATCACTGTGCGCATCGTCTATGAGGGCAGAGCCGCCAAGGTGCTCCTGGAGGAGCGAAAGCTTCGGGATATCGAGAAATACTACAAAAAATGCGCCGATGAGGGTGCAAACGAGTATCAGATCCAGGAGAGCAAAAAAGCGGTCACCAACATGGAGGTGATTCTGGGCGACCCGGACCGCCTCAAGGAAGTCGCAGAGGATTTCATACACCATTATGAACAGAGGGTGGAAGAGGGAGCAAGTGTTCTGGGAAAGGTGATGCTTGTCTGCTCCAACAGGTATATCGCCTACGACCTCTACAAGAAAATCATCGAACTGCGCCCCCAGTGGGCCCAAATCCGGGAGTGCGGTGAAGGAGTGGTGCTGACCGAGCAGGAGCGCAGGAAGATAAAGCCGATGGCGAAGATCAATATGGTGATGACCAGAGGGAAAGACGATCCCGCCAAACTGTGGGATCTGCTGGGAACAAAGGACTACAGAAAAGAGCTTGACCGTCAGTTCAAGATTGCCAAGTCGAATTTCAAAATCGCCATAGTTGTTGATATGTGGCTCACCGGTTTCGATGTCCCCTTTCTCGATACCATCTATATCGACAAGCCTGTCCAGCAGCACTCGCTAATCCAGACAATTTCCCGTGTCAACAGGGTGTATGAGGGGAAAAAAGCCGGGCTGGTTGTCGACTATATCGGTATAAAGAGCAACATGAATGTGGCACTCAAAAAGTATTCACAGGTGGCGGAGGATGATTTCGAGGATATCGACAAGGCAGTGGCTATAGTCAAGGATCAGCTGGACCTGCTTTCCCGACTGTTTGGCAGGTTCGATTCAAAGGACTACTTTTGCGGCACCCCGCTGGCTCAACTGGAGTGCCTGAACAGAGCTGCAGAATATGTGCAGCTGTCGGCACAAGTAGAAAAGCGTTTCATGAACATGACCAGAAAACTGCGCACCGCATACAGAATATGTACGTCAAGTGAGGCAATCACCCAAAAGGAGCGGGATTACATACACTTCTATCTGGCGATTGCGGCTATTATCCATAAACTTACCAGAGGTGGAGCACCCGACACCGCACAGATGAACGAGAAGGTGCGGGAGATGATAAAGGAGGCGCTGCTGAGTGATGGGGTGGAGGAGGTGTTCAAGCTTGGTGAGAACGAGAAGAATAAGAACATCGATATATTCAGTGATGAATACCTGGCGAAAATCGATAAAATCAAGCTGCCCAACACCAAGATAAAGCTGCTTCAGCAGCTTCTCAAAAAGGCTATCGACGAGTTCAAGAAGGTGAACAAGATCAAGGGTGTCGATTTCACCAAGCGTTTCAAGGCGCTGGTGGAGAAGTACAATGAGCGCAAAGAGAGTCTCGCTCTGGCAAACGATGTTCTGGACGACATCGCCCAGCACTTTGCGGATCTGTTCAGGGATCTGCAGAAGGAGAAGAGCTCTTTTGAGGAGATGGGGATAAATTTCGAGGAGAAGGCGTTCTATGATATACTGAAAGCTGTAGCTGAGAAGTACAAGTTTGAGTACCCCCACGAAAAGCTCATCGTGCTTTCGCGCGCGGTGAAGGGAGTGGTGGATGACAAGGCGAAATACACCGACTGGTCCCAGCGCAGCGATATCAAGGCCGAGCTCAAGGTGGACCTGATACTGGTTTTAGATGAGCACAAGTACCCCCCGGTCCCCAGAGATGATGTGTTCAAGGAGATTTTCGAGCAGGCGGAGAATTTCAGGAAGTACAGGGGGGAGTAGGGGGGGTGAAGTGCCTGCAACTCCTCATATCTGAATTTCAGGCGGTTTTCTCACATATTCGGATCCATATGTAATTTTAGGGGGTGTATCGTTACATATACAAGCTGTATATAACTCTGGACCGCGTATCATTAGGTATATTTCTATATAGATCGATTTCGTACAATTCCAAGCATGTTTGGCTAACTAGTTGCAGACTGGATTTGTGAAACAAATAACAGAACCATGGTGTTTCGATGCTTAAAAAACTCACACTCCAAAATATCACTGCCTTCTCCAAAGCGGAACTGGCCTTCTCCGAGGGCCTGAATATCATAATCGGAGAAAACGGCACCGGGAAATCCCATATTCTCAAAGCGGCCTATTCCCTGATCGCCGCCTGCACTAAAAATGGGCTTCCTATGGTTGAGGAGCCATCCAAAAGCCGCCTCCAGCTTGAGATCTCAGATAAGCTGCTGGGGGTGTTCATGCCCGAGAGCGTAGGAAAAATGGTCCGGTATAAGCAGTCCGAGAGCGGCCGTATCAGCCTTGGTTTTGATGACCCCTCCTTTGATCTGGAGGTGGTAGTCCCCAAGAAAAGCAAAGCAGATATTGATTTAGCCGTCACGCCAAAGGCTTTTCATGATAAATTTCCGGTCTTTTTCCCAACCAGAGAACTTCTGACCATCTACCCCAATTTCGTATCGGTGTACGACAGCCACTATCTGCAGTTTGAGCAGACCTGGCGGGATACCTGTGTCCGACTGGGGGCGCCGCTGCTCAAGGGGCTCGATCAGGAGGCCGCAGCAGAACTGCTCAAGCCGCTTGAAATGGCCATGAACGGCAAGGTGGAGCTTGATAAATCCGGACGCTTTTATCTTCGCTCCGGCAAAATTAGCACGGAAATGCCACTTGTAGCCGAGGGTTTGCGAAAGATCGCCATGGTGGCCACCCTCGTCGCAAACGGATCACTGCTTGGCAACGGGTATCTTTTCTGGGATGAACCGGAATCCAACCTTAATCCACGCCTGATAAAACTTGTGGCCAGGACGATTCTGCATCTGTGCAGAAACGGCATACAGGTGTTTGTGGCCACTCACAGTTTCTTTCTGCTCAGGGAGCTTGAGCTTTTGGGAATGCATGAGTTTGCAGATGTGACCAAACATTTCATGTCACTCAAAACCAGTAGAAGCGGCGTTCAAGTTTCCCAGGGGCCATCCACAGATGAAATCGATCCGATTGTTACGCTGGATGAGGAGCTTGAGCAGTCGGAACGATATCTTGGTGCAGAGGGAAAAGAATGAATCTGCGCCAAACTCCCGAAAGACGAGAAGCTTCAGTTATTACAGAAGGTAATCTGACATTCACCTTCGAGCAACACTGCAGAGTGGAGAGTTACGATAAATGGTCTTTTTACCGCAACCGCTTCCTTAAAATTGCAGAGAAATTGAAGGCAATGGATATTGTGTGTCTGGCTAATGGTACTTTATGGCTTATTGAGGTAAAGGATTATAGAAACAGAAGGCGGACAAAACAGATTTCGCTTGTTGAAGAGATAGTTAAGAAGTCTCTTTTCACTGTTGCCGGCTTGTTTGCCGCTCGATGCAATGCTGTTCGGGAAAATGAGCGAACCTTTGCTGCGCGAGCTGCAAAGTGCAGGCATATTCGAGTTGTTCTTCATCTTGAGCAGCCGAAGAGAAAATCCAAACTGTTTCCTAGAATTGCAGATGAAGCAAGGCTGGTCCAGGAATTGAAAAAAAGAGTCAAAGCGCTTGATCCCCATCCCAAAGTGGTGCATCAGGGAAACCTTCATCCTTCCATGAGCTGGACTGTGAATGGGTAGATCGGGGCGTTTAAAATATCGATTTATGCACAATCTCCAAGTATGCAGCTGCATCTGAGTTTGCATATTAAGATACACACCCTGTTTTGCTCCTTACCCCGGTTCACCGGGGTTTTCATTCCCCAGGGCCGGTATTTATGCCGGTCCTGCAATGGAGCGGCGAAGCCGCCCC
>JBKGXV010000154.1:0-5269 GCA_046546375.1 Chitinispirillaceae bacterium | reverse complement strand
CTATGCACCGAACGCAGGCAAGCTGGTCAAAGTTGCTGATGTCCGCGGCTCCAACCCCACCGGTCACACCGATGTCCCCATTTCCCCTCTTCAGTTTTCAACCGATTCCGGACGTACCTGGACTGTGGAGACTTATCCCAGCATAGGGGATGAATACAAGGGGGGGGCTTCGGTGGCTGTTTCCACAGACGGCGAGGTGACGCTCTGGACTCCCCGGGTGAAGGTGGTTGATGGAAACGATGAGTACGGTGATTACCCGGTGCATCGTTACAGTGGAAGCGCCTGGGAGGAAGTGAGCGACATCGATGGGGCCTATGTGGTGGGGGATCCGATGGATGCGGATGTGTTCTACGCCTATCTCAGAAACGAAGGCGTCATGTACAGGAGTACCGACAAGGGAGAAACATTCTCTCAGGTCGGAACACCCGGAACCTCTTCGTTCCGCAAGTTCAGGCTTGCTCCCGGGCGAAGCGGCGATATCTGGGTTCCGCTCACCGGGGGCGGTCTTGCCCGTTCGGTTGACGGCGGTGAAACGTATACTGATATCGAGGCTGTCACCTACTGTGAAGCGGTCGGTTTCGGTAAAGCCGCTCCCGGTGAGGAATATCCGGCTGTGTACATTTTCGGTACAGTGGACGGGGTGACGGGAGTGTTCCAGTCTGTTGACGAGGGAGCGTTCTGGGTGCGTGTCAATGATGACCAGCATGAGTACGGAGGTCTTGCCAACGGAGAATTCGTTGTGGGCGACATGAATACGTTCGGTGTGGTGTACATGAGTACTGCCGGGATGGGAATCGCCTGCCGTGTGCCTGCAGACGCCACCCCGGTTGATCCATCCGCCGGACATGGCAGACAGATGTCGGAGGGTTCTCATGCCCGTCTGAAAGCCGGTCGTCTCGGGTTGACTTCTCTGAACGGTGAGGAACTCAGTGTGCGGATGTACGATCTCAGGGGAAGGCTTGTTTACAGTGAAATCTTTACCACATCGGCAACACTGAAAGTGAAATCGATGGTAAAGGTTCAGGGAACATATCTGCTCAAAGTCCGTGGCAGCAGGGGAGTGCTTCTGAGCGAGAAAGTGAAGTTGGTCAGGTAATCTGCAGAAAGTACACTATGGAAACATAAAAGCCCCCGTCAAGGGGGCTTTTTTGTTGCCGAAAGGTGCATCCGCATACTGTTTTGGCCCGATCATTGCTTTCCCTTCTGCGGATCAAGCCTTGTGAGTCATATTCGCACTGCTCAGGGCATCTTTTTTGCTCCTACTTGCAGTCCGGAAACCAGAATTCATCAAAGCACACTGAAAGGAATTCATACCGGTGTTAAAAAACCCATCCACATCTGAACTGCATGAACAGCTCAAAAATCCTTCACTGAAATTTCTGGATCTGCGCCCGGTGGATGCGTTCAACGGCTGGCGCATGGGAGGGGAAACCCGCGGCGGTCACATTCTGGGCGCAAAGAGCCTCCCTGCGAAGTGGACCCGCTATATCGACTGGCCCGATATCGTGAAAGCCAAACACATCACCCCTTCAGATGATGTCATTCTCTACGGGTATAACCCGGAGGAAACAGAAAGAATAGCCGGACGCTTTCTGAAGGCGGGGTATGAGAGTGTGGGAGTGTATCACGATTTTGTTTCCCAGTGGAGTGCAAGGTCAGAACTGCCCATGTCCAGACTGGCCCGGTACAGAAATCTGGTGCCCGCCAGGTGGCTTCAGTCGCTTATCGTAAACGGCGATGCTCCTGAGTATGAAAACGGCGATTTTCTGGTATGCCATGCTCATTACAGAAACAGAGATGTATATGAACAGGGCCATATTCCGGGTGCGGTGGATATCGACACGAACAGTCTGGAATCAAAAGAAACCTGGAACCGGCGCTCTCCTGAAGAGCTCAGGGAAACGCTGCAGGGTATGGGTATCACCACCGATACCACGGTCATTCTTTATGGAAGATATACATCACCTGACAACAGCGACCCCTTTCCCGGCAGCAGTGCCGGACACATAGGTGCCATGCGCTGCGCATTCATCATGCTCTATGCGGGGGTGAAGGATGTAAAGATTCTAAACGGCGGTTTCCAGGCCTGGCTTGATGAAGGGTTCGAGGTCTCTCATGTGGATGTGCCTAAAAGGGAAGTTTGCGATTTCGGGGCCGATATCCCTCAAAAACCCCTATTGGCGGTGGACACCCCGGAGGCAAAGGATATTCTGGCTTCTCCTGACAGGAATCTGGTATGTGTGAGAAGCTGGAGAGAATACATAGGGGAAGTGAGCGGCTACAACTATATCCGTAAAAAGGGGCGTATTCCGGGTGCGGTGTTCGCCGACTGCGGCTCCGATGCTTATCATATGGAAAATTACCGCAATGTTGATCACACCACCCGTGACTTTCACGAGATAGAGAAAATATGGGCCCAATCCGGTATCACTCCAGACAAGCACAATGCGTTTTACTGCGGAACCGGCTGGCGGGGCAGTGAGGCGTTCATGAATGCCTGGCTTATGGGGTGGTCCCGTGTTTCGGTATATGACGGCGGCTGGTTTGAATGGAGCAGTGATGAAAGCAACCCCTACGAAACCGGATTGCCTCAGAGGCCGGCTTTTGCCGAACAACATGATAACAGGAGGTCGGGTTGATATGAAACCGAAAGAACAGTCAACCCAGATCAGGATGGCGGTTTCTGACTGTCTGCCCGGATTAGGCAGAGATAATCTGATAAGAATGATCGGCGAGGGACTTGCCTCTTCTCCAAGAAGAATTTCCAGCATGTTTTTCTATGATGACTTTGGTTCGGAACTGTTTGACAGAATCACCTGTCTGCCTGAATACTATCCCACCCGCACCGAAATGGAGCTGCTTGAAAAGCTGGCCTGCTCTTTTGCGGAAAATCTGACCGATTGTGATATTATCGAGCTTGGCAGCGGGAACTGTTCCAAAATATCACTTCTGCTTGACGCTGTTGAATCATCACAGATGAAGAGTGTACGTTATGTTCCCGTGGATGTGAGTAAAAAGGTGGTGGAGGAATCGGCTGTTGAACTAGTTGGCAGGTACCCGGATCTCACCGTGCATGGTTTTGTAGCCGATTTCTGCTCTCAGCTGGATATTCTGCCGCATGACAGAAGGCGGGTGTTCTGCTTTCTGGGAGGCACTTTAGGGAATTTCCATCCTGAACAGAGAGCGGAGTTTCTGCAATCCATGGCAAGTAGTATGGGGCCGAAGGATTCTTTTCTGCTGGGCGTGGATATGGTGAAGCCCAAGGATATTCTGGAAAAAGCGTATGATGACGGAAGCAATGTGACAGCCCAGTTCAACCGCAACATACTCAATGTGGTGAATGACATAACCGGAACTGATTTCGATCCGCTTCTGTTCAGGCATGTCTCATTTTACAATGAAGAGCATGCCAGAATAGAGATGCATCTCGAGGCGCTTCAGAACATGTTCGTTTCGAGTCCGTTTTTTGATGATCTTGATATCCGCAGAGGAGAGAGGATACTCACAGAGTATTCCCACAAGTTCACTTCAAAATCTCTGTCTCGGCTGATGGAGTCGGTCGGTCTGTCCGTCGATTTCCGTATCACAGATATCAACAACTGGTATTCCGTTCTCAAACTCAAGAAAATCTGATATGTTTGATACAGAAAAGATCCGGGCGGACTTTCCCATTCTGGCAAGCAGGGTGTATGGAAAGCCGCTGGTGTATCTGGACAATGCCGCAACAACTCAGAAACCCTCATCCGTTCTGGATAAAGTGAGCACATTCTACTCGCAGCACAACAGCAACGTTCACCGAGGCCCTCATTTTCTGAGTCAGCAGGCAAGCGATATGTACGAATCCGCGCGCGAGTCGGTGAAAAATTTCATCAACGCCTCCGATTCCAGAGAGATCGTATTCACCCGGGGGACAACCGAGTCTGTGAACCTGGTGGCTCAATGCTTCGGAACTCAGAGAGTCGGTCAGGGTGATGATATTCTGGTAACCGAGATGGAGCATCATTCGAATCTGGTTCCCTGGCAGAGAATCTGTCAGCGGAGTGGGGCAAGGCTCAAGGTATTGCCTTTTGATGACAGCGGGGTGCTCAGGGCAGAACTTCTGGACTCTCTTATTACCGAAAGAACCCGCCTGTGTGCGCTTACTTACATATCAAACGTTCTGGGGACAGTCAATCCTGTAAAGGAGCTGGTGAGAACTGCACATGCACGAGGGGTTCCGGTTGTGGTGGATGGAGCTCAGGCGGTGTCTCACCATAAGGTCGATGTGAGGGATCTGGACTGCGATTTTTTCGCCTTTTCCGGTCACAAAATGTTTGCTGAAACGGGAATAGGAGTTTTATACGGAAAAAGAGAGCTGCTTGATTCCATGCAGCCTTATCAGGTGGGCGGGGGAATGGTGGATTCGGTTGATTTCGAGAAAACGACCTTCTCTGAAATCCCTTTCCGCTTCGAGGCGGGCACACAGAATATTGCCGGAGCAATCAGTCTGCATGCGGCAGTGGATTATCTCGGCAAAATCGGAATGGAAAATATCGGCGAGCATGAGCGTGAGCTTCTTGAATCTGCCACTGAACGCATATCGGTTCTGGATGGAGTCGAAATAGTGGGAAAGGCTCCGCATAGAAGTGCTGTTCTCTCGTTTGTGCTGAAGAATGTGTCCTCCTACGATGCGGCTTCGGTACTGGACAAAATGGGTATCGCGGTGCGTTCGGGTACTCATTGTGCGCAGCCTGTATCCAGACACTTCGGTGTGAACGGAACGGTAAGGGCGAGTTTCGCATTCTACAATACCGAACAGGAGGTTGAGGCTCTGGTCGGGGGCATCAGAAAAGTACAGCAGCTGTTCGGGTGAGGAGTTTTGGCTTATGTCTATGAAACAGAAGCAGGACAGGATAATCGAGGAATTCTGCAGTCTTGATGACTGGCTTGATAGATACGATTATCTGATAAATCTGGGCAAGGAGCTCAAGCCTCTTGAGAGCCGGTTCAAAACCGATGAGAATGCGCTGCCCGGCTGTCAGAGTCAGGTCTGGATTCATGCTGAAAAAGAGGACGGGAAACTGTTTTTCAGAGCGGAAAGCGATTCGGACATCATAAACGGCATTCTCATGCTTCTTATTGATGTTCTTGATGAAAGCACACCTTCGGAGGTGGCGGAAGCTGATCTTTATTTTGTAAGGGAGATGGGGCTGAGCACCAGTTTATCTCCCTCCAGGTCAAACGGTTTGGCTTCGATAGTAAGGTATGTAAAGCAGTTGGGTTCAGAGAA
>JBKGXV010000153.1:0-5299 GCA_046546375.1 Chitinispirillaceae bacterium | reverse complement strand
CTGCACGCGAACTGTTTGCGTATGCCGGAGCCTGCTGCTATGATTTCCGTAATACTGAGATAGCGGAATATCTCAAGATCACAGCCTCGGCTGTTTCCAGAATGGTTTCACGATATGACAGGATTTCAGGAAGGGAGTTTCTGCTGGAATCAGTGTTTGGGAGCTTGTCTCCGACACTGCCGGTTTCCTGAGCAGAACCGAAACACATGATTGCTATTTTCACCGCAGATGTAGGCGTTCTTTGGTGATCGCCGGGTGATCTATTTGTCTTGAAAAGGATAACTTCATTAAGGAAACGGATAAACGCCGGAGATTCATGCCGATGATCCGAGGTTTGGTCAAATTGTAACGGATGATCTGCTCAGAAAACCCTGAACCTTTTTGCTCAATGCAAAAAAGCATTCCCCGAAGGTGAATTGTTGTAAATCCAAAAATTCACCTCCGGGGAATACTAACCTTCCATTACTTCCTCTTTTGACTGCAGCCATTTATTTTAAATAACCAAACTCTCTTCTCAGGAACAGCAATGAGCAAAAAAGTTCTTGTAGCCTACACCAGTGCAGTCGGATCCACCGCTGAAATCGCACAGAACATCGCTGAAACCATCCATCAGGAAATCGGTTACGATGCAACTGCTCTGAACATCATAAACGTGAAACCCGTCTCCAATTACGATGCATTCGTGCTGGGGAGCACAATCAGAATGGGGCGGCTAGTGTCAAGTATGGTCAACTATTCCCCGGATCTGTACTGTTTCAACCATTCACTTCCGGGGAGATTCTCCCTGCACACATATTGCTTGAATTACTTCCGTACACTCCTAACCCCGGGAGGCCGATTCTGATTTCTCGTCCTTTCACAGATCCGGTTCTTATCTTCGCCACCGCCATGCTGCTCATTCTCGTCGCACCGCTCATTGCCCGACGACTGCGACTTCCCGGTATCGTAGGCCTTCTGCTTGCAGGCATCATCGTGGGACCGTACGGATTCGCTATACTTGCCCGGGACAACACCATCGAACTTCTGGGCACCGTGGGCCTGCTTTTCATTATGTTTCTCGCCGGCCTGGAAATCGATCTCAACCAGGTCAAGCGCAACAGAAGCCATACGCTCGTTTTCGGACTTGCCACTTTTCTCACTCCCATGCTAATGGGAACATTCATGGGTGTGGGTATTTTCGAGATGACCATTCCTGTCGCCATTCTTCTGGCCAGCATGTTCTCCTCACATACCCTGGTGACCTATTCTATAGTCAATAAACTCGGACTATCCAAATCACCTCCGGTCACCACCACTGTCGGGGGCACCATCATTACCGATACTCTGGCACTTCTTATACTGGCAGTAATCGCCTCGGCAAGCCAGGGAGAGATAGGCACCTCGTTTTGGATCAGATTATTCACGTTCATGATCATCTATGTGGCCGGTGTAATGATCATTGTTCCGCTTCTGGCAGGGTGGTTTTTCCGCTCTCTCAACGTCGACGAAAACGTCGAGTTTGTATTTGTGATCGCCATTACTTTTCTGGTTGCCTATCTGGCACATGTTGCCGGACTGGAGCCGATCATCGGAGCGTTTCTTGCCGGGCTCACACTTAATTCTTTCATTCCCGAGAGAAGTCTTCTCATGACCCGTATCCACTTTGTGGGGGATGCCCTGTTCATTCCCTTTTTCCTCTTGTCGGTGGGAATGCTGGTGAATCTGAATCTTCTGATAAGCGGAACCGAGGCTTGGATTATTTCAATTGGCATGACAGTGATAGCTCTGGTTGCCAAATATTCGGCAGCAGAACTCACAGGCAGAATTCTGAGATACAACAGGAATGAAATTCACCTTATATTTGGATTGAGCGTAAATCAGGCCGCCGCAACTTTAGCAGCAGTTCTGATCGGATTCGAACTGGGTCTTTTTTCCGAAAACGTGATAACCGGTACGATTCTCATGATCGCGGTCACGTGTCTGATCGGATCAATCATCACTGACAAGGCAGGACGTCAAGTGGCTCTCAAAGAAGAGCAGGAGAAAGTAAGTTCTGCTACCTACCAGAACCGAATAATGATCCCGCTGGAGTCGCGGGAGGGTGCAAAAGAACTTCTTGATATCTCACTTCTGCTCAGGGAGAAAGGGTCTCACGAGCCGCTCTACCCGGTGCATGTGGTACAGGAGGGAGGTGATTCTGAAGTACAGGTGGCTTCAGCTGAGAAGATTCTGGCTCATACGGTGGTGAGGACAATGGCTGCGGGCGTGCCGGTAATGCCTATTACCAGTGTGGATATAAATGTGCTTTCCGGCATACTGCGTTCCATGAAGGATTATCGGATTTCCACAGTAGTCATGGGGTGGGATGGAAAAACGGGTCTGAAAACTCGTGTATTCGGCCATTCTATAGATGCCATCGTGGAACGCAGCAGGCAACTGATAATGATTCACAAAATTGTTCGGCCCATTAATTCCGTTTCCAGACTGGTAGTAATACTTCCACCCTTTGCACAAAGGGAAATCGGATTCGGACAGTTCGCCTCTGCTATCCGCACCCTTGCAAACCAGACAGCCACGTCTATTCTTTTCATCTGTGACTGCGGTACTCAGGCCTCTGTCAGTGAAGTGATGAACAGTGCTCGGTCTTCTGTGAAGATGAATTTTATTCCCTACAAATCCTGGAAAAAGGTTCTTGATGACGTTCATACACAGCTGAAACCGGATGACTGGCTGGTTTTGATGAGTGTACGGAAAGGTGAAATCGCATGGCAGCCAACACTTGACAGGCTGCCCAGACAAATATCGGCGTCATTTCCCCACAACTCCTTTTCCACAGTGATATCTCCCACGGAGAAGTGGGTTACCGTCAAAAGCCCGGAAACCACTTCACGGATCTTCACGGTATTCAGGGAGGAGCATCTCCTCCTCTCAATCGACACTGCTGATTGCAGGACTGTAATATACAAACTGCTTAGAAGTCACTATGAGGAAAGTGAAGAGATGAGAAGGCTTGAAGAGGAGCTATATTCAATGAGCCAAAAAGAGCCGGTTGAGCTGATTCAGGATGTCGTCCTTCTGCATACATATGGGAAAAACATTGATGAAACGATAACGTTTCTGGGTGTATCGACGAGACCGTTAGATATTCCGTTAGCATCAGGTTCACCGCGTGTGGTGATTATACTTCTTGACCCGGAGGGTCAGGAACCCGCCAAACACCTTGAAGGGCTGGCCAATATTGCAAACCTTATCAGAGTCCCCGGTATTGTCGGAGTGCTTGAGGAGGCTGATGATTTCGATTCTCTAGTGGTACAGGTGGCGGAAAGGCTGGGCGGAGAGGGAGAATAAAGGTTGTAGATTCAAGACGATTCATGTCGGAAGCAAAGCACGTTCCAGCGACAGTTCATAACCTACATGGATAGGAGAACATCGGCGCCCTCTGACTACTCCTTTAACACTTACCCTTCTTCTGCCGTTTATTATATTGAAATCAGCAGTTTTCACAGAAAAAGAATCAGAAAATGCTCTATCCTGCATGGTAACCAAATGAAAAGGAACACCTTACGACCAGCACTACTGTTTTTAGTCTGTTCTCTTATTCTGTGCATGCTGGTTCAATGTGGCGGGAAAAAAAGTTTCAGCGGCTCTCCACAAATACCAGCCGACAGAATCAACAAACAAAAGTTCACCCCGGTTCCTTCGGTAGTAAACATTCCTCTCGAAATTGAAACAGCCTATCTGCAGAAGATGGTGAATGAACAGCTCAAGGGTCTTCTATACAAGTGCGATACGATGACTGTCGGCACATTCGAGAATGTGAAAGTCAGGGTCTGGAAAAAGGATGATATCAGGCTTGATCTCAAAGAAGATGAACTTTTTTACCAGATTCCTCTTAAAATAGTACTTACCTTTTCTTTTACTGTAGGGGCACTGGGTTTCTCCCATACAGAATATCAGGAGGTGGAAGCGGGCGTCACTCTGAATCTCCGCTCGAGACTGTTTCTGAAAAATGACTGGAGACTGGCCACCATGACCCGGCCGGAAGATTACTCCTGGACCAGCAACCCGATCGTGAAAGTCCGTTTCATCACCATCCCGGTTAAACCGGTTGCTGATTATCTTATTTCCAAACAGTTTGACTCCATAGGAGAAAAGATCGACAAAGCGGTTTCAGGTTCACTCAGCATAAAAAGCATGATCAAACCTCTGTGGGAAAAGATTCAGGAACCCATCCCCATCAGCATTTCCCAAACTCCCAGACCCATCTGGCTTCAGCTTTCGCCCACCAATGTCTACATGACCCAGCCGGAGGGTAGAGACGGTGTCATTCACGGATCGTTCGGAATACGTACATTGGCAGAAACATATATAGGAGAAAAACCTGATTCCGCAGAATTCACCAATCTTCCCGACTTCGCCATTCCAGGAAAGATCGACTCCACATTCATTGTCAATCTCTACTCCGAGCTTTCCTTCGAACAGGCCACTCTGATGAGCCGTGAACATCTTCTGGGCAAAACGTTCGAACATGAAAACAAGGAAGTGGTTGTTCAGGATGTGCAGGTAATGGGTCTGGATGGTATTGTTGTGGTGCAGCTGGACCTCACCGGCTCCTTCCGGGGTAGAATTTTCGTGATCGGCAGGATGGTGTACGATAAAGAGAACTCCACTTTATACATTGAAGATATGGATTTCGACCTGACCACGAAAAATTCGATTCACTCCACCGCCGATTGGCTCCTGCATGGGATCATAGTATCCAAAATTCAACCTCTGCTCAAATTTCCCCTCAAGGACAAGATGCTGGAAGCACAGGTGATGGTTCAGCAGATGCTCAGTCACAAAGAAGTGTTCCCGGGAGTTTTTCTGGACGGCCGGATAGATTCTCTCTCTTTTGGCGGTATACAGCTCACCAAAGATTCATTCAGAACTGCTATTCTGGCCGAAGGCGTTCTTTCCATAAAAATGAAGGAATAGAAAAACATGCTTCAGATCTGTTCAAGGGAGAACCTGTTCTGAGACACACTCCCGAAAAGGATTGTGTCTTTCGCATCAGGTCATAAACCCGAACAGCAATTCCCTGCGGAATCCTTTCATATTCATAAGTATCTGCCGATTGCAGCACTCCCCGGAATTCCCCCGAATTCGATGTCTGGCATACCCCGGAGGTGTGATTGTGTTGAATCATTGATTCACCCCGGAGGTGGCCAGAGCACAATCCGCAACAAATTTGACGGTTTAGGTATATGAGGGGGAAAAATTTCAGCCGTTACCCCGGAGGTGATTCTGTACCGAATCAACAACTCACCCCGGAGGTGGC
>JBKGXV010000152.1:0-5371 GCA_046546375.1 Chitinispirillaceae bacterium | reverse complement strand
CATGGCAATGCCGAGCTCCGACAACCCGAGGACGGCGGGCTCTGAGCGAAGGTCCTCCGCAGCGAAGAGGAATAGCAATTGCAGCTCATGTTATGCATATGAAAGACAAAAGTATGGATAATAATGGAAAAGATGCAGTTATCCGCCTGATGAGAGGGGATGAAAAAAAGGCGACGCGAAAAGTCCTTTACCGCTCATTTGGCTGGTTCAAGGGTGCTTTTGCAACTTTCAGTCCACACACTTTCATTGCTCTGAAAGATGATAAGATAGTCGCTGGAGTTATTCTTGAGCTTTTCACGCTTCCCAATGGACGCAAAACAGGGAAAGTTGCCTGGATTTTCACAGCCCCACAGGCCAGAGGTTTAAAACTTGGCCAGCGGCTAACGGAGAAAGCACTGGAATTTTTCAACGAGCAGGGCTGTGATGAATACATCGCAGCGGTTGAAGGCAACAACACCAGCTCAAGCAAGCTTTTCGCCACACGCGGTTTCGATATTCTCTCTCCGGGAGCACAGTTTGAACGATACGGGCGTTGGACTTTTCTGATGTGGCTGAAGATGTTTCACTATATGACACCCGGTTTTTTTCTCTGGGCCCGCCCTGGTGTTCACAAACCCGACAGCCCGGTTCTTCAATGGACTGCAACACTCATACTGAATCTTTTGATCCTACTGATCTATGTTTTGCCAGACCAAAGCAACTTTTCGTTATACCTTTTCTACAGCATATCATTTGCATTGCTGCTTGGAGCACGACAGGTTGCCATGCAGACTGCAGCAGGCATTATGAAAAGTAAGGTAAGGTTTAGGATCTGGGAATCGGGGTTTCCGTTAAGCTTCGTGATTGCCATTTTACTGAGAGGTTTTTTTCCCGTGTTGGGAAATGTATATCCGGCAGACAAGGTGTGGAACTACCGCAGGAGAATACCCCTGTTGGGAAAAATTGCCCTGTATGGTATTTCAGGTGTGATTGTGCCGCTTTTGGGAGTATGGACTTATGTTCAACTATCCGGGATGTCTAATCCGATGGTAAACTCGTTTTTAACTGTTGGAAGATTATTTCTGACTTTTGATCTACTCTTCTTCTTTTTCCCGTTTAGTGGTTTCAACGGCAGGAGATTATGGGATTGGAACAAGCTTTTATGGGCATTGACTGCCCTACCAGCACTGGCCATTATTTTCCTATAGTACTGAATCCCGCGCTCTTTACCTCATAATTTAGGGCGGACCGGGGGTCGGACCATGAATTTTCGCCCCAAGTGGTTGATTTTCAAGTGCCGGCCTTCTTGCTTTCGTGATATAACGGGGCTTAGAGTACTGTTTTCGGGGGTCTTTCGGGGGTTTTAAGCGGGGTTGGCGCGCGGTATGTGAAATGTTCAGGCGATTCGATCTTTATCATAACTTTAATAACGACCTACCCAGGATTTTCCCCGCATCCTCCCGGAAATGCCGCACTTTCAGCGCTCGGGATTGTAAACGCACAGAAATTATATATTTTTTTCCGAATAACATGAGAGAAAGGATAAGGTTCTGGGCGCATGCCGCGGCGGACCGCGTCACCGGTTCTCCCCCGGGATTAAAAATCCCGCTAAGCGGGACTAGACGGTGGGGACACCGCCGTCGTATTTTTGTTCTTTCCGAAATCTTCGGGATGCTTCGCCTCGCCTTCAGTCCAACCTTTGGTGCATCGGAACGACAACGAGGGTTCGTAATGTATACGATCGGTCTGGATTGTTCAGCACCGTTGGGCAGAGTTTATCTGGTTACATGTTACCTTAGCTGTGTAGAATCGACCTTTATACCCAATGTTTTAATGATTTACAGTCTCTGCTCTGAAGGACGTATCATTTACATAATGACCAACGTTGTGCGCCGGTTTTGGCCAGGGCGGACGGAGGGGGGGGAGCGAAGGCATCCCGATTTACATCGGGAAGCTCCGACAACTGAGACCGGCTAAACCGCTTGGCGGGATTGGCCGAGCCCGAAGGAGGCCTCCCGAATTTCATCGGGATGGCAGGCCCCATAAACATTTACGAATTACATGTGATTTACGAATTTCGAATCCCAAAAGCATCTACCGCAGAGATTCAGAGCACACCACCGGTATCAGAATATATATTGTTTTTTCCGGGGCAGTTTTTTCACCAGCCGCAGTGAAATGAAAGCTGGACACGGGAAAAATCCGGGTGTATCGGTTTATTGACCCGATGGATGAAGCTGGAGAAAGCAATATCCCTAACCTGTGGCTTCAGACGTGAACAGAAACTCTCCTGCCAAAGAGAAATCAAACATGCTGACCCTCAAAGGGGTGCGGATTCAGTTTCCAGAAGAAGTCCGCCAGGGAATGAAGAATACCTCAGCCGCGGATTCAGTGCGGATGTTTTCAGATTCAATATCGGCAGACTGCCGTATACAACGAAAAAAACAGAGCCGCCCATGAATGCAGCTCATCCATCCATATCACAAGGAGGTTTCATGAAGTATTTATTATCTGCAGGTCTTGCGCTCGTGTTCGCTTTTGGAGTGTCTGCTCAGGAAAATCTGGTTGTGAACGGTCACTTCGACAATGGTTTCTCTGATTGGAGGCTTGAAGAAAACGGCTCGAATTCAACGGTAGAGGTAGTCTCGGAGAGAGCGTATATTGAAATCACTTCGCCCGGAGAGGGAAGTGCCGGTCCCGATGTTGTTCAGAGCGGGATACCTCTGATCCAGAATGAAGCATATACTCTGAAATTTTACGCCAGTGCTACCGATTTGAACACAACTGTTTCGGCACAACTTGTAAATGGAAACGGTGAGATATACTCTGATTCGGATTTGGGTGAAATATCCCTGGAGACCAGGTCACGAATGTACTCTGTACCCTTTTTCATGAAAGCTGAAACCGATGAGAATGCAGAGCTTCGGTTACAAATCACCAGTGTAGACTCTGATGCCACTGTGCTTATCGACAGCGTGCAGCTTACCGTGAGTACCGATCCGATGATTTATGTATACACACCCGATGAGCAATCACAGTGGCTTACAGGTGAAGAACAGAAAATTGAATGGAGCAACAGCGGAGATATCTCCGAGGTTGAGATTACATTTTCAAACAATGGGGGAGATGATTGGAGTACTGTCGTGGGATCCGCTTCAAATGAAAAGGAGTTTACCTGGTCGATACCCGAAAATGCTGCCGGTGACCAATGCCTGATTGCCATCAGCGATGTCGAGGGAAACGCGGCGGATACTTCAGATAGTTTTGTCATCCATGAAGCCGGAGTAGTTGTGGAAGGGGAAAAGATCGACAATGGCCAGTTTGCAGGACAGGCGAAAGAATGGGATCTGGATGTTGTCGGCGGGCATGCCAGAGGAGCTGTCGTGGACGGAGAATACAGAATAGATTCCATTGGCGGCTTCGACGATCCCGAAAGCTGGCAGATAAAGTTGTTTCAGTCCGGCATTTCCCTTGAGAGCGGAAAAGTCTATACTTTCTCATTTGATGCCTACGCATCATCAGCAAAACAGATTTACGCCAACATAGGTCCGGATGGCGCCCCGTGGACCGTTTACGGCGGAGATACTGTTCCTGTTAACATCACGGAGAGCAAAAAGACATACACAACCAGTTTTCTTACTGAAACGGCATGGGAGGATATCAGAGTGGAATTCAACTGTGCCGGGGATTCATCCTCTGTTTTCATAGACAATGTGAGTCTTGTTGAAACCGATGCTTCGCAGTTCATCATCACAAGCCCTTCTTTGAATGCCACCCTTAAAAGCGGAGAGGAATTCAGGATTTCATGGAATGATCTGGAAGTCGCCAATGTAACTGCGGAATTTTCATCTGACAGCGGCCAGGCATGGGAAGTGATCAAGGAGGAAATCGCCAACTTCGGTGAGACAGACTGGGTGGTTCCACAGATAAGCTCACAGACGTGTTTTATAAGAATCAAGAATGCGGATACTGACAGTATACTGGGAAAAAGTTTCATCTTCGGTGTCAACAGTTTCGGCGAACCTCTGAAAAAAGGAGAAGTTGTTACAAACGGTAAGTTTGCTGACGGTCTGGAGGGGTGGAACAGATTGGGACTCTCTGATGGCGCTGCTGCTTCTGTGGAAATCAGGGACGAGGTTTTGAAAGTGAGCATGGATGATGCGGGAGAGAAGCCTGAAGACATTGTTTTTTCACAAAACAGCCTGCAGATAATCGAAGGGGAGGAATACCATTTCTCCTTTGACTGCCACGCTGCAGGACAGCGCTCCATGCGTGTGAAAGTATCCGACAGCGATGATCCATCGGTCGTTCTGGTGGATTCCACTTTCGATCTTCCCACCACTTCAAAGAAATACTCCTGGATTTTCACTGCACCGGAGGATGTTGATGGCAGAATCGAATTTTTTCTCGGCGGTTCGACGGCTCTTGTATCTCTTGACAACGTAAGTCTTACTGCCGAACCGGTAGTTGGTATAATCAACAGAATGGTTACCCGTTCACCAAAGCAATCACCTCTCAAAATCGTGCAACATGCCGGCAAAGTCACTTTCATCACCGGGAAGAATGTGACTGGCAGACTGCACATATATGCAATGAACGGCAGGAAAGTACATTCGCTGACTGCATCAGAGCGCACAATGTGGGATCGGAAGAATTCCTATGGTTCAGTGGTGGCCGATGGATTGTATATAGCAGTTTTCAAAGGCGCCGGGGAGAAATCGGTAAATAAATTCATGTTGAGATAATCCTGATCCCTGCTTAGCCACAAGCTGCTCATAGTCAAAGACGAGCGGCTTGTGGTGGCCAAGCCCCTGAGCCGGACAGTTTCCCCTACGCGGGTCGGACCATGGAATTTCGCCGCAAGTTGTTGATTTTCGGGCTCCGGCCTGCTTGCTTTTGTGATAAATCTGGGCTTAGAGCACTGTTTTCGGGGGTGTTTTGGGGGTTTTAAGGGGAGGGGTGGCGCGCGGTAAGGACATGACGATGTTAGAAAAATAAGAATATGGGCACCTGCCGCGAAGGATCGCGTCACCGATTCTCCCTCAGGATCATAAATCCCGCTAAGCGGGACCAGTCGGTGAAGACACCGCCGAAGATTGTCTCCAGAACAGAAAAGAAAGATTAAGATTTTGGGCGCATCCCGCGAGGACGCGGGACCGGTTCTCCTTCGGGATGTTTCGCCTCACCCTCAGTCCAACCTTGCGCGCCGGACCGACAGTGGAAGAAATGCCGGGGTCGGGGCGAGCATGGTACACGCACCAAAGGTCCTTTATCCGGTAAACCCAAACCAAACTCCCGCACTATCATTTCAGCACCCAATTTGCAATGCAGGAGGCGAGCTTGGCTTAACCGCAGAGGCGTCCTCGCCGTTAACCAAAAAAATCTGAAACAT
>JBKGXV010000151.1:0-5398 GCA_046546375.1 Chitinispirillaceae bacterium | reverse complement strand
ATACTCTCCTTTGGAATTCAGACCAGTCCTCGCGTGATTTCAGCAAACTCCTTGATCATGGGATTTTGTGCATGGGCGGGATTTGCTAAGCGCGTTTCTCCGTATGTTAATCTGAACTGCTGCAATGAGGTCCCAGCAGTTTCTGAGGCGACACATTTTCGAACAGTATCTGTTCAAGATTATTCTGATTTCTGAAAAGATTATCTGAATAATTGAAGTACCAGTAAGCACCCTTGTTTACGCGTGTATAAGGGAGGTGTTCATACAGCATACTGCTTACAGTACCTGCAAAGACCAGGGGACGGTTGGTGTGCTGGTCATTTGTTTCAAGCCAGTGGAATATGAGCGAATCACAACCCAGGGCAACCGGTTTTCCATCCTCGTAGAACTCTATACTCCCTTTTGGGGTGGGTTCGTATTCCAGAGTGAAAGGAATGCCGGCTCTTTCGTGGGCCATTTCGGCATACCATTCCATAGTCAGCATGGGATGGTTGAGAATCACCACATCAGTTCGGAGTGATTCCACAATCTGCAGTGACAGAGCGGGATATGTGTCGAAATCTCCATTTGTGATTACAATGGAACTTTCCGGCACGCTTTTAAGCATCCATCTGTTCCGTTCCAGAATGTTTTCGTTGAAGAATCCGATAGTGTACAGCTTCTCAAGTGAGAGCCTTTCCAATGAATCGTTTCCCACACGCTGCGCGTGGTTCCATACCGACATCCAGGCATTTCCGTCATTGTCGTTGCATTCTACAGCTTTTTTTATGTAACTGTAGCTGGAATCGAAATCACTTTTGTTCCAATTGCTGAATTGCGGATTGAACATATCGCTCAGTACGGTGAATGCGAAGCTGCTTTTTTTGTTTGTCTGAATATACTGACTCAATATTGCATAAGCGGAATCGTGTTTGTTCTGTCTTCTCAGAATCTCTGCAATCCACAAGTGTTCCTCATAGATCGGCTCCTCTTCCAGTGCATAGGAGAGGCTTTCATATGCTTTCTTCAATGAGTTCTGCTTGAAGAGTACCACTGCTTTTTCCAGAGAATCACCGTTTCTGATCAGTTTTCTCGGGGCGCAGGAAAAAACCGCCAGCAAAATATACAGTAATAGGGGGAGTACTGCTGGTTTGAATAGGTTCATGTAATATCCCATCAATTGAGTTATGGCAGGGTGAAACTGTTCATCACGACAGATTAATATATATGATCAGAGAATTTATGGTCAATCCGTTGTGAAGCCATGTCTGTCCCGGAATCAGGTGACTTTTGATACATTCGAGGAAAACTATTTCCCTGAAGGGATCTCTTAAAGTCTGGGTATGCTGAAAGCATTCAGTAGGGCTGACTTTTCCGGTATAGATGGAAGCCGTAAACTTCTCGGATTGTACAATGATTTCATTGAAAATTTATCCGAATCGATACCTCATTAATTCAAACAGCTTTTCAAGGGTGGCAGGGTTTTTGCTTTATAAGCTTCTCTGGTTGAGCTGACTTGATCAAACCACGGATATTGCTTATTTTGTTGTGCTTGATCATGCTTGTTTAAACGTGTGCTGCTAGAAAAACATGTTTCAGACAACAGGCGATATTCGTTCGGTCTGAATGAATATGTTGAAATCCCAGGTAACAATCACTGTTCAACTGAATGCAGGGTGGGAATATGGCACAAACCAAAATCCGCATCTCCAACTGTACAAAAATTTTCGGTCCCAATCCGGAAAAAGCATTGAAGATGATGCGGGAAGGTGCATCTCGGGAGGAGATACACAAGAAAACGGGGCATACTCTCGGAGTTGCCGATGTCAGTTTTGATATATACGAGGGGGAGACCATTGTGGTGATGGGGCTTTCAGGAAGCGGCAAGTCGACTCTGCTTCGCTGTATCAACCGGCTCTATGAACCCACAGAGGGAAAAATAACCATCGATGATGTGGATGTGACAGCTCTGGATCAGGAGAAACTTCGGGAGTTCCGCAGAACAAAATTCGGAATGGTGTTCCAGAGATTCGGTCTGCTGCCTCACCGTACGGTGCAGCAGAATGTTGAATTCGGCCTTGAAATACAGTTGGTTGAACCTGAAGAGCGCCGCAGGCGGGCCCAGAAAACATTGTCGCTGGTTGGTTTGGAAGGCTGGGGAGACAGTTACCCCGATGAGCTCAGCGGCGGTATGCAGCAGCGCGTTGGATTGGCCCGCGCACTTGCCGTGGAGCCGGACGTTCTTCTTATGGATGAGGCGTTCAGTGCGCTTGACCCTTTGATTCGCACGGATATGCAGGATGAGCTTCTGTCGCTTGAGAGCACTGTTCACAAGACCATTGTCTTCATCACTCATGACCTTGATGAGGCTCTCAAGGTAGGGGATCGCATAGTGCTGATGAAAGACGGCAGGGTGGTTCAGATCGGAACACCCGAGGATATTCTCACCAAGCCTGCAAGCAGGTATGTGGAGCGGTTTGTGGAGAATGTGGACGTAAGCAAGGTGATTACCGCCGCGGATGTGATGGTCAAGGCCCGGTCGGTGGTCGGGCTCAATCACGGGCCGCTCACCGCGCTTCATCAGATGCGCGAATGCGGGGAATCGTTCGCTTTTGTGGTGTCCAAAGATCAAACTCTTCAGGGGTTTGTGTCTGCGGAAGCGGCCTCGCAGGCTGCTAAAGAGGGCATAAAGGACCTTAAGCCGATTTTGGAAAATGACGAGCAGCAGAGGGTATTGCCGGATGTGGCTGCGAGGGATCTTATCAAAATCATTGTCAATTTGAAATTCCCCCTTGCAGTTGTGGATGAAATGGGACATCTGAAAGGAAAAGTTATGCACGGGTCTATTCTTGCCGGGCTGGCAGAGTGGGGTGGTGGAGAATGAATGATCAGCCTCTTTTTAGAATACCTCTGGGCCGGTGGATTGAAGCGATATTGGATTTTCTCACTACAACCTTTTCCGGTGTGACCAAAGCACTGTCTACTTTTATCGAGAGTGCGATTGATGCGGTGGTATCGGTTGTACTTCTGCTCCCGCCCTGGTTGTTCATAATCATTTTGGGATCTGCGATCTTTTTTCTTGTTGGAAGGAAAATTGCTGTGTATTCCGCAGCCGGTTTGTTCATTCTCTGGAATCTGAACCTGTGGGAAGCAACGATTGTGACAATTGCACTGGTGCTGGTATCGACGGTCTTTGCTGTGGCGATGGGACTGCCTCTTGGAGTTCTGGCTGCACTGAACGATACCGCCGGGCGCATTCTCACGCCCGTACTGGATTTCATGCAGACCATGCCCGCTTTTGTATATCTGATTCCGGCGATTCCGTTTTTCGGATTGGGAACCGTTTCAGCAGTGTTTGCTACCGTGATTTTTTCCATCCCGCCTGCGATCCGGCTGACCGCACTTGGTATTCGACAGGTGCCCAAAGAGTTGGTGGAGGCCGGTGATGCCTTCGGGGCAACCGGGGCTCAGAAGCTGATTAAGGTACAGTTGCCTATTGCAACACCCACGATAATGGCCGGCGTGAACCAGACCATTATGCTTGCCCTGTCCATGGCTGTTATCGCTTCGATGATCGGTGCGGGTGGACTGGGGGCTGAGGTATGGAAAGCCATTCAGCGTCTAAGGCCCGGGATGGGTTTTGAGGCAGGTGTCGGCGTGGTGATAGTAGCTATGATCCTGGATAGAATCACCCAGCATTTGGGAACAAGAAATACTGTGCCGAGAAAACTTCACTAAACCTAAAAAGGAGGCTTTATGAGAAGAATTGCTCTGGCTGGATTGCTGCTTGCGTTAACCCTGGTATTCAGCGGATGTCAGCAGCAGGACAGAACAGTGGAACTGGTCTATGTGGAATGGGCCACCGAGGTTGCCAGCACGAATGTGGTACGTGCTGTTCTGCAGGAGAAGATGGGGTATGATGTCACTATTACCTCAGTGAGTGCCGCTGCGATGTGGGAAGCTGTTGCTACCGGTGATGCCGACGGTATGGTTGCCGCCTGGCTGCCTACTACTCATGCGGATTATCTGGCTGAAACTCAGGACCGTCTGGAGATGCTCGGACCCAATCTGGAGGGGACGAGAATCGGGCTGGTTGTTCCTGACTATGTCGAGATCGATTCTATTCCTCAGTTAAACGAAAATGCCGATCAGTTCAATGGTCAGATCATCGGTATCGATCCCGGAGCGGGTATAATGTCAAAAACAGAAGTCGCTCTGGAAACTTATGAGCTGGAAGACAATTTCGAGCTCGTAGAGGGAAGCGGTGCCACTATGACTGCAGCCTTGGCTGATGCAATCAATAATGAAAACTGGGTTGTGGTTACCGGCTGGACTCCTCACTGGAAATTTGCCCGCTGGGATCTCAAATACCTCGCAGATCCTGATAATGTATACGGTGGTGAGGAATATATCTCAACTGCTGTCCGTGCGGGGCTTGCAGAGGATATGCCCCGGGTGCACGCATTCCTGGATAACTTCGAATGGACTGCTGAAGACATGGAGCAGGTTATGGTGTGGAATCAGGAGGAAGGTGCTGATCCCTATGAGTCTGCTCTGAGATGGATCGAGGAAAACGAGGAAAAGGTGAATTCCTGGATACCGCCTGAACAGCAGTAAACGTTTGTATGAATGCGCCCTGCTGAGGGCGTATTCTGTTCTCAAGTATGAGGTTTTTTAATAGTCTTTGATTACTCAAAACGTGCGAATACTTCAGCCTCAAAGGGGGGTTACTTGATGAAAAAATGGTACAAAACTCTTCGTTCGGTTCTGGTGTCTTCTGCCGCGGCAGGGATGCTTTTTGTCGGATCTGCTGTGGCCCAGGATGGCGAAGACGGTATTTCTATCGGTGGTGCGTTGCGTTACAATTTCTTCGTTAAGGCTTTCGAAGACGACATTACCGCCAATGACGTAGAGATGACATGGGACACCTGGAGACTCAATGTTTCCGGGCAGAAGTCCGATTTTCTGATTGATTTCGAGTACCGTTTTTATCCTTTCGATCAGGCGCATTTCATTCATCATGGTTGGGTGGGGTACAACTGGAACGAGAACACACAGCTTGAGCTGGGGGTGACTCAGGTGCCTTTCGGTGATCTTCCTTACGCATCTCACAGCTACTGGTTTTCTACCGCGTATTATCTGGGATTCGAGGATGATTACGATATGGGACTTAAACTGACTCACAAACTGAATAATATCGATCTGGCGCTTGCTTATTTCATTCAGGCAGATCCCCGCGGAGTCGGTTTCGTTCCAGATGCCGCTCGTTATTCTTATGATCTGGTTCCATTCACTCCGCTAGATACAGCAGAGGTAAGTGCATCGAATATTGAACGCAATCAGGTAAACGGTCGTGTTGCCTATACTCTCGAGCTGGGTGAAGAGGATAATGTCGAAGTGGGAGCATCCGGGCAGTACG
>JBKGXV010000150.1:0-5516 GCA_046546375.1 Chitinispirillaceae bacterium | reverse complement strand
TGATACGAAGTCATCCGGATTTTTCACGAGCACAAGCCTTTTGGGATTTGTCAAGGTATACACCTCATCACCCCTTTTCACTTCTGTTACAGGCTCATTTTGTGCATTCAGAAGCAGTTCTCCGAACCGAGTATACAGACACTGCTTGACCTCTCCATTTTCATTACACGCATAGAGCAGTATTTCGCTGCGCTCTGAAGCATGAAGTTGGCGGCCGGTGGTGGAATGATCTGCGTTTTTTCCGGTCTCAACAGGAATGATCAGTTCGGCATTGTCCTCGTTTGTTATATACTTGTGATATTCCTTATAATGAATACTCGGCAGAAACCCTTCTTTCGCACCAAGGGTCAATGCAGAATCGGTAATGATAGCTGTCAATTTCAAAAGCTCACTTTCCCTAGCCCGGCTTTTATCACCCTCATTGGGAGTGCTCCCTCTCTTTTTGGGAAGAGAGATGTCGATCACGGAAACCCTTGCGAATTCCGCGGAGACCAGAAGCATGGGAATGAGCACCACCATTAGATTCATAAAGACCTTGAGATCCATATCCGGTAGAGAACTTTGCTTCCTTTTCAGCCTGTCACTCATAACCGCCTCCCTTTCTGAACACGTTTTTTCCTTTTCATTAAGGCAAACGGTTCAACGGCGGAAAACGTTACATTACAAAAGGCCACCATTTCATTGAACGGCGGCCTTGCAGAAAGCAAATGCGGCTGCTCTTCTGATCAGTACAGAAGTCCAATCCTAGCGGAATACACTGTGGGATAATCTCCGTTCCATTCATCAAGCAGCGTATGAGCCCTTCCCTCGATAAGCATCTGCACTGTGGAATACCTGAAAAGCTGAAGACCCGCAGAGACCCCTGCATTGAACCCGAACAGATTCTCGGTGTCATCCCGTGCATACCCGAAACCGAAATCTCCTGAAAGAAATGGAGAGATTTCCGACTCGAAAGGAACGAAATTCAAACCCAGATTAACTCCGGCCACAGCTGAATTGCTGAAATCGGAAGAGACTTCGGCCATGGCGCGGATTCCCGCATACGGATTCACCTCCCAAATTTTGCCGAACTGGAAGCTGTATGCCAGATCTTCTGAAGTGATATTCTCCATGACTGCAGGACCGAATCCCCCGAAAGTGAACTCGGCCGCTCTGCGTTTTGTCTCCTGCATTCCCGGGGCCGGTCCGGGAGGGGTCGTATCCGGCGGGGGAAACTGCCCGTTTTCGTCATCGCCGTCATCAACGGTGTCCTGCTGAACGGGGAGAACAGATATAGGATGTTCCGAAAACGCACCAAAGGCACACACGGTCACTAAAAGCAGTGCATATATTCCGACATTTTTCGTACTCATAAACCCTCCTTCAGATGCCTCTTAGAGACTGATAACGGGCACGACTAAAAAACCCTGAAATGGTCACCTTTACAGAGAAATCGTGCAAAAGACATACCTGAGAAGAAGTGTCTCTCAATCCGCCCTTATCTGAACTGCTGCCCTGTTTTATATTACACCCTTTAAGAGGCGCTTGACCAGGAAAGCACTATGGCTGTGAAACACGTTATTTCCGATATGGACGGAGTGATCTACCGGGGTAAAAACCTTATTTCTGGAGCCAAAGAATTCGTCTCCGAACTCATCTCCTCCCAAACCAGCTTTCTTTTCCTCACCAACAACTCCGAACAGATGCCCCTTGACCTCAAACGCAAACTGGAGAATCGGGGTATTCAGGGAGTTCAGGAGTGTAATTTCATCACCTCGGCTATGGCCACCGCCGCATTCCTGCACAACCAGAGGCCGGCCGGAACGGTATACGCCATAGGAGGCGGAGGGCTCATAAGCGAACTGTACAAGGCGGGATTCTCCGTATCCGAAAGCAATCCCGATTATGTAGTGGTGGGCAAAACGAACTCGTTCAATTTCCAGATGCTCAAAAAAGCGATCACCCTGATCATGAACGGTGCCAAGTTCATCGGAACCAACCCGGATGTCATAGATCCCGTGGAGAGCGGCTTTGAACCGGCGTGCGGAAGTCTGCTTGCGGCAATAGAAATCGCCACGGGGAAAAAACCGTACATTGTGGGAAAACCAAACAGTCTCATGATGACCATCGCACTCAATCAGCTGGGTGTGCAGGCAAATGAAACAGTCATGATCGGCGACCGCATGGATACCGACATTGTCGCGGGAATGGAAGCGGGGATGAAAACCGCACTCGTACTTTCAGGTGTGAGCTCCAAGGAATCTTTAAACGATTTTCCCTACAAACCCGACTACGTTTTCGAAAACGTGGGTGAAATAGATCTAAGCAAACTGGACTGAAAAATGGAAATATCTATACCGACACTTCTTCGGATAAAGCCCAATGCTATTTACAAAATAGGCAAGTATCTGCGCAAGGAACGTTTCACCCGGATCGCCCTCTTTTTCGGCGCCGGGCTCAAGGAGATGTTCAACGAACAGCTTACCATCTCATTTGACTCCTCGGAAATAGATGTGGATTACGAGGAAGTGGTCACCACCAACGAGGTGGACGCCATTTTCAAAAGCGCCTTTTCACTGCCCAAAAGCGTTCAGGCCATAGTGGCGGTAGGAGGGGGAAAAGCAATTGATTACTGCAAATATATGGCATTCATACTGCAGATACCGGTCATAAGCGTTCCCACCTGCATCTCCAATGACGGATTCGCCTCTCCAAGCGCCTCCCTTCTTGTAAATGAAAAACGCAGAACCCAAAAGGCGAAAATTCCCTACGGTGTGGTAATCGATACAGATATCATAAAGAAATCTCCCGAGCATTTCACCTTTTCCGGCATAGGTGATCTGATTTCCAAATACACCGCCATCTACGACTGGAAACTTGCCTACCGCGAAACTCAGGAACCGGTCAATGATTTCTCCGTTCTGATCTCAAGCAATGCCGTGGAGATAATGGTCAACTACAGGAAAAAGGCAATTATCGATCTGGAATTTCTGCGGCTGATATGCGGCTGTCTGGTTATGAGCGGTGTGGCTATGGAGGTGAGCGGGTCGAGCCGGCCTGCCAGCGGAAGCGAACACCTGATATCACACGCCTACGACATGACCGCCCAGAAACCCTCGCTGCACGGACTGCAGGTCGGAGTGGCCACCTATGCTATCTCCTGGCTTCAGAACAACTCCGCACACGGCATAATAAAAAGTGTGCTTGAAGAAACCGGATTCGTGGAATATGTATCCCGCAATCCGCTAAACAAAAATGATTTCATAGAAGCAATAAAAGTGGCCCCCAGCGTGAAAGACAACTACTACACCATCCTCTCTGAAAAAGAGAACATGGACAAGCTGATACAGTTTGTGAACACAGACGAGTACTTCAATCAGTTTGTGAAGTGAGGACTATCCTTCGAACTGCGTGGACCTGCCGGGGTGAACAGCATGCCTGCACCGGTGGAAACGGTCCTCCTTTCCGCTCATGCCGAGTTCGTCGAAGCATGAGCTTTCTCTTTTGAAGTCTCTCTACTCAAGAATCTCTGGCAGACTACGATCAAAACTTTTAAACTTCTATCTCCAGCAGTTGAGCTTCCAGTTTTGCCTCAGAAAACATATCTGATAACCCTCATTCAGAATCAGTTTGCGGTCGAAATCGGAAAGGTAGGAGGATAAAAACAACACCACTTTCTGCTGATCTTCTCCGTGATAATATCTTGATTCGGAAGCAACTTTTCTGAAGACGGCAGAAACATACACCAATTTTCCAGAGGGATCAATCCGGTAATGCAGATAACTGTTCACAATTCTTCTTATCTGGGAATCAAGCTGGTAATCAAGCATTGCTCCCGAATAAATTTCCCGGCGAAGCGGGGGACAGGTTCTGCTTGCCTTGGCTAAAGCAAATCTGAACCTCGGCTCCTGAAATCCGTCTTCAAGCATTTGTTCTATCTGATTCAAAGACATATTTTCACCCACCATACTAAAGCGCTTACCTCCGAATGCTCCGGATATCTGCTTTATGCTGTTTATCGGGTGAAGAAACGTAAACAACACTCCCGGCCGTACAGGATAATTATCAATAACCGTCTGAAGCACACAGGCGTTGTAAGCGTTGATAAGAAAGGCCATTTTTCTCCACTTATCCCACAATTCGTAATCTGTTCTGCGCACGTCCCCCAACGACTGTACAAATTTGTCCAGAGGCTCTCTGTCAAGCTGAAGCATATGGTAATCCACCCACCCCCGGGAATTCACATACAGCCTGAGAACCATGGCGTAGGAGTCGTAATCCGGATCAGAACAAAACGTTGACTCAGAATAGAAAAACAGAACGCAGATAAACAGATAAAAAACTCCCTTTTTCACTCTCATGATGTCTTCCCGATGCTGATTTCCAAAATGAAGAATATTGCCGTTATCAGGCCTGATTGTAGAAAACCTGTCCTAAAAACATAACCTCTCTCACCAATTCGGGTTTCTTCTTGACAGTTCTAGTATCCTTGCATCCGCTGACAATCACCACGATCGAAATCTCAACGTCCTGTTTCCGCAATGAAACCGGGATGATCCATATGAGCCACAAAGGCGAACTCTTCTCCGCATCTCTGCGATTTCCACCTCCTCCAACATATTACCCATGGGATCGACACTGCACGGCAAGGCATTTGCAGCGCAGAACTGAAGAGAGAACTGTCTGACACTCTCTTCTCCGAAAGGCGCCGTCGGGCAGCTCAAGAACTCTCCGGCAAAAGAAAGAATCTCCTGTTTACGCACATCAACCTGCCGGTTTATATATTGAAAGCAGCGTCAGATATTCAGAAAATCAGGACGCAATAGACTGTCAGTGCAAAAATGGTGCACTAACCCGAACAGAAAAGGATTTGACTACATGCTTTTGCGTCTCATTATCCTCTTTACCGTCTTCCCCCTTATCGAACTTTTCCTCCTCATCCAAATCGGAAGAGTAATCGGCGCTTTGAATACCGTTCTCATCGTGATCGCAACAGCTGCTCTGGGAGCCGCCCTGGCAAAACGGGAAGGACTGGTTACTCTGTCCAAAATAAAACTGAATCTGTCCAGAGGAATCATGCCGGCAGAGGAGCTTTTCGACGGACTGCTCATCCTGATCGCAAGTGTGGTTCTCATTACTCCGGGCCTGATAACGGATGCCTGCGGATTTTTACTCCTTATCAGACCGAGCAGAAGATTCTTCAAGAAGCTCCTCAAGAAAAAATTCAAAGACTGGATAGATCACGGACACACGGAGATACACTTCAGGTAGTTTTTCCGGGAGATGGTACGCAGATTGCTTCTTCCATCAAAACGACCTAACCCTTTCCCAAGGAGGATAATCTATGAAGGCGAGTGTTGATCAGGATACCTGTATCGGCTGCGAATTGTGTCCAAGCATCTGTCCGGAAGTATTCAAAATGGAGGATGACGGGCTGGCCCACATCATTACAGAAGAGGTGCCCTCGGATGCGGAAACCACCGCTGAAGAGGCAGCTGAAAGCTGCCCGGTAAACGCCATCAATATTGAGAAATGAA
>JBKGXV010000149.1:0-5707 GCA_046546375.1 Chitinispirillaceae bacterium | reverse complement strand
GTAGATATTTTGTAGAAGAAAGGATTGATGATGAAGCACTATTTCTGCAGCGCCGACTTTTTTTACTTCTTTTGGAGCATGCCAAAAGGGGCTTGACGGCGTTATAGAAAGAGTGTTTGGAACGTCAGAAAGCCCCTCCGAAACGAGGGGCTTTTTTCATTTATACAGGAGAACAACAGTGAAACAGAACTGCACGGAAACCCGCCTTCTCAGGAATGCATCCATGAATGCCTTCTATTACGGCTATTTTTGGTTTTTTAGCCTGAACTGTATCGGGGCGCTTCGGTAGCAGCATTGATCAAAAAGGAAAACCGAACTGAAGCCCCCCGGAAAACCGGAGGGCTTTTTTAATTTTAAAGGAGACTGTTAAGATGGAAAATCAGACAACAAAGCCGATCATTTCGCCTGCTGATCTTGTTTCCCAGCTGCCGCTTCCGAAGACAAGCAGGGAAGTGGTGCATCGGAACCGAAAAGAGATCAGGAATATTCTGGATGGAAAAGACGACCGGCTGCTGCTGATCGTGGGTCCCTGTTCCATTCATGATGAAAACAGTGCCGTCGAATACGCCCGCAGACTCAATGAGCTGCGTCTGCAAACCAAAGACAGGCTGCATATCATCATGCGGCTCTATTTTGAAAAGCCACGGACTGTTCTGGGATGGAAGGGTCTTGTCATGGACCCTCACCTCAACGGTACCAATGATATAGAGCAGGGACTGCGCACAGCACGTTCTCTTCTGATCCGGATCACGAGTCTGGGCCTGGGTGCGGGGATGGAGATGCTTGATCCCATCATTATGGAGTACGTATCCGATCTGGTAAGCTGGGCATCCGTGGGGGCCAGAACATCCGAATCCCAGATTCACCGCCAGAGTGCAAGCAGTGCCCGTATACCGGTGGGATTCAAAAACGGAACGGACGGATCGGTGGAAAGTGCTGTTCATGCCATAAAAGCGGCACAGACCTCTCACTGTTTCCCCGGAATCGATCAGAACGGAAAGGTGTGTCTTGTCAGAACAGAGGGAAACCCCTGCGGCCATCTGGTGCTCAGAGGTGGAAAGGACGGTCCCAACTACGATAAAGAAAGCTGTTACCGGGCCGGTGACAAACTTAAGTCCGCCGGTCTGAACCCCTCCTGCATCATCGACTGCAGTCACAAGAATTCAGGAAAAGAGTATCTCAGACAGATCGATGTCTGGAAAAATGCCGCCGCACGGCGCAGAAACGGCGAGGAGCATATACGCGGTCTTATGGCGGAAAGTTTTCTTCGTGACGGGAAACAGGCCCTGAATTCGGTGAAGAATCTGCAGTACGGAGTTTCGGTGACAGATCCCTGTCTGGGGTGGGAGAAAACCGAGGAGCTCATTTTATGGACCTGTGATCTGTATGGAAAGCAGGGCGGGTCTCAGTCCTGACGGACGGCGGCATCCGGATCATTGCGGCCCGGTTTGACTTCCAGGAGCGCGGTCGCATCCGACGCGTTGCGGCTGACTGAAAGCCCCCGGCGCCATATGCAGATTCTGTTGCGGCCACCGGCTTTGGCTTCGTAAAGAGCTTCGTCAGCCCGGCAGATCAGCTCGTTGAGAGTGGCACATCTTGTATTGAGACAGGCAAGCCCCAGGCTTATGGTTATGGAAAAGGAACCCTGTGAACTGTTGAAGCTCAGCTCCTCTATTCCTCTCCGTACCCTTTCGGCAACCTCCCGTGCCTTGATGATATCCGTATTGGGAAGCATGACGGAAAACTCCTCGCCTCCGTACCGTCCCACAATATCAGCAGTCCTGAAAATCTGCCTGCACAGGTTTGAAATGGAAGTGATCACCTGGTCTCCCACCGAATGGCCGTAGGTGTCGTTCACCTGTTTGAAAAAGTCGATATCGAATATGATCGCGGACAGACTCCGTTTTTCCCGAAGCGATCTGTTCACCTCCTTTTGGGCCTTTTCGAAAAAGTGCCGGTGATTGTAAAGCCCGGTGAGAGAATCGGTTTCAGCCTGATGCCGGGCACGTTCCAGAAGCATTATGGTGCGGATTGCCATTGCTGCCTGCTGGGCAAACATGGTGAGAAGGTTAAGGTCGGCCTGACTGAATTCCCTGACCGGACTCTTCTCCACCAAAGACAGAACTCCCACCAGTTTTCCCGCCGCCTGAAGAGGAACAGCCATTATTCCGTTCCACTGATCGAAGGGGTATTGAGGCAGCCGCCCGTTACCCACGCCGTGCCCGTGTAGGATTAGCGGAGCACGGCTCTGAGCCACAAGGCCTATCACTCCCTCTCCCACGGCAATGTGTTTCCCCAGATGGCTTTCGGGCAGATCGCGTATCGCTTCTATGCGGATTTTTCTCTCTTTGCGGTCAACCAGCCCCAGTTCCCCTCCCGCAGCATTGAGAAGTGAAACGGCTCTTGATAGAATGGCGTCAAGCAGTTTCGGCGATTCGTGCTCCGAAAGCATATCGGACAGATTCGCTCTCAGCACCTCAAGCTCCTCGGCCCTTTTTTCCGCTCTCTTGCGGGCTGTCCGTTCCGCTTCCTGCGCCACTTTGAGATCGCTGAACAGATGACTGTAGGGATCGGAAAAGCCGCTTTTCACTACTGCTCTGTAGATATGATACCAGGCCCAGAGTCTCAGGAGATCTCCGGCAAGAGTGAGGGCCGGTATCCCGCTAAGGTGCAGAATCTCCGAAACGGAAATGAGAACTATGGTGCGGAGAAAGAATTCGTGAACCACCGGTCTGAACAGTTCCCGGTTTCTTTTTATTGCCAGAAAGGAAAATGTCACGGTGAGCGCGGTGAACGCCTGCAGAACAAAAATGCCCTCCGGGCCCAAAATGGATGACAGAACCCCCGTGTAGACCGCGACGGAAACAACCGCGGTGAATACCGCGTATGAGGTCAGTACGTTTCTGCCGGATAACTTTCTTCTGACAAATACCAGAGACAGAAAAAAGGTGCTGTTTTCAATCAGCCTGGCTGCGACTGCAAAAAGCAAGTTGCCGTGTTCGCTTGCAAAAGGGAATAAGATTTTCTGTTCGAGGGAGTAGAGATGAAGCAGGTGTAAAGTTCCGGAAAAGAAATAGCTGATACCCAGGAAAAAAAGAAACCCGTTTTCAAGATAGCCTCTTGAATTGAGAGTGAAAATGAAAATGGTCCAGGCCACTGCTACAAATGAAAGTTCCAGCACCTGCCGCATAGGTGAAATCACATCCAGTACTGCCGAAAGCGCAACTGCGGCGACTGCGACAGGGATAATAGTACCCCTCGGGAGATGAAATATCATGTTCTGATCTCTCTTTTTCTGAAACCATCAATTCAAGTGTGCCGCTCAAACCTAAAGGGTGAAGCCGATACGGCATTTTGATCCTGTTATCAGTATTTTTCCGCAAAGGGAATGCCACTGGAATCATGAGGATTCATTAAGACAAAAGAGGGCGGGAAATCCGTGTTTCAGATGCGGCAAAGCTTTACCGGCCGGGGCTAGCGGTTGATGATGATCCTTGTAGATCCCAGTTCGATTCCGTCACGCCGGGCCTTGAGTATCACTGTTCCTGGCGCAAGACCGCGGGGGAGAGAAACCGTTTTATTCACAACCGGTATGGTGAAAAGTTGCCTTCCCCGGGGATCATAACCCCTCACGAGGGCGTTTTCAGTGTTCACGCGGATGTGGCGCTTTCCAGGAATGATGTTGAACAAGGTTCTGTGTGTGGTATTTTCGGGGGACCCGGCAGCTTTCACTTTGTATTCATCCATTTCCAGCAGTGCTCCGATAGTATTCACTTTGCCGAAACCCCATTTGTTGTCCGGTTCCGAAAGTGTCCCCGTGTGGTCATCTCTTATGGCACTTCGGGCAAGAATGTGTTTTATGGAATCCGGAGTGAGAAGCGGGTCTGCTTCCAGAAGAAGTGCCGCCGTTCCGGCAACTACGGGAGCAGCGACACTGGTTCCCGCCAGGTAGGAGTACCGTCCGTAAGGTTGTGGGTGATCCGGCCACACCACTATTTCGCTTTTGCTGCTGTTTTTGCTTATGGCTGCAACCACGAAGTTTCCCGGAGCGGTGATATCCGGTTTTATACGGCCGTCACGGGTGGGACCGAGACTGGACCAGCTGGCCAGGGCATGCAGCTGGTGGCTCTGTGTGATCTCCTGACCGTCCCAGAGAGACACGCTGTTTTTGCTGTTGTAGGCACCTACAGAAATGATTCCCGCAGCCGTTCCTCCGACTTCATTTATTGTCATGGAATCATTGCCCTCAAGTTTTGTTTCTGATCCGTAGCTTGTGAGATCCTCGCTGTTGATATTCCATAAATCCACTCTGCCCGAGCCCCACAGCTCCACTCCCAGAGCATAGAAATTTCTGTTTGACTGAAGGTGCACTCTGATGTGAGGAGAATCGTTGGAACTGTTTGACCGCTCATGTATTCCCCTGACAAGTATGGTGTCCGTTTCGCCGGTGCGGGAATTTTCTATTGTCACCGTGTCGGGGATATAGTAATCGGTTGTTCTGGTTGAGATGGTGCTGGTGCTTTTCAGGTAATCTAGTGAAACGGTATCAAGAATGAGCAGATCGGCATAGATGTGGTTGTCTTCTGTTCCCCAGATGTCGAAACCGGACAGGAACGGAACGTCGGGGTCAGTTGAATTCATTTCCAGGGGAACGGAAAAGGTACCCTGTTTTTGGGTGCCGTGCAGCTGCAGTCCCAGATGCACCTTGCTGTTTCCGCTGTTTCCTGCAGCTCCCACGATGATCCGCCCCGGCCCTGTAATGGAATCGATCACTCTGTCTGTGATTGAACTGCCGTCATGAGGTCCGTCGTGAGATCCCATGCTTATGTTTATCACACAGGGAATCCGGAGTGAATCGGCAAGAGAGAATAGCCAGCGTATACCATCCGGGACCGCAGATGAACTGCCGCTTTTCACTCCCGCCAACAGAGCATGGGGGGCAATACCCTGATAGGGGTCCTGGTCGAATCCTGCTGCAGCAACACTTGTGACAGGTGTGCCGTGGGTCACTTCCTGCGCACAACCGAAAAGAGAATCGGAACCGAGTTCATCACCGGTCCTGATCTCGTCCATATTCTGATCATACAGCGCAATGAATCTGGTTTTCCCCGTGGAATCCAGAAAGGCGGGGTGATGTATGTCGAATTCGCTGTCGATGATTCCTATCAAGACACCCTTGCCCGTGAATGCCTGTGAAAGATTCTCTGCAGGGGCGTGTGCCTGGTCTGTTCCTGTCAGCTCCCGCACACTGTCCAGATTGGTGAACATCGGCCCGGGAAACTGCATATCCAGAATTCCGGGGAGGGTGAACAGGCCGGCTTTGTTGTTCTCGCATCCCACCAGGGTCACCACATCAGCTGTACGTCCCGATTCACGCCACCCTATACGGGCCGCCTCGGTAGGGGAGTAGTCATTATCCACTACCGCGTTGACTCTGATCTCTCTTTTGCAGGATCTCTTTTTGGCCAGCACCCGGGGCTGTTCTTTTAGAAATGACCGCTTCTGAAGGGTGAAGGCCCCCTTCCGGGATGGAGTGCGGGCATCGGGAACAGAAAAAGTCAGAAGAAGGGAGAGGATAAAAAGTATTCGGTACATTCAGACTCCGCTGGAATCGGCTTGGAGATTGTTTTATGGCCTTTTTATGATTATACCACAGGAAAAAGAGTAGTTCCAATAAATTCCGTGCGGATAAGCCTCGGCGTTAACC
>JBKGXV010000148.1:0-5746 GCA_046546375.1 Chitinispirillaceae bacterium | reverse complement strand
TGCGCTCAGGATGTGCTTCGACTCCCGCTAAGCGGGACGGGCTCAGTACGAGCGGATAGGAACGAACCTCCATCTCTACAATCAAAAACCGCTGCGTCTTTTTCCGATCTGCGCTTTCTGCGCCTCTGTGTGAGAAAATCCGTTCTCCGTTCACTCACTTCCTGAAGAAGGTATTCACCAACCCGGGTGTTTTCTCGCCCTGAGAACTGATCAGAGGAACCGACTGTGAACTGACACGCACATCCCGCTTGTCGGAAACTGAGATATCGTAGAAATCATACCAGCTGACCTCATCATCCTTCACTCTGGCATAGAAGGTGACATAGTCCTGCGAGCTCTTTCTGAGCCGGACAATAAGACTGGCCTTGTCCACACGTCCCAAAACCTTCTTCTTCTGCTCTTGAGCAAGCCCTGAACTGCCGACATTTTCCTTCACCGACTGCCTGAACTCAAACAGAAACTCCATGGCGGATTCCGCTCCGGGGAGATGTACCCTATCATTTCCGGTACTGCTGTCCTGAACAGTTTCGACGTCCTTTTCACAATTGACAAACCCGGTCAGGGCGACTGAGCCGTTCTCTTTTGAAAAATCCACACTGAGAAACGCCGGGAAACGGACCTGCGCGATCCTCTTCACCTCCGCTTCAAGCTGCTTCAGTACGGAACGGATAAACTTCCCTTCCTGATCACTCACCCCGGCCATCTGCAGCTCCAGCTGGGATACATCCGCATTGGAGAAAAGAGGATGAGCCCTGTTGTAGGCCATTTCGGCATCCATCTCCTTGCGCAGCCTGACTGCAAGCTGATTCGCACTGTCAATAACCGTCCTGTATTTTCTGTATTTTTTATCAGCATATTTCTCCAGAAACACCTCCAGCATGTCAAGTCTCCCCGATTCCATAGCGACACGGTATTCGGTCATGACCGTATCTTTCACTTCCTTCACCGTATCGGCATCCGTGTCCGCAGCCACGGGAGGATCGAGCAGAAAACGCGCCTTTTCACACCAGGACTTCTCGCACTGGTAATAGTCACAGTCCTGAACATAGCGACGCAGATCGGCCGTGTCCTTGGTTTCTCTGGCCTGATTATAGAAGAATTTGCTTTTGAGACTGAAATTGAGTGCCTGCTGTTCATATACATCATGGAAGATCTGATCAACACTGTCCAGTGCCGTCTCCACTTCACCGAATCCGTACCTGAACTCCTCGTCAAACCCCTCGGACTTCTTTTTCACCGAACTGATGGTATCCCTCAGAGAAGCCATCTCATCTTGCACCTCCAGCCGATCAAGCCTCACCAATTCGTAAGGGTCCAGCGGGAGATTGGGAACGGAATCCCGGAGCATATTGATGAAATCCATATGGCTGTGCAGGTATTCAGATCCGCCAATCTTCCGCACCAGCTTGGTACTGTCGAGCTGCTCGGGTCTCTTGTCGGAGGGACGGCAGCCTTTGTATTCACCCCAGCGCCCCAGAACGGCCCTGAACTCCTCTGCGGCCTCTTTGAACTTCTCCTCTTCATGCAGCTTCCGCGCCTTTGAGAACCGCTCCTCTATGACAGTGGCGACGGAATCCCTGAGAAACACCTGCCTCTTGTTGTGACGGTGCAGAAAATAGGCACCAGTACTTGCGGCGAGTATGACCAGACCACCAATCACCCCCCACCCCGCGGCAGTGGACAGAACCGGTTTTTCATCATCGGATTCGGCGCAGCGGGCAGAACCCACCGCGAGTCCGCTGAAATCCCCCAGAACAATAAGTACAGCAAGTAAAACGCTTAATCTCACAAAAACACCTCCCTCTTTATCAGAGCACATATTCATTAAAAATATTATTGATCTAAGCGCAATCAAACAGGTTTCGCAAATCCCCCGGAGAAGCTCTGCTCAGTTGACTCTCTACCGGTCATGATATATTTCAAATACAAGAGTCAGCACCGGATCTTCCCGGTCAGCGCTCTGCCTTTCCGACATACCCATTCCCGATACATACAAAACCCTTAAAAAACCTGAGGAGGTAATTATGATCTTTCCTGAGGAAATCAAAAACGGTACATCTTCACAGGACCGCAAGCTGCGGGAGGAAAACAGAATTCTCGAAGAGAAACTCAGCAAGATGGGAGCCCATTTCGGCGGTATGGAAGAAAAAGACCCCAAAATCCACAACGCGTTTCTCAAGCATATCCTCGACTGCGAGGAAAGTATCAAAAAGCCCCACAATGAGATAGTGATCCGCACGCTGTTTCCAAAAAATTTCGAATTCCCGGATGCGGATACTTTCAATGAAGAAGAGCTGGAGAAAAAAATCGAGGATATTCTCGATATTCTGGAAAAGAGCAGAATTTATGTGGATCTGGTGGAGAAACTGCCCGACAAGATATTTTACGAATTCATAGTAGACACTGTTCTGAATGACAAGATATCACCCGATGACCCGAGCAACACGATTTATAACGGCTGCGGCGGTGACTGCGAGAGCTGTTTTCAGAGGGACTACTGTGATGTGGCCCTTGAAAATGATGATCTGGATGGTGACTGATCGATTTTTCATATCAGGACTTTTCTCTGGAACCATCTGTACCCGAGGAAGCGGGAATTGTCACCGAGCCCTTCGAGAGAAAATTCTTCCGCGGCCAGTTCGGAAGATTCCCTGTGTTCCACTCTCACCCTCTTTTTCCCTTTCTGCAGCTTGAGCGAGCGGGGGGAATCGACAAGCACGATGCGTCCGTCGATGATGAATGCCACTCTGTCGCAGAGTTCATCGGCCACATGCATGTTGTGGGTGGTGAGGAATATGGTGGTTCCCTCTTTCTTTTTTCTGTTTTATTATGTCCAGGACCCCGCGGGCGTTCACCGGGTCGAGCCCCGAGGTGGGTTCGTCCAGAAAGAGCACTTTAGGGTGATTGAGCAGCCCCCGGCAGAAGTTGAGTCTCATTTTCATTTACTTGGAGAACTCGCTCACCCGGGTATTTCTGTCCTTTTCAAGTCCCACCATATCGAGAAGCTTCAGGGGATCTTCGGTTTTCCCGGAGTAAAGACCTCCTGAAATAGGCAAGGTTTTCAAGCGCAGTGAATTTGGTGAAGAGATTGGGGAATTTGAACACCACGCCCACCTTTTCGTAGTAGTCGGGTGAGATTTTCCTTATCTCCCTGCCGCCCACTTCAACTTTTCCGGAGTATTCTTTAAGCAGCCCGGTGAGGATTTTCTGGGTTGTGCTTTTGCCCGAGCCGCTGGGCCCCAGAAAGCCGAAAATTTCCCCTTTCGAGATGGAGAAACGGAGTTTGTGGAGGGTTTCCTCTTTTGCTCCCCTGTAGGTGAACTGCAGATTTTCGACACTGATCAAGGCGGTTGTCCTTTGAAGTGGGAGTTTCGGTGCACAGAGGAATATAAAAGATGGGGCGGGAGAAAGAAGAGTACCCTCTGATCCGTTATACCGAGAGCACCCCTTATCATTCCTAGTAATTGCCGGCTATTCAGTTATGAAAAGCAGATTATCCAGATTGAATGAACCATAATTGTCATCAGTATTCACAACGATTTTGATCTTTGCATCATTGAAATTGCTGTTCATAGTATCAAAGAATTTGGATGGTAAAAGAAAACTGATTTCTGCAAATGCGCCATCCCCTGCAGCAAGCGGAATATTCTGCTGTCCCAGATACGAGTCATAAATACCTGTCTTCTTCTTTAAACATATTTTGGTAAAACCAATTATCTGACCGGTCCAGATTAGGACGATACGTCGGGAATAGTTTATAATCCCCTGTTTCATAAGAGAAACTGCTGTCTCTATCCCCCAACTGTCTGGCTAGAGACATTGCGGATTCAGATGTATCAAAAGTATGATAAGTTTCTGCAGGGTCATGAAAGTTGTACGCATAAACGTGACCTCTGATACCCAGTTCCTCTTCCAGATATTTCTTCAGATCGCCGAAATCCATACCAAACGGGTCTGCACCAGGATCAAAAAGATGGGATGCTTTTTTTTCTTCTTCATAAGTAGTTTTTCTGTAACAAACAACGCGAGTCGTATCATGAATAGTATCATAATTCCAAACCGTATCACTAGAAACGATCTCAGGAACACTGTCGATTTCGTGCCGTATCGAACGGGCAACAGATACGCCAAAATTTTCCTGAAATAAACCTGTTTCCATTCGAAGAGTATCAATCGTTTTCTGCTTTATTTCTTCACAATCAATATCACTCTGACAGGGAATGCAAACCTGTTCGTTTCCAGTTTCATAGTTGACATGGATACCATGAACAAGCACAACCAAATAGTTTCCATACGGCTCAAGTGGCTTGGCTTTTATCGATATGGTCATAACCAGAAAGAGTAGAGTAAAGCGTTTCATAATCACCTTTTGTATTCATTTTTTGAGAGATTGATGAGTTCCAGATTACTTGTTATGAGAAGTGTAGCATTACTATTAACACTGGCATACCCACTTTGTTCACCCTTTCCTAAGTTATACAAAGTATCAATTTCATGTGTTTCGATATTAAAAAGGATGACATAATTACTGTCATAGACATTCAAAGCAGTATGCTTCATTATCTGCTTTTCATTTATCCATTGGTCATTTCGACCATTGGGTACTAAATCTGAATATTCAAATTTAGTTTCATTTTTAACAATGAATGCTCCACGCCATTTATTTATGATACCCCATGGCTGAACAGATGAGTAATTAGATGAATCAATTAAAATCGAATTATTGGTAACCCAATCTCTTTCCACCAAAATGCTACCACCATCTCGTGTAATATATTTCACATAGGGCTCAGTCCAACCACCCATCACCCCGGAACCCTTGAAATTGGTAATTAGTTCCCCGGTATATTTATACACATGTCCCTGCCCGCCTCCTACAAAGCTGATCGCGGTGTCCGGAAGACAGGGGAGGAAATTTGCAATCTGTCCCGGGGTTTCGAATATTTTCTTTGAATCACCGGTGCGGGCATTCTTTATAAAAACAGTGGATTTGGTTTCGAGAACTTCACCGTTATATTCTAGTGGAGAAGTACCTGTAGTGTATTTCTTGTAGTGCTTGATCACCGCGTAGTGTTCTTTATCCCCTATAAAAGTGACCAACCCCCACCATTCATCTTCCTGAACCATACCGGAACAAGTGCAGGTCAGGTGAAAAACGCAGGTAAAGAGAAACAGCAGTAGTACAAAATTTGCAGTTTTCAACAAACGACATATATTCATAAAACCTCTTTCTATAACTCCTGAATTTCTGTGTTACTTTTCTTTTATACTGAACAATTCCGGTTCGATTTCCGTATTTATGGTAACAGGGTCAAAAACAATCTGCACCCTGACCGAACTGGGCCCGCTAATACCTTCCAGCGTGATTTTTTCTATACAGTCTATCCCTGATATACTGCGGTATTTGAGTTTCAACACGGAACCACCCATTTTGACCTGAGTAACTCTGTTGGTCTTGAGATCACAGATCATTTCAGCAGAGAGCGTTTGTCTACCGAAGCCCGCTCTATTGTCTATTCAAAATATATCCAGGTCTTTTCGGGTGTAAAATGCAGTGGTAAGGTTCTTATTTTTCAGGCATGTTTTCAGGATTTTTTTGTTTACGGCGAGGACGCCTCTGCGGTTACGCTATGTTCGTTTTCCGCATTGATGCTCCGTTGCTGAAAAGTGACCGGAGGTTTCCTCATCACGAAGATCGGGAACCGGAATGGATAGCGAATAATAAATAGATAGCAAAGGGAAAAGA
>JBKGXV010000147.1:0-5815 GCA_046546375.1 Chitinispirillaceae bacterium | reverse complement strand
TATTTCGATCATAGCCATCCAGCCGAGGCATCATGATATCGAGCAGTACAAGATCCACAAGGACGCCCTTGCATACCGGAGCAGTAGTGAAGATTGGAGTGGCCAGCGAAAACGTAAGAAATGAAATAGAACACTAATCTCATCGCAACCCGCATCTGCTCTATATCTCACAAAATTTTCTTTACCCTGCCGACAGTTCCATCCTGAAGCATTACTTTGATCCCATGAGGATGTTGGGGTGATTTGGTGAGTATTTTTTTCACAACGCCTTGGGTGAGATTACCTGTGCGCTGATCCTGTTTCTGTACAATGAGAACCGTTGAACCTATTGTAATTTCCGATCTCTTTGTTCCGTCCATGGTTATTTTCCTTTTACACCCCGGGAAGCATCGCATTTTCTTTTCAACCGCATTTACATTCTTCAGACCTAAAATACTCAGAAGAACACCTGGAGTCCAAGTAGATTCATTTATATATTGTAACCGGAAAGTTCTATTACAGAACCAATAGGCTCAGACCATGTCTAATAGCTTACAAGGTAAAGTAACCACATAATTGTCAGCTTCGGCGCCGGAGGCTGTAATCTCATACTCTCCCGCAGTTTCTTTAGGGGCAGAGATCATCGGTACAGATTCCATCCTTCAACAGCTCAAGAAAAAGGTAGCCTCCGTTTTCGTCGGGGTTGATACCCCAGATTTCATCTGTACCATTTTCATTCTTACCTATAAAATCCCAGTTGGCATAAGTGGCTTGCAGCTTCATATCGGCTGAGGGTTTGCCACAGGAGTCTGCTGAGGCAATAGTGGTAGCTTCTTTGTCCCTGTAGCAGTAGTTTGGGACTGAAATCGCTATACCCTACGAGCCCACCGACAACATCAGTTCCGCAGATCTCTCTCCGCTGGCATAGCAGCATCGAATACCTCCTTCACTAGCTCCCACGAGCTCACCCACAACTAGTCCTACATGATCCTCATCAGGACGATATATCTTGAGGTTCTGTATTGTATGCTCTTGACCATCGAATATACCCTGAATGATGCAGGATTACTGCCGATAGGTTCGGTTCGGGATCAACAGGGATAACTCAAAACGACCACCTCACCCTCACTCCTGCCAGATTCGGAGTGGAGCCGTACACATCGCCCTCCTCTCCGTAAAAAAGCTGCGCTATGAACAATGCTTCGATATTATTGGACAAGGACCAGGTCAGAGAGGGACTGATATAGAAGGAATAGTCCTCCGGATTGACTATGGCGGAGACACTTCCTCTGGTGAGAGGCGTAAAGGGATAGGCAAAAGAACCATACACGAGGTATTTCGCAGGAGTGAGATTTTTAGCAGAAAAATCCTGGTTGGACAGAAACAGCGGATTGAGACGCCCCTCACCTCCGAAACCATTGTAGAGAGCCTCCGAATGAATATAGAATCCGTTTTCAAAAGTATAATCACCCGAAAGAGCCGCGATAATTGTTGCAGAATCAGGCTCACTGAAGGACCCGTCAGATTCCAGAACCGGAAGATACGTGGCCACTTCACCTCTGAATCCGCCTCCCAGAATACTGCCTGCCCAGGAAAACCCCGCAGCAGCATCCCGCCCGAAAAGTCCGCCCTGAAACTGCAGATCATAGGTGAGATAGTTCAATCTGTACATGGCTGCATAGGTACGACGGTCAAGACTTCTGCCCGCCTTCAATGCCACTTCCAATGCAGATAGTGATCCGAGATAATACGTGAAACGAAGAGCATCGGTACCGGGACGTTCCTCGTAATCGAAATCCAGATATTCAAACGCATTGAACCAGTCATTGGGATTCCAAACGAGATTCGTACCCCAGTTTACCCGCTGCCTGCCTGCTGCAACTACAAAATCATTTCTGGAATAACTGATCCAGGCCCGGTCCACATTTCCATAAAGCAGGGATGGCCATGCATCGGTCAGATCCGCATACCCCCGATCCTCACCAATCTGATCAATCAGGGGATTTCCGGACACAAGCAGATCGGCCAGACTCCCCGTAAACAGCTGAAAGCGCCCGGCCACTTCAAGTGCGAAGGAAGGCATAGGGTACCAGTTATAGTTCATGCGGGCATGAACGAGATTGCTGTAATCAAGCTCCGTTGTGTCCCACCCGAATGTTACCAGCGGCAATTCAGACACATAGCCCCCTACCCGATCCGAACCGGGTAAACCGAACAGTGCTGCAGATACGGAAAAACAGAAACACGATATGATCAATACTGTTTTTTTTATCATTTCATACTCCGCTCAGTCTTAACTAATTACTGATCAACCTGACGGTCTGACTCTATCTCACCATCTTTTAATGTAATAATTCTTCTGGCACGGCGGATCACCCTTTCATCATGAGTTGAAAACAGAAACACTGTACCCAGAGAGCGGTTGAGGTCCGCCATCATGTCCAGCAGATTTTCAGCTGAACGAGAATCGAGATTGGCCGTGGGTTCATCAGCCAACACGAATTTCGGACTGGAAGCAAGCGCCCGTGCCACCGCCACTCTCTGCTGCTCCCCCCCGGAAAGCTGTACAGGACGATGATCGGCCCTGTTCAGAAGACCTACAGCTTTGAGCAGCTTCTTTGCACGTTCATGCCGCTCCTTTACGTCCCTTTTCTGAAGCAGCATGATGAACTCCACATTTTCCCGGGCTGTCAGTACGGGAATGAGATTATAAGCCTGAAAAACGAAACCGATGTTGTGCAGTCGGTAGTCAATCAGATCACCCGAGGCGAGTGTCGACAGATCGGTCCCGCCTATCACCACCTTTCCTTGCGAAGGCTTATCGAGCCCGCCCAGAAGATTAAGCAGCGTGCTCTTTCCCGATCCGGAAGGACCGACTATGGCGGTGAATTCCCCCTCCTGGACCTGAAAACTCACCCTGCTGAGTGCCTTTACCGGCACTTCGGATTCATGATATTCCTTTCCCAGATTTTCCGTTTGAATAACGCTCATTTTGTATGCCCGCCTTTCAATTTCTGAGTGCATCTGCCGGCCTGAGTTTCAAAGCCCGCCTGGCAGGATAGATGGCTGACAGAACGGCAATCACCACCACCATCACACCCAGTATGGGATACATGGTCCAGGGCAGCTCGGGATACAGCACATCGGTGAGCCCGAACTCGCTCAGACCTTGGGAGATAATTGACAGATCTATTCCGGTAATGGAGAGTATCCATACCACAACGGAGGTGAGAATCATTCCCGCTACAGCACCGGTAAGAGAGAGTGCAAGCGTTTCAAGGACAATCAGAACAAACAGTGTCTTACGCTTCATCCCCACCGCCATAAGCATTCCCAGCTCCCGTCTGCGTTCAAGCACCACCATAAGCATGGTATTTACAATCCCGAAAGCCAGTGCAAGCAGAATCACCACCATAAATATGTAAAGAGAGACACCCAGTGTTTCGGAAATGAATCCCAGCTCCGGTGCGAGCTCGGTCCAGGTCTGAACTCTCATATCGGGAGCAATGGAATGCACTGTGGACAAAGTGGTATCAAGCGCCTCCAAAGTGGTGAAAAGCACTGAAATCTGCTGATAGTGAAGCTCTGTTTCAAGTAGCTGCGCCAGATCCTGGGCCTGCACGAAAACTGTTCCGCGGTCAAACTCACTGGAAGGTGTGCGGAAGATTCCTGATACTCTGAATGCCCCACCGGTTATCGTTCCCTCAGCATTCTGAAAAGTGAAAACGATTCTGGATCCAACCCCCATATCAAGCCTCTCGGCCAGCTCCTGTCCGATAACTGCCTCAAACTCACCCTCATCGGAAAAAAACGAACCCTCCATGACAGATTCGTCCACTATGGTGAGATTTCTTTCCCGTTGCGGTAGTACCCCCATAAGCTCCACACCGAGCGCGGTTTTGGGAGATGAAGCCATGGCATTCACTAAAACCCGGGGAGCAACGGCCGCTACCTGAGGCATGGAATCCAGCTTTTCCACTTTTTCCCTGGCATCGGAAACACAGTACTGTATATCGGGATCATCCTGATATTGAGGATGCGTGATCTGGAGATGCGAGACACGGGTTTTTATTACCGTCTCCACCATCTGCTCACCCATACCGAAGCTGAGTGCGGATGCGGTGAGCCCCCCTAAAAGCCCCAGTGCTGTGGCGGTCATTATTATAAGACTGCGCAGCTTGTTTCTCCAGATATTCTTCCATGCAAGCTCAAAAAGCATTACCGCTTGTCCCCTTCGTGGAATTCAGGCCCGGAGTTCATTGGAAACCTTCAGCCTCGTTATCGACCACAGTGGATATATGCAAACAAGAACCGATACCAGAAACACCACCAGCCCCTGGTTTATGAAAAGAGAGGGTTCCACCAGAAACGGTATCAGCGGATCGAAACCGTACGTCCGGATCGCCTCGGCGGCTTCCCCTGTGAGAATGATGGGATTTGCTCTCATATACAGAAGAATGGGTATCGACACCACCACCCCCGCAATCGTCCCCAGAAGACCTATGGTGATGGTTTCGAACAGAACCGTCAGACTGAGTTTCCGGGGCTTCATACCGATGGATATCATCATGGCGAATTCTCGTTTTCTCTCAGCTGTCATCATCATCACCGTTCCGAAGATACCGAAAGCAATTACCAGATAAAGTATACCCAGCATGATCAATCCGCCTGCATTATCGAATTCTATAGACTGCACCAGTTCAGGAAGCATCTCCCGCCAGGTAAGTACATCGTAGCCGTTTTCATAGATTTCCTGAAGTCTTTCGGTTACCCGGCCGAGCATATCGGGATCCTCGATCATTATAGCCAGTGAAGTTCCCCGCTCGGGCATGGAGAAAAAGAACTGGGCCTGATCAAGGGTGAGATACACCGCACTGTTATTGAGATCGGGCAAAGGAAGGTCGACAATTCCCGAAATAGCAAAAGCACCTGCAGCGCTTGCTCCGTAATAACCCTGACTCAAAAGAATAAGCGTATCCCCGATTCCCGCATCGAGATACTCCGCCAGTCCCCGGGCAATGAGCGCTCCCTCCGAACCGGATTGGAGATATTCACCTTTCACCACCCTCTCGGCCAGATCATTCATCCTGTTTTCAACCTCCGGAGCAATTCCGGTCACCATCGCTCCGCGGGTCTTTTCTCCGGAAGAAGCAAGCGCGAAAGATTCCAGCCGAGGAACGACTGAGACAACTCCCGGAATCCGGGAAATCATCTCCCGTCTCTGAGGTTCGAAATCCATGCTGTTTTCAAGACTTCTGGTCTCCCAGAACTCCTCACCCTGCACCTGTATGAAACCAGTATAGATCTTCAGTGTGTTTGTGATCATATGCTCGTAGGTTCCAAGCTGCATGGACCGCACGAACAGAACCAGAATCACCGCAAAGAAGACCGAGCCCATGGTGATAAGAGTGCGGTGTCTGTTGCGCCACAGATTGCGCCATGCCAAAACCATAAAAACAGACATCAATCACCTTATCCGTTTCATATTCTGCTGAGAAAAGAAACTCTTTTCAAGCGGCATGTTGAATTCTATAGAATCGTAATTCATCACCGTCTTGTGATCCTGCTTGTCCTGAGGTATCATCTCTATTCTGGTCGGGATAGTCCTTCCACCCATCTTCTGCACATCCTCCAGAAGCATCACATTGACCAGTTCTCCGTTTTCACCAAAAAACTCCGCCCTTCGCTGGATAAAATTCTCCTTGGTGATGTAGGTAATCACCTTTTCCCACACCACGGGAGCCTGAGGCTTTGGAACCATTTCTATCTGCCAAGCTTCTTTTCCATCAATAGTCGTGTCTGAGATAAAGGAGTGTTCATAATCGGTGACTATAGA
>JBKGXV010000146.1:0-5840 GCA_046546375.1 Chitinispirillaceae bacterium | reverse complement strand
TACATAGTAAAAGTTCACAGCGGAAGATCTTTAAAGAGATCCGGACTGGTCCTTATCGGAAAGTAGTACAGTTTCAGTGAAACTCCCCGTAGAAGGGACTGCCTGAAAGGGCGGTCCTTTTTCTGTATATACCTTTCACATCACTGCCTCAAACATACCTGTTGAGCAGATTTTTCATACACTGCCTCCTATATCTCCTTGAATGATCAGTTCCGTATCGTTTACAACCACCCCCAGATAAGATATCGGCACTTTGGTTTCTATTTCGGGCGGCTCAGCGGGCATGACCGGCAAAGGATCGGGAAGCTCAAACAGAGGCACGCTGTCTCCCAGATACTCAAGAAGTGCCGCTTTGAGAAGATCCCACAACCCCAGCGTATTTGCGATAAAGTTGATGATCCACAGGGAGACATCACCGGTCACTCCCAGAATGCCCTTGATCACATCCACCAACGGTCCCAGGATTGTTTCGATAACATCCTCCGCCCACCCCGGGAGATCAAGTGACTCGATTGCGGCATCGATCGCGTTTTCAAGAACAGTGCCCGGAATATCGGCGATTCCCTCTATCTGCAGATCCGTCAAGGCGGGGTCCGGGTCGATGAACAGCATCCACCGGTTGGGCGCCCCCTCACCGTAGTAGATCACCGGAGCAGCAGTGAGAGCCACCGACGCATTCAGAATCCCGCTTATGTCCAGGGGGAGGTTGATATCCGGATTCGCACCGAAGAGAGTTGTTCCGGGAATCCATACCGCACACCAGGATTTGGGCGCCCCCGGAGGAACGAGACATGCGTAAGCTGGACACAGAAGTCAAGTCCCAGGGATTCCGATCCCATGACCGGAACGGGATCGAGAACTGTAATGAACCGCGTAACGCGGGGGTGCACGTTGAGGGGCTCGCAGAGCAGGTCGGGGTTTCGGCGGATGTTTTCAGTTCCGTAATTGAAAAGAGAAGGCCGCTGTTTCATTAAAAGCCTGATCACCCGGTTGATACCGGCGTCGTGAAGGGCGGCGTAGACATGGGCGAAATCCGTCAGGGCCATCATGACCTCCCGGGGAGTTGAGGTGATGTTTTGATTCCTGTTTTGGGAAAGAAAAGTGCGGAAAAACGGAGAAAGGAGCAAACGGGGATTCTTTGATGCAAGTATTGTTCCAGAAATCTGATGGCGGAGGGAAAGGGGGAGATGATCACAAAAAAGGCCGCTTCAGAACTTTTTCTGCTGCGGCTTTTGTTCGCTTTTCCCCATTATGACAAGAACTGGAATTTATGCAGTCTGCATCTCTTTATCCTCAGTAGCTTCATACCGTATCCCCAGATCCTTTATCACTCTGGCCTGGTCGTAGCGGCTGAAGAAGTCGGGGTTGTGTTTTTTCTGCATTTTCATCAGTTTATCGATTTTTTCCTTGAGGGTAATGTCGGCTTGGTCAAAAGCCTTTGTGAGCTCTTCCCGTGCGGCAACGGAGGCGGCGATTCTGCTGTAATCAAACATGTCCTAATCATAGAATAGTGATAGGATGCTTCAGAATTTTACCAATATCAGATTTTGCTCTGTCCAAGCGATTATCCCCGCCTCTTTGACCTCGTACGCCGATCAGCGGGTAATGAATTAACTTCCCTGGGAATCATCCGGGGGGGGGGCGGGCACCTCCCGGATGAGTACCTGTTCTGTGTGCTCCTCCACCACCACAATACTGCCGATTTCATGGCATATTCTATGCGCGTTTAATTGCAATACCAGACCGGTATCTTATTAATCCGGGATTCTACCGAATTTTTCTGGAGATAATCAATGTTCAGGTATTGGTTTCAACTTAAATATGAAAACAGCAAAAGAGCATTGAAACGACTCAAACTTGCATATTTTCTGTTGATACCGGGAATCATTTTTCTAACTCTGTGGTTTTCTGGCTACTTGATAGAAACGGTACTCGAATTCTCGTTTGAATCAAATCTATTTGTCGTTCACTCGATTTTCCTTGTACTCGGGATCTTCTGCTTGAGCCTGTTTGTGTTTTTAAAGCTGGTTAAAAAACATAACGGAATCTACATAAGCACTTTCCATCATAGTGACAAAGGCAATTATGCACTGGCAAACAGTATAGCCCCTCTTCTTGCTGCTGAGCTCAACAGGCTCCAGAGGCTCAGTGATTCCATAAAAAAAATGGGGCCTGTATCAAAAACGGAATTCGGTATTGAAGGGCCCAAAATTCTGGTCGACAGTCCCACACAGGGGGAAACTATCAGCCAGATGACGCTGTCTTTTTCAGGAACACTTATAACTCTGCCTTTGAACATTGTAACAAAATACCTGTACAGGCATAAATTCGAAATCAGCGGAGCGGTATCGAGTGAGGAGGGGAAAAGAGTAATTGTCTGTTATTTAAGCGGCAAGAGGAGAAAGAGGGTTTTCAGGATAAACTCACACTACGGGCTGCATGAACAGATCCCCCGAACCGAATCCGAACCCCTTCCGGACCAGATAGAAATTCTGGCGATAAAGATATTTTCGGTACTGTCAACAGAAGAGCAGATGCCCACAAGTGCACTCAGGGCTTACTACGAAGGGCTCAGGGCATACAAGGATGCACTGGACAGGCCTGACAAGAGAAATCTTCTTCTGTTGGACGCGGAACATCACCTGCGGGAGTCACTGCAGTACTATGATAAACTGACCAATGCCAAACACAATCTGGGACTTGTACTCGCTATGTTCGAAATGAATGAGTGCGCGAAGACCCTTTTCCAAAAAATCATCAGCCAGACTCCCCAAAAAACCGACTCATGTATTGCGTTGACAGAACTTCTTATCCCGGATGCAGTGAGGTATTCCTACAAATTTCTTGCAAAAGAAGGTGATTTTACAGTCCCCAGCAAACTCAAATGCAAATGCAGAGAAATTGAAATGATTAAAGAGCTGATACTTATCTCAGACAAAGAAAATCCCAATGCCTACAATATCAGCTCCTATTTGTGTTTTCTGAAAAAGGATCATCCTAATGCCGTTAGAAATTCGAAAAAAGCATTCACATATGCTTTAAGGCGGGATGATAAACGTCTTATGATCGATTCACTAAACATCATTGCCCTCTCGCTTGCAAAACAAGGCAAAAAATACAGAACACAAGCGTTGGATACTATTAATACGGCAATAAAACTGGATAAAGAGAACTACTATAATTACTTCTTGAAAGGAAGAGTCCTCTACCTACTGGAAGATCCCAGCGGCGCGATTGAGGCATTTGATAAAGCCTTGGAGTTCAATCCAGATAATATGAATGTTTTGGCAGGAAAACTTTTAACCATGGTAAAAAGTAACGATGCGGGTAGACAACAGATTAATGATATACTTAGACATTGTCCCAGCGCCATCGGAATTTTCGAACTCAACGTTCTCTTCGAAGAGCTCAAGGAAATGGGAATATCTGAAATAGATGGGAAAGAGAAATCAGGGGAACTAAGATGGGTCGGGGATGTCTTAAGGTTCAGTGATGAAATTACCCGCATTCTGGAATCGACGACTGACGTGGCTGACATCAACCCCTCCGTCACTGCTATGAATCCCGAAATGGAAAAATGGATCAGTGGCCAGACTTATGCCATTAAGGGAAGAATCTATTTCAACAAAGGTGAATTCGGAGAGGCTTACAGCGCTTTTGATCAGGCAATTTCGGAACTGAACCAGTATTCCTCCTACATATCGGAAATTAAAGAGCAGAAGCTCGAATCCATGAAATTCCTATCAGGCATTCTGAATAATCAGGATACACCTGATACAAAGGCACAAGAGGATCCTCTGAATCCTTTCTACTTTGAGGCAATAGCCGAATCGAATTACCAGAAAGGAAATTACTATCACGCTCGAGAAAAATACCTTGAAGCAATCTCATATTTCGATTCGTCCTGGGTTCCGATAAAAGCTTGGAAAGAAGAAAAGTTTTCCTACAGAACTGAAAGGCTGTATATCAGAAAATGCGCCTGCTCCGTTCTTATGGCAGAGTCGTCAAAAACCAAAAAGAGTAAATCGAAGTACCTCAGCGATGCCCTTGAGGGACTTGAATACAGCTCGGGACTGTTCTCATCTACTTGTCTAAGAAGGCCATCCCGATATCAGGATGCTTCCCATTACTGGTACGGCAGAGCGCTTCTGAATAAAGGAGATTTCTCCAACGCAGTGGAAGAGTTCGAACTTTCCCATGTTGCAAAGGAAGAGTTGGGAGCTACTTTCTATTTGGCTATATCCTATTTAAGAGCGAGAACTCTGCCATTGGCGAAAGCCAAACTGGCCCATATTTTAAAGAATTTTGAAAATTCCAGTTCGGATAATCGCAAAGACTACGGAACACATTATCTGGATTCAGGACTGACAAGCTACAAACTGTTCTACAAGAGTTATCTCTGGAACGCGACTGTTGCTTCTGCGTGCGGGCATTCACGTGACCAGACCGATTCCAGCAACCACATGGTCAAAGTAGATTTTCCAACCAAAAGTTGGGAAGATGATTCAAAAAATGACCTGGAGTTCAATATATTAAGAAAAGCATGCTCTGGAATAATCAACTTTCACACAGGCAACAACACAAAGGCGATTGAACAGCTGCAGGAGGTTCTGTGCCATACGTATGAAACGGAAGTATATGAACACCTTCAGCTGGCGCTGCTGAAAGGCGCGACGAAAAGCAAGGTGGAAGGCATTTCTGAAAACTATATCCGGGAAGCGCAGTCGCTGTGTGTCCTCATGGAGGAACTGGATATTGAGGGAGAAATTCTCGGCCGTATGAGAAAAAGGCAAAAGCCATTCATGCCTGATAATTACGAAGCGTAGTAAGTGTTCAGCCTCAGTCTTCGGAAGCAGAAGAGGGATCCTTTGTTGTATTCACCATCGAGGCTACAGGCAGCGACCTGACCTACCGATGATACAGAGATGGTGAAGATTTCCCGGGTGCCACCCAAAACAGCTATCAGATGGCCTCTGTCTATGGCGGGAATAATGGAGCCGTTATTAAATGTTCAGTAAGCAATAGGGATGGTGCTGTTACCGAGAGCGGCACAGCGACCCTGACAGTGATACAGATCGAAGGTCCTCCCCGGATAACAAAAAGTCCCAGCAGCATCATTGTCATGATGGGCAAAGAGGTCATTTTACAATTACCGGGTCATCCCTGAGCCACCAGTGGCAAGAAGGCAGTGACGATATCCCGGGAGCGACTGAGAGCACCTATACAATAGAATCTGCTGCATTGAGTGATAATTCTTCAACAATAGATGCATTGTAAGCAATCCCGCCGGGCAGGATGAATCAAATTTTGCTGTTTTGAGTGTTGTACTTACCCACGAGCCCGGTGTAAGCTATATATTCCTACAGCCGGGCAATTCAAAATACAGAAATTATGAAAAAGAGGCTATTCACTGGTACAGTTTCTACAAAGAAGCGGGTACAACATACACCATCGAAAGTCAGCATCTCAACACCTATGTCAGACTTCTCGGGCAGGCTCCAACTGGCCTCGAACTGATAAGCGTGGATCATCACAGTGGTAGAAATATTACTTCAAAACTAACGTGGACCCGTTCTGAGAACGGTTCCTATTTCATCACTGTCCAAAGCTTGTATAACAGCGGCTATTACGATGTGGCTGTTTCGGCAGAATAGGATCCGTATCGCAGGGAGTTAACAAGAAGGCGGGGTTTCCCGTCTTTGTTTTGTGGACGGCACTGATATCGATTTGGGCGGCAGGTCAGAACAACTCGAACAAACTCAACTGCTCTATACCGGGGTTTTCTTCCACCTTGGGTTTCTTTATCACAGCCACACCGGGTTTTCCGCTCTCATAGTACT
>JBKGXV010000145.1:0-5845 GCA_046546375.1 Chitinispirillaceae bacterium | reverse complement strand
GGAGCGGGAATACGTCTTTGATTCGGATAAGTGATAGAGAGCGGGCCGGTAGAACCTCTCAAACAAACAACGGAGAGCATACATGTCAAAGTTGCAGTGGAACAAACTTGTAGGGCAGGATCGCATAAAAAACGTTCTGGGAAGTGCGTTTGACAATGGTTCGCTGGGACATGCCTACCTTTTCAGTGGTGAGCGGGGGACGGGCAAGTTCGCCTGTGCGCTGGAGCTGGCGATGGCGCTGCTTTGTGAAAACGAGGAGGCAAAACCCTGCGGGACCTGCCCTTCATGTAAAAAGATAAGCAATTACTCTCATCCGGACTTTCATGTGCTCATGCCGGTGGTTCTGGGTAAGGAGCACAAGACCCGTGACGGGAAGCTTTCGCCCGAGGGGTGGAACTATGTGTCTTCCCGCGCTGCCAGGAGGATAAAGAGTCCCTACATGCTGGAGGATTTTTCCGGCACACCGCACATACCTGTTGAGTGGATAAAGGAAGTGAATCACGCTATCGTGCGGGGATCTGTGGAGAGCGGTCGGAATGTGGCGATTCTCGACGGGGTTGATTTCATGAACAAGGAATCGGCCAACGCCATGCTCAAGACCCTCGAGGAGCCTCCGGGGGGAACTGTGATGATCCTGCTCACCAGCAGGCTTCACTCGGTTCTGCAGACAATTGTTTCCCGCTGCCAGATCCTGCGCTTTGCGTTTCTCTCTCCCGAAATCATCCGCTCGGAGCTCAGTTCCCGTTTCGAGGTGGACCCTTCCGATACACGGGTGGAATCGGCTATTCACTGCGGATCGCTGGGTGAGGCGTTTGCGATTTTCGAAAATCCGCCCGATGAAAGCTACCAGATGGCCTCTCAGTTCTGGAATCACTGTGTGAAGGGGGAGTGGGAGAGTGTGGTGGAGGATATGGACCGTTTCGGGGATGCTGCCGATCAGGCCAGTGGCGAAAAGACACTCAATTGTCTGCTTCAGTTACTAAGATTCGCATTTTTGGCCAAGTTTCCCGGTTCAGAAAACTATTTTAAATCTGATATGCCCTACCGGATCGAACTACCGGGTACGGTTACCCCCGAGCAGATGGAGCAGTTCATCCGTTTGTGCCAGGAGGGATTGGCTGCTTTGAAGGCCAGGGGAAACAGTCAGTTGGTACTAGTTAATTTCGCATGTTCTTTAATGGAGATATATGATGGCAAAAAACAGCAAGCTTGTTGAAGTGATGTTCAAAGGTGAGCGCAGGGCTATATACAAAGACCACAACGATCTTGAGATCGTTGAAGGTGAATACGTGCTGGTGGAGGCTGAGCGTGGTCAGGATATGGGCAAGGCATCCTGTGTGGGGTCTTTGGTCAAACTGAAGCGCGGAAAGGGTGAAACCCGCGGTATCGTAAGAAAGGCCCAGGAGAGGGATCTTGAGATCCTCAAAAAGAATCAGGAAAAAGAACGCTCCGCATTCAAGGTATGCCGGGAGAAGATAACCCATTTCAATCTCGAGATGAAGCTTGTGGATGTGGAGGTGCAGTTTGACGGCAGCAAGATCACTTTTTATTTTACCGCCGCACAGAGAGTGGATTTTCGTGAGCTGGTGAAGGATCTGGCATCGGTGTACCGCACCCGTATCGAGCTTCGCCAGATCGGGGTGAGGGATGAAGCCAAGCGCATCGGCGGCTGCGGTGTGTGCGGTCGAAAACAGTGCTGCAATGCGTTTCTGACCGAGTTTGAGCAGATCACCACCCAGATGGCCAAGGATCAGCAGCTTGCTCTCAATCCCTCAAAGATTTCCGGCAACTGCGGAAGGCTTCTGTGCTGCATGCGCTATGAAAACGAGATGTATCAGGAACTGTTTTCGGAGTTTCCTCCCGTGGGAAGCAGAATCACTATCGACGGTAAAAGCGGAACGCTTTCATATATAAACATCTTTCAGTGCAAGGGACTTGTCCATTTCAGCGACGGCAGTCAGCAGTGGCTTGCTCCCCAGGAATTTGAGAAAGGAACGTTTGAGTATGCCACTTGATCCGAGCCGGTCCCGCAAGCGGATACTGGTCACCAGTGCTTTACCCTACGCAAACGGCGACATTCATCTGGGACATCTGCTTGAAGTGGTCCAGACCGACATCTATGTCCGCTACAACAAGCTCAGAGGTCATGAGGTTCTTTACGTCTGTGCTGATGACACTCACGGTACCCCCATCGAGCTCAACGCTCTTCGCCAGGGGATCACTCCAGAAGAGCTGATTGCGCGTGCGTGGGAGGATCACGTCCGGGATTATGCGGGCTACAATATCGGATTCGATATCTTCTACTCCACCAATTCAGAAGAGAACCGTCACTACGCCGAGTTGATCTATGAAAATCTGAAGAAAAACGGCCTGGTGGTGGAAAGGGAGATCAATCAGTACTACTGCGAACACGATAAGCGTTTCCTTCCCGACAGGTTCATCATGGGAACCTGCCCCCGCTGCAAGACTCCCAAGCAGTACGGGGATGTGTGCGAGAACTGCGGGGCCACCTACGAGCCCACTGATCTCATAGAACCCAAATGCTTTATCTGTTCCAATACGCCTGTTCTCAGAAAATCCAACAATTTCTACGTGAAGCTGGATAAGTGCGAAGACTTTCTCAGTGATTTCATCGGCCGCCCCGGTGTGCTTCAGGACGACATGAGAAATTTTGTGAAGTCATGGATTGACGAGGGGTTGAGAGAGTGGTGCATTTCACGTGACGGGCCCTATTTCGGATTCAAAATCCCCGGTACAGAGGATAAATACTTCTATGTATGGATGGATGCCCCGATAGGCTATCTTTCATCAACGGACCGCTGGTGCAAGGACAACGGCAGAAAGGTCGAGGAGTTCTGGAGCAAGGACAGCGGCACTCAGATAGTGCATTTCATCGGCAAGGACATTGTGTACTTTCATGCTCTTTTCTGGCCTGTAATGCTGGACAATTCAGATTTTGCTGTTCCGGACAATATCCGCGTGCACGGTTTTCTGAACATTCAAGGTGAAAAAATGTCCAAATCCCGCGGAACATTCATTCTGGCACGGGAGTATCTGGATAAAGTGCCTCATCCTCAGGCACCCGAGTTCCTTCGGTTTTACTACGGGGCAAAGCTCTCTCCCACATCGGCTGATATAGACCTTAACAAAGATGAGCTGATGGGAAGAGTGAATACCACCCTGGTCAACAATATCGGCAATCTGCATCACCGCACCATGATTTTCTGCGAGCGCTACTTCGACAACACGGTGCCCGATGCGCCCTGGGATGACCAGATCGCTTCCGAGGTGGAAAAAACGGCTGCCGATATAGCTCGGCTCTATGAAAACTGCGATTTCAGACAGGTTGTCGATAAGGTTCATTACCTGGGAAGCCTCGGAAACAAATACTATCAGGACTCCAAACCCTGGGAGCTTAACAAGACGGATAAAGCCGCTGCTGCCAAGGTGATGGTTACCTGCGTGAATCTTATCAGGTCACTGGCGGTATTTCTCAAGCCGATCACTCCCGAGCTTTCCTCAAGCATCGAAGCGCAGCTTGGCGGGGAGTTTGCCTGGGATGATTACAGATTCTCACTTTCCAATACAAAGCTTGGTAAGGTGCAGAAACTGGTGAAGCCTCTGGAGAACAGTGATCTCGAGGCGCTGTTTGCATCGGCTACAAAGCAGCATGATGAGGTGAAAGAGGAGGAACGCCAGGGGCTTATAGAGATTGATACCTTTTCCGCTGTTGACTTGAGGGTGGGAAAGGTGCTTTCTGCCGAAAAAGTGAAAAAGTCCAAAAAACTTCTCTGCCTTCAGGTCGATTTCGGAACAGAGAAGCGTCAGGTCGTTGCCGGAATAGCCCAGAGCTATGAACCCGAGGAGCTTACCGGTCAGCAGGTTGTGGGTGTGTTCAATCTCAGACCCGCCACGCTTTTCGGACTGAAATCCGAGGGCATGCTTCTTGCGGCAAAAGACAGGAGCGGTTCATTGGTGCTTGTGGGTCCGAAAGCTTCTGTATCGCTTGGGGCCAGGGTGTCATGACCTTCGATGCGGCACGGGAAAGAATCTCACTTCGGGAAATCGATACGCAGATAGCGGATCATCTCGCAAAGGAACTCAACGTGCCGCAGGCTGTGGCCACCATCCTGACCGGCCGGAAACTCACCTCTTTTGATGAATGTAAACGATTCTTCCGTCCCCAGCTTTCCCATCTCCATGACCCGTTTCTCTTCAGAGACATGGAGAAAGCGGTCCGCAGAACAAAGCAGGCGATTGATTCAAAAGAAAAAATAGTGATCTACGGCGATTACGACGTGGATGGAGTGACCTCAACGGCACTCCTTGTGCGCGTATTGAGACGCCTGGGTGCAGAGTGTGATTATTATCTGCCCAACAGGTTGACTGAGGGCTACGGGATGTCCGAAGCGGGTATCCGCCAGATCGCCCAGGGAGGCGCAACGCTGGTGATAACCGTGGATTGCGGAATCACCGCGGTTGCCGAAGCGAAGCTCGCCGGGGAACTCGGTATCGATCTTATCATTACTGATCATCATGAACCCAAGGAAACGCTGCCCGATGCACTGGCGGTTATAGATCACAAGGTGCCGGACTGCTCTTATCCCGATTCCTGTCTTGCGGGAGTGGGAGTGGCGCTTAAATTTTGTCAGGCTCTGGGAATGGTTGCCTCAAGAAGCGAGGAGTTGTGGCTGGATCTTGTGGAGCTTGCCGCTTTGGGAACGGCTGCGGATATAGTTCCTCTGACAGGTGAAAACCGGGTGATCGCGTTTTATGGATTTGACAATCTGCAGAAAACCGAAGTGGTCGGGTTGAGAGCGCTTCTGCAGGAGCAGGGACTGACCGGAAAGAAGATTTCCACCGGTGAGGCGGTGTTTCAGATCGCGCCCAGTATAAATGCGGTGGGAAGGCTGGGAGATCCCCGCAGGGGAGTGGAGCTTCTGCTTACGGATGATTCCGGCCTGGCAACTGTTTACGCAAAGGAGCTCAGGGAAGCCAACCACGAGAGGCGCGCCCTGGACAGCACTGTCGCCGAGGAGGCGCGCAGGTGGGTGGAGTGCAATTGTCATCCTGACAATGACTTCGGTCTGGTGCTCGGCAATGCCGACTGGCATGTGGGTGTGATCGGTATTGTGGCCTCCAAACTGGTCGAACGGTTCCACAGACCCTCCATACTCCTTTCTATCGGTAAAGATGGAATCGCCAAGGGTTCCGGAAGAAGCATTCCGGGGCTTCATCTTCTGGAAACGCTTGACGAGTGCGGCTCTTTGCTGAAATCTTTCGGCGGGCATGCTGCCGCAGCGGGCCTCAGTATTCACCGGGACAAAATCGACACTTTCAGAGAAAAATTCAATGAGGTTGTCAGAAGCAAACTCGGGAAAGATGATCTCACTCCCAGGGTGACTGCAGATGTGGAGGTGTCAATAGCGGCACTAACACCCAAGCTCCTTAGGATAATAAAGCAGATGGCACCTTTCGGGCCGGGAAACATGCGTCCGGTTCTTCTCTGCCGCGATCTTCAGCATCGCTACTCTCCCAGAGTTGTGGGGCAGAAGCATCTCAAGCTTTGTCTGACAAGCCGGGGAGTGGTGATGGATGCCATCGGCTTCAATTTCGGCGAACGGATTCATGAGGTAAAGGACTCCACCTCCATGAAAGTTGCCTTCGCACTCGAGGAAAACGAGTGGAACGGCAAAAAGAGACTTCAGATGAATATAAAAGGTATCACCATCTGATACTTTTCCCCGCCCTCTCTCCATTTCTGGCGCTTTGGTGTTTGCTTCCTACTATTTTAGACATTTATATTGAACACAGACCTCCGCTCACCCTGAGCGTAGGTCTTCCG
>JBKGXV010000144.1:0-5982 GCA_046546375.1 Chitinispirillaceae bacterium | reverse complement strand
TCTTTCCGGCCTCTTGTATTCGTGATGAGGAGACCTCCGGTGACTTTTAAGCAACGGGGCATCAATGCGGAAAACGAGCATGACGTAACCATAAAGGCGTCCTCGCCGTAAATAAAAAAAATCTTCTGAAATCGTGTGATTAACAGGATCGTCCCTTCGGGACGAAGAGGGATTTTTTCGGGATCGGAGTCCAGGCCCTGAAGACCTGGCTGTAAAGAGATAACCCCTCCGAGGTGAAGAAATAAACAATCACGGATTATGAATTTTCGGGAACCTAATGTATATTACATATTATACATTGCCTTTCTGTCATGCCATTTTCTGATCGCCATTCATGAAAAGGTTTGGACAATATACATCAAAACTCCATCTTTATCATCACACTCTGATAGCTCTTCATGGGTGATTCCGTGACACTTCTGGCGTACCAGTTAAATTCTTAACATTTCCTTTGGCTTTTCGGTTTCAATAACTATATCATATGTAGTGCACTGATCAGAATGTGCTGGATTATGACTGCAATGCTTTTCGAGAACACAACGCAACCATCTGGTCAAGTCTGACATTACCTCACTCTCTCAAGGAGTAAGCATGAATTTAGGACGGGCGGTTTCACTTTATCTGCTGGATGGAAAACCCGACGGGGTGATTATTTGTGAAATGTTCAACTGGGTTGGCATGGGAATCAAAATTCCCAAAAAAAGCCTGCATTCGGTGTTCAGAAACCGGGAATTGAGAGCTCCGGGGGTGTTTCTGCTCATCGGTCGTGATGAAGACAGCGGGGATGCCGTGTGGATCGGGAATTCAGAAAATGTGCTGAAACAGCTGCTTTCCCACAGAGACAAGGATTTCTGGACAGAAGCGCTTGTCTTCACAAGCAGTTCCCAGAATCTGCGCAAAACCAACCTCAAATTCCTGGAGTATATATTGTATAAACAGGCACTCAGGTCTTCAAAATACAATGTGCTCAACACGGCAGTCCCGGCAAAGCCCTCGGTTCCCGTATCGGAAGCTGCAGCTATGAGGGAGTTTTTCGAAAATATAAGGATTATTATCGGAACGATGGGCTACAGGGTTTTTCACCAGGACAACAAGTCCAGAATCGTAAGCAGTGCGCAGCGGGAATATATCGCATCACTTCGCAAGGAGGCGGTTGCGGCCGGACTGGTCACCCCCGAGGGCTTCGTGGTGCTCAAAGGGGCGAAAGTAACCGCAGAGGAGAGTGAATCTTTACCGGAGCGAATTCGCCGCAAACGCAAACTTCTGATCAAGGAGAAAATCATAGCGGACTGGAAGTTTACCCGGGATTATGTGTTTCCCAGCCCGGTAGTCGCTTCGGCTGTACTCACCGGACATGCCAGCGATAAACTGTATGAATGGCAGAAACGGGACGGTTCCAGGCCCCGGCGGCTGGGCTCTCAGTTGAACCTCAAAACGGCCAGGCGTTATTCGGAAACGCTGGTGTGATTTTTCAGGCTCTGGAGCTGAATATTCGGGGTAAGTCGTTTCCGGCCTGCCCCCACTGACTCTGTGGCCTAGTTATTTCGTTATCGGAACTCCGTTTTTGTCACACGAGTAAAAGGAATTCCACTCGCCATCCACCGGCAGGTCGTAATCCTCGGTCCAGTCCGACCATGCGCAGGTGGGCTTGCAGCAGTCCTGCATCGTGGTGGTGTGGTATCCCTCAAGAAACGTCCCGTCGGCATGTGCATCATCGGGAGTCTGAACCTCCGGATGGGGGAGCGCAAGATGCTCCTCTACCAGGCGACAACCGGTCACCCGGGTGAGGTTGTCGGGGCAGCGTACCCGCTTCACCATTACCTCCCAGTTCTGATGGTAAAGCGATCCGACCTTGTTGGCTTCGACGCAGGAACGTCTCGTATCTTCTGTGACCTGTTCTGAGGCGTTGACCAGTGCCTGATTGCACATCTCTTCTATTTTGTCCTGACAGGCCGAAGACTGCACAGCCTCCACTGTGGGCGGCCATTCACCTGTGCATTCAGGGTGCCTGAGAAAAGAGATTCCTCCGCTGCCCGGATTCTGGTATGGAAATTCATCATACATGAATTCGTCGAAATCGGTAGTGTTTTCGAAATCAGGATCATCGTAGCATGAGTTGAACGCTCCGTATCCCCCTGCAGCCATGAACACATCAAACCCTTTGGGGCCGCTTGCGGCAGTGTTGAAACTCTGGACGATAAGCGGTTTGGGATAGGGCAGTTCGGGCGGTTTTGGGGAGCTGGGTTCAGGGTCGACATAGATTATCTGATAGCACTGGCAGCAGCTGCTGGGACCGTCATCCAATCCGCCGATGTCCGGATCATGGCCGACTACCGCGTAGTTGAAGGGCGGCTCCTCACTGTCATCCCAGCCGTAAAGCCTTGCATCGTCTCTGGCCGCCTGGAGCATCTCGGTGCTGAAAAGCATGAAGCGCGGGCAGATGAATGTTTTTGGCAGGTCGGCCTTGCTGGCATCCTCCGGCGGGCTGCAGGAGTTTGCAACCGTACAGTTACCGCCGCAGGCCGATTCCGGATCGCCCTTCACGCATCCCTCGGCATGAAACTGGTTGTAGCAGGGATGAGGAGGATCCAGGTGATAGGAGGCAACCATCTCTTTCAGAGTGATATTCAGCGAATCATCGTAGTCGCTTATCGGTACAGAAGCTGATTCGTAACCTTGTTTGGCGACTTTCACCGTATCGATTACAGCTGTTCTCTTCTGGAGGGTTCTGGTGATGCCTGCATTGTTTTTTTCAAGCGAATTGCCGGATTTAATTGCTGTGTGAATCACAGGGAGCCTGAAATGACTCTTCTTGTCATCGATCTGCATTTGTACTATGTAGGTGTTCGCATTGAGCGGTTTAGTGAGCAGGTTGTATTTGTAAAATCCTGGTGAGAGTTTGCGGTCAAGCGCACTGTGCACGAATTTCCCGTTGACGCCGTAGATGTTCACTTCAACGTTCCTGGAGTTATCATTGACCGCGAAGTGGAGTGTGGTTCCCTCGAGCGTCGGTACGGGGTATACTTTTCTTCTCACCATCGGTTCAGTGCTGAGCGGTATGGAGATATTCCAGCTCCCCTCCGCATCGGTTACGGTGGACAGGTCTGCATTGACCACAGTCACAGAGGCCCCATCAATACCCGTACCGTTTTCATTCACAACTTTCCCGCGCAGGTTCTGGCAGAGAGATGAAAAGAGAATTCCCGAAAAGAGGAGGAGGAGATATGCTTTGTAGAGGTGCTTTTTTGCATTGAAGACCATGGCGTTCGGTTCCTTTTTCGATGTAGAAATAGCTTTCAAGCTTTAAGATAATAGCAGTACGGGGGTGAAACAAGGGTTTGAAAACAGATGTGATCACTTCAGTTTAGCTGTTTACCGGCTTTATGCTGATGCCGTTTCTGGTTGCACCCATCATTTACCGCTCTTTTTCCGATATGTTCGATTTCTTTGAATTGACACGAATGTGAATATGCATATATTTTGTCTAGTAATTTGCTGGACGGCTGAACTTCACCCGATAAGCTCAATGGAGTACACGGCACATATGTGTTTCAAAGTTGAAGGTGAATGGTCCCGATCCTATTTATTATATATCGACCTCGGAGGTGATAAGAAAACAAAGAGAAGCATGTGGATTTGTTTACTGCTGATCAACATCACATTTTTGTCCTACGGGCAGGAAATATCAGACACTGCCTCATCTGAAAGTACAAGTGAAAAAGTGGCGGTTATCGGAAAATCCGGCGATACTCCTGTCCCGTTGAGATTTGATTTCTGGAAAGGAATCCATATAGGTGACAGGAGAGTCAAATCCAGGGAGGACAAGGAAGAACTGAAAAAAGTTCTGGCCACGTGCCCTCATGCCCGGGAGGAGTACAGAAGTTCAGAGACACTCTTTGCTGCGGGTTATGTGTTTCTCACCATTGGTGCCTTGTGTAATGTGTGGGGGCTTACAACCATGTCCGGTCCGGATTATAATATCGTTCCCAATATTTGTGGTATAGCAGCATTTGGTATATCAATACCTTTCGCTATAGGGGCTACAACCAAGCAGAAAAATGCTGTCAGCATGTACAACAATCGCCAGTGCACAGGAGAACATCGCGGAGCTATTCAGTTCAGAAAAACCAGGTGAAAATGCTGGTATATTATAAAGGGATCACTTATGAAAAGCTTCCTTTATCTGCTGTCGCTGATTTTTTCGATGCTTGTCTACTCTCCATGGTCTTTGTGTGCAGAAACAACTGAGCAGGGCTATGTATATGCCCGGCCGCTTTCTGAAGCGGATGACCAATGGGCGCAGAAAGCAGCAAAAGTCCTGCACGTTGAACTTCAGAACCATTTCATCAATAATGATAAACTTCCCTGGAGAGCGCTGGACTATTCTCTTGACACCTCCCTTTCCCGCTGGTATCAGACCAACGCAGCCGATACCATTCACTCCATCCCCTCCCAGTTCACATCAAAGCTCGGCTCGGAGGCCCTTGTTTTGATTTACAACTTATTCGGGGAGGAGACTGAGGGCACGGTCGCTCCCGGCGTATACCCAGCGGCGATTCATCTCTCTTTTTTGAACCCGGGAATGATCACCCCGGCTTTTTTTCTGTACCTGCGGTAGGCCTCACCGTGTTTTTTCACCAGATACAGCTCCTCTAAATACGCATGCACCATTTCCAGACCCGAAAACAGCGGAAGAATTATAAAGAGCAGCCCGCCTGATCTCAGTACTAAACCGATTCCGGCAAACAGCAGTGTATAAAAGAGGTACACCGGATGCCGCCAGTATGAATACACGCCCTGAGTGACGATTCTGTCGTAGGGAGGAAGGGCGGTGATGGGAAGTTTTCGGGCTCCTTTGCGGAAATCCAGAATGGAAAGGGCGAGCATCACCGCGCTGGTGACCGAAAGCAGCGCTCCTGAAAAAGTGAGGACTGCAGAACTCTTCAGTTTGAGCCGGCAGCGGCGATCAAGGAAAAAGGAGGGCCACAGAAGAGCAAGGGGGAGCATGATCCAGAAAAATGCTATATAGACCAGGGTGATAATCAGTCTGCGCATGGAGAGTCCTTTCGGATGGAAGCCGGCGAATATAATGTATACGGGAAAGGAGCTGCAGATACTGTTCCAGAGGGGAAGCGGGGCAGGAGGCCTCTTTTCACCGGAAATTTTCTGTGAAATCTGCATATACATCATTAAGAAAAAACCAGCCAATGTTCTTCAGCGGCTTCTGAGGATGTAACCTTCTTCTGTATATGTTTCATCCATAACATTGGCGGAGTTGGAGTACGGGGTGCAGAAGAGTACCAATCCTTCTCAGAACCGGCTCGCGCTTGCCACCTTTACTGCTCCGATAAGTGTAGTGCATTTTGATGATGCAGCGGAAGGCACCTATGGCAACGGGGCCGTATCTGAGCTGTATTTTTGAATCTGAAATCAGAATCTAAATCATCTTACGGGAGAACACTCAACACTATTTCAAAAAAACACTTTACATCAACTTAGCTGGGCAGTAAATTACAATCAGAGGGCATCATTTCATATTAACATTGCTGAACGTATCTGAACCGGCAGGTCGCATAGACTGTCGCTGGGTTCGTTGTACATTCAAAACCGGAAAGGGTAGTGGAGACTATGGATGAGAATCGGTCGACTATGGTTACAGTGGAGAAGGTGGTAGAAGCTGGTCCCGAACATATCCTGATGCACAATTCGGACAAGAAGCTGTGGATAGCCGACAGATTAGGAAGCGGAAAAACGGGACAGCCTCAGTTTCTTCTGGACGATGTCTTTTACTTCACCTACTCGGGTGATTCCATAGCGGTACTGCTGGAAAGCGGAGAGAAGCAGGTGGGCAATCTCAATGAAATAAAAAGGCGCCTTGAGAACAGGTGGAACCCCTCCGAGGCGTTCCGAAGCTCTTAGCCGGGGTGTTGCACTGCCGTGCTTCGAATTATGAGTTCAGGAAGGAATTAAGATTTTGGGCAC
>JBKGXV010000143.1:0-6145 GCA_046546375.1 Chitinispirillaceae bacterium | reverse complement strand
TTGCCCATGCGGCAATGGAGACTTTTCTTCTTTTGAATGATTTAGAGATCATAGCCACAATTGATGAGCAGGAAGAGTTGATGCTGCAGCTTGCATCTGGAAAAATGGGGCACCGAAGTCTTTTTTCATGGTTGCAGCAACATACAATAAAACGCCACCTGTGACATGCTATCAGGTCGCATTTTTGGCTTAACAAGGGGACTGATAAGGATGTAATCAGTACCAGAAACATACGACAAGGACAGAATTCCTAAATCTGTATTATCGCTTGTTCCAACAGATGCTCCAGTCTGAGCATCCCATATTTCTATTCCACCTCCCCAATGGACACTGGTGTGCATTCTACTGCCATCAGAGGAAAATGGACGGGGCGGCGTAAGTTAACCGTTCGTAGCCGAACTGGCGGATCGGTTCTGTAATGGTGTCTTCGCAAAGAACGGAAGAGGGGAGAAAGGCGAGAATGGAAATACAGTGCAGGAGGAATTTGAAACAGCCTGATTTGTTTCTCATGGTGCATACCCTTGTTCGGGGTGGACGGTGTTTGTGGGTCCAGCATTAATTTTAGTGGTTATTATGAGGCAAGGGGTTTGAAATACCGGGCAACCCCTCCGGGGTTAGGAGTAAGAGTGTTTACGGGAACGGGAGTTTGTGCATTCAACGATGAAGTGAGGATGAGGATTATCCTTCGACTCCGGCGGACCTACGCTCAGGATGAGCGGATGTAGGGGTTACCTGAAAGTAGCGTCCTATCAACTCAGATTTGAAACAAAAAATCGTATTCTAAGAATTCATAATCATTATCCTTCGACTCCGGAGGACTTACGCTCAGGATGAGCGGATGCTGCTTCATCATAGAGAAAAACTGTAGTGTACATACGGAATAGGTTCTGAACGTTGAACTCTGAACGTTGAACCCCTTTCTTCCATATAAAAAAAGCCCCGGAGTTTCCCCCGAGGCTTCTCTTTACAAATATCTGCCTGAAAACAGATCTTACATTTCCTGCGATGCCATCTGCTTGAGCATCTTGTACTTGGCGACAACCGAGTTCTGAGCGTTGTCGATAAGCTTCTTCGATGCTTCCGGATTGGAACGCTGGAGAATCTTGTATCTGTTCTCGTTGTAGACGTAATCGGCAAGCGAGATCGTGGGATCCTTGCTGTCGAGCTGCAGCGGATTTTTACCCTGAAGGGTAAGATCCGGGTTGTAACGGTACAGAGGCCAGTGTCCGGACTCAACTGCAGCTTTCTGCTCGTCGTATCCGTTGACCATGTTGATACCGTGTGCGATACAGTGCGAGTAAGCGAGGATCAGTGATGGACCGTCGTAGGCTTCCGCCTCCGCCATGGCCTTGATCACCTGGTTCTGGTTTGCACCCATGGCCACGCGGGCGACATAGATGTAACCGTAGCTCATGGCGATCATTGCCAGATCCTTTTTGTTGGTCGGCTTACCGCTGGCTGCAAACTTCGCCACCGCACCCATCGGAGTGGACTTGGATGACTGTCCGCCGGTGTTGGAGTACACCTCGGTATCCAGAACGAGAATGTTCACATTCTCACCGGATGCCAGCACGTGGTCCAAACCACCGTAACCGATATCGTATGCCCATCCATCACCACCGACTGCCCAGACAGACTTCTTCACCAGGTAGTCGATCACGCTGTTGAGCTCTTTGCAGTTATCGGATGAACAGGTGCTCAGAGTCTCCTTCACTTTTGCCACGCGTCCGCGCTGCTCTTCAATAAGAGCTGAAGTGGACTGATCGGCATCGAGGATTTCACCAAGCAGGTTTTTCACATCCGCACTGCAGCAGTCGCTCTCCATTGCTTTCTGAGCAAGCTCTGTTGCATACTGAGTGAATTTGTTCACGCTAAGACGCATTCCGAAAGCAAGCTCGGCGTTGTCCTCGAACAGGGAGTTGTTCCATGTGGGACCTCTGCCGTCATCACGCTTTGTGTACGGAGTGGTAGGCAGGTTTCCACCGTAGATGGATGAACAGCCTGTTGCGTTGGCGATGTAGAGTCTGTCACCGACCATCTGAGTAAGCAGTTTGACGTAGGCTGTTTCACCGCAGCCTGCGCAGGCACCGCTGAACTCGAACAGCGGACGGATGAACTGACTGCCCTTGACCGTTTCCGCTTTGTACTTTTCAGGATCTGTATCAGGAATGCTCTGGAAATATTCCCAGTTCTTTGCTTCCTGGTCACGGAGCTTGCTCTGATCCTGCATGACGATCGCACCCTTTGCCTTGGCCGGGCAGCTGGCAACACACACGCCGCATCCGGTGCAATCCTCAGGGGCAACCTGCATTGTATATTTGAGACCCGTGAGGTCCTTGCCCTTGGCATCGGTTGACTTGAAGCCTTCAGGAGCATTATCCAGATACTTTTCCTCGTATGCTTTCGGTCTGATAGCCGCATGAGGGCAGATAAGCGAGCAGCGGTGACACTGGATGCATGCACTGGGATCCCATTCGGGAATCTGTACCGCAATGTTGCGCTTTTCAAACTGGGTTGTGCCCACAGGCCATGTACCGTCAGCAGGCATATCCGAAACAGGGATCTGATCCCCTTCCTGCTTCATGATCTTGGAAGTTACATTCTGTACGAACTCAGGTGCGTCTTCAGGAACTACCTTGGGCTCTTCCACCGCATTGGTGACTTCGCTGGGGTAATCCACCTTCTGAACACCTTCCAGAGCCTTGTCGACTGCCTGGGTGTTCATGGAGACGATCTTCTCACCCTTCTTGCCGTAAGTCTTCTGGATAGCTTTTTTGATCGCGTCGATGGCCACGTTTTCATCGATGACCTTCGAGATCTTGAAAAAAGCAGTCTGCATGATGGTGTTGATACGGGGACCGAGACCGATGTCCTGAGCGATACCGATAGCGTCGATCACGTAGAAGTTGAGCTTCTTTTCGATGATCTGCTTCTGTACACGACCGGGAAGTTTGTCCCACACTGTGTCTTTATCATACTGTGAAGTCAGCAGGAATGTACCGCCGTCAACAACGTTCTTGAGCATGTTGTACTTCTCGAGAAAGGAGAAGTTGTGACATGCCAGAAAGTTGGCCTTGGTGATAAGGTAGGGGCTGCGGATTGTTTCCTTGCCGAATCTGAGATGGGAAACAGTAACAGAACCTGCCTTTTTGGAGTCGTATACGAAATAGCCCTGAGCGTTGTTTTCTGTTTCGCTACCGATAATCTTGATACTGTTTTTGTTCGCACTGACAGTACCGTCCGATCCCAGACCGTAGAAAAGCGCACGGACAACATTGTCTGTCTCTGTGGTGAAATCCTTGTCGAAATCAAGAGAGTTTCCGGTCACGTTGTCGTTGATACCGACCACGAAGTGGTTTTTGGATTTCTCTTTATCCAGTTCATCGTAGACAGTTTTGACCATTGCAGGAGTGAACTCCGCAGAACCCAGTCCGTAGCGGCCGCCCATAACTTTGGGCCATGCTTTGAACTTGGAGTCGGCTGATTCCATTGATTCCCCGATGGCGGTGCGCACATCCTCATACATCGGTTCACCGTTTGATCCGGGTTCCTTTGTTCTGTCAAGAACCGCGATCTTTTTGACTGTTTCAGGAAGAGCGGCAACCAGTGCGGCAGAATCGAAAGGACGGTACAGACGAACTTTGAGAACACCTGTTTTTTCGCCGTTCTTATTGAGGAAATCAACTGTTTCGTGAACTGTGTCAGCACCGGAACCCATGATGACGATTACTTTTTCGGCATCGGGGGCACCGACGTATTCATATATGTGATACTGTCTGCCAGTGATTTCGGCGAACTTGTCCATGTACTTCTGGACGATTTCAGGGCACTTGGCATAGTAGGAGTTTACCGTTTCACGGCCCTGGAAGTAAACGTCGGGATTCTGAGCTGTTCCTCTGACAGTGGGATGATCAGGAGACATTGCTCTGAGGCGATGAGCACGTACCAGCTCATCATCGATCATGGCCTTCATGTCTTCCTTGGTAAGCTCGGAGATTTTCTGCATTTCGTGAGAGGTGCGGAAACCGTCAAAGAAGTGCACGAAAGGAACGCGGGCTTCAAGAGTGGCCGCGCTGGCGATCAGAGAGAAATCCATGGCTTCCTGCACATTGGTGGAGGACAGCAGACCGAAACCGGTTTGACGAACGGCCATGACATCGCTGTGGTCACCGAAAATGGAAAGCGCCTGGCAGGCTACCGAACGTGCTGAAACATGGAACACGGTAGGGGTGAGCTCGCCGGCGATTTTGTACATGTTGGGGATCATCAGAAGAAGACCCTGCGAAGCGGTGAATGTGGTGGTCAGAGCACCTGCACTCAGAGCACCGTGAACCGCACCCGCAGCACCACCTTCAGACTGAAGCTCGGAAACTGAGGGTACTGTACCCCAGATATTCGTTTCGCCCCTTGCAGATTTTTCATCTGCCATCTCTCCCATACCGGATGAGGGAGTAATAGGGTATATGGCTACTACTTCGTTAACGGCATGGGCTACATGAGCGGTGGCCGAGTTACCGTCATGGGGAACCATTTTTTTAGACATAGATGCTCCTCTTATGATAAATGATAAAGACCTGCAAAACCTTTTAAGATAAATTCTGCTCCGAGGCTTCTACAAGCTTGGCAGCAGTGTAAATTACGTACTTGTTTTCACCTCATACTTCCCTAACAGAACCATGATTCCTGCACCGGCGGCGCAGAGGATAACTGCACTCAGCAGAGACCACAAATCCTGAGGAAGAATGTTTATGTTGGTGTATACTACAGCATTTTCTACAAGTGATATTCCCTCGCTGGTTCTCACGTACTGATCCATAACCACCGCTTTTTTAAAGGGCCACAGTGCATAGAGCGAACCCGCCATGAGTCCGATCAGCAACGCCATGGTACTGTCATGAAAGCGGCGGAAGACGAAGTTGACCAGCCTTGCGAAAAGCAACAGTCCGGCAACCATCCCGCCTCCGAACAGCCCCAGAAACAGTATGTAATCGAGTTGAAGCGACTTCAGCCCTGAAACAGCCGATATGACTTCATAGTATTGGTTCATTAAAATGAGCACAAGCGACCCGCTGATACCCGGAAGTATCATGGCGCTGACAGAAACTGCACCGCTTGCGGCCGACATGGAAAACTCTCCTACGGAATAGTGTCCCAGATATTTGAAACGAGATGATTCAACAACTGCATTCTGGGCAGTTGGGTGCGCTGAATTCGATTCGCTTATGTTTTTGTAGTGCTCCGATTTGACTCTGGCGTTTTCCGCCGGATTAACAGAAGCCGAAATCGCCACTGTCAAAACCGCACCAACTGCGAAATGAAGAAGATGGACCAGTTTTCTGGTCTTGAGCATCCTTACGGAAATCAGCGTGGAAATCACTATGAGACCGAAAAAGAATGCATACGTGTTGGAAAACTGTTTCTCCAGAAGAAACTTCATCAGACCCGAAAGCAGCAGAATCGCACCAGCTGTCCCCAGAAGTACACGGGTCAGGAAAAGAAGATCGAGTGCCTTCGCTGTCTGGATGAATCCATGCAGATGGTCTTTTCGCCTGGAGGAGAAAAGAAATCCCGATCCGTGGTGAAGGAGTTTGATGCCGCTTGAGGCTTTGAAACCGCTCAGCAAGCCGATCACTCTTTCGTACATCCCCAGTACCAAAAGAAGAGTACCTCCGGATACTCCCGGGATGATATTGGCCACTCCGACCAGAAACCCTGCCCACAGGTCTTTTAACCAGGAAGCCATGTTTTCACCGTTCTTCTTTCTGCAGTTAATGTGCGTAAGGACATCTATTACGTATACCGGCAGCAGTTAGTTAAATAAATTCAAGCTTCGGAGCTCGAGATTCAACGCTACACCCTCCCTTGAAGTCGCGTTACTGCATGGGTTTATTCACCATACCTGCGTTCACTGTCAGGCCGGTTAGCCCTCTAATTCCCCCGAAGGGGGCTTCGGAACGGAAAACGGACGCTATTTTCTTATTCGAATATTTTCAGTTCTGCGTTCTCAGCGTCTTTGCGTGCAAATATCCGTTTCCCGTTTCAGGGGTGAGCTCCCTGTCATCTCACATTCGCAGAATCCTCTTGCGCGCACTTTTCACTGCTGCCAGCCGTGTGCTCCGATAAGAGGCACGAACACCACTTTGCC
>JBKGXV010000142.1:0-6167 GCA_046546375.1 Chitinispirillaceae bacterium | reverse complement strand
ACCTACGCTCAGGGTGAGCGGAACGGGGCTTCATGCTCAAAATCCGGCCTTTTTTACTTCCCCGGACCGGCCCCGCTCATACTGAGCCTGTCGAAGTATGAGCTCTCTTGCTCCCCCTTCGACTGCAGAAGACTGCGCTCACTTCGACAAGCTCAGTACAGGCAGGGTGAGCGGAACGGGGCTGAATTCTGCCCCCTAAACCCCAGCCGCCCCATCACTCAAGCCACTGCTGGGGATCCAGCGACTCCGCCCCTTTGCGTATCTCGAAATGCAGCTTCGCGCCGCTGGCAGAGCCGGTCTCGCCCACATTGCCCAGCACCGTCCCTATGTTGACCTCCTGGTCCATATCCACCTTTATCTCATCCAGGTGGGCATATATCGATATGTAGCCGCCCTGATGATCCACGATTACCAGCTTGCCTAACCCCCGCATCCATCCCACGTGCACCACAAACCCGAACGCGACGCACTCGACCGGGTCTCCCTTCTTGGCGGCGATATCAATGCCCTTATTCATAAGAACCGTTTTGTAGACAGGATGGGTCACCTTGCCGAATTTGCTTATGACCTCTCCCTTCACCGGCCAGAACAACTTGCCTTTTCTCTTTTTAAACTCGACCTTAGCCTTGCGGTCAAGCTCCCTGGCCCTCTTTTTCCTGGTCTCCAGAAGCTTTATGATTTTATCCAGCTCTTCCTGAGCAGCCTCGAGCTCCTCCACCATGGAGGCATACGCCTCCTTTTTGGTTTGGATATCCTTGAGCACCGAACGCTTGGAGCTCTCCTCCTCGATCAGCTGCTCCTGCTCCTCCTGCTTCTCGGCAAGAAGAACCTCAAGCTGCTCCTTTTTCTTCTCCTCTATGAGCTGCTTCTGATCAATACTCTCTATAGTGTTCCGGATCTTCTGCGCAAGCCGTTTATCATAACGGTTCAGTTCCTGAAAATAACGTATACGTTGAATCAGTTCAACCGGGCTCTTGGCGGTGAGAAGCATCTGAAGCTTGCTTATCTCTCCGCTCTTGTAGGCGTTGCGCAGACGCCTCTTCATAAGCTCCTGCGCCTTTTCCAGTTCCACCCCGGCCCGACTCAGCGAATCCTCAAGCGAATCAAGCGTGGTTTCCACCGTATCGATCTGAAGCTGGACCATTTCAAGGTACGTCTCGGATGCGGCGATATTCTTTTCAAGCTGCTCGAGGCGGCTGAGGTAATTGCCCTCTTCGCTCTGAAGCTCCTTAAGCCGGATTCTGCCCTCCTCAAGCTTTGTTTTCACTGAATCCAGAGCGCTCATCTTCTGGCCGATCTCCTTTTCCACCTTGGAAACTGCCGACTTGCTCTGAGCCCGCAGTGAACAAGTCAGCACGAGGCACAAAAGGAAGATCAGACGAGGAATTTGCGAACTGCGCTCTTGCTTCCGAGCCACCCGAACAGTACCCCTATAAAAACTATGAAAGGCAGGTAGGAAAAACACCAGTTCAGTGAAAACTGGGTCATGAAAATTCTGGCTATGAAAAGCGCCACTATACAGAGGACTCCGCCTATAAGTCCCTGAAGCATCCCCTCCAGCAGAAACGGCATTTTGATGAAAAGATCGGTGGCGCCCACATAATGCATGTTTCTCACCAGATCCCTTCTGGCGTAAATGGTGAGCTTGATCGTATTGGACACGATGGAATGAAGCGCCAGAAAGACAATGAATCCCACCACAGCCGAAACTATATAAAATCTGTCGCGAATCTTCTTTATGTAATCCAGCCACTCCCGTGAATACTGCACCGACTCAACACCACTCAGAGTGGAAACGCTGCCCTGAAGCTCTCTTACCTTTTCTGAACCGCGGTACCCCTCCTTGAGAACCAGCTCAACGGAGGCCGGGAACGGATTCTCATCCACCGCCTCGAGCATCTCCTCACCGTACTGGGCCCTGAACCTCTTCCAGGCACTGTCCTTGGAGACCAGCGCGGCACTGCTCACTTCCGGCATCTGTCGGATTTCACTGAAAAGCTCTTTTTGCGCCGAAACATTCCCCGATGCGGTTTCGGTGAAGTAGACCACGATATCAGCCTGGCTTTCGGAGCGCTTGAGCACATCGTCGATATTCATCAGCCCGATAAACACCCCGCTTATCAGAAAAAGGGTGGCGGTGATGGTCATGATGGAGACAAAGGTCATCAGCTTGGCCTGATAAAAGCCTCTGACCGCTTCGACGAAGAAATAAATCAGTTTACCCATGATCGAAATCCCTCCGGCAGCCCGGAGTTTGAGGAGGAAGCTTTGAAACGGCTGCGGCACTCGGCAGCAGCCGCCCAGAGATCACTGTACGCGGATGAAGCCCTTTTTGGTCACCTTCAAAATCGCCGCTTCCGTGTTTGCACCGGAACGAGCATCAAAGGAGATCTGCCCGGAAAGTCCCTTGTAGTTCTTCACCTGCCTGAGAGCGTGGATCAGTTTGGACACCTCAGCCCCGCGAGTCTGCTCCATGGCCTTTATCACCAAATTGGCCGCATCGTAGCCCATAGCCGCTATCTTGTCGGCATCCATATTGAACTGCGATTTGTAGGCTTTGGCGAACTCCTGCCACTTTTTGCTCTTCGTATCAGGTTCGAAGCCGGTGGAGATCATCGCGTTCTGCACGTAACGCTTACCCTCCTTGGGGATTTTCGGATCATGCCAACCGCTCGATCCCAGCATCTGAGTCTGAATCCGGTGAAACACCGCCTGAGGAGCAAGCTTGAGCACATCCTCGCCCTCCACCGGCATGAACAGACCGCCTACAGAAAGAGTGGAATCCGAATACCTTGCACTGTCCCTGTGAGAAACCTGAACGATCTTGGCCCCGCTTTGTTCAGCCGTAATCTTCCCCAGATGCCGCGCCAGAAGTTTTTTTCTCAACCGCATGAAATGAGGCCTGAAATCATGAATTCCATCCTCGAAAAACTCATGATGCACCACTTCGATATTGTGCTTTCTCAACTCATCCCTGAACGCTTCCGCCATGGCCATTCCATAACCGTTGTCAGGAGCAATTATGGCGAATTCACGGATGTTGAGTTTTTCCACCGCATAGCGGGCGATTTTGCTGCCAAGAGCTCCCACAGTGTTATTCATCTGGAAGATATTATCTCCGATATCCGCTATACCCTCCTCGGTGGCAGTGGGAGAGATCATCAGCACATCTTTCCCCGTGAATATGGAGGCACTGGCAGTCGAGGTGGCCGAAAGCACCGGCCCGATCACCACCGGAACCTGATCCTCCAGAACAAGCGATTTGGACTTGTGCGCCGCCTCAACCATATCCCCCTCGGTATCATACACGATGAATTTGATATTGCGGGGTGTACGTGCGTTGTACTTTTCCATAGCCAGCTTGGCCCCCTGCATCACCCTTTTTCCAATTTGGGCATCCAGCCCGGACAGAGGCGCAAGCATCCCGATCTGAATGGTGTTTTTCTGACGCTGCCTGGATCTGCTCAGCACCCCTTTGATCTGATCACTGTAGCGGGAACGGGGGAAATCCTTGCTGAACTGCTCGGCATTGTTTCTGGCTCTGACCACCTGATCGGAATCCATAAGTTTCTGTATTTTGAAAAACTGAACAATCTCCAGAATTTCCCTGTAAAGCCCGCTATCCTTGCTGAGCTTTGAGAGCTCCTCGATACTCAGCGAACGCTTGCAGATGTTCTCCGCATTGGACAGTGTCAGCTTCTCCAGTTTATCAGAGAGCCCCTCCAGCATGGCTTTGGAGAAAGAGGCCAGAGCCGCCGAGTGGTTTTCCTCCCTGGCGTAGGCCACTGCCTGCAGATAATTGAGACGGGGCATATAGGCCGCATCACTGTATTTCTGACGATACATGTTGATCAGCCTGTGAGCCTGAGCGTAATTCTCTTTTCTCATATAGGCTTCCACCACCAAAGGGACGAGCGTGACAGACTCGGGGTCTTTGCCGTTTTTCTTCAGATGCTCCCGGATGAGCACAATGGTGGAATCATACTGTCCTTTGGCATAAAACTCCTTTGCCTTCCTGAAAGGTGACGATCCGGACTGGTTGGCCAGCGCGGAAAAACTCAAACAGAGGACAAGACAGAGGGCGGTACTTCTGAGTTTAATCATAAGGTGTTTACTCCAAAACAAATCGACCGAATTCAGTTGTGTCGAGGTTTCTGATATTTTTGCGCAGCTGCTCGGATTCGGAAAGGTTGCTCCCCGACTGCAGCTTGTTGAAAACTGTTTCATCTATGAAAATGGGCGAATCAAACCTGAGGGCCAGCCCTACCCCGTCACAGGGACGGCAGTCCACCACCTTCACCGCAGAACCGGTCTGTACCTGCAGACGGGCATGGAACGACTGCTCTATTACATCATATATAACCACCCGCCTCAGAGTCGCCCCCAGCTCATCGATCATGATCTTCACCAGATCGATGGTAAGCGGCTTATCGGGCTCCACCTGAAGGGAATGAATTGCGATGGCACTGGCCTCAAGCGGGCCTATGGGAATGGCTACCGACCTGATGCCGCCAGTTTCCCGCAAAACCACAAGCGGGGCATTCCGGGCCGGATCGACTGCAAACGAAGCTACTTCAACCTGAACAAGCATATCCACTTAACCTAACTTCTTGTAATGATGTTTTCAAAACTAAAAATACACTGAATCGTATGAGCGGCCAAGCAGTTTAACTATATGATTGGAAAGAGACGAAAAAAAAGAGGGCAGAACGGGACTACTGATTCACCTCGGAAGACTTCTTCATCTGAAGCGTGAGCTTCTTTTCGCCCTTTTTGACCTTTCTCACCATAAGCTTTCGCCCGATTCTCAGAATAGTTCCGCGATTGATTCCGTTGAGTCTGCACAACCGTGAAATCGTGGTGCCGTAACGCCGCGCGATGGCACCCAGGGTGTCACCCTTGCGGATTCGGTGATACACAGTCTGCCTCAGCACCCTCAGATACTCGAAATTGGCTCCGGTGAGCAGGAGGGTGTCATTTTTGAGCGAATACTTTTTGAAATCGATGAGATCATGGGGATTGAGCGGTTCACCGAAATAGCGGACCTCGAAGTGAAGGTGCGACCCGGAGGAGCGTCCGGTGCTTCCGCCCAGCCCCACCAGTTCACCGGCCTTGATTTTCTGCCTCGGTTTCACTTTTACCCGCGACAGGTGTGCGTAGAGCGTCTCGATTCCGTTATGGTGCCTGACCACGACCACTCTCCCGTAGCCGCGCCGGTCATATTTCACCACCCGCACGATCCCGTCGAATGCGCATTTGACCGGTTCCCCCGTTTTGAGATCGATGTCCACCCCGTAGTGCCAGCCGCTTCTTCGCTGCCCGAAGTCTGAGAAGATGAAATTACAAAACGGGTGGGCATAGGAACGTTTCTGGGAGGCATTCACCAGGGGGATTCTCAAGGTATCCCCGGATTTGAGCGAGGTGATGTCAAAGCGCCCCGAGTTTATCATGAAATTGCTCCAGGCGTAGGTGGTATCTATAGAGGTGTGGGCATCCTTGAAAAGAGAGCTGAAATCCTCGTTGCGCTCCATTTCGGCCAGGCTGTCTTTTCTGAGTGAGTCCGGCGACCAGGCAAGGGAGAAATCGATATCCGGCACCGATGCTGAGAGGCAGGAGACGGAAAAGAGAGAAAGCAGGCAGAACCGGGAAAATCGTACGTTTTTCATGTAACTGTGCAGTGATCCGTGCTAGAATTTTTTACTGACAACAAGGTTTTTTAATGAATGATTCCTACTGTTTCTGGCTGTGTATGCAAAGATGACCTATCAATATACGCAAGATAAGGGCCTGTGGACAAGAATTTTCCGGTGATTGTGGTGCGTGCGCTGATTGCAGGGATTGAACCAGGTGTTTTACTTTTTTAGTCGCAGAAGGGGGTGGCGGGGTTGTTTTTCGGGGGAATGGGAGGATTTCACCGCAAAGGCGCAAAGAGCGCGAAGGCAGGAAAAGACACAGAACAGCTGAAAAAGTGTTACACTCTCTATTCCATCTCCTCCTACAAACAAACATCTCTCCTCCCTTTGCGTTTCTCCCTTTGCGTCCTCCGCGCCTTTGCGGTTTTTCCTAATCCTTTTCTATCACATACTGCAATCAGTATAGAATAAAAAAATTACAACGCTGGATATTCAATCATATTTCAGAAGCCTGATTTTCTTTCGGTTAACCAG
>JBKGXV010000141.1:0-6234 GCA_046546375.1 Chitinispirillaceae bacterium | reverse complement strand
GTCGCCCGGCCCACACCCAGAATCCGCGCCGCCCTGGCCTTGTTACCGTCTGTTCTACCCAGCGCATCATCCACCATCTGAGAGGTGAGTTTGGGCTTGCGCCCCACCCTGGAGGAGCCGTTGCCGTTTTGAGATGATGAGGCCTGCTGGGAGCAGACTTCAGGGGGAAGATGCTCGGGGACAATAACTTCACCCCTGCATTTGATAAGAGAAAACTGAAGCGCGTTCTGAAGCTGACGGATATTTCCCGGCCAGGCGTAGTTCATCATGACCGAAAGAGCCTCATCTGATATCCGCACTCTTCTGCGTCCAAGCCTGCCGCATAAACTTTCAAGAAAATGATTCACGAGAAGCACGATATCATTTTTCCGTTCTCTGAGAGGCGGCACTTCAATGGGAACAACCGCCAGGCGATAGTAGAGATCTTCTCTGAACCTGCCCTGATTTACCATCTCTTTGAGATTACGGTTGGTGGCACATATGATCCGCACATCAGCCTTTTTGACACATTCACTTCCCACCGGCATAAAGGAGCCCTCCTGGAGAATCCGCAAAAGCTTCACCTGCACATTCAAAGGCATCTCTCCGATCTCGTCAAGAAAAAGCGTTCCCCCGTCAGCAAGCTCGAATCGGCCCTTTTTATCCCGGATAGCACCGGTAAAAGCTCCCTTGACATGACCGAAAAGCTCGCTTTCCAGAGTTCCCTCCGGAAGCGCTCCGCAGTTGATGGGCACAAACCCCTTATCGCGTCTCGAACTCTCATTGTGTATGGCTGCAGCCACCAGCTCCTTACCTGTACCGCTCTCACCTGTTATAATGACTGAAAAGTCACTCTGAGCAAGATTCTCAATGAGATCGAAAATGGCCAGCATTTTATAGTCCTGGCCGATGATGCCGGAAAACTCCTCTGCTTCACCCAGTTTCCTTTCAAGCTCTTTCACCCTGGTCTCATCACTGAGAATGGCCATTACACCCGTCACCACCCCCTGGTCATTTTTTATGGGGACACGGGTTATCTGAATGGAGTGTCTCCTGCTGCAGGAATCCAGAAACACGGTCTGATAGGTGGCACTGGGCATCTGTTCATAGTTGCCGTTGTCACAGAAACTGCATTTATCACCACAGAAACCGGGAACAATCACCTTGTGGCAGTCCCTCCCCAGCACCTCTTCACGCCTGAATCCGGTGATCATTTCGGCGCCTTTACTGAAATAGAGAATCCTGCGGTCAAGATCATGAACGATCATACCCTCCTTCATACTGTCAAGGACATGATCCAGATGCTTCCTCTGACCTTCCAGAACTCCCCAGAAATCGTGCCTGAAGAAAAGAGAAACGATATTCTCTATTTCTTTCAGTTTTACTCTCACCTGCTCTCTGCTGATCTCTTTTATATCGGAAATACTCCAGGTCACCACCGGCGGAACCCCGGAGAAAACAGGACAGACACCCTTTGCTTTCTGCCCGATAGCCACAATCAGGTCAAAATCATAATCCTTGACATCCTGGAATGTTTCGTTTCTGCAGGCATTCAGATCGAGGCCCTCTTCCAGTGAAAACGCAATCACCGCGGGAGAAACAGTATCCGGGTAAAGCGAGGTGCTTTTCACACTGTTTCCCTCAGGAGCCAGGCGTCCGATCAAGCGCTCAACCGCACAGCCGACAAAACTTCTCTTCTCTTCAAACACAAGTATCCGTGCTGAATTCATTTCTCCTCATCTTTCATTCGGATAATTTGAATCTGCGAATCTATTCTCATTTACCATCAAGCATACCGAAAGATCTTCCCAGCTCGTTTCTCACCCTGGGCACCAGCCGCGGAGCAACACTCAGCGTATTCAGCCCCGCATTCACCAGTTTGGCAGGCATTCCTTCCCTGCCCGCAAGTTCTCCGCAGATGGACACCTCCTTTTCCATTTCCTTTGCAGTGGAGGCAAATGACTGAAGCAGATTCCAGAGCACGGGGTGGTTGGGATCGTAATCGCGGGACACCAGTTCGTTTCCTCTATCGATAGCAAAGAGATACTGGATCAGATCGTTGGATCCGATGCTGCCGAAATCAACAAGCTTGAAGATTTCCCTGGCCTGGAGAAAGGCGCTCGGGATCTCGAACATGGCTCCGAACTGAATATTCTCCACTGAACTCTCAACCCCGGACAATGCTCCCCCTGCAGCAGAGAGAAGCTGCGCCTGCTGTCCCACATCCACCACCATCGGAAACATTATTTTGATTTTCTTCTGGAGACTGACCCTTCCCAATGCTCTCAACTGGGCATTCAGAATTTCAGGATTTCCTAAAAGAAACCGTGATCCTCTCCATCCCAGAAACGGATTTCCCTCCTGTTTCATTTTAAGAAACGGAAGCTGCTTGTCACCGCCCACATCCAGAAGCCTGAAGGTCACCGGGTTTTCTCCCATGGCCTGAGCCGCTTTGAGATAATAGACAAACTGTTCCTCTTCGCTCAGCAGCCTTCCCAGTTTGATAAACAGTATTTCCGTTCTGAAAAGACCGATTCCGTCACTTCTGACCGAAGCAGCCTGCTTCACATCCTCTACCGAACTTGCGTTGGCAAGAACCGTCGTCCCCGGAGGGGAACCAAGAAGACACACATCCTCCGCCTGCACCTGCTCCACTGCGATATATGCCGCCACTGTTTCCTCGTCGGGGTTGAGAACGATCTCTCCCTTATCTCCGTCAAGAAGCATCTGATCACCGCATTTGGTGTAATCCATAACCCCCTGCATACCCGAAACCGCGGGGATTCCCAGTGAACGGGCGATAATTGCGGCATGAGAAGTGATCCCGCCGCGTTCCGTCACAAACCCCAGAACTCTGTCCACATCCATGTTGACTATCATCTCAGCGGTCAGTTCTTCGGCGACTATGATACGGTCCTCTCCTCTGGCGCAGTGTTTCTGACCGTGACATACAAAACCGGTGCGCTGATCACTGATCCTGCCCAGAAGACGGCGCCTGGCTTCCATGATATCCGCGGCACGTTCCCGAAGATAAGCGTTTTCAAGCTTTGCAAATTTCTCCTCATACCCCCGGAACACATCGGAAATCGCCCATTCCAGATTCTTGCGATCCTTCTCTACAGCACTTTTAATAGAGGAAACGATCTTGGGATCATTCATAATGTGTTTCTGAGTAAGAAAGATTTCCGCTTCAGCTTTACCGATACTCTTCGCCACCTCGGAGGCCACTCTGTTCAGTTCATGAGAACACTGGATCAGAACCTCATCAAAGCGCTTCAATTCCTGATCAACCGTTTGCCGATTGGCCAGAGAATACTCCGATACCGCTCTTTGACGTTCACCGGAATAAATACATACCGTCCCGTTCACCCGTCCGGAATTAATACTGATCCCGACAAACCTTTTATTCTGAGCAGCCTGCCTAGTAACCAAAATGCCCTCCACCTTTCCGGAAATGCAGCATCCCTGCCCTGCATAGAGAAAAATCGTATTTGATAGGATCACCCGGATCAAACGTCTTGAGAACCGCTGTGATCTCCTCTGCCATTTTCCAATCAGCACACTTGCGGCCTGACAATCCTGCCAGAGACGCGATCTTTGCCACATGCGTGTCAACCGGCATCATGAGATGAGAAGGAGAAACGCTTTTCCACACACCAAGATCTATCCCATCCTCCTGCCGTATCATCCACCTGAGATAAAGAACCATCCGTTTACAGGCGCTCCCGTTTTCAGGACTTGAAACCAGGTAGGTGAAACTCTTTTTCTCCGGACAGAGTCTCTCACCCGTTTTTCTTATACTCGTGACAAAACAGGCCAGCGTCCCCTTCAGTTCTCCATTGTTTTTCTCCAGTGATTTTCTGAAACAGTTCTCAAGTGACCCGTACCGTTTCAAAAGCAGTTTAACAGATTCAAGCAGCATTGCCATATCCACACCATCATTGAATCTGTGCTTGAATCCATCAAGCAGCCTGCATTTTTCTCTGAAGGAAGTGCCGGTGGTGAACTCAGCCGGTTTCATCTGCATGATGGAAAGAATTTTTTCTATACTGCGGATCACGATTTCCACCCTTCCGTAGGCAAGGGCGGCGGAAAGCAAACCAATTATCTCCCTGTCACGATCAGAACTGAAACGGCGTACACAGATCAAAGGGTCGAGTCCCAGAAAACGGGGATCATGATAATCAGTGAAAATCTGATCGAAAACCCTTTTTAGATCAGCCGGTCTATCAATACTTTTCAATTTTTCTCACCATCACACATTTCAAAACATTATCTTGATATTGAACATTCTATTTCGGGTAAATACTGAAAATAGTAAAATGTCCCGAATTATAGGCCTTATTTTTAGACACTCGCTTGAATTATTCATTTTGAACTGATTATCGGGGAAAAGACGCATATGGATCGCCGGCTCTATTCAGATACAGAAACATCACACACATCCAAAGCCGGGGAGGGTACAGAGCTACACAACATCGATATCAACGGAGGCGAGAAAAGTGTTCAGGTACCGGGCGGTTCATCGCTTCTGTCCCGACTCACCCAGCAGGGGATCTCGGTTCCCACCGCCTGCGGAGGAAGGGGAAAGTGCGGTTTCTGCAAGGTGACCGTGACAGAGGGAAGCAGTGCGATCACAGAAGCCGAAAAAAGGAAGCTTTCAGAGGAGCAGCTGAAAAGCAATATGCGCCTCTCCTGCCAGATAGAGGTGCAAAACGACCTTTCCATAGAAATCCCGAGAAAATACTACTCATCGGACACTTTCAGAGGCTCGGTTGTTCACAAAAAAGCACTCACTCACGATATAATCGAGCTGCGCATAAAACTGAAGCAGCCGGATACCATTTCATTCATTCCGGGACAGTACATGCAGCTCCAGTCCGCGGAGTACAACGGCAGAAAGTCGGTTACCCGAGCTTATTCCCTGTCTTCCCTGCCATCTGAACGCAGTTGTATCGATTTCATGGTCCGCAGAGTCCCCAACGGCATCTGCACCACCTGGATATTCGATCATCTAACTGAGGGGCAGGAGGTGGAGCTCAGTGGGCCCTACGGCGACTTCCACCTGAGCCGGACCGGGGCTCCCGTGCTGTTCATTGCGGGAGGAAGCGGGATGGCCCCGATCTGGAGCATGCTCAGATACATGAAAGAGAAAAAAATCAGCAGACAAGCACAGTTCTTTTTCGGCGCACAGAGCCAGAAGGATCTTTTCTATACAGATGAACTGCGCGGAATGGAAAAGGAACTGCCCGGTTTCACCTTCATACCCGCTCTCTCCAATGAACCGGGGGAAAGTGACTGGAAAGGTGAGCGGGGGCTTATCACCGAAGTGGTCTCAAGACATGCTCCCGACACTACCGAGCATGAGGCATATCTGTGCGGATCGCCTGCCATGATTGATGCCTGTGTAAAGGTGCTCGGGACCGGCGGTATGCCGGAAGAGAAAATCTACTATGACAAATTCGCCTGACACACTTCTGAAATGACGCAGAGGCCATAAACATGAAAGAATACTCGCACGAACCCCGATCAGCCGCTCCTCTGGGACCGTCCAAATTCAGCGCGGATGGATTTCTGGGAACAGACGGCCGCAAACCGGAAGAAATAATTGCCGATGACCTCAGTACGCTTCAGGATATGGGAATCCGACGGGAATCTCTGACGGGCGCGCTCAGAGAAATCTACAGTAAAGCGGAATCCGCATTGGGCAACCCTGTCAGAATATCACCCCGCCTCAAGGCTGAACACTTCGAATCACGGGGAAAAATCCCCTCACCTTTCGACCGGGAGGGCTTGTTTCCCAAAGGAGAGGTGGAACTATCCGATGAGAAGACCGGACGCACAGTAATTTTCACCCCTCTTTCCATATACCTTGTTGAAAAGCATGGTTTCTTCCAGGGCAAAGGTTCCAGATACAGGCTTGAACCGGAAGAAGTTGCTGATATGCTGGAACTGATGAAATAAGCACTGCCGGATATCCGACAATACACCACCCCGGAATTCAGTACCGAAGCCGTCTCCTTCACAGTCAAAACGCAAGGATGAATTCCCGGCGTTCCCCTCATACCACTGTGAAATCGATATCGGCAGAGCCGATACTGTTTACCGTTTCTTCAGAATAAAGAAAGCTGCTCGTAAAAACGGACAGCCGAATTGTTTTCTTCACTTTTCACCTTTCATTCAGAAGAATTCAATATCAGAGATCAGATTGTGAATTTGCCTTTTCTGTAAATGACTTTTTCCGTTCCGTCTTTC
>JBKGXV010000140.1:0-6352 GCA_046546375.1 Chitinispirillaceae bacterium | reverse complement strand
CGGCTGCGCCGCCTTGCAGTGCCGGCATAAATGCGGCCCTGGGAAATGAAAACCCCGGTGAACCGGGGTAAGGAACGAACCTGCGGGTATCTTCTGTATATCAAACCAACCCATCTTTCGCGTCTCTTTCTTCTCTGCGCTATCGGCGTCTCACGTGAGATATTTTCCGTTTCCCCTTACTGTCAAAAGTTCCGCATTGGTTCTGTATGTTGATACATGAACTCACTTTCTGAGATCAGATCTCTTCTTTTGCACGGTTTTTGCTTCTATTGTTCTGAGTTGTTTCTATTTTCATCAGTCTCTTTTGGAGTTATGCTCTACATCTGGCCCAAGAATACGGAAATGCTGCAGAATTTTATACAAATGTCCGTGGCGATCATTGAGGTTTTGGGTGTTGCCGTTATCACCTTCAATGCCGTTATTTCGCTTCTGCATGCCGGGTCCAGATACTTAAGAAAGCACGACATAACTCTCATCTACGCCGATTTCCGGCGGCGGCTTGGGCGGGGTATTCTTCTGGGACTTGAATTTCTGGTTGCGGGAGACATCATAAGATCCGTTGCCGTTGAACCCACCTTTACCGGAATCGGGGTACTGGCCGGCATTGTGGTGATCCGTACATTCCTTAGTTTTGCCCTTGAGGTGGAGATAAAGGGTAGGTGGCCCTGGCAGGGTAATGGCATCGAGCAGAAAGAGGCACAGGAGAAGCCGGGTTGAAACATATAAATGTTTTTGAAAGCACAAAAGGAGATCGTTATGCCTTCCGAACAGAATATTCCCGTTCAGCATCAGAACCGTCAGCCCGGATTCGAATCTGAAATGAATCCTAAGCCTCAGGCCGAAGCTTCTGGCTACAAGCCCAGCGGGAAACTGGAGGGCAGGGTGGCACTTATTACCGGCGGAGACAGCGGAATCGGCCGGGCCACTGCCTATCTCTTCGCCAAGGAGGGCTGTGATGTTTCCATTGTGTATAAAGATGAGCATCAGGATGCAGAGACCACCATGTCCAGAGTGAAAGAGCTGGGGAGAAGCTGTCTGGTGTTACCGGGAGATATTGCAGACGAGCAGTTCTGCTCTTCGGCGGTGGAGAAAACGGTTCAGAGATTCGGTCGTCTCGATATACTGGTGAATAATGCCGGTGAGCAGTTCGTGCGCAGAAGTGTGAAGGATGTCAGCAGAAGTGATCTGGAGCACATTTTCAATACCAATCTGTTTTCCATGTTTGATTTGGTCAAAGCTTCAGTTGATTATCTCCCTCAGGGAGGTTCCATTATCAACATGACCTCCATTACTGCCTACAAGGGGGCTCCTTCGCTTCTGGATTATTCCGCCACCAAGGGAGCAATTCTTTCCTACACCCGGTCTCTTTCCAGAATGCTGATTAAGAAAGGTGTAAGAGTGAATGCGGTGGCACCCGGGCCGATCTGGACACCTCTCATTCCGGCTTCCTATCCTGCAGAGGAGGTCCCCTTTCATGGAACGGGCACGCCCATGAAGCGTGCGGGGCAGCCCTATGAGGTGGCATCCTGTGTTCTTTTTCTGGCCAGCGATGATGCTTCCTACATAAACGGACAGACTCTTCATCCAAACGGCGGGGAAATCGTAAACGGCTGAATAGAAATTTCAAGGTATCACATTTGCGCTGCAAGTCTGAAAAAAGGAGGACTTATGCAACCCTGGATCAATGTGGCGGCAGGTTTATGGGCACTTCTGTCCGGACTCTTTATTGTACTGGCTGTACCTGCAAATTTTTTCATAACCGGTATAGTGATCGCCCTGGCGGGTTTCTGGGATGTCAAATCATGGCAGGGAATTGTAAACGGCTTTCTGGGAATTTTTCTCTTCGTGGCCGGCTTTACCCAACTTCTGGCTACTCCCATGACCATGTTTTTTACCGGTCTGGTGGTATTCGCTTTCGCCGTATGGCGCATCTATGTCATGCGCAGCAGACCGAAAAGAAGACCCGGTACGCGGGGATTGTGACTGCAGCAGAATAATCCGGAAACGATGAGGGCCGCCCCTCATTGTTTCTCCCTTGTCTCTGAACACGTCAGAAAACAGCCTCCTTTTGCGAACCGGCAAATCTCCGCTTGCAATTTTGCAACTTTGAACCTCCCTGTAGCATTTCGCCTGCTCGCATCGTTTTATAACTGAAAGCATCCGGGATCCCTCAAAAATTTCGTCAACCTTTAGAACGAAAGGCGGGTACTATGCCGTTTGTCGATAAAAAGTATCGCTTCATGAACAGGCCGGATTACGAGGATGAGGAATTTGAAGAATCAAAGATAAAGAGTAAAACGAGTGATATGGTTCACCTTGTCGGTTTTCAGAGTAAAACCGACAAGATGATCTATTTTATTCTGGCGTTTTGTGTTATCACTGCATTCGGAGTGGGAGTCTATCTGCAGACAAGAGAGATAACCGTTGTTGCTGCTGACTTCTGTGAAGTGGTTCCTGAGAAAAAACTCACTCCGGCAGTTGCTCCCGAAGTGAACAGGAAAAGCATCTCTGCAGATCCCCGTTCCAGAGTGAAAAAGAAAGGTGTATTGGGAGTTGTTTCCGGTGAGATTAAAGGGAAAACAGCTTCAGCCGATGTGTTCGCTAAAGGTGGATTTGCTTCTAATATCGATGCGGTCATATCCGGTGTCGGAGGGGTGAAATCCGCAGGCGGTAGAAAAGAAACTGCGGGAATCGGCTATGGTTCCGGTTACGGGGGAGCAAAAAGAAGAGCGAAAATCGCCTATATGAGAGGTGCTCTCGGCGGTTCAGACGCTGCTTGCGCGATGAACTCCGCTATGAATACCGAGGAGTACGATCATATACAGGAAAACGGGTTCAGGCAGGTCAACCATTCACCTCTGTCCACTTTTTCCATAGACGTGGATGTGGCTTCCTACAGCAACATGAGACGTTTTCTTACCATGGGACGTCTGCCCCCTGCCGATGCGGTGCGCATCGAGGAGATGATAAACTATTTCACTTACTCGTATGATAATCCAACCGGGGATGATCCTTTTTCCGTAACCACCGAAGCAGCGTCCTGTCCCTGGAATGATGAAAACAAACTGGTTCTGGTGGGCATACAGGGCCGGAAAATGGATCAGAGGGATATCCCGCCCAGCAATCTTGTGTTTTTAGTAGACGTTTCAGGATCCATGGGTTCCGCAAATAAGCTTTTTCTGGTGAAGAAGTCGATGAAGCTTCTGGTGAATAAGCTCAGGCAGACCGATCGGGTATCGATAGTAGTATATGCCGGAGCGGCAGGACTTGTGCTTCCCTCCACACCGGGCAGTGATAAGGACAGAATCATTCAGGCCATAGACAATCTCCGCTCTGGCGGTTCCACGGCAGGTGGTCAGGGAATAAAGCTGGCATATAAGATTGCCAGAGAGAATTTCAGAAAGGATGGAAACAACAGGGTGGTTCTGGCTACCGATGGAGATTTCAATGTTGGTGCGTCCAGTGATGGTGAACTGGTGCGCTTGATCGAAAAAGAGAGAAAGAGCGGTGTGTTTCTCACCGTGCTAGGGTACGGAATGGGTAACTACAAGGATTCCAAGATGGAGAAACTGGCCGACAAAGGTAATGGTAATTACGCCTACATCGACAATCTATCCGAAGCTCGCAAGGTTCTTGTTCGGGAGATGGGGGGAACACTTTTCACCATTGCCAAGGATGTGAAAATCCAGGTGGAGTTCAATCCGGCTCTGATTTCGGAGTATCGTCTTATAGGGTATGAAAACCGGTTGATGGCCAAGGAGGATTTCAATGATGACAAAAAGGATGCCGGGGAGTTGGGTGCGGGACACAGCGTGACAGCTCTCTACGAAGTGGTTCCGGTCGGAGCGGAGAAAAAGAGTGCGGGTGTCGATGAACTGAAATATCAGAAAACCGAAGTTGACCGGAGTGCCTACGGAAATGGTGAAATGATGACTGTCAAGCTGCGTTACAAGAAACCCGATCAGAATAAGAGCAAACTTCTGACTCATGTGGTGAGGCGCGGTTCGGATAGTGGATATATGTCTGAAAATCTGGGATTTGCCACCGCGGTGGCCGGTTTCGGTATGATTCTGAGGAATTCGGAGTACAAAGGAGATTTGAATGCAGATCAGGTATCTGAACAGGCTCGCAGGTATAGTGGAAGAGATTCGTACGGATACCGCAGTGAATTTGTGAAACTTGTACAGAAATATTCAAATATAGCGAAAAGGGGATAAATCGCATCTGATTCCGGGCAGGCCAATCAGCCGTGTCCGGAATCTGGCTATGGAAAACCTTTCGGGACAGTTAGTATATTTCTCTTACACAAATCTGAACTGAACCGGTTGTTTTCTGATGCTGAACAAATTTTTTTCAATTTTTCTGGCAATACTTATCCTTGGCTCGGGATTCATTTCGATCTGTCCCAAAGAGGATGATCACGTTTCAGATTACCATCTATCTTTTCAGGCCTGTGAAAGCCATCCCTGCGAAAAGGATTCTCAGCAGCACGGCTGTGAAAGCGAGTCATGCGAGCATCAGGCATGCAGTGATGAACCCTACAGTCCGGTGTTCAGTTCCAAATCTCATTCATATCGATTCTTATCACATTTTGTACAGATTTCAACCATAACTGAGCTTTTTGAGGTTCTTCAGGGGCAGAGTTTCTGCTATGATTCTGTACTCTGCATTTCATCCGTTCTCTCCAGCCATAATACCGTAGTCCTTCGAATTTAGACCGCTTCTTTTCAATTCTTCTTTTGAAAGTATTCTTTGATTAAAGCTATCCCGGATTTTCGGGATAGTACGCGTTGTACTGTCATTTTTCAACAAGAATAAAGGTGAGTTGTATGCAACGATGGTATTTATTGATATCATTGCTGCTTTTGATGACGGTTGCAGAATCGGCTCAGCAGAGTGATACTGTTTCGTTTTCGAAAGCCAGAGAAGTGATACTGAATCATAATTTCGGAATTAAAGCGGCACAAAGCCGCATAGAAGCTGCTCGGGCTGATGTAGAGCAGGCGAAAGTGTATCCTAATCCCGAAGTGTCCATCGGTCTTGGCAATCTGGGGGTGGGAGAGATTGAGATCGGAGCTGCGCAGAAATTCGAGCTCGGCGGGAAAAGAAAACTGAGGCGGGAGACAGCTCTCAGTGAGGTCAGGGCATATGAAAATAGCCATAAGCTGGTTGAAGCCGAACTTGAAGCGGAAATAGTACGTAGGTTCATCCCCATTGCCGTCACAGAAAAGAAACTCGCTCTTGTCGATTCTGTTATCTCCAATGCCCAGACTACGGCAGAACAGATAACCGGGCGTATCGAGGCTGGTGCGAGCAGAAAAACTGATCTGCTCAGAGTGGAGATTGAACTTGAACAGCTTCAGCTTGAGCGCAGCGGACTTGAACGTGCTTTGAATCAGGCCCGGAGACGGTTTGCTTCGCTGGGGGGTAATGAAAGCAGTCGTTTGGTCAATGTGAATGGAGATCTGAACGAGGCACAGATACCTGCTCTGGATTCTCTGCTTAACGCTGTCGCTCTGAGTCCCCGGATGAAAGCATATGAACTTCAAATTGCCGGTCTGGAAACCCGAAAACAGCAGCTCAGAACGGAAGCTGTTCCTGATCTGGGAGCTTCTGCTGCGTACGTGCGCAATAACAAGGAGGGGGCCAATTCAGTGGGAGTGGGTTTCTCGATGGGATTACCTCTTTTCAATCACAATGTCGATGCCCAGAGGAGTGTCGAATTCCAGAAGAAATCTCTGCTTGAACAACAAAAAAACCAACTGGTCAATCTCAGAACGGATATCTCCGATATTCACAGCACACTGCTTCAGATTGACAGTAATATCAATATTCTGCTCACGGTAACCATTCCCAAAGCCCAGAAAGTGTACGGATTGATCCGGGAGTACTACAATGCAGGTAATACAAGTTTTCTGGATCTTATCAGCATTCAACAGGAATTGCTCCAGCTTGAAATGGAACTTCTTGATTTGAAAGCTGAACGTGCAGATGCAGTGACAGAACTTATGGCGATCACGGCCTCGTCTTTTGACATAGTTAATACGGAGGAATAAATGAAATATATCTTATTTGTAATTGTTATATCCCTGGTTTTCATGTTGCCCTTCGGCTGTGAGAGCCGAAACGGAATGGAGCAGGAGCATAATCATGCAGAAGAAACAGAGCATGCCGTACATGATCATGAAACGGTTCATGGGGAACATGAACAGCAGGATAGGAATGCTGACCACGAAAGTCATGAAGCACATACAGACTGTGCTCATCAGGAACAAAAAAAGCACGAAAACCACGATGATCATGCAGAACACGCACAGCATGAACACGACGGGCATGAAACCTCTGAAGACCA
>JBKGXV010000139.1:0-6366 GCA_046546375.1 Chitinispirillaceae bacterium | reverse complement strand
TTCCAGAACCCGTATTTCGAAGCTCAGCATTGCCATGCCTTCGCTCCCCCTCAGTTCAACCTGGCCAAAACCGGCGGACAACGCAGGCTGTTTTGTAAATCCTCGCCAATATAATCGCCCCGAACATTAAATCCGTTCTCCTCATTTCGCTATTCGCCATTCGCCGTTCGCTATTCGCTGTTCTTTCCGATTCCTCACCTTCGTGACGAGGAAACCTCCGGTGATTTTTGGGCAACGGGGCGCCAATGCGGGAGACGAGCTTGGCGTAACCGCAGAGGCGTCTTCGCCGTTAACCAAAAAAAATCTCCTGAAAACGTGTGATTACAGGATCGTCCCTTCAGGACGAGGAAAAATCTTTTTGGGAACCTTTTCCCGGCATTGAAATGCCGGGCTGTAAAGGGATAACCCCTCCGGGGTGAGGAGACGTTCGCTGTTCTGTTCACCTTGCTATTTAATCTCGTTCACCAGCACCACGACGGTCACTGCGCTGGTGATGATAGCCAGAGTATCCTTGATGACCTCCGATATGCTGGGACCTTTGGGCTTGTCCGATGGATCCTTGCCCGGCTTCTTGGTCACGAAGATTCTGGAGCCGTCGGGAATCTTGGGATTGTTGCCCCACCATCCGAAACCTTTGCGCTGGGTTTCTCCGTTGGGCAGGGTGACAAGAGCGTAATTTGCACTGTCCGCCAGGCCTCCAGCACGGTTTATGTAATCCTTGAGATGTTTTCCCCGTATATATCCGTAAAGGCCCTCGTTGTTCACCTGGCCCTCCACCAGAACGCTGTTGGGGCGGCTGGGTATATAAATACTGTCACCCTTCTGAAGCACCACATCCTCTTTGGAATTGTTGTTGTGGTGGGCTCTTTCGAAATCCACCACCATGCGCGTACCCTGTCTGGATATAGTGGCTCCTTTGAGATAGGCATCGGGCATGAGACCTCCTGCCCGCTCGATGATTCCGCTCAAACGCTCGTTTCTTTCCTCCAGCGCGTACGTGCCGGCATACTTGATCAGTCCGGCAATGGTCACGTAGTTGTCTTCCTTGTAGTTGGGGTCTGGACGGACCACTACTCTGTCCCGGTCCTGGAGTTTAAGCTTGCGGACAGCCGGATCGGCATAGTCCAGGTTTTCGGGAAGTTCCACCTGAAAAACCTTTGCCAGTTTCCGTTCATCCAGTATGTCCGGCCGGTAGATATCCACCTTGGTTTTCAAAGCTTTGCGGTTGAAACCTCCCGCCCGCAGAATGGCATCCGCCACGGTCATATTGGAGCTCAGCTCGTAGTCTCCCGGATCTTTCACTTCTCCATCCACGGTGATCGACAGGTCGGTAGGTTTCTCCACCTCCATATCGTATACGATCACCTGGTCACCCGGGCGCATTTTCTGGTCGGCGCTGCTGCTGTTTTTGAGTTTTTCAAGGTCGATCGGGTGAACGGTCGTGGTAACTTTGTCTTCATTGAGGCGGATCAGGTCGGCCCGTTTGGTGAATGATTTGTTGTCGATGAGTTTTCCGTGTTTGAACACCAGCTGCGCCAGAGAGAGATCGTCACACTGATAGGTGCCGGGGTACTGTACCGCCCCGGAGAGAGTGACGAAATTGCGCAGATCCGAAAAGAGGGGAGTGATATGCAGCGAATCACCATCATGGAGGTCGAAATCCTCACCCTCCTCCAGATAGCGGCTGATGTTGACATCGACTATTCTGGTCACCTGTTCTGCGCCCGAGCGTTGTTTGAAGGGAAGTACTCTGTGGATCTGGGCCCGCTCCACATTGGATCTGGAAAGAACTCCGCCGGAAAAGGAGAGCAGTTTTTTCAGATTGTCATCCTTTTTGAGTTCGTAGACGGCGGGGCGGGCAACTGATCCGGAAACGGATACGGTTTTGCCCCTGGGAGGTACGAAAATCACATCGTTGTTTCTCAGACGCACATCGGAATCCGAACGGCCGTTGAGCAGGTAGTCGTAGATATCCACCGTGGCGACGGTGGAATCGTTGCGGATAACGGAGATTTCCCGCAGACTTCCTCTTTCCCGTGGTCCTCCCACACTGTAGAGCGCGCTGAACACACTGGCGAAGCTTGAAACGGTGTACCCTCCCGGCTGTTTGACCTCACCCATGATATACACCCGGATGGGGCGGAGTTTGGCGATGGTAAGATCCATGAAAGTACGAGGAGGCTGGCTTTTAAGAGTTGAGTAGTGTCTTGAAAGAAGGCTTTTGAGCTTTTCCTGAAGCTGCTCGAAAGGAATACCTGAAACGTGCACCTTGCCTGCTATGGGGATGAGGATTTTACCCTCGTTATCCACAGTGAGTTCATATTGGAATTCGGTCTGCCCCCAGACTGCAACTCTGAGTACATCTCCCGGACCGACCATGTACCCGGGATCCACGGGGCCGACCGCTGTGGGTTTGAATGCTTCGGGGGTGGTTGAAAAAAGATCGTAGCCGAAATGCAGCAGGGAGTCAGAATCCGCAGCAGTATCATTCTCAGCAGAATCCAAGGTTTCAACGGTATCATCAAGAGTATCGTTGTCTGCTGTGTCATTGTAGTTGAATTCTGCGCTGGAGGGGACGGGAGCGGACTGTGCATTCCACTTTTTCTGTGTGGGAGTCAGCTCCTGGGAACTGTCTTTGCGTCTGGAATCATCTGTGTCACCGTAGCGCCTTTTCATCTCCTCGATCTGCTCGGAACCCAGACCCTGTTCACGCGCCTGGCGCTCCATCTCCTCCATGCTCATCGATTCCACCTGAAAAGCAAGCGACAGAGTAAGCAGGATGATTCCCGCAATGGTTTTTCTTTTGATGCTGCTGTTGTCCATAAGTGAAATGTATGCCTCCGTTACCCTTTTATCAAGGCGTTTTACCTGCATGTTTTTCAGATTCCTTTCGGATGCGTTTGATGAGAGACCATATCTTTGTTTCATGATTCTGAACGGATTCGATGCAGTATAGAGTGCATGACGTTCGAACGGAAGAGCAAGCGGGATATTTCCCGTGAAATGGTCAGAGTAAAAAATTACTAAAAAGAGCCGGGAGATTGCAAAAGGTTGGGTGCGATTTTATCGCGGTGTGAGCTTGTGAGGGGTGATGAGTTTCAAATTTTAGGATCTCTGCCTTCCCGGTGTCTCTGTGTTTTGTGTTTTTCCTGCGCAGATTGATCAATTATCAACAAAAGAAAGAGTTTTGACTCAGAGGGCGTAAAGTCAGGAACATGGCAGGAAAAAATTGTGGTATTGGGTGATTCCGGAAGGGATTTTCCCGGAGGTGAGACAGCGCTTTATCTGAAAAATCACCTCCGGGGAAAGTAGAAAGGGGTTCGGAAACGTCCCTTATCTTAATAACGCTATCTTTTTCCGCATGGTTCGTCCCGCTGAAAAATCCCTTATTTGGAGAATGTAGTTTCCGGCAGGAAGGTCTTTTGTCGAAAACTCCACGGCCCCGGCTTTGATACGGCCGTCATGCAGACAGGCCACATTTCTTCCGCGGACATCGTAAAGAGAGATGTTCACCATACCCGTTCTGGGAAACTGAAGCAGAATTTTGCTGTTTTTGACATTCACCGACCAGGGAGAGATAACCGGGGAATTCTGCACTGTTCCGGTGATCACGTCAATTTCCTCCAGAACCACATCATCCAGATACCATGTACCCGATTCGCTTCCGCTGTTGAACTCCACTCTGGCGTCTGCATCGCTGGGGGAGTTCATGGTGAAAGTCTGCATGTGGGTATCCATCTCGGTTGAAAGCTGCACCTGTGTGGCTCCCATATAGCTGGTGTAGTCATCACCATCCATGCCCACATTGATTTCGATGCTTCTGGGTGACTGCGCACGTGCCTTGAAAGAGATCCGGTAGATCTTGTCCTGTTCGAGGCTGACGTTCTGGGTGAACTGCACATTCCAGTCTTCGCTTCCCGCAGAGGAGATGTCGGTGACATATTCTCCATCGGTCACTGAACCCTCTGCCTGTGCGCCGCTGGCCATGAAATTCCAATCAGTGTCTCCATTTTCGAAATCTCCGTTATTCACGAGATTGGCACTGTTTGAGCCCTGCTGGCTGAAGTTCGCCACTATGCTTTTTTCCGCATCCATGGTGATCTGAGCGGGATTCTCCACCCCGCTCAGATCACCGCTCCATCCCAGAAAAGTCCATCCCTCTTCGGGCGTGGCTGTAACCGTGACCTCAGAGTTGTACTGAAACTCGGGACCTTCGGGGGAGAGATCAATCGTACCTTCGCCGGTTCTTTTAATGGTGATGCCGAAACTGTCCGAAGCGGTCGGTTTGCTGTATTCGCGCAGCTTTGAGCGGATGAACTGTCCGGATTGTGTCAGATCGCTTTCACTCCAGTTGCCCGATTCGCTTGCTCCTCCGTTAAGAGCGGAAGCGCTTTCCGCTTTATCATTAATGGACCAGTTTGCCCAGCTTATGTGGTTTTCATCCATGAAATCAAACCATTCCTCCGTTTCGGCCTCATCCACATAGCCGTCTCCGGTGTATTCACATGTTCCGAATTCGCTGACCAGAAGCGGTGCACCCAGATCAAGTGCCTCCTGAGCCAGCTCTCTGAGGGAATCCTGATGTGATGCTGCGTAGTAGTGAAGTGAATAGACAATGTTTTCTTTGTTGATGGGATCAGCTGCGGCGATGTGCACATCCTGACACCATTTGGGAGTGCCTACTACAATCAGATTGTCCGGATCGATTGCCCGTATAGCATCGATGACATTTTCCGAATAGGGCTTCACATCATCGCTCCAGGAGATATCGGTGGGTTCGTTGAAGATTTCGTAGATCACATTGGGCTGATCTCCGTATTCCCGTGCCATCTCCTCGAAAAACTGTATCGCTTCGTTTTCATGTGAATTGGCGTTGTGGTCATGCCAGTCGATAACGACATATATCCCGTTTTCGATTGCGGCATCCACGATGGTTTTCACCAGTGACATGTGTTGCTCCTTGTTGTCCAGATAGGCGGGATCTTCCGAGTTAATGGTCTCCACTCCCATTGCTGCTCTGACCAGGGTGGCTTTCCAGTCATCGGCCAGCCAGTCGACCACATCGGAGTTCCAGTATTTGCCCGCCCACTGGCTCCAGAAAAAGCTCATTCCCCTGAGCTGAGCCGGCTCACCGTCAGCACCGACAACTGTGTTTCCTTCAACCGAAAGCTGTCCATGCTTTTCCACGGGTGTTTTGGCCGGGGTGGTGATAGTAAATAGTAACGAGACGATGAGTGCTGATGTGAAAAGGGTTTTGCGCATCGCATGCTCCAAACAGGTTTTTATGTGGAAAAAATTTTTACAAGAAAACACCGGAGCCTGGAAAAGTGCTCCGGTGAAAGTATATCCGTTCAGAAAAGCGCTTATTTGACAACAGAAATATTCTTTCTGAATGTTTCTCCCGCAGACCGGGTTCTGACAGAGAGAATATAGTTGCCCGCGGGGATATCGGACAGGTTCAATGCGGTTTTTCCCGCGCTGATTCTTCCGCTCGCAAGCATAGCAGCCAGTTTGCCTCTGATATCATAAAGCGCGACAGCACCTTTGTCGTTTACAGGAGATTTAAGGGTGAGTTCGCCTTTGGAAATCGAGGCTGACCAGCCGGAGGGTAACGGCGTTGTGCGGTTGACAGGAGTGGATGCCGCCTCTTTGAGGCTCACATCATCAATATACCAGTTGAGATCATTGGTCCCGCTGTTGAATTCCACACGCGCATTACTATCTGTTGGTTCGGTCATGTCGAAAGTTATGGAATGGCTTTTCATGGTGGTGCTGAGCTGGACTTCCTGAAGTTCGGAGTAGCTGGTGTATGCCCCTCCGTTCTGACCCACATTGACAACAACGGAACGGTTCGCAACCGCACGCGCTCTGAATGTCAGACAATAGCTCTTTCCCTGTTCAAGAGTGATGCCTCCCTGAGTGAACTGTACATTCCAGTGTTCGCTTCCGGCCTGATCTATAGCTGTTTCGTATTCTTCATCCACAACAGACCCCTCAGCTTCAGCATCGTAAACACCGAGGTGCCAGTTTTCATCTTCGTTTTCAAAAGACCCGTTCACAATCAGTTCCTCTCCCTGGGTTCCCTGCTCCACAAAAGTGGCGCAAATGCTTTTGTCTGCATCCATGGTGATGGAGAGAGGGTTTTCAGTACTTGACACATCACCGGTCCATCCGTTGAAGATCCATCCTTCGTCAGGGGTTGCCGTAACCGCGACTTCTGTGCCCTGGGCGTATCCTTCGTCATCCGGATCTTTGTCCACAGTGCCGCTGCCTTCTGCAGTTGTGTTCAGTGCATAGTTGGTCTGCTGAACTTCGGAGAAGTTTGCGGTTATGCTCATGTCTGCATCCATGGTGACGGACAGGGGG
>JBKGXV010000138.1:0-6376 GCA_046546375.1 Chitinispirillaceae bacterium | reverse complement strand
ACGGCACTATGCCCGATACCGGCAACGGCACTATGCCCGACAACGGAGACGGCACTATGCCCGACAACGGAGGCGGTTACTAACTGTTTTTCTCACTCTGTCGACCGCGTGATCAGAACCGGAGAAACTCCTCCGGTTCTCTTTGCATTTTGATTGTGAGGCTCCCATGAAAAATTCTTTAAATCCCAGAGATGAAGAGGAATTGTCCGGTAATCTGGTCAACTGGAATATTATACGAAACAAAGATCACAAACTGAACAAAAGTGTAAAAACGCAAACCTATTTGGAAGCAGTGTGCGCCCTCAACGAGATTGCCCAACTGGCGCAGAAAGAAAAGTATTTCCCCGATATTCTTCTTTCAGCAAATAAACTGATCATTGAACTGTCTGCACATTCATCCGGCAGTCTCAGTGAAAAAGATTTCATAATGGCAGCCAGAATCGATGAAATTCTGGAAAAACTGAACCTGTTATGATCAGCCTTTCTATCTTCTTTCAAAGCAGATACAACCGATTCAGTCTACAACCATATCATGAGGCATCATAAACTCCAGAGGATTCACCGCCTGACCATGAAAACGGATTTCATAATGAAGATGAGGTCCAGTTGATTTTCCTGTTGACCCCAGGGTCCCTATCCTCCTTCCCCTGGTCACACTCTCCCCTTTGCGCACTTCGAAATTCCTCAAATGAGCATAGACTGTCGCATATCCACTCGCTTCATGATCCACCATCACTACATTTCCGAAATATCTTTTTGTGCCCGCAAAAACAACCCTGCCATCGGCAGTGGACCATACCGGTGAACCGATTTCATCCGCGATATCTATCCCTCTGTGAAAGGCGGTTCCTTCAAATACGGGATCTGTTCTGGTTCCGAAATGCGAGGTGATTATTCCTTTGCAAGGAACACCGTTGGGTACCAAAGGTGACAGCTCCTCGATAACCGGCATGGTGAGCGTATCCTGGGGTGATCTGAAATAATCGGCGGAAGGCACGGAATATCCGGCTTCAACCTGTTCGGCATTTAAAACTGAATCTGCTGCTTTTGTGAAAGATACGGGAACTATTGGTGAAAAAGATGCAGCATGTCTGCTGTTTTCAAGCAGATGCAATGCTCTCGTGTCCCACTCCATAGTCCACATCATGCGTTTTGCAACACTGGTCAGCAGATTTTCCTGATTGGAGAGCCGTATATATCTGGATGTCTCGATTTTCATATCGGCATCTTTTGCCAGTTCTGCTCCCACATGGTAAAAAATCCGGACATATCCACCCAGCAGCACCAGAAACACTAAAATCAAAGGAATGACAGCAACACGGGTTAACCTGAAACGTCGACAGGATGTATTTTTACAGAGAAAAAAAGTGCAGATTTCTCCATGCATGTATCCGACCTGCAAAATAGGTGTCAGTTCTGCACAGTATGGAATCAATTATCATGCCAAAGAGCAGGGACTTTCAAGTGGAAAACCTTTTCTCCTCCATAGAATCCTGGTACAACAATTACACCTCCTCTTTCTCCTCTTCGGATCTCTCCACCGAGGGAGCTCTCAGATTGAAAGAGCAGCATTGCAGAAATGTAATGGATGAAATCAAATCCATCGGCAAATCCATCAACCTCTCCGAAACACAATTGGAAATGGCAGCAGTTGCCGGCCTGCTGCATGATATCGGAAGATTCGAACAGTTTCTCACCTACCGCACCTTCCTGGATAAAAAATCCGTGAATCACGCAGAACTCTCCGTTTCCATTATCAGTCGAGAACAAATCCTCGCCTCTGCAGATAAATACCGGGGCAAAACTATCATTGAAGCCATACAGCTTCATAATAAAGCAAGTCTTCCCCATACAGAAAACAGTTCTCTCTGGTTGGCCAAAATGCTGCGGGATGCCGATAAACTGGATATCTGGAATGTGGTACTCAATCATTTCCGGAATCCAGAACAGAAAACAAAAAAAGCCGTGGAACTGGATCTACCCGATACAGAATCATTTTCTCCCCAGGTAGTTTCCTCCATTCTAAACGCCACTCCCTGGAACATAAAAACGCTCAATTATGTGAATGATTTCAAACTGATTCTGATGGGATGGGTTTTCGATATCAATTTCACCCATACCTACAAAGAAATAAAAAAAAGACGGATTCTGGAAAATCTCAGAGATCAGCTTCCCGATCATCGGGATGTGGATAGTGTATTTGAAACATGCTACTCTTATCTGATAAAGAATGTGTGAGCTTGGGGCACTTCTTCTTTCAAGGCAGAAGCTCGCACCTTCCAGAAAATGTTCATGGGTACAGAAAACCCTGGATGCTCTTGGCTTTTTCAGAGATGAAAACCTTACCCTTCTGACTTCGATCGGAACACCCAACTGGGAACTTCCTCTTGTTGCTGCAGTACTTGATCGCGTAAACGTCAATATCGTTGTCTGTGCCGAAAACGACTGTTCTTTTCAACAAATAACCGGGCGCATATATTCCGACTTCAATCTGAGCAACAATTCTTCTTTCACCCATTTTCCGATCAGCACCAGTAAAAAATCCTACATGCACATTCGTGACCAGTACATAATGGATTCCGCCGATATTCTTTTCCCTGTTTCCATACGAACCAAGGGATTCATGGAAAAATCACTGCAGAAAAATCATCTTTCCAAAAAAACCGATTGCCGCTTTCTTCTTCATGAAAAGAAAAGAACAAAAGACAGTGTTTTCAAATCATTTAGTGATATCGTCCTCAATAATCCATTTCTGATTTCATCGGATCACCTTGTCCACTGGACCAGAACATCTCTTCACCCCTGGCCGGATGAGTCCGCCTTTGACTTCTATAAAGACATAATCAAATCGCAAAATTACCCCAGAAGCGCTTTTCATGCTCTTTTCAATATTCTTTCGAGCCAAACAGTGTATGCCTCCAACCGCCATATGGCCAAAAATATCTACACTGTGTGCCTTTCGGGGAATTCTCCAACGGAGTTCTTTAAACTGATGCGCTGGAGAAAACGATATGTGCAAATGGCTTTCGAACCCTACGGTATAGGGATAGAGAAAAACACAGCTTTGTCTCTGGGTATCAGACCTGTAATCTACACCGACCCGCAAAAAACAAGAAAATTGAATTATTCCGAGCGCTGGATGTATCAGTCTTCAGGAAAATCGGGTAACTGGCTGGAGGAAAACGAATACCGGTACAGGGGAAATTTATCTTTAAAGGAAATCCCGAAAGATAAACTCATCGCCTACTGTCTCTATCCCTGTGAAGCGGATTTTCTCAGAAACAGATTCGGAATAAAAACAATTCCTTTCAGCAGATTCAATCCCGAGTCCATGTCTGAAGAGCATCAATAATCTTCAGAGCCTGATCCTTACTGGATATGTTGAATTTCGCCTGCTGTCTGTACTCATCATTGATTTTACGGTAGCGGCGAATGGAAAAGCGATCCTGACCATAGTCCTCTTTTGCTCTTTCCCACTGCTGATACCGGTAAATAACAGTTGCCCAGGAACCTTTGGAAAGTACTCTCTTATCCAGTTCCTTCACTACCAGAACACCGTCTTCTTCATAATTGATGGTAAGATCTTCCACATTTGAAGCCATTAATTTCTCTCCGTTTATGAACGTATTCCAATTCAGTTTATAAGAAATTATATGATTCGCACTTAAAGGAGCAAGTAAGGGCTCACTATCACCCGTTCCGAGAAATCTGCTCGGTCCATCATGGTCTCTTTGCAGACAATTTCAGGACTTGAGTACCATTACGGGCTACAAGGTTTTATTTTAATACAGAAAACTGATATGAATATCTATTTTAGGAGGAAACATGTCTCAAGTTTTCAATGCTGAAGAAATATTCTCTATAGGGATACAGATTGAAAAAAACGGAAGATTGTACTACCAGACAGTAGCGGATAATTCCTCTGATCAGGAGCTGAAAACGCTTTTCTCCTCTCTTGCCCGGTGGGAAGAAAACCATATAGAAATATTTGAAAAGCTCTCTTCGGAAATGCCGGAAAATCAGAAATATCAAAACCTTTTTGATCCGGACGATTCCGTACATTTGTATCTCAAAGCTGTCGCCGATTCCCATATCTTTGTTAAAAACAGCGACATAGAAAAGCTTGCGCTTTCCTGCAACTCCCCCGGGGATGCTCTTGAATTGGCTCTCCAATTCGAAAAAGACTCCGTTGTTTTCTACAGTTCCATGAAAGAGTTCGTCAGAGAAGATCTGGGACGAAATCAGCTGGATAAACTGATTCACGAGGAACTCACTCATGTGGGGCAGATAACCAAAGAACTGAATCGCCTCAATCAGTAATCGGAAACGGATTGACTTTTCATGCAATCCTCTGCATAATTGAGATTACAGCTCTTGTGACCGATTTGCTTCAAGGATAAATCTTTGAAATTTTCATATCTGATATCAGCTGTTGTGATTCTTATCTTTTCCTGTGTCGGTGAAGCACGCTACACCGGATCCTCTTCCGCATCCGGAAAAAAAACAGAGGCTAAAAATCTTTCTCCGAACAAAACCAACAAAGGAATCATCCAAACCGGCAAGGCTTCCTGGTATGGAAAAAAATTTCACGGCAGAAAAACTGCAAACGGTGAAATTTTTGACATGCATGAATTAACTGCTGCCCACAACCGCCTTCCTTTCAATACCAAAGTCAGGGTTACCAATCTTGACAATAATCTTTCCGTAATTGTCAGAATCAATGATCGAGGACCCTTTTCCGGAAATCGGATCATCGACCTTTCCTATGCTGCAGCTAAAAAACTGAATATGGTCAAAAGCGGATTGGCTACAGTTTCAATAGAGATAATCTCTCCCTGAAGTTACATCTCTCCGTGCTTTTTTATATTTTACTTCTCTCTTCCAATACTGAATAAGGAGCAGATTTGAGATTACTCCCCGTTACAGCATATTTACCCACCGCAAAAGGTCTTCTGCAGAATTTTCTGGAAAATCAGCCGATAAATCCGTTCTACGCTTCTTTCAAACTGACAACCAAATGCCACTTCGGATGCCCGTTCTGTAACGTGAAGAAAAACTCTGTTCCGGATCTCTCTACTGCAGACATCAAAGCTATACTGAGAAATCTCTCCAGATCATCTGTATTGATGACCAGTTTCGAGGGTGGGGAACCGCTTCTGCGCCCTGATATCGAAGAACTGCTGAAATATGCCGGAAACTGTAATTTCTATCTTCTTTTTACAACCAGCGTAAAAGACATCTTCTCTTATCCCATAGATAAATATGCACAATACATCGACTTTCTGCACATATCGATAGACGAGGGTCACAACAATCTGGAAATGTTCGATTTGCTGCCGAAGTTAAGCAAACTTCCCACAAGTCTGGCTGTGCAGACAGTCGTCACCTCAAGCAGTGTTGATACACTGGATGAAAAAGTAAGAAAATGTCATGAAAACAATGCCAATATCGTTATCATTCCCGCTGCCCGAATGGATAATGCCCAGGACTGTTTTCCCGATATGAACAGTCTTGAAAAAAAAGTAAAATACCTCCGCAAATCATACCCTAACACAATACACACTCCCGCCGGCTTTTTTGATGCGTACCGGAAAGAAAAATGCTCCAGCTCTTCTGTAATCATCGCTCCTGATGGCAGACTCTACTACCCGTGTCATATTCTGGGAAAAAAAGGACCGGATCTCCGTTACACAGATCTTTCCTTCTGGCTCAAATCGCAAGATGCTCATTCAAGTCGCCTCGCCATGAAAAAATGCAGCCGAAACTGCGGTTGGTATCAGTACTACGCTATAAATTCCTACACCTCTTTTTCCTCTGCCTGGGATGCTCTCAAGCCGATTCTTATGGAAAAACAACTCTAATTATCGATTCATCCGGAGACTATATGCTAAACAGGAAAATCAGTATCGGAGTCATAGGGGGAAACGAAACATCTCCTGAACAAGCCGAAATCGCACACGAATTGGGCGAACACATAGCCGCAAACGGTGCTGTTCTTGTATGCGGAGGAAAAAAAGGCATTATGGAAGCTGCAAGCAAAGGTGCTTCTGAAAAAAACGGTACTGTAGTCGGAATTCTTCCAGAATCAGACAGAAGCGAAGCCAATTCATTTCTGACAATAGCAATTCCCACTGGTCTTGGGATTGCCAGAAATGTGATAGTGGTACAATCCTCGGATGTTATCATCGCATTTCCGGGAGCCTACGGTACATTGAGTGAAATTGCCGTTGCTCTTGCCTTGAACAAAACAGTTATACGGATGCCGGGATCCTGGGATTTGAGAAAAGCAGCTCCTGTGGATGCCGCTCTGCTCAAAGAGGCTTTCGATGCGCGTCAGGCAATAGGGCTGGCACTGTCTTCTGTAGGGTGAAAGACC
>JBKGXV010000137.1:0-6458 GCA_046546375.1 Chitinispirillaceae bacterium | reverse complement strand
CATCAAAAGCCATACGGTGGAACATCACGCCCACTACAAGCTCCGCCATTACGGCGAAATACCGGTGCGCTTGGGGCCGGAGCTGTCAGGGAGGATACAGAAGCCGTTTGGGGGGGATCACAACCAATACAGAGGAAACATTCGAGTCATCAGTGTTCCGTTTGGTTCGTATGGAGATTTGTCCCGGCAGTCCATATTTCTTCCTCATAGGGCATCAGGGCTTGCGCAACCGAATTGTCATTGCCGGTGTTTTGGTCTTTCAGCCTCCCAAAGCGTTTGTTTCTGCAAAGTCATTGCGCATATTCGGCGTTGCTCCGTGTCCCGGCGTCCGGTTTCCGTATCATGCAATACTGGGTAACTTCCGTGTTTCTGGCCGTGAGAGTCTTTACCAGCTCAAAACCAAAGTGTATGTATAAACCTACATTTCTCTCGTTATGCGTCTCCAACACCATAGGGATGCTCTCAGTGTCACAATACTCCAGGACAGGAGTGAGTAATCGTCTGAAAGCACCAGTTCCGCGCATGTTTTTATCAATTGCAATAATTTTTAAGCGATAATATCTGCCGCTGGTAAATTCCCTGTGCCATACGGAATTCACGACCTTTGAAATCTTTTTATAGTTTGACAAAATTCTCCTGAGATCCCCGATACCAAGCGTCGTGAATGTTTTTTGCACTACTCTCGCATTTAAAAGAAGATCTCCAAGTGGGTGCCTGTTTTTGCTGTCCATACCGATAAGGAAGGCTTCGGGACTGCCGTTGAGCAGGCGTAGGTATCCGTTGTTCAGAGCATAAGAAATGTGTATTCTGGCATGAGCGTAAAGAAGGCGGTCACTTTTCCGCACTCCCCGAAAAACCGCCCGGTTCAGCGGATCGCCCTTAAAGCTGTCGGCCATGATCCGGGCTACAACAGGAATAATATCTGAGCGACACTTCTCCATGCGTTTACCTCTCCGATGGTCATTGTTCTGCTCATATGGTCTTTTTATATAATGATGTTTCAAGTGACGCTCAGGTGTCAAACGATGCTGAACGGTCATGTCTGCCCGGTCGGGCGATCTGGTGAATTCAAAACCCAAAACCTGCAGACTTCTCTGTTTGCTGCAAATATCTCGATGGGCATTCCAATCGGAATTGTGCCCGTGGTACATATTCAACACCAGGCGGCCCCCCCCCTCCCGATGCAGCCGCAAGGTCCAAGCCGCGCCAAAAGGGTTCACTGCAAAAATCGCACACTGCGGTGAAAGCTGTTTTTTTTGTGTAGTGAAAAATTTACCCGAAAATCTGCCTGTTGCCTGAATCAGGCCTGTTTTCCTGTGATCATTTCCGGTATTTGTGTAGTGGAGAAGTTATTTTTTTTGTGAAATTGCTCCCCTTTATCCTTATACTTACCATAGAAACCAAAAAACAATCTCAAGGAGGGCTCAACCATGCGAACAAAAAAATCCCTTTTTAATGTCTTGCTACACCTCTCCATTCTCCTGCTCGGTTTCACCGCCATTTTAACCCGGGCCGATGCCCAGACTGCCGAAGTAACCCGGTCCGGTTCTACCTGGACAACAAGGATCGCAGAGAGAAGTGTCTACTCCGGAAGCAGTTTGGGTGATGCAATACGGGATGCAAGCAGTGAGCTTGGCAGAGGAACCATAAATATCAGAAACACAGGAGACCTGAGGGGCAGAATATCCCCCCGGGCCGACCAAACATTCGATTTTCATGAAAACGAAATGACCGGCAGAAACTTTGAAGGATTTCAGGCCAAGCATACAAACGGAATCACCATCCGCAACTTTCACTTGAGGGACGGGGCCAGATCCATATCATTTCATGGCTGCTCAGATGTTCATCTTCACAATATCGTACTGCTGTTGAACAGCGGAAACGGAGTACGGATAGATAATGACCGCTACAGTAATGCAGTCAGGACTACAAATCTAAAGGTAACCGGCGGAATCCGTATTGAGGGAGCCCGAGGCCATGCATTTGAGACTTACACTGTGGATGGAATTGAAATCGACAGATTCATAGCCAGAAACAACGGCTACTGTGGTCTTATTTTAAATGATTCCAGAAATGCTGAAATCGGCTACATCCACTCTTACCGTTCTCCCCGCAGCGGCGGTTATGCCGGGTTCCGAACAGCCAACGGTAACGGGCCCAGCATAAATGTAGACACATTAATAACAGAAGAGTGCGGAAGGGGTTATTTCAGCGTTTCAAAAAGCAGGGGAACCACTATCAGTTATGTCAACATTTCAGGCTCCACAACCCATGGTATGCTGATTCAGAATGCAGAGGATGTCCACATCCGAAGCGGAGTAGTATGGAATAACAACTGTGCGGAGGCGATACGCTTTTCAACCGATGCCGGCTCGGCCGGCGGTTACATGGACTGCAGAAACAACATCATTGAAAACGTGCGGATATTTGATGACAGAGGTTCAAACCGGCAACAAACCTATGGCATAAGGGAAAGTTCAGACGGCGGCCGGACTGGGCGCAATATCGTCCGCAATTGTGATCTCAGAAATGCCGGAAGTAACAGATCCAATGATCTCGTGCTCGATGGCGCAGGCTCAGAATCAATCGGAAACGCTCTGACCGGTGACTCTGCGCTGCTTCCCGATGACGGAACAATCATAATCGAACCCGAAGACCCAATCGACAGAGGTTCGGGAGACCACCTGCAGAACCTCACCCTCCTGGAGACTGCAAACGGCGACAATTGGAACATCATGAACACTCTCGGTGTGGGACAGACAAGTTTCGGTGACAGAGATTACACATTCGCATCCATTCCGGATCATCTGACCGGAAGCGAATGGATCCAGACCGCAATGGATTCAAGAACAAATACATCTCTTGAATCCTACGCTGCTCTTACAGCCGGTACAGATGGCTATCTGTTTATTGCACACTCGGACAGAATCGAAAGCAAACCCCAGTGGCTCTCTCAATATGAAAAAACAGATGCAACCATCACTGTTCAGGAAAATGAAGAAACGGAGCGAACCCTTACCCTCTACCGCAAAGCAGTATCTCCGGGGGATGAAATCGAGCTTGGAATTAATTCCGATGACGGTACCACACAATCTCTTATGTACATACCAATAATGGTTGCCGAACAAACAGTGAAGATAATCAGCAACAACCGAAAAGAATCCGATTTGGCAATAAGAACGGCTTCTAACTCCATTGGTGCAACTGCACAAATATCCTATTTCCTGCACAAAGACTCCCATATCCGGATAGATCTGTACAGTATGAATGGAAAGCCGGTCAAGCTGCTCGAGGAGGGCAGGAAGCGGACGGGACACCACACCATCTCTTTTGAAAGATCCAAGCTTCCAAACTCCATCTATTTTCTGAGAATAAAAGCAGGAAATGAGTATTATCAGCAAAGATTACTGCAGCTTAGATAAGAAATCAAAGCTCTCGGAAGCTTTTGTGAATCCAGAAAACAGCACTCTGTCTTTTCACAGGTGCAAAACAGGGGTTAAGATTGCCGCCACCCACATGATCAAAGACCATCCCACCCCTCGGATATTCATGCCTCATGAAAGCGGTGGCAATGGAGTCTCATTCAGGCAAGCCGGTGATGGCAGAATGATATTCCATCACCGCCAAAGCGGCGATACAGGCAGAGGGGCCGCGCTCCGAACTGGATCCCCGGAGGCCGGGATTTCACTTCTGGGCATCCGATGGGCTGGGACTCTATGACATTTCCGGAAGACGAGTGGGCAGAAATCCCCTCTTCCATGAATTTCATTATCTGGTGGGATGGCAACCTCTCAAGAGAACTCATGAACAGTAACACAATCACAAGATGGAGTATTGGAGACGAGAGAGGGCCTGAAAACGGTTTGCGCAACTGTCGGGAGCTGACCGGGCAGTTATGAAACCTTTGCTTCATTCATTAGGTTTTCCGACAACCGGGAGAGTGAAGCATATCCTCAGGCCCTTCCCCTGGCCTGCGGACTCCGCCCGGATCCATCCGCCGTGATAGGCCACAATCCTCTGAGCCAGAGCAAGCCCCACTCCCGCCCCCTCGCTTTTGGGATCGAGCTTGGTGAATATGCCGAAAATGCGGTTTCTGTACTTGGGATCGATACCGATACCGTTATCCTCTATGTAAAAAACAACGTCATCGTCCTCTTTGTACCAGCCCAGGCGTATGGAGGGATTCTCCTGATCTCCCATGAACTTGACCGCATTCTCAAGCAGGTTCTCCACAAGCTCGAAAAGCTCCGCTCTGTTTCCGTGCACCACCGGCATATCGTGATCCCGTCTGATCTCGATACCCCGCCTGTCGATCTTTGCTCTGTGCTTCTTCAGTGCATCTTTGACTATACTGTCGAAGGGAATATCCTCCGCACCCTCGGCGGCCCGGCCCACACGTGTCAGCTCAATAAGCCCCTCGAGAAGCCTCTGCATGGTGTCGGTGGCACTCTGTATCAGCAGAAGATCCTGATGAAGACCGCGTATGTCACCCTCGGCAGCCTCCTCCTCCAGATATCCCAGAAACCCCCTTATGGTGATAAGCGGGGTCTTGAGCTCGTGGGAAATGGTATAGGCATATCTCTCAAGCTCCGCATTCTTCTTCTCAAGCTCCTCGATAAGCTTCTCCCGCTCTGTCATGGCGTTTTTCAGCTGAGTGATATCCGTGGCTATGGCTTCCACCGCACTGGGTCTGCCGCCCCCGTCCTTGACAAGCACCGGTCTGAGATGAACCCAGCGCTTCTCGCCTGATTTGCTTATGATTCTGAATTCGTATACCGGCTTTATATCACCTTCCGCAAGTTTTCTGAAACTGCTTTCGTAGTAATCTGTCCATTCCGGATCGACGATATCTCTGAGAAGGCGGGGGCGGGAGTAGAATTCCTCAACCGAGTATCCGGTAAGTTCCGATGCCGCCGGACTCACATATTCATACCTGCCTTCGGGCAGAGTGATACGGAACACCATATCCCTGGCGTTTTCCGCAAGCCTGCGGTACCGTTCCTCTGAAACGGTCAGACGCCTGCGGTTTTCACCGGCTCTGAAAAAGGCGATCATGGCAGCGGCCAGAAGCACGGATGCCAGCAGGGATGCAAAGAGGTTCAGAAAAAGCCGGTTCAGATTATCCTCCCGCAGCCGGGCGGTCTCACCGGTCATTCCCGAGTAAACCGTTACCGACCATTCCGTCCCCATTATGGTTCTTGTATCCTTCACACCGGGACCCTGAAAGACTGTTTCCGGACTGTCGAAAATTTCATATTCTCCCACTTTGAAATCCACACCGAAACCGGGAGGGAGAGTGATGGCGATTGTGGACTGAATCAAATCCCGCAGAAACAGCATGCCCGCCACGGCTCCCGTTACCTGCGCCCTTCCGCCGTTTCCACCGGTGACCGGAACCACTATTCCCTGCACAACCTGCTCGGTGGGTATTGTCAGTGCTTCGGTAGTGACCGGCTCGTCGGCACTATCCGGCACCACATCGTTTCCGCTCCGGGTCAGCATGGTAAGCCCTGCGGGGGATTGGGGAACGGAAAGCTCTATGTTTCCGGAGGTGTCCACAAAACCGATACTTTCAAACGCCGATTCACGGGAAATGATCCCTTCGGCATCGTGAAGAAATCTCTGCCTGGCCCGGGGAGTGAGAGGCTTGAGAACCGTGGCCAGATGAGTGAGGTCCTTGGCTCTTTCATAGTAGATGAGCCTCAGCCTTATAAACATCTGCTGGGCTGTATGGCCTGCCCGGTCTCTGATCATTTCTCTTATCAGACGGTTCGAGTTGTGCCAGGCCCAGATATTGCCGCCTGCCAGGAACAGAAAAACAACTGCCGGCAGAAACCAGATTATAAAACGGCGCCTGCTTATCAGATCGGAAATTGATTTCACCCTTCAGCCCTTCGCGTGCAGAACAGGTTTCGAAGCCGCATAGTGATTCGATCAGATAATGGGGATAATGTTCCAGTTGATCCAGTAGTTCACCGTTTCGGTGATCTGCTGTCTGAACTGGGAGTAATCAACCGGTTTTACCAGAAAACTGTTGGCGTGGAACGTATAGGCGCCCACCACATCCGGCTCCGCCATGGAGCTTGTAAGCACCACTACGGGAATATCGTACAAACTGTCGTCTGATTTCACCTCCCGGAGCACCTCCAGTCCATCCATTCTGGGCAGTCTGAGATCCAGAAGCACAAGCTTGGGGCGGGGGTGGGACGCGGCTCCCTCGTAGTGCCTTCTGCCGTGAAGGAAGTCCAGCGCATCCTCGCCGTCCGAAACGTGCACCAGAGTCGTTTTGCCTTCAGACTGCGCCAGAGCTCTTTTTACCAGAACCGCGTGGCTCTCGTTATCCTCGACCAGAAGGATAAGATGGTTTTCCTGATTCACAATAGCCTCACCTCGCATGCGTTGCGGCTTTGAAGTACATCACTAAAGAGAAGCAAGCAAAGATCGGTCCACAATGGGGG
>JBKGXV010000136.1:0-6610 GCA_046546375.1 Chitinispirillaceae bacterium | reverse complement strand
TCAAACGGGATACCAATTTCTTCGAGAGGCCTTAAGCAATGAACTGCTTTGTGGGGAGGATAGGGGCGGTTAAGCTCACCCTATCCCGATATGCGACGGAGTTTAGCTACTCAAGGTAGCTTTTCAGCATCCACACACTCTTTTCATGCACCCGGATGCGGCCGATCATCAAATCCTCGGATTCCGAATCACCGGATTCCCCTGCGCGATCCCGGGCTGTTTTCAGGTCAGCAAGAACTTTCTCATTGGCCCTGACCAGATGCTTAACCATATCCTGAGCAGAGGCGTTTTCCTCGATCTCTTCGATTCCGGCCATTTTGGCCAGATTGGAAAGCCCGCCGGGGGCTGTGGCTCCCTTGGCCCGGATTCTTTCCGCAACTTCGTCAGCCGCCAGAAAAAGTTCGTTGTACTGTTCTTCGAATGCTGCATGCAGGGAGAAAAATGACGGCCCCCTCACATTCCAGTGGCACACATGCGTCTGGCCGATCAGTGCATAAGTATCGGCGACAACCTGCCGCAAGGCATCAATAACCGGATAATCCATAGCTCCTCCTGTTCATTGCCCGATAGAAGACAGTGGTACATTCCTGCGATAAGCTCTGTGAAAAGTAAGACACTATTTAGCGGCTGCAAAAGAGGGACCATATATGAAAAAAGGAGTATGCCTGCCTTCAGACCTTGAATTAGAGTTGACTTTGTTGTTCAGTTTAGAATGAGAGAGAGGAAATGATGGGGATAGCCGGTGCTTTTGAAAAGGTGAATATCAGTACGATAAAGACTTAGAGAAGGTTCCCAAATTTTTCATAAGCCAGATCTGTTTTTCCAATGATCAGGGCTTCTTTCTGAAACAGCTTAGCGGGCAGGCCAGAGTCGCTGCTTAAGAGAAATGCCCGATCGCCTAAATCCCTGAATAAGAAATCGGCCCGCAAACGGGAAGGCAACAGCTTAGAAGCACCTTTTCTGTCCCGAAAACATGCCTCCAAGGGACAAAACCCCCGGTATTTATCAGGTGTCGGTCAGCAGAATCAACGGGTTATGAAGATTATCCGTGGTCCGACCCCGCTGTCCGGTTTTTACCCCCCTTCATGATTTGTATATTATTCATGAATTGAGCTGAACGGAAAAACCAACACCGGAGCAATCGAGACACTTTATGAAAACAATCACCGATCTGCAGAACACTTTACAGAGAATCGACCGTAAAGGGTACAAAGCCTACAAGAGTATTACCGGTTCATACCGGGCCGACCTTTACACACTTTTCATCGATCATGTGCAGGGAGATCCCTTTGCCGCTCCAAGCAGAATGCGGGCGGTCATCCCCCAGGAACACGCCGGGTTTCCCGCGGATACCTATCAGGGACGAAGCCGGGAGGTCGCCCTGCGGGATTTCGTGACCCGTCGTTTTTCCGAAGCAGCTCACGAAACCACCGCCCGCAACAAGAGCTCCGGCAAGAGCGGCCGGATAAGTATCGATACTCCCGGTCAGGAGATTCTTGAGCGAAGCAGTGCCTGGATAAACGATTCCCAGGTCGAGCTGCGCTTCACGCTGGGTCTTCCTGCATTCGGAAGAAATATCGACGGACAGCTTGCCGGGAAAATGATTGTTGATCAGCTGCCCCGGATCCTTTCGGCGGTTCTTTTCGGCAACCTCGATAAAGAGGCGGTGTACCGGCATGTGAAAACCGCCGAGGATGCCGATGCGCTGAGGGGCATCCTTCATAAGGAAGACCTGATCGGCTTTGTGGCATCCGGCGCGGTTCTTCCCCGGCGAAGCGGCATAGACGACCGGCCCATGGCACATGCCGACGCTGTCGCCTTCAAGCCGCCCCAGCTTCTTGCCCGTACCTTTTCGCTTCCCAACGGAGACGAGATCCGCGGGATGGGTATTCCCCGTGGAGTGACTCTGATCGTGGGCGGCGGATATCATGGAAAGTCAACTCTTCTGCGGGCGCTGGAAAGGGGGGTGTATAATCATATCCCCGGTGACGGGCGTGAGTTTGTCGTAACCGACCGCCACGCGGTGAAGATAAGGGCCGAGGATGGGCGGCGTATAGAAAAGACCGGAATCGATCCCTTCATCTCAAACCTGCCCCGCGGTATCGACACTCATCGGTTTTCATCCGAGGATGCAAGCGGCAGTACTTCACAGGCGGCCAATATCATCGAGGCGCTTGAAGCGGGTGCTTCGGCGCTTCTGATTGACGAAGACACCTCCGCCACCAATTTTATGATCCGCGACCACCGCATGCAGGAACTGGTGTCAAAGGATCGCGAACCGATCACTCCTTTTATTGACAAAGTGAGGCAGCTGTATGCCCGGTACGGGGTGTCAACTATTATGGTGATAGGAGGCTCGGGTGATTATTTCGACGTGGCGGATACGGTTGTGCGCATGGATGAGTACCGGCCCGAGGATGTAACGGGGCTGGCTCATGAAATCGCCCGCAGATACCGCTCGGAGCGTACACCCGAGGGCGGGGAGAGTTTCGGCGAGATAAACCACCGGGTTCCCCTTCCCGAGAGTCTTGATCCCTCCAGGGGATACAAACCGGTCAAAGTTGCGGCGCGGGGACTGAAGACCATTCAGTTCGGCCGGGAGGATATCGATCTGTACGGAATCGACCAGCTGGTTGATGTAAGCCAGACCAGGGCCATCGGTGAATGTCTGGTGTACCTGAAACGATACATGGGCGACCGGATGACTGTAAAGGAACTTCTGGACAGGTTGGAGGGAGACATTCAAGACAAGGGGATAGACTGCATTGCCCCGGGAAAATCGGGTGATCTTGCTGAAATACGCGGAGTGGATCTCGCGGCGGCAATGAACAGATTGCGCTCTCTTCGGATCTTATCGTAGTTCTGTTCAATATAGCCCGGGGTTGTCCATAAAAAACACCTCGCCAGTTCACCTTCTGCCGACTTTAGGGAACTGGCGAGGATAGCACGCGGAGGGTCTCGTGAGAGACCGGATACAAAACAGAAAGGAACTGCAGGGCAAATGCAAAAAGGGGGAAGCCCTGTTTGGTTTTTCTGCTTTGACCGCTGCCTTTATCTATCGTCTTTCAGCAACTTCCGGAATCTTTGCGCAAGCTTTTTATCGGTGCTAACCTGCCGGAGCACCTCATCGTAGGTCTCGTAGCTGATTCCCACGCTTTTCACAGCTTCAACAATCCTGGCATTCGCATTGTGCTGCATTTGCACTCTTTCTTTCTGATTCTCTGCAGACTGAAGCTCGTTTTCCAGATCAGTTTGTATCTGAGCCACCAGACGATATGCCTTGACTGTTTTCTGAAGAAGATCATCACTGATCTGCAGCTGGGTCTGCTGTGGTTGGGATACGGCACCGGTCACCATGACAAACAGAAAGCTCATAAAAAAATACGCTGCATTGAAAATATCTTTATTCGCCATGTATTCTCCTTTGTTGTGACAGTTCAAAGTCCATTGTGCGCGCCGTTTCCTCACTCTCCTTTTCTGGCGCTTCCGGGATGCAGATTAAAAAAATCTCCGCCCGCAGCCCGTCATACGCAGTAATCATGCCATCGGAGTTTCTGCACACAGGAGTTGCTTCAAAGCTGTTTGAGGGCTTGACAGGATTTTTTTGACTGTGCCTTAATGGCACATGTGTTGTTTTGGATGTGCCGGAAAGAGAAAGAATGCGTGTGATACTTGAAAGCTCACCCTGTTTCCTCCCGCTTTGACTCAGTATCTCCGGTGCTGAAGCCGTATTCTTTTTAAGGCCGGCATTTTGCTTATATATATGTGGTTTGCAGATGAAAACCCTTTTTCCGACTTCGACGAAATGGATTATCTGAAGGGAGATACAGTTGATGAAATCTTTTCTGAAGGACCAGAAGTACACAATTCTGGCACTGCTTGTAAGTCTGACAATCTTCATACTTGATCTGCAGACACCCGTCGGTTCCGGAATCTGGATTCTTTACACCATTCCGATTGTCGTATCTATCCAGTCTGAGAGATTGGAGGCGATTGTTTTCATCCTCGGCTTGTCCGGTATTCTGCTTCTGTTCGGTGCCATACTTGCTCCTCCCGGCAGACCGCTTCTTGTGAGATCCGAGATCCGTTTTTTTGCTTTTATTTCCGTTCTGGTGTTTGCCTTTGTGGCGACCAGGCTGATTGTTACCCGCAAAAAGCTCAAAGCTGAAAGTCAACGGCTTAAAAACATTTCCGGCAAGCTGGTGCAAGTCAATCATGAACTGGAAACTTTTGCCTATTCCGTTTCCCATGACCTGCGCTCACCGATCCGCACAACGGAGGCCTTTGCCCGTATAGTGCTTGAGGATTATGCGCAGAATCTGGATGAGGAAGCAATTGAATACATGAATAAGATCATCGGCGGGACAGAAAAGATGAATATGATAGTGGATGAAATGCTGACACTGTTCAAGGTCAGCAAGGAAAAGCTGAATCGAAAGAGGGTGGACTTGACTGCCATGGCCCGTGCAATCATGAATAATCTGAAAAAGGCCGATCCTGAACGGGATGTGAAATTTAGAGCGGATGACCACTTGACAGCTTGGGTTGATGAGAAGCTTACGGAGCTGGTTTTGACAAATCTGGTTGCAAATGCCTGGAAGTATACAGCCAGACAGAAGTCGGCTATTATTGCTTTCGGAAAGACAAAGTATGATGGTGAGGATGTTTATTTTGTACGTGATAACGGAGCCGGGTTTGATATGGATTATGCAGACAAGCTTTTTGAGCCTTTCAAGCGGCTTCATTCTGAAAGAGAATTCGAAGGTACGGGAATAGGTCTTGCCACAGTGAAGCGCATAGTGGAAAAGCATGGTGGGCGGATTTGGGGTGAGGGGAAAGTGGGAGAGGGGGCAGTGTTTTATTTTACACTGCCGGAGAGCTGATGAGGTTCCGTTTACGTTGAATCTGCCCGCTTTTCATGCGTTGTGCCGGTTTTATGCTGCACAGTCTAAATGTTCACGTTGTACCCGAGGGACGCAAGATAGCTCTTGAGGTCGGGAATCTTTATGGTACCGAAATGAAAAACCGATGCAGCAAGCAGAATTGTCGCACCTGCCTCAACTGCTTCCGCGAAGTGTTCGGGTTTTCCGGCGCCTCCCGATGCCACAATTTCCGCATTCACCGCTTTTTTCATAGCCCGGATGACCGGCAGGTCATAGCCGGTCCGCGCTCCGTCACCGGCTTTGCTTGTCGGCAGGATAACCTGAACACCATAGCCGTCAACACGCCTGGCCCACTCGACAGCATCTGTACCGGTTGCGGTCCTGCCGCCATCGATATAGACCTCATAACCTGATGCCATAGCTTCGTTTTTATCCACATCGATCGCAACTGTCACCTTTTCGGCACCGAATTCTCTGACCATCTCCTTTATGAGTTCCGGGTTGCGGAAGGCGGCGCTGCTGGTGGAAATCTTGTCAGCACCGGAATTGAGAATTGTTTCTGCTGCCTGGATACTGTTGATTCCGCCACCGACAGTAAAGGGAACCGTAGCTGCATCCGCAACTCTTTTCACCACTTCGAGCATCGTCGGGCGATTCTCCACCGTAGCGGTGATGTCCAGCATGGCAAGTTCATCGGCACCAGCTTCACTGTAGGCTTTTGTGCACTGTACCGGATCGCCCGCATCCCGTATATCTATAAAATGAACACCTTTTACAACACGGCCATTCTGCATATCCATACAGGGCATGATGCGGATATTTTGATTCGCGCTCAAACGTACCTCCTTCAGATTCATTCATGAATTTAATAGGAAAATATACTACAGCACCTCTGCAGTAAAGAAACAGCGAAAACAGCTGTGTTAAGGGGAAATTTGTTCAGATGGTTTATGTCTTGGTTACCCGCTGCTTCGAAATTGAATTCTCTGAAATCCAGAATCTCGATATAATTCTTCAGAAACGGATTGATGATATCAGATGTTTTGTGAAAAAGCCAGCAGCAGGTCTAATATATGAAGTAATAAGGTAATAAGGTTGGAATGGCGGTTCGTATCGAATTTTGGGTACTAAGGTTGGTTCAGAAGATACTAAGGTCTGGTGTCAGTTTTCCTCTGTTTGATGCTTATTACCTTATTGATCCGTTTTGTTCCTGTGCAATGTGTTTTGGTAATGTTTATTGAATTGTCCGTATTCTTCCGAAAAAGTAGTTTTCTTGTGATGTTCCGGCTGATTCAGAATGTATCTGCATACCCTGTCCACATCGGATTTCGATACGGAAAAGGCCGCTGCTGACTGTTGCCATCGAAAACGGCAATCTCTCAGATTATTGTCATTGATGAATTTTTCTGAACTCTGAGCAACAATGGTTGCAAGGCGGTCTTCTGAAAAGGACGGATTTCGTGAAGCAATGAAGTGCATATGTTCCGCATTGGCATATATTGCATACATTCTGGAGCCGGTGTTGTTTACAATTCCGGTAACATATTTCTCGATTCTGTTGCGGCTTCTTTGGGGTATGATCGGTCGGCGCTCATAAGTTGTGAATACAAAATGGTGTATAGATTATGATATTCGATTTTCATAATAGTGGAGGGCACTAAGGTTTATTCTGAAGATACCAAAGCTTGCAGCATGTTTATATTCCATACGCTCCACCACCTTTTATT
>JBKGXV010000135.1:0-6795 GCA_046546375.1 Chitinispirillaceae bacterium | reverse complement strand
CCGGTGCATTTAGGTCAACCCAGCATTCATACGGCATTTCACTTCTAAGTTCATAACGACTGTTCAGAAGTGATCGTCTTCTGAAATCAGTGACCTCACTGAGCACTATCCGGTAAAGCCACGTGGTGAACCGGCACTTGCCTCTAAATTCCCCTATTGACTTTATCACCTTCACGCAGACATTCTGGATGACATCTTTTCTCTTCTCGCGATCCTCGATGAAACGGGACACCAACGCTGCAATATACCCTCGGTTTTCATACAGCAAAGTGCTGAGAGCTTTTCTGTCCCCGTCCCGGGCGGCGCTTATAAGTTCTGATGGTCGCATACTGATAATTTAGACGTATGGATGGGCGAAAATATAAAGATTTTTTGCGCAAAAACAGTATCGTCCGTTTAGGACAGCAGAAAGAAACAAAACTCTTTCAGACAAGTGTGTGTACTTTGCTTCGACCTGCTTTCTAAACACTATCGGTCAAAACTATGAACCCTAGTACTTCAGCAGAAAACTCCACTTTGCTTTGGGAGCCCAGCTGTCACCGCGCCAGCCCAGATGAATCTGCTGAGATAGTTCCACACCTGCCAGCTCGAAATCGTGAAGGACACAAACGCCGGTGTACTGCAAGAGGACATTCCCATACGCATTGAACCGTGCGTCATCATCTTCGAATTCACTTTCCGGATCTGGCATTTTTATATCCTCCTGCATCCAGATGGAAGGGCCGAGCCAGACCCCGTAGGGGAACCTGTAGAGGGTCTGCAGCTGCAGAAAAAAGCCGAAGTTGTCAGTCTGACCGTAAGCGCCGAAAATTGAAGCCAGTTTTTCAACTATGGGAGGCAGATCGGATCCGCCACTTAACAGGAACCGATCCGCATATCCGCTGAGTTCCTCACCCAAACCGGAAGTGTCGGTTACAAACAAGGCCTGCTTGAGCCGAACAGTGAAGACTCCCTGAAACCTCCAGGATGACCTTTCTCCTTTTCGGTAATTTGTCTGTAACCGCCCCACAACACCGCCACTGTAGAGTTTCTCATCATGGACCCGGGCGCTTATTCCGCAATCGACAAACAGATAATTCCCCTTCGCGTACTGTTTTTCTCCAAGAGGATTGCCGCCCACAAAAAGAAACGGACTCTGAAATGTGTTCAGTCCCAGTACACCGGTCTGCAATGTTTTGAAAATGTCAGCTGAATGAAATCCCAGACGCATACCCGGGGACTGAAAACCGAAATCTGTGCTGAAGCGGTCGGTACTCTGAAGAAAGAAGGATGATTCGGCATACTTTTGCGGTGACCTCACTTCATAGTATATCTGCTGTCTGACACTGTTGCCGAAAGGATCTGAGGCAACCAAAACCAGCGTATGCAGTCCCGGTTTTTCTGTATCCAGCTTAACTTCATCTCCTGTAATTTCTCTTTTCACACCGGACTGATCTATAACCTTCAGCTCAAGGGTGTCCCCATCCTTGTCTGTAACTATCGGAACGTACACTGCATTCTGATTCACATCGTAGAGATCTGTTGTCAGTCTGCTGCGGAAAACGGGAGGCGAATTGGGCAGCACAGTGAGGGTTTTTGTTACAGGAACCCGTATGGTATCGTGCAGAAAGGTGAAGGTGATATGATGAAGACCGCTCTTCATAGGTCTTACATGCAGTATTCCCTCCCTTTCACTCTCTTCATACCTGGTCAGATTCGTTCCCTCCACTGACTCAAGCTTGACATTTCTCTTGTGCCATTCCGTTTTTTTCCATACCCTGTCAGCCCAACGGTATTCATGGCCCTGGACAAGGGTGTCGACCGGGAGTCTGAAGTCAACCGACATGGCTTTATGTGCATTGGCGGGAGAGAGTATCCGGAAGCTGATTTTTTTACGGGCGACCGCCCCCAAAGGGTCTCGAGCTGCCAGAGCGAAAGTTACAGAAGTATCCTTCAGAAGCTCGGGGATCTGCCATTGTATTTTCTTTGTTTTCTGATCTATCTCCATGCCTTGAGGGTGACGAAAAAGCTTCACCTCTATTTCATCAGGAAGATGCTCGGCATCGGTGATGCAGGGAGTTATCTGCAGATGAGTTCCACCGAACACCAGATCCTCGAACTTTGCCTGAATGCGGGGAGGAGTGTTCTTTTTTATTTCGAGAGTACAGAGAAAAGTAGCCGATTGACCTCTGCTGTTGCGTGCTGTGAATCTCAGCGGCCAGGCCCCAGCCTCTTCAGGAGTTCCCGAAAGGGTATGAGATGATTTATTCCATGAAAGACCCGGGGGCAATGAGGAGGAGCAGCCGTACTTGAGCTGCCCGGAAGGTTCGAGAGGATCAACTGCCCAGATTTTCCAGCTGAAGGAATGCCCGGTAAAGGTTCTGGAAGGTGACTCTTTGGTAATGAATGACGGTTTTTCTCTGTTTTTCTCCACTCGGACCACATTAACAAACCTCAGTTCGTTCATCAGCTGCTCCGGGGCCACCAGAGTCATATGTGAGCCGCTGAATTTGACAACGATTTCCGAATGGGACGGGGTTTTTCCGAAATAGTCCTCAAAAATCTTCAGAAGTTCGCGTCCTAACGTATACCCTTTGTTTTCCTTGCTTCCGGATACCTGATCGGACCTGGATGCCCACACTCTGCTTTTGGACCCGGCAGTAAGTGTCATGATTGGTATGTTGCGCAACCGGCTCAACACCCCCATACTCTTCATTGTCTGCCAGATATCGCCGTCAATGAGTACTGCCTTGTCCCTGAAACGGATGATATCACCCTGGGAAACACCTCTGCTGACATTTCTTATATAGAAAACGGGCTTACCTTCCGCCAAAAGTCTCTGAGCGAACCTGCCTGCCAGTTGACTGTCATTAAGATACGCCAGCCCCATATGGGTAAGCCGGTCTTTTCCATCTACTGAGGCAGAACCCAGCAACACAAGAATGAAGCACAGAGGCACTGCAAAGCGGAATGCCCCGGCAGCTTTCAACCGAAAGCACTTTTTAGCGCTCAGAAGCCTCTGGTCTCTTCTGTCCATTCACGGTACTCTTTCTGCATTCTGACATTCTCGGGATTTTCCCCGTAGTCGATTCTGTTATTCAGCGTGAACCATTCCCGCTCAGCCGCACTCCATCGTATTTTGCCGTATCTGTATGTGACAACAGCGTTATATCCACTTACGGTGAATGATATATATCTGTCATTCTCATGCATGACAACCGTGATTTCACCCTCAGGAGAAAGTGCTTCTATGTATTTTCTGTCACCAGCATCGCTGAAACATACCTTGTGGTCTCCCAGCCCGAAGGCCAGGATGTAAGGCGCGACAGCAGCCTTGTTGTTTTCCTGCCGGTTTATCCATTCCGAAAGCTTTTCCCAGTACCGGTCCATACGGGCCTCTTCAAGCTTTGTTCTGTCTATGTTCACCAGAGGAATTAAAAAGAGAAAAAACAAGACGAACGTCACCACCATTATGGAGAGAGCATCCTCCATGGAGATGGCGTTACCCAGATCCACCTTTGTTCCTCGTGCCCTAACCATTCTTTGGCTCCTTTACCAGCCCTGTCGGAGCGAGAGTCTGAAGTTTCGCTCCAAGCACCTGACGGTACTGAGCTTCATACTCGGTGAGAAGCGCGATCTTTCTCCCCATTTCCTTTTCCAGAGGAATCAGTTTCACCATCTGCCGCCCGGTCTCCTCGACCCTGGAAGCAAGCTCTTTTAGCTGCATATCCATGGAATTGTGGATTGCGGTGATTTTTTCAGTGAATTCCTTCTGGAGTCTGGCCAGTTCCTCCATATGCTTTTTTTCCGAAGCAAGAGCGTTGTCTTTGATTCTGGGCTGAAGATGTATAAGACACCAGTCATCCAGGTTGTTATTCACCATTTCAAACTGGCCCAGAATACGATCGAAAACCTGAATGGTAAGTAGCTCTATAAAAATGGACAGACCGGTAGCGAAAAGAGTAGTGAGAATAGCATAGGCATCACCATCGATAGCCTTTACAATATCATTTATGAACTTGAACTCGCCCTGGCTTCCCTGAAGAGAAAGCATTGCCTGTTTCATAGGCTCGAAAGTCATGAGAAGACCGATCAGGGTTCCCAGAAATCCCAGTTTGAGAGTAGTCCTGTTGACGGTGGAATGAAAGGAAATGATCTTGTTTGCGACCTGATCGCGCCTGACCGCCGCGTGATCCATCATACGCTCCATTCCCCGGGTCTCCCCCTGCACTCCAAGCTGGATCCAGCGCAGAATACCGTCTCTTATCTGACAAGGTGGAGCATCCATGAACATCTTCTGCTGCAGTGTCTGAAGATCGGGAGAATCCCCTTGACCTTTGACCACCGAAAGTGTCTTCTGCGCTTTGGCCGCCCCTGCCCGCAGAGAGATATACTGAACAAGCGCACCCAGCTGTCCGAACACGAAAAGAGCCAGAATCGCCCAGAGAAACGGATCGGTATACCACGTTGGCTGAAAATAAAAGAATCCCAGAACTGCTCCGCAGATCAGAGGCAACGGCAGAGCCATGGACAGAGTTGTCAGATTCTTGGAATTCTCAAGATGCTTTCTCGCCACATCCAGAGTGGAATACTTGAGCACTTCGTTAGTCTTCTGATTATCGTTCATCTGTATCTCCAGTCTGTTCAGCAATTAGATCAAATCTCATATTTGTTTGAAGACTCACGTTGTACCGCCGCAGATTCCAGTAATGGAAATGAAAGCGCAGTGGTTCAACAAAAAAAGGTATTTCATATCCGGAAAAAGAGAAGAGGGTGGTGGAAATCTTCGGTGTTTCAATCCAGGCTCCCGGAACCCACACATCGGAAGCTTTAGTCAACGACACACCCCATGTGCCGAAGATGAAGGGCAGAGAATCAAGACCCATCTGAATAATCGAGTTTTGATAAGTATCACTGTCGAAAATCATGTCGAACCGAACATGGCCGGCTTTCATATACAGAGCATGACAGATATTTCCCTTATGATCCTTACCCCACCGGCGTTTCACAGTTTTCAGAGTTGAACCTTCCCGGTTCTCATAAAGAAGTTTATTGATATCATCTTCAAGCCAGAAATACTCCGGCACAACCCAGCCCGCCTGTTTAATTTCATAACGGATGAAGGGAATGCCCACAGTCCAGGATAAAGAACCGTTATCATAGTTGTTAAGCGAATCGTCCTGAAGTTCACCTGCCAGAGGGCCATGAAAAGAGCTTCCGTGATAACCGACACCCGCATAAACGTAGGAGAGGCTTCCTATGTATTCAAAACTCATGGTATTACGGGTGATAAGTGAACGGCTGGCAGCAATTTCCAGATTATCTGTAAAAGACAACCCGGTAGGCCATGATCCAAGGCCTGCCAACGCCTTCAGTTTATCTCCGAAGGAAATGTTTTTGTCAATCAGAATACCCGGAAAGGACGTTTTGTTCCAGAATTGTCCCAGGCCAGCTTTTTTTGAGGTTCTCGCCTTTTTTTTACCCAATCGGGGGTGATTTTTCAAAAAATCTTCTGTTTGCTCCGGTGATAGTTCTCCGATCTGCGTTCCATTCCGGAAAACAATCAGAACTTCTGAAGTATCCTTCGCCTTCTGCACACAAAAACGATACTCTGCATCAGAAGCCAGACCAGATAATCCCAAAAGTGCTGAAATTTCCTTTACCGCACCGGTATCTTTGAGAATTTCAGGGGTACAGGGAATCTGAGCAAAAATAGCTGAAACCAGAAATAATACCAGATTCGATATCCAGATAACATGTTTGATTTTAAAGGAAAACACGGTAAAAAACCCCTTGCAACCGAGCGGATAACAGCACATAAGCCAATGTGATATATACATTTAATTATGTTATGAAGAAAAGTTTTGGTCAAGATATGATTACGGATGAAGCGTAATTCCGTATTCCGTACCAGTGCACCAGCAAATTCGGGTGAAGCTTTACCGCTTGAGTTTCAAACGGGTCTGGAGTGCTCAACGTATCATCACCTTCACTGTAGCAGCGTAGCCGAAATCCTTGGAATTTTTTCCCCAGCCTTTGATGAATTCATTCTGGAAAAATGCGCCCTGTCCGATCCGGGCTCCCAGAAAGAGGCTCGTTGCAGTTTCACTCTCCACCAGACGCTCTCCGAAATGACTGCTGCTCTGGGCACTTTCGAATTCCGCTCCGACACCGATAAGTGCAGAGGAACCGAAACGGTAGAAAGCACCACCATGTCCCCGCAAACTGGTGGAAATATCGGTGCCGAACGCAAGAACCGGGTGTACCACGAAAGTGAAATCCCTCATGTGATAAGTATTGGGGGTGGAGATCTCCACCATGGATTCAAGCATATCGAAAGGAGAATGATGCTCGAGAACCACATCGAGGTTATACCCGCCCTGATAATTGCTGATCAGATTGTACACGCCCCGGATTCCCCACTCATCGATTTCAAAGGACGTACGCTGCTTTTCGGCGGAGCTTATCCCCATCTGCAGTGAAAAACGGTCGGCCGCCCCGTAAAAAGCGTTGAATGAACCGCTGAAAAGATCGAAATCACCTGTTCCCATATTATTGACTGTATACTCCCCTGCACCTTCCACCACGATTTCACCCTCGGGGTACACCATGGACCCCTTCTGCAGAAACAGATAGGTGTCGAAACAGGCGTGAACGGAACCGGTGAGAAACAGTGCACAAACAAGAAAACGGATACCAGTATTCATCAGACCTCCATTTTATGTTTTGGTTCAGGTAGATAAGATACTAATTTGCGAATCGGAAGTGAAGCTGTATCAATATACATTTTCCTTTCTTCTCCACACAAATTGAATT
>JBKGXV010000134.1:0-6814 GCA_046546375.1 Chitinispirillaceae bacterium | reverse complement strand
TAAATAATTGTTTTCTTGAGCCATCCTTCCAGAAGGATGATATAATTCATATTTACCATGAAGTTTACTGTTTAGGGTTCTTTCAATTTCCCAACTGTTATCGAACTCTCGACAATTCACTTTTGTAGTTGAAGTATCATTTCCAATTATCTTTGTGAATGTACTGTCACACTTTGGCTTTGACCAGACAGAAAGACTGAGTATAGCAATCACTATTATTGAAATATCTAATCTAATCATAACTTAACTCCATTTTTTTGGTAAAGTTTAATTAATGCGTCACAGTAACTTTTTTTATAGTTTATACGATTATAATAATCACCAAACTCCAACAGCCTCGTAGCCCCCACTTTTATCATCATATTCTTTACCTTATCCCCTCCATCAGGATCCATTTTCTCCATAATCTGACGCAGTTCTTTATTGGAGGCGATAATCGTGTTTCCCTTTACCTGAAGAACCACTCCTTTGTATTCAATAGAAGAAGCTCCCGGGTTTCTGCTGTGAATATTGTGAAGTACCTTGAACAGTCCCACATAGCGAAGCACCCAGCGGAACTCGTGATCACTTTCGATCGCCTCAAGTACTTTAGGAATATAAATAAAGTCATCCTGCTCCTTCGTTTTCATTTCTATCAGCAGGTACCGTGCGATCGCTTCCGGCGGACTGGTCTTGATAGTCTTTATCCGGGAATCCAGGAGAGCGAGTTTGTTTTTGGATGCACCGAAGATGTGGTCCTGAATTTTTTCATCCACAAAATTATCAACCATCCGGAAAAATTTTACAGATGTATCCTTGAAGTCTTTTGCTTTTTCGACATGCTCATCCAGATCTTTGGCAAGATACAAGCCTCCAAGGAGAAGTCCCGTCTGAGGAGTGATCAAAAGAGAGAATTTGTACGCCCCCATTGCTTCATACAGGTCCTCTGCAATCTCTGCTACGTAATGATAATCCACACATCGGGCCATCTGACACAAGAATTCAAGCCCTTCTTTCAAACCAAGGTCAAAATCCCAGAAGGCCTTTCCACCAACCACAAATGTGGCCTGAAATGAACAGGCAAAGCGGATATTCCCATCCCTATACCCGAAATGAAGTCTTCCTTCCGCCCCGGCTCCAGCTGTTCCGGCAAGCCCCGCCTCACCTGTCACCATCCCTTTCCATTCTTCACCCTCACATTCCGGACACCAGTCCGCCGACCCGGTAATTTTCACCTGTCCCTGGGCTCCCGCAAAAGCTTCACCTTCAAGAGTCGCCATCGCCAATCGTTCCCTGTCGGGATCATCTCCCTTGACCGGCTTGAGTTCGAGCCTGGGAAACGCAAACGATGCTGTCGCTCCCACAAAACCTTTGGCAGACAAGCCGATCTTCAATCTCAGGTAGAGTGAACGCTGCTCGGGAGTGAAAGTGGTTCTGGTAGGCGGCCGAGCAGAAGCACCATTGAGCAGCCCCGTGATTTTTCTCTCACTGTCCTGAAGAAACTTGGGAACGTCTATACCCTTCTTATCCGGAATGTACCAGTTACCCTCCACTTTAGCTTCAGCTACAGCAAAGGTCACACTGCCAGCCATCTCCAGATTGACTTCAAGGTTGGTAAGGTTTATTTCCGATTTCAGGGAGGCGCCGGCAGAAAAGCGCAAAAACTGGGCTCCGGCACTGAAATCCCACCTGTCAGAATCTTCACCCAGTTTGCCTGTGGCAAACTTGAATCGCGGGGCCAGAATATCCTTTGGATCCTCATCACCCCACAGCACCTTTTCGTGTTTCAGCTCATCCAGAATTTTCTCTTTGAACTTTTCCTTCAGCTCATCTTTAAGTCCACCGCTCTCATCTTTTTCCTCTTCAGAAAAAAGATTGTGCAGAGTCTTTTCACTTGATTTGCGCCAATGATCCTTCACCTTGTCCGATCGTACATAAACCCACCCTTTGTGTTTTGGCTTTCCTTCACCGACAACGTTAACAGCCAAAAATTCCTTCAGTTCGGTATCTATTCCCGCGTCAGGATCAGCCATTGCCGTAGATTCTCCACTTTCATTGGCATCTTTTGCAAGCGTGCGGCTTTTCTTAAGATACTCAACGAAGCTCTCTTTGATTTTTTTAATTTTGCCGACAGCCTGTTCATCGATTTCGTTTTCACGCACTTCTTCAATCTGCTCGACATAGCTGTTGCATTCATCTACAGCCTCGTAGAACTTACCTACATACTGATTGTCTATTCTTAAATAAGTGTCATTCTGCGCATCGTAGAGGAACAAATCCCTTTCAAATATGTCACCACCTGCAAGTATCTGCGAACCTTGATCCGCAGAAAGCTCATGAGCGATATTGCCGACCCAGGCATCGTAAGTCTTTTGTGCCTCCTGAGCATACTGCTCCACGGAAGGCTCAATGTCGCTTTTCCAGATAAGTACCTCCAGGACCCTGTTTCCTGTGTTTTGCTCAGGTTCATTCTGAACAGTTTCTTTTGCAGGGTGATTCTCCCCGGCCGCAACCACCTCAATGTGCTTCAATCCGGATATCCCGGCATTTTCAAGCATCACTTCGAAAAATTTGGTGAAAGTGGCCGGACCGGCATCACCGTCCACTGCCAAACCATGTTCTTCCTGAAACGATTTTACAGAAGAAACCATGTCAGAAATGTTTTCATCATCATCATTTATTGTTCCGCTGTAGTGATTGAAATACGACAGCATTATCTTTCTTTCACGGTTGCCCCATCTGTTTTCATCCAGGTGGCCTTCAATGGCATTCTTATCAAGAGTGAAAATCCATTTCAAAGCGTCACCCCGTGCTTGGGAAAGTGCAAGAGGATCAAGTGTATCACCCTCAACTCCTGAATGAGCGATAATCTGGATGTTTTCAGCTGAATTTGCAGAAACGTACTGACCGATACGAGAAAGCAGATTGCACGTTTTCGACGGTAGAGGAAGGGTTTTGTCCGGCTCGAAACAATCTGCAAGAAAAGTTGCTCTGGCAGTTGCAAAGAGCTGCCTTTCTATAAAAGTTATTGGATTGTAATGCCAGACATGGCCATCTGAGGGCAGGTTGTTGTCGCATTCAACCGCATCATCCCAGAAGTTGTACAGTTCAAGCTTTGAGGTACAGGCTCTGATACCCTGTTTTTTCACCTCCTCCCTGAAACTGTTCCAGTCAACAGACCACTCGCTTTTGAATCTGCAGGCATAGGAGCGCATTCCCTTCGCCTTCTCCTCATCTGCGAAGAACCGGGTTATCTCTTCACAGGAAAGTTTCTTGTCGCAGTTCTCGTCTATAAGCTTGATCAGGCGCTCGCTGTTGCAGGTGTAGTTCTGATCGGAATCCTCGATTTGTGTCCAGAAATCGCCCATTGTTTTTTGGGAAAAAACTGACCAGTGGAGGATCGGTTTCTTGATTATTTCATTGTCCTCGAGGGTTATTCCCTGCCCCACATACCCGATGACCTCACCAGCTTTCACCGCCTTTTCAATCTGTACCACATGGCCGACCTCTTCACCGAACAGACACATAAGCCGGTTGTTTATTGTTGTTATCTCCTCCATGCGGGAGGAACTGAATTTGACAAATCCGCTTACGCCGTCGCTGGTTCGAAGCACTTCATACCAGGGATTATCATTTTTGTTGAGTATTTCAGCAACATCACCGTTTTGAAAAGTATGGATCGGGTCATTGTCTTCCGTTGTCGGAACCTCACGCATGTTACTCCCCGAAGAGAACTTCAGGGCAGGTGCACTGAGCCACTTCAGAGCCTTTGCTTCTTCCGAATCCAAGTCAATAGACTTGAGGTGGTAGTAGAGAGAATACCAGTTTTCCTCATTGAGCTTATGTCTGATAAGGATAAAGTTCCGGGAACCATAGCTCAGAAGATCACTTTCGGGATCCAATACAGGCATACGTGCGGCCACGATTTCTCCATCAGCAACAGCGTGTACACTCTGCCCATCACTTCCCAGAAGATGAACACCGCCATGCCAGCTGGTATTACCCCCAACCGGAAAATAACCGCCGACAAAATCCTTTTCGGTATGGGTGTAGTATGTTTTGATGCTAGCTTGAGTTACTTCAATCTTGGTGTTTAAATCAAGGGGAAGAGAAAATAAAGCTGTTTCCTGATTAAAAAATTCGAAAAAGCTAAGAGAAGGTCGAATGGAGTGTGACTGCAGCACTGCCCAGTAATCGTTGAAAAACCGTATGAACCGGTCGCAGTGCTTGCTTGTTCCGATCGGGTATTGACGCAGTTTGAATCTGTTCTGATCACCGTTTTGAAAGTAAATTCCACCAGCGTTGTAGGCTGCGGCAACCAGTACAGGGTCAAGCTGTGTCTTTGATTTCTGTTCGGAGATATAGGATGTGCCCGCGTTAATTGAATTTTCAGCAATCAGCAGCCATTCTCTATTTATGACTTCTTTTTTTACACCTCTCTTATGCAAAGTTTCACGTGCGGTTGATATCAAGGTTTGCATAATGCCGGGGCTGACTTTATGGGGAGTTTGCTCATCGGAGATGAATCCGGGCTCTTCCCGCACTGCTTCGGACTTACCTCCGGATTCTGTAGATATAGTTGCAACAATCAGTTCAACCGGTACATCATACTGCAGTGCATATTTGTTAATTGCCTCATAGTTATCCTCCCAAACCCTTGTCACAGTTAAAGGCTGTCCCGTTGATCTCTCTACCCCAGCTCCTTCTATGGAGATGCCCTCAGGGCTTAGTGCCCACTTGATTCCCGAGTCATGCTTTGCGTGAAAATTACGGAGATATTCTGTAACAGTATATTTCATTATTCACCCAACATTAGATCAAGCTCTTCTTCAATATCTTTGATTTCAATTGAACTGAGTTCTTTTTTTTCAATCACTTTGCCTTCAGGAAGTTGTATCACAGCTGCTTCCACAATGCGATAGCCGTATGCAACAGCACATTTGTCATCGAAGAATACAGCTGTAATGTAAGGATAACCGAGCCCCGATTTTGTAATCATATCCACTTTAGGATAATATATCTCCCTTTTCAGAGGATTATAAAGAAGGTATCTGAAAAAGGGACCATTTTGAGGACAGTCATTGGAGACTGAAATAATGGAATATTGGCCATTTTTGCTGATTTTGTATGAAGCAATACAGTATTTATCATAACCATGCTTGTCCAGCTGTAGTGTATCTTTTAGCCAATGAAGGGAAGACAGTATAGAGGATGAATCAATCAGATTTGATTTTTCAGAATCTTGATTGTTCGCGCAATTCCTCAATACTCTTTTTGGAATACGTTTTTCTTTTCCCTCCTTTTTCATCAGATCGGCATAGTAACAGTAATGTTTCCGGGCCTTGTTTCGTTTTCCAAGACCCAGGTACGTATCTGCCAGGTTAAGGTGTGCCGGTGACCGATCTGGAAAATTGCTAACAACCTGTTTTAAAACAGCAGCAGCTTCTTCATATCGGCCGGATTGTTCCAAAAAGAATCCCAAGTCATTGAAAATAACAATATCATGGTTGCTCATTTTCCAGGGTCCCGAACCTATAGCCAGGGAAAGTAGATCCGCAGCTTCTGTTACATGTCCGGCTCTGTACAGCTTGAGTGCATGCTGATGTGAATCCTTCAGATTTTGTTTTAACCTGGTGTATCCAGGCACTGCGGCAAATAAAAGATATACTACTACAGCAGTAATGATTGTCGGCGAAGTGAACCGTTTTATGTTTGTCACCCGTGATGTCATTATTTGTATCCCTTCCCCCTCTGAAAAATCCCGTTGCGGTACACATATCTGACCGTTTCCTCGAATTCCCCGCATTCAGGATAGCTGCATTCACCCGTAAAAACAATAGTGCTGTCGTTTTCCACCTTCAGCTCATATTCAATTGAACCATCAGAACTCATGGAACTCTTAAGAAAAAGCAGAGCCGATGAACCGTTTCTGTTCAGAATGTGACAGTAGTCGTCTCGATCATGATCCTGCTGGAGTGTCAGGCGGACTACTTCAAAACCGCTCAGCTCTCTGACTTCAGTTTTTTCGATTCTGGTATCCCTCACCAGATGGGGGGCGGCCAGAGTGGTATCGTAGACAGATTTGTTACCGCCGGCGGACTTTATCTCAATTTTTCCTTTTTTTGCAAAGGTAAAGCCATTTTTTTCCCTTGATCAGATTCCCGGAAGCGGTTGTGGTATCCACTTTCTCTACTCCCAGTACAATATCGGAGATGCACAGGTCGCTGTACTTTGTGCCCGCGGTAACATTCGTTATGACAAATCTGATTTTTGTTGCAACTCTGTTCACCTGAAGCATGATTGTGGTATCTATCTGTTTATTGGAGAAAAGAGGCGACTTGTCCGAATCGAATCTGATATCGAAAGCTGCCATTCTGTTGTTCTGGGCAAACAGGAGGCTGCTTTTGCGGTATCCATTGACTATTGTGATATTTTTGAAAAGCACCGGATGCTCGAACCAGACCTCTATCCATTCACCAGCTCCGTTTCCCTTCGAACCCTCAACCCAGGCTGTGGCTGTGTCATTATCAAAGGCATTGAGAACCGAGTAGGCATCAGGAGACCGCCTGCTGGACAGCTCCGAAGATGCCCTGACTTTCGCCTTTATCCCGTCAATGATCAGATGTTTATGAGAGTTCTGGGAAAAAACATCTGCGGACAGGAGAAAAAGCAGTATGAAAACTGAAGTTTTTTTCATGGCAGTTGATCTCTAGAAAAAATGATTAAAAACTCAATGAGAATTCTTTGATTTCAATATTTATCTCCGCCCTCTCACTCACTTTGCTCCTCACTTCACCCTCAAATTCAAGCTTGAGCTCCCAGTCCTCCCCGTCCT
>JBKGXV010000133.1:0-6963 GCA_046546375.1 Chitinispirillaceae bacterium | reverse complement strand
CTGATTCGTAATCAGTAGGCCGGCAGTTCGAGTCTGCTTCTCGGCTTTAAAGATTTGGTTCCGGAATTCACTCTCCCGAATTCCGGGGCTTTTTTTTAGAGGGTCGGAGGAGAAAAAGGCATACTTGCCTAAGACCTCTTCGGGTCATGCCCAAATCACTCCTTACATCAACATCCGCCCTTTATCAGATCTGCGATCCGCCCCCACACCGATGAGTGAAACGAATTGACCGGCTGTTGAAACACCAGCCGCACCGAACCGGATTTGTGAAGGACCCTGGTGGAGGTTTTCCCGTTCTTTTTTCTCCTGCATTGAAAACTCACCGACCCTCCGCCGATTCTCAGATTCTCCACCCTCAGATCGGGAATCCAGGGCGGAAGCTTGGGGCAGAGAAAAAGTGTCTTTAAGGGCGCGGCGGGCTGAAGACCCAGCAGAACATGAGCGAAAAGTCCCATGGATGCCTCGTTCCAGGTTTGATATGGATTGGCCCGGGGATAGGCTCCCGGATGTCCGCTCTCCTTACGTTCGTAACCTCCCACGCATTCCGGCAGAAATCCGTTTCTCCACAATCCGCACAGTTCGAAAATGCTTCCCGCCAGTCTCAAAGCCTCATCATCGTAGCCGTATCTTCTGAGCCCGAAGGCCATGGTGGCGTTTTCAACCGGCCAGACCGTTCCCAGGTGATAACTGAGCGGATTGAAGGAGGGGTTGGTGCTGGAAAGTGTCCTCACCCCCCAGCCGCTGAACATGTCCGGAGCGAAAAGAGCTGTCACCACATCCAGTATCCTTTTGTCATTGATGATTCCGGATGCCAGACAATGGCCCACATTGGATGTGCGTGCCCGTATCTGTTTTTTGCGGGAATCAAGACCGAATGCGAAAAATTCATCATCGTCAATCCAGAACAATCTGTTGAACCTCTCCTTCAGCCTGATTGACTTTTTTGCATACTTCGCAGCCTCTCTGTAATCACCGCTCAGAAAAGAAAACAGCGCCGCTGACTGAAGCGCCGCGTAATAGTATCCCTGAAGTTCACAGGTGGCTACGGGGGGCTCTACCAGATTCCCCCCGCCATCCACCACAGAGTTCTCGCTGTCCTTCCAGCCCTGATGACGCGGTCCCAAAGGTGATTCCGTTCTGTATTCCAGAAACCCGTCATTGTCGATGTCGCCGTATTTTTCGGCCCAGTAGAGGATGCTTCTGCACCGTTCCCAGTGCTCCTTTATAAATCCCAGCTCTCCAGTCCAGGCATAGACATGTGCCAGTGATATAATGTACATGAAAGGCGATGCGTAATCCCCGTAGTAGCGCCCGAAAGGATTCAAGCCAAGGCGGGAGGAGGAATCGCATCGTGCCTGCTGAATGATTCTTCCCGGCTGTTCGTCGCGGAAAGAATCAAAGCGTGTTCCCTGGAGTCTTCCCAGCCTGTTTACGCTGTGCTTTATAGACTGGCCCCCGTCGAACATGGCCATCATCCATCCGCTTGTCAGTGCATCTCTTCCGAAAAGAAAGGGATAGAGAGGGTATCCCGCCGCGGGTGCGAGCCATTCGTCCGGTTCTCCCTCAAGAAGCGCCGAGCTGCACAGATAGTCCATGGCGCCGTTTACAAGATCGGTAAATTCACTGGCGTTATCGGAGTGAATCCTGCACAGGCTTTTGTTCCAGTTCATCGAACGCTGCACCCGTAGGGCCCACTCATGCTCCTTGATGGAAAGGTCGGGGTCGACAGCCGAGAAATGGATTGTCTGTTGAATACTCTCTCCCTGCCTGAGAGAAACCGAGCGCACTGCGCTGTTTTCGCTGAAATTCCACGGTCCCCACGGTATCCTCGCTTCGGTTCTGTATTTCAGCCGGGGGTGAAGTGATTCGTAGATCGGTCCGTTTTCCGATGAACGGAAAGAGACCGCAATGCCCACATCCTTTTTCCCGTTCTGGGCTTCATCAAGGGAGAGAAAGTCGCATCCGGTGATAAGTTCCATCTTAAAAACGATCTCGGTGTCCCAGCGGCTGGTAATGGAAAGCTTCAGATCCAGAGTGGCGGGGTGAAGGATGAGTTCTGCTCTGATATCCAGCCCGCGTTCGGATATGCCTTCGCGTTTATTGATCATTCCGGAACCGCTCCCGCCGGTTGCTCCGCCTGAGACCGGGGGGTAGATGTAGAAAAGCTCCAGATGGTTGAAGTCGGTTCTGCTTATCGAGCACAATCTGGGCTGATTTCCGTTTATTCTGAGTTCGAGATGGGAAAGGTAGCGCACACCTCTGAAAAAAAAACCGTCTATACCACCTCGGTGCATGTGTCCGTCCGGGGAGCAGATGTAGAGAGAGGGTCCGCGCCAGATGCATAGGTTCTGGGGCATTACCTGGGAGTCGGGGTTTTGGAAGGCTTTGTTCATATGTGTGGTTCCATTTGTTTGTGTGGAATAGGACGTATTGTGTGAGAGGAGCAAGAGAAGTACCATTCGGCGCAGGGTCTATCTCACACCCCGGAGGTGACTTTTTGATACGGTATTGATTCACCTACGGGGTGAATCACGGGTTCTGCGGTGGGATCAGCTGTCCCAGCCTGGGCTGCCTTTGCTCTTTCGAACATGCTTTTCCTGAAAAAATCTGTGCATGGGGATATTGTGTGGGTTGAAACAGATAATAAGGGAGGGTATACGTGAAACTCACTTTCGGAATTCACACGTCTTTCAAATCCGAAGCAGTTTATGCTTTCTACAGACAAAATGAGAGCGGTCACGAAAAAAAACGCGTAGTCGTTATGAAAACGTCTGAAGATCTCAGCTTGGTTCAGAATGCAGGCTGTTCCCTGGGCAAGCCTCCGAAAACACAATTCAGCAGAAACTCACGTCCCGAGATTCTGTTGTATCTTGAAACCATTCTGGAAACAGCCGAAGCCGTGATCTTGAGATGTTCCGCTATCTCGGTGCCCCGGAAATCATAGCAGCAGGCTCCCGTGTGGGCAAACAACTCGCGTGCGGTTGATTTCTGATTGATACGGCCCTGGAGAAAAAGTTCATCCTTTTCGGAGTGAAGACTGTTCTGCAGAAGTTCATGAAGCATGTCCAGTGATGTACCGGTTGTGATATGGCGGGCGATGCGGGCTTTTCGGCAGCGGTCCTTTTCCAGAACTGTTCTGATGAAATCATCGCTTCCGATTACCCACAATTCCGGTTTCCAGAAATTAAGCTTTCCTCTGTTCGCATTTCTGACTCTCCTGATGGTTTCATCACTCTGCCAATCCGGATCCGGGGTTGTCACATATTTGCGGTATGCAGAAAGAGGGTCGGAACCGCTGAACTGGCTCAGAAGAGTCTTTTTATCCAGGAATTTGTTTTTATTTGCATTTATCAGGTTTTCATGGCCGCACCATTCATAGTTATCCAGTTCTTTCAGAGTGCAGGAGCCGCAGCGGACCGGGTTGAGATGAACATAGCGGATAAGTTTTTTAAGTTCGGTTTCTTCAGATATGATGGATGCATAACGTCTGAAAAAGACCACTCCCTCCCGGCTCTTTTCACGGTTGAATTTTTTGGCATACACCGAATTGAGCCTCTGCATGAATTTTGAGATGGATACGTCACTGGACTTGACTATCAAATGATAGTGATCATCCATAACCGACCAGGCACAGCATTGAAATGAAAATTTTTCAAGCGAGACAGCCAGTTGTTTAAGGAAAAACTCCTTCATGTTGCGTTCTTTGAGGATTTTTTCTCCGGAGACGCCTTTTGAAGTGACGTGGTAGAAGACATGTGGGGCGATGATACGGGGTTTGGTGCACATGGGATGGTTTCCTTTCGTTTGAGGGTGGATAAGTGATGGGTACGGGAGAAAAAGAAAGCAACATCCGGGCCGCCCCAAAGGTGAATTTGGACTGCGGCAAAAATTCACCTCCGGGGTGCCCCGTGCTGAATCTTCCCGTTTCCGATGCCCTCCTTCCCCCGAACCGGATTCTGGCACTTCCTTTGCACTCCCATTGAGAAATGATATTCATACTGCAATTTCTGGCACGCCTGATCGCGGTTCTGCGCTCCGCGGCAACCCCGGCCCAGATAGGCGGCGGAGTCCTCCTGGGGATGGCTATCGGAATCATTCCCTCCTTTACCCTTAAAACGCTGCTTTTTTTACTTCTCATTCTCGTAAACGTGAATATCGCCATCGCTTTGGTGTCCATGCTTGTCTTCGGACTGGGTGCCTATCTGCTCGATCCGCTTTTTCATCTGATAGGATATGCGGTGCTGGTAAAGGCGCAGTTTCTCAAACCGTTCTGGTCCGCTCTCTACAACATTCCTTTTGTTCCCTTTACCGGCTACAACAACACGGTGGTGATGGGGGCGATGGTGGTCACTCTTGTGCTTCTCTACCCGGTCTATATCGCTGTGAAAAGGGGGGTGGCTTTATACAGAAAGAAAGTGGAGCCGGTCGCGGGCAACTGGAAGATAGTGCGGATGGTTCAGAAAAGCACATTCTACAACTGGTATCTGCGGCTGAGGAAACTGGGGGATGAGTTGTTGTGAGAAAAAGAGGGCTGGCATTCATACTTTCGGTAACGGCCGTAATCGCGCTTGTCTTTCTACTGATAAGCGATCGACTCATCGAGTGGGGGATGGAGCGTGCCGGCAGTGCCATCGTGGGAGCCAGAGTCGAATTCGAGGGTGTGGATTTCAGAATATTTTCGCTTAGTTTGAGCTGGGACCGGCTCCGGGTGACCAATCCTCAGAGCACACTGCGCAACATGATCGAAACCGGTTTCGTGGACTTCGACCTGTCGTGGGAACCATTGCTCTTAAGGCGTTTCGTGATCCAGAACATGCAGGCGGACAGTGTCAGGTTCAATACCGAACGTGCCACCGACGGGGCTTTGGCGGGCACCGGGGCCACCAGTCCCGGGACAGTGGGAAGAGTGCAGGAGCTTGTTTATGATGAACTGGAGAACCTTCCCAGCTACCGGATTGCCAATCTTGAGGAAATCAATGTGGACTCGATCATGCGCATTTTTTCTTTGCGGACTCCTTCGGTGATAGATTCTCTTCAAAGGGAAACCGATTCCATCCGTCAGTACTGGCAGGACCGTTTCGCGGATCTGCCATCGGCTCAGAGAATAGAGCAGCTTGAAAATCAGCTGCAGTCGATTCAGCCAGATGAGCTGGAATCGACTGAGGAGATCAGGGAAGCTGTCCGGACAGTTCAGAGTATCGCCCGGCAGCTTGATTCTCTGCAGGGAGAGCTGGATCAGGCGGCAAATCGGTTCGGCTCCGATATGCGGACAGTGAGTGGGTATGATGAAGTAATAAGTCAGTCGGTTTCCGGGGATGTGCAAAAGGCGGCCCGAATCGCTGATGTGCCCCAAGTGACCGCTGCAGAGATGACGAGGGCCGTTTTCGGTCCTGAAATCGCCAACAATCTGCTCGGAATTCTCAATATTATCGGTGCGGCGCGTTACTACGGAAGCAAGGTTCAGGGTGAGGAACCTCCGTTGAGAGAAGATCCTCCCCGGTTGGCCGGTCAGACTATCCGTTATACCGGGGCACGTGACTGGCCGAAACTGTGGATACAGAATATTTCTCTCAGCGCGGTAATTGCGGATGTGTTCGGCGAAGGTGCTGTGCAGAATGTCTCTTCTTATCAGAGGCTTATCGGAGAGCCCATAACGTTTGCCATATCCGGTGCGCAGGGAGGAAGAGTTCTGGGGCTTGATGGGTTGTTCGATTATGTGGGTGAAATTCCAAAGGACAGCATCAGGCTTAATGTGGCGGGGATTCCACTTGAGGGAAGAGATATCACCGATTCGGAAGTGTTCCCCTTTTTTATAGAAGAGGGAAGCGGGAGTGTGTCCGGGGCGCTTTCATTTGTGGGGGAGCAGTTTCTGACTCGGGCGCAATTTGAAGGAAGCGGGGTATTGTTTGCGCCCGAGGAGATCGGAGATGAGGCGGGTGAGCAACTGCAGTCTCTGGAGCAGCGTATGCTGGAATCGGTTCCGGCCATATCGGTCGGCTTTGTATCCGAGTTTGTGGAGGATCGTTTTTTGCTGAATCTGAGCAGCAATATCGGAGGGCTTGTGGCCGATGCGGCGGGGCAGGTGTTTGGAGAGGAGATCGCCCGGTTCGGAAATGAGGTGAGCAGCAGAATAAATATGCAGGTTGAGGAGAATCGCTCCGATCTTCAGAATCAGATAGAACAGCTCGATGAGATGGAGGAGTCCTTCGATGCCAGACAGCAGCAGCTTGAAGCCGTGCGGGAGCTTGTGCGGGAGAAACTCGATGCCCTCGGAGAGAAGGCGGGGGAGGGGCTTTTTGAGCGGTTCGGATTGTGATGGGTTTTATGGCTGAAACCGAGAGTGGCAGGATGGACGGAGGAAAGGCGTTCTGGGCAGGTGTTCTGGGAGGCATGGTGATGATTATTCTGGCGACACTGGCCAGAATCGCGGGGATTCCGGTATATCTGAGCATGATGCTTGGAACGTTGTTCGGTCTTTCTCCGGGGATCGGAACCTGGTTTCTGGGATTTCTGGTGCATCTTTTCATCTCCGGACTTATCGCTTTGCTCTACGGTCTGGGTTTCGAATATGTGACTCACCGGGCAAGTATGGGGATCGGGGCTCTCGTTTCACTGGTTCACATTGTGGCGGCCGGATTTGTTTTCGGGCTTATACCCTACATACATCCCGCGGTACCCGGGGTTCTTATCGCTCCGGGGGTGTTCATGTCCCGTACGGGAACCGCCGGCGTGGTTCTGTTCATCATAATTCACATTCTGTACGGCATGATTGTGGGATCGCTTTACGGAGCCGGTAAGGAGTGAAACTGTTCTTGATTGAAAACAGGGGACTTTGTTTTGAAACTGTGCGTGGCGCTTTCCATGCAGCAGCGGACAATATGGGGTGGTCTAGAGATATGTTCAGGCATATCAATGAATTGGCCTACCCCGGAGGTGAATCTGTACTGTATCGGAAAATCACCT
>JBKGXV010000132.1:0-7058 GCA_046546375.1 Chitinispirillaceae bacterium | reverse complement strand
CGCTCAGTACGAGCGGAGGACAGGGTTCGCATCGGCAAGGGGACCCTTTTCCATCCTACAGAATTCAGAAAAACAAGAGGAGCTCATACCCTTCGATTCCTCAGGACATGCTTCGACTCCGAGGACGGGCTCAGTATGAGCGGAGAGGAACAAACAGCTAAACCACCGACTGCAGCCTTTTTTTCTGTTCACGCCATACCCTGCAGCAGTAGTGGGCCTTGTAGTATTCAGGGTTGCACAAAAATGCATGATAGGCATATTCCTTTATGTTATCCCGGGCGCGTAAGTTAAGAGTGATCAAACCGTTCTGGCGAAGCACCGCCACGTTTTCAGGAGTGCCGTCACGCATAATGATTCCCTTTTGAGCCAAAAGCTCAAGTGCGCGGTTCGCGGCGCTTGAGAGATATGCGGCATCAATCACCCTGCCTTCGGGTCTGACTTGTGAAACCAGCTTCGGATAACCGCCCAGAAGGGAAACCAGATCCAGATTACCCGCAAGTATCCTCAACATGCTGTTTCCCTTTATTGCCTGCCGATAGCTAAGCTGCACAGACTTCGTTTCCACCCTCCTGACCACGAAACGGGCAGCAGCCGAAAGGATGCGCCGGTCCTGGCGGGCAAAGGACATCTTCTCATCCCAGCGCTGCTTGAGCTCCGGGGTATCCAGAAGCGCAGTCGTGCGGTCGCGGCAGGCAATCACCATCTGCTCGAAAAGCTCATTGTAAAGAGGCATTCTCCCCCAGTCAAACCCCGCCCCCACCAGCGCATCGCGGTCCTTCACCGCCTGGGCCAGAATCCTGCTCTGCTCCCCAGCAGCCGGATGACAACGTTTTTTCTTTTCAATTGCTTATTTGTTAAATTGTGTTATTTGTGTTGGGAAAGGCAAGAGATAAACACGGTTTTATTTAAGACTAGCGGGGCTATTAGCTGCTCTTTATTGCACAAGATGAATTTTATCAACTTTCCTGATAGTCCCCATACGCACATCCACTATATACACTCCCGTCGCGAAACCGGTCAATGGTACCCTTACTTGATGCTCACCGGGCTGCATCACAGAATTATAGAGTGTTCCAACACACCTGCCGGCGCAATTAAATATTTTGACCTCAACACGAGCAGATTCGTCAAGCTGAACCGATGCAACGATTGAGTTTTGAGCATAGCGTATAAATGGCACCCTCTCTGAAATGTTCCTGTTCATACAACCGGTTTCAAGCTCCGTGCCGTATATACTGATATTATCAAATCGATTGTTACCTTCGGTATTGGTGTTTTCATCTCCATCGAAAGTGATTTTAAACTGAAGGTCGGCGGTATCATGTGCATCTACATATTCTGTGAGATCAAACACCTGACGGGTATAGGTGGTCTGTACAGGATAATTTCTCACAGAAACCCAATGCCCACCATTGTCCAAGGAGTAATGAAGCGACTGCTGCTGCACACCATTTTTAGTCCGGCGCACAGCGAAACTCAATACCACATCTTTAAAGCCGCGTGAGGGTGCAGAAATATGCAATGCCCTTCCTTCAGAAGGGTTCCTGACACGTAAAGCCTCCCCCGCCTCTTCACCGTCCGAGGCGTTGAGTCTGGTACCCTGACAATAGTCCATATACCCTTCCCCCTCTCCTGCATAAACAATATGAGCATCGGAAACTGCTGAATAATCCGAGTTAACGGTATCTGAATCAGCAGATGCATCATTGAAATGCCACAAATGAATGAGTTTCCAGTTCTTTTTCGCTTCGAAGTGCGCCCGTATCGTGTCCGGCGAACCCGGAAATATGTCAAGTACAGCTGAAGATTCTTCACTATGGTCCCAATGACTGAAAAGATACTTTTCATGCGGCACGACCTCCAGTGTCAGTGGCTCATTTTCAAAAAAAATCCCGCTCCAGAACCCACCCACTTCCGGTGTAAGGCTTTTCTCAACAGGCTTGCCGTTAATTAATATCGTTCCTTCCCTTAACGTTCTGTTGTCAACTACTATTCGTTGTGTATCACCTACCGCGAAATGTTCATTCAGATGTCTGTACACGTGCTGAGGCCGGTGTTTGAAAAATTGATGAATTCGGTTGATTCTATTCTTCCATTCATCCACTGTGATTACTCTGCCCCATCGGGTATAATGTCGAACAATTTCCTCCTCGATTCCCGAAGAAACAGTATTCAGCATCGTACGCACTCTATAAGGATGAAAGGTCGTATTCATCAGTCGAGCATAGCTATTGATGAATCTTTTTACAAATACATCATTTGTCCATAGGCTGTTGATGAGCTTGACGGCATACGCGGGATTAGGATATTCATCGGTCGGCTCCATGAGAAACGCGACCATATCGAAATCGACTCTGTCGTAATTCGCCGCATCATCAAGATCCTTCAATGCCCATCTGAAACGACCATCACGCCCCGGGGCCTGACTCGAATCATACTCCGTTTGCCTTCGCCAGCAGATTACATTATTTCCCGGCCAATCAGTATTGGCTATATACGTGTTGATGATGATATAATCGATATAGGAGTCGATATCGATATGACGCTGTATGAAACGATAATGAATAGAATCGCTGATATCGTGTTCATCAATATAATCAAGCAATGCCTGGTAGCTGTCTGCTGTCCCTTCGACAGCATCATGTTTATAATCGATAATGTCAATACACCTATCATCAACTGCAAACCTGCGGGCAAAATAGTGTTCATCAATACTCTCACGGAGATTATGGATACCCCAATATTCTCCGTTGAGAAAAACAACCGCAGGCAGATACGCCTGGTTCTCCACATTGCAGTTGCCTACCAAAGATTGGAGAAAACCATCCAAAAGCATTGTTCCAGGGGAATACCAGTCCTGACCGGAGTTTCGCAATAACAGACGATCGTATCGTCTGCTGGAACGGTCATCGAAAAATTCACAAGCAAGGCCGGTTGCCTCACCTCTGACAAGAGAAGCACGATGATAAAGTCTCAGAGATTTTTGTGGAAGCACCCGTGAGCCGGAACCGAAAATGCGTACACTCATGTCTCCATGAGCGATACTGTTTTGTGCGCGAGTTTTGAAAAACTCAAAATGTGCTTCTCTCTCCCACTTATCCCCTCTTTGATGATAATTTGCATTGGGAATACCCCAGGGGCTCGAACCATATCCTCTCCTGTCATAGATTGCACCAGGGACATAAATACCGCTATCGCTATCGAATAAATCATTGGAATCGGCAATTATAGACATGACCGCACAATCTGAGGATATGCGCGCTGCATTTCCCACAAACCAGCTGCCGCTGACAGTATGGGACTGCACATGGTTTTCTTTCCAGGCAACAGCTCGCACAACGTGCCCCATCTCAAGTGAATCGGCAGGTGCAGCCCAGCGCATCTGTGGATTATCATCCAGATGATCGGGTGTGGTTTGTATAAAGGAGATCGCACTTGAATCCAGGTGTTTCGCAGTCAACGTAAGTGGTGCAGTGTACATAAGTGAGCTCGTGTCAGGCCTGCTCCCGTCAAGGGTGTAATATATGTCTACCGCAGAATCATCATGCATGAGTTCAACGCTGATGGTATCCTCTGCATAAAAGCCGGGATCAACTGAAAAACGTGGAGATGAAAGAATCTCTTCGTAATACTCTTGTGTATTGTTGCGTTCCCCGGGCGTTGGTGATCGGAGTATTCCCCATCCAGCGATTTCATCGACTCTGCCTGCAGAATAATCCCGCGGAATCGACATGGGCGAGAATACGTCGATTATTCGCCCCGATGCATCACCTAACAGAATCTCCTCACCCTCGGCAGCGATACGAAAACTGGTGTGCAGAGAGGAAGCGGGATTCGTACGATCCTTTCCGGACGCCCACACAATCAGGTACTGATCAGGTTCGATAAGCATGTCCGGAAAACGCCACATTTGCGGCTCTTCATAAGAATCCGAGAGAGTGTATCCATCAAGATTCACCGAGGTGTTCCCATCGTTATATAGCTCAACCCAATCCGGATAATCACCATCTTCATCGGCAATCGTTGTCCCGTTTGAAGACATGATTTCGTTTATTCTGACCAGAGAGAAAGTCGGAATGGTAATTGTAAATATAAAAGACAGAAATAAGAGAGGTGCAGCAGTTTTCATATGAAAGCGGTCCTTAGAAAAGGAGGTGCTGCAAGTGACGAATTTGATGAATATGAACGATACTGCAGCTAAATCCTTAAATGATATCTCAACCAGCAAGGAAATCTGTGATTATCAGGCAATTTGATTTCCGATACTAATATAATCGTTTGAGATTTTGAGCACAAGTTGTTCACATCCTTATTAATGAACAACTTGAAGTTAAGATAGTATCTGAACACGCTTATTTTTATTGCGGAATTTGCTGATTCGCTTCTCGCCGTTCAATCCGAAACGCCCTGTTCCTGGGATGTCTTCCTTGAATCATGCCTTCTAAATGAGATAAGACTTTTTATTGTACAACAGACCCTGGATCAACTGCACCCCCACATTGAAACCTCAATGCCGAACGAGTTATATTACTATCATCCACAAAACAAAACCGTTCACACGTTCCGGAGAGAAAAGTGAAATCACGATACCTTCTCATTCTGTGCCTGATAACCTCTGTAGTCTTTGCACGAGAAGCAAAACCCTACTTTGTGAAAGCCGATGTGGTGAATGTCAGAGAAAAACCGGACGCCGAGGCATCCATTGTGGGGCGGCTCAGGGTTGGAAACTATTTCTGGGCATCCCAAAAAAACGAGGGCTGGGCCCGGATTGATTCGGTACATGTCCGCCATTACGGAGGGAACAGCACTCTGGACGGATGGGTCTTTCTGAGGGCATGCTCAAAAGAGAGAGTTGATCTCAAGATGATAAACCGGCAGTTGCGCTCGGCAAAAACGCTAAAGGACAGTATCAAGTGGTGCGAACGGCGGGCGGCACTGAAACCGGATGAAAAGAAGTATTGGGAGGAACTTAAAAAGTTCTACGCTGCCGCAGAAGACACCGGCAGAGCAAAAGCTGTCGGGCAGAAACTCCGGGGAACGGACCCTACTTTCCTTGCACATATGATTGAAGGCAGATGCTACCTTCTTGGGGCCATTGATTCCACAGGAGATTTCAGAAGACTCTCCTGGAAACAGACGTATGATCCGTATGCGAAAAATGAAAAGTGGACAATACATAATGATTCAGACAAAGTCAGAAAAAAGGAACTGGAGAATCTGAGAGTTTCGCTTGCCGGAATAGTGTGGTACAGAAAAAACTCCACCTATGCATTTCAGCTTATCTCTCCTGAAATAGCTCCCGATGAAAACTACGACCCTGCCTATAACGGCAAAGACAGATACTATGCGGATATAGATGGCACAATCACCTTCCGTCTGAACCTGGGAGAAATACCGGGAACGGAAGACCACACCATCATCGCCTCGAAACCGTTCGAAGAAATCAGGAGTGAAGGTATACGCGGAAAAAAGGATCTGGCGCTTCTTGGCAGATACAGAAAAGCGCTTGCCGATACGTTTTACAACCGCAACGGACTTCAGGGAATCCACTATTCTTCCATTCCCGAATACGGCTACACCGATGTGGTGCTTCATGGATACATCAGAGGAAGCTGGTATCTTACTCTCAGAGGCATATTCGATTCGAAGGGAAAACAGGTCTGGCCATCGGGTGATGAAAACTACCACAAAAGAGAATTTGAAAGCGCATCCTGCTGGTTCCGTTTCGGTAAGGACAATTCATCCCCGGCGTTTTCTGTCATTCCCTATACCGACTCATTTCAGAAGCCCTACTTTGAGAAGCATAACGGGAATTTCGGATACCAGGTGGTACGGATGGGGAAAGATGGTGTGAAGGTTTTCTACGCCACCAGAGAGTACGCCGGGGACTGAGTGCGGGACCGTCCCTCCGGGACGGGGAAAAATTCGTTTTCGTTGACGTCCCGGCATTGAAATGCCGGGCTAAAAAGGGGACCACCCCTCCGGGGTGAAGAAATGGTGCTGAGGTGTGAGTGTGTGAGGTTGGATTCGGTTACCGGGAAAAGAGTTTTAGAGCGTGTGTGCCCCCGGTCCGGTCCTTGATGAACGGTCCAATCCTTGTCCCGGAGGGACAATCCCCTTTTTAGCCCGGGGTTTCTAACCCCGGGTAACGAATGCGAAATAGAATTTCCCCACCCCGGAGGGGTGGTCCTGATCAAAGAGGCAAAGAGATGGCATCCACGTATTCCAATCTGCTGTATCATTTCGTTTTCTCCCCCAAAAACCGCATTCCGATGCGAAACGCCTCCGACCTCACCGCTCCACCCGTCTTCCGGCACGATATTTTCCCCTGCATACCCTCTGTTTATATGAGGAGTGTGCATGCCGCTTTCAAACCGCATAAAACAGATCAACTGGCTGGGGCTTATACCCCTGGCGGTCACCCTGTTTGTCTTCGGGGGGCTGCTTCTGTCATACCTCCTTATCCCCCAGGCGCGCCAGTTCACCCATAAGGCCTGGTTTGTCCTGACCAGCGAGGACAGGGAACTTATTGAAAACTGGGTCTCCCGCTTCGGCGTGTGGGGTATCGCGGTGATGATGCTTCTCTTTCTGCTTCAGATGTTCGCCTTCGTGCTCCCCTCCTGGTTTCTTATCATAGTAAGTGTCCTCGCCTACGGTCCTGTGGGGGGAGGACTTGTGGCTCTGGCGGGGATATCCTTTGCCGCTACTGTGGCCTATATCATAGGAAGACTTTTCAGCAGAGTGACTATTCAGAAAATGATCGGAGAACAGTCCGAAAGGAAAATGCGCTTTCTTCTCGACCGCTACGGTTTCTGGCTTGTGGTCATCTTCAGACTCGCCCCCTTTCTGTCCCTCGATGTGATAAGTTTCGTTGCCGGGCTCACTGAAATGAGCTACAGACGTTTCATGGTGGCGACGGTTTTGGGAATCTCCCCCCTCATCGTTCTGATTGCCATTCTGGGCGAAACGAATGAACGCCTGTTCAACGGGCTCATCGTGGCCACGGTGGTCAGTATAGTCGGCTTTGTGTTCTATGTGTGGTGGGACAGAAAACAGAG
>JBKGXV010000131.1:0-7112 GCA_046546375.1 Chitinispirillaceae bacterium | reverse complement strand
CCCCCTCCGCTTTCAGCTCACAGCCCCATTGATTATTTTTATCCAGCTTCTCCGACCTGCGTTGCATTGTTTTTGCAGGATAGCTTGAGAATCAAAAATCGCCAAAAGGATTTTTTGAAATATGACCAGATTCATTCCGTTTTTCTCCTTCTTTCTGCTCTTTATCTCTGCTCCAGCCTGGGCTGTAAACGGTGAAACAGCCGGTACGGACATGATCGAGATGATGGCACATCTCACCATCCAGCTGGGGGTGATCATAATTGCCGCCCGGCTGGGAGGAATCCTCTTTGAAAAGCTGCGTATTCCCTCCGTTCTCGGAGAGCTGATGCTCGGGGTGCTTATCGGTCCCTATCTTCTGGGAGGTTTGGGAATTCCCGGTTTCCCTGAAGGGATCTTTCCTCCCGTGGAGGCTGCTATTCCTGTGTCCCCCGAGCTTTACGGTATCGCTACCATCGCCTCCATTATTCTGCTTTTTGTAACGGGTCTGGAAACCGACCTTGCGCTTCTGCTCAAATTTTCCCTGGCAGGTATCGCAGTGGGAATAGGCGGGGTGGTTGTCTCCTTTGTCGGGGGAGCGGTTGCGGGGATGTATTTTTTTGGTCTTCCTTTTTTCGATCCGCAGATTCTTTTTCTGGGGGTGATCAGTACCGCAACCTCCGTAGGCATAACCGCGCGAGTCCTTTCTGAACGGCGCAAGATGGATTCCCCGGAAGGTGTTACCATTCTGGCCGGGGCTGTGATCGATGATGTTCTCGGAATTATACTGCTTGCCATAGTGACCGGGCTTTCCGCAGTGGCCGCAGGGCAGGCCAATCCGGATGTGGGATGGCGTCAGATCGAGTTCATTGCTCTCAGGGCCATACTTGTCTGGCTGGGTTTTACTGTGGCGGGGATACTTCTGGCGGGTCCCCTGAGCCGTTTCATGAAAAAACTCAGATCAGTGACTCATATCTCCGTTTTTGCATTGGGAATGGCACTTATCCTGGCTGGTATTTTTGAAATGGCCGGTCTGGCGATGATTATCGGCGCGTACGTCATGGGCCTGAGTCTTTCCAAAACAGATCTCAATGACACCGTGAGGGAAACTCTGGAAGGGGTGTACAGTTTTTTCGTTCCGGTGTTTTTTGTGGTGATGGGAATGCTGGTGAATTTGGGTGACTTGTTTTCCGCTGAAGTCCTTGTTTTCGGTGCAATCTATACGGTCATTTCCATAGTGGCCAAGGTGGTGGGGGGAGGATTTCCCACTCTGTTTCTCAATTTCAACAAGTTGGGGGCGATCCGTATCGGCATGGGAATGGTTCCCCGGGGTGAAGTGGCACTGATTATAGCGGGTATAGGCCTTTCCACGGGTGTAATCGATCAGCGTTTTTTCGGTGCAAGTGTATTGATGACGCTGGTAACCACCATGCTCGCTCCTCCGCTTCTTTCCCGCCTCTTTCAATCTGAAAAGAAGGGGACCAAAAAGACGTTTCTTGTCAGAAATACAGTTTCCACTCCGTTTGACTTCGGTTCTGTCGAGCTGACTAATCTCTTGGAGCTGAGAGTAACCCAGTCGTTTCGCAACGAGGGTTTTTATGTGCATTCCGTGCCTATCAATACTCATTCGGTCTATCAGTTGAGAAAAAACGAGATTCTGATTACGATGAGTGCCAAAAACGAGATTCTCGAGTTTGAAACAGATGCTCAGGATGTGATTTATGTGAAAACCATTGTGTATGAGGCACTGCTCCAGCTCAATGACATAATTGCTAAAGTCAAGGATATCATCAAGCCCGAACTTCTTCTTAAAGGTCTTACCGATGCTACCGGCAGGATGGGGGCCGATATCCACCGTATTCTCGATTCCCGCTGCATTATTCCCAATCTCAGATCCAAAACCAAAGAGGAGGTTATAGAAGAACTTCTGGAAGTTCTCAATCGAAACGGGATGGTAAGCGACAGAAAAGCTGCACTGGAATCGGTTATGGAGCGGGAGAAGTCGATGAGTACCGGAATGCAGCACGGGGTTGCACTTCCTCACGGGAAAACCGGTGCGGTTAGCAGAATCACAGTGGCTATCGGCCTTTCCCGTCAGGGGATCGATTTTCAGTCAATCGACGGGGAGCTGTCCAAGATTTTCGTTCTGATCCTTTCACCTCTCAACACCGGTGGTCCTCACATACAGTTTCTGGCCAGTCTATCGGCACTGCTTAATGGCCCGGAGGCACGCGATGCGCTTCTGGCCTGCAAAAGCCGGGAGGAGATATACTGGTTTTTCAGAAGAGGTCTGGGAAAATAGACTGCAGATTATCTGTGGTGTGTACCCAGCCTGATTTCGCCAAATACTTCAGGATTCACCCCGGAGGTATTCGGATAGAACGGCGATCAGCGATTAGTGAACAGCGAAATGTGAATTGTTCGGAGTGGAAACGTCTTTTTCTTCACTTCACAATTTGCTGATCGCCGTTCGCTATTCTGTTCCTGAAATCCCCCGAGGTAGCGCCCTTCTCTCCGCGGGCTTTGCGCCTCTGGTGTGCACTCAGTCCGCCCCCCGTTTTGAACCGGCGACAGTATATCAGCGCCTTAGGCCGCCCCGGAGGTGACGGAGTGTTGAATCAATATTTCACCCCGGAGGTAGCCTCTTCCCCTCACACCCCCGCCCGCTAAATACTATTTTGTACTCACAGCCTAAGGAACCGCAACTGTTCAGTGCACCACGCACCAAAAGGAGTTCCCATGAAAGCTAAAAAAATGCTGACCGGACTGACCGGAATCTGGGTACTGCTCGTTCTGCTGGAGGGTATGTCTTCGGTGGTGAGAGCATGGTATACCAGAAAGATGAACAAACCGTTCAAAGCAGTCTACAGCCTGCTTCGATATGGCAAGACCATTCTTATGATCATTCTGGCCGTGTTCAACGTAATACTCTTTTCCCGTCATTTCGAAGATTAAGTTTTTCTGGAGGTCATTACGAGTACGATATATCTGGACAACAACGCGACCACCCGGACCGCTTCCGAGGTGCTGGATGCCATGCTGCCCTTTTTCGGTGAAAGGTACGGAAATCCCTCAAGCATTCACCGCTTCGGGGGGATGGTCAGAAAACATGTGGAAACTGCAAGGGAGCAGGTGGCGGCTCTGATCGGCGCATCTCCCGAGGAGATATTCTTCACCAGCTGCGGAACCGAAAGTGACAATATGGCTCTCAAGGGATTCGTTCAAGAGCAGGCCGGGAGAGCACGTATCATCACTTCAGCGGTGGAGCATCCCGCGGTGCGCAACACCGCCCGTCACCTAAAGGAGCAGGGCACCGGACTGATCGAAGCGCCGGTGGATTCCGAAGGGATGCTCTCAGAGGAGTTTCTGGACAGCCAGACAATTGATGAGCACACGATTGCTTCCTTCATGTGGGCGAACAACGAAACCGGGGTGGTCTTCCCCATTCAGAAACTGGCCGAAAGGGTCAAGGAGCGCGGAGGGGTGTTTCACACTGATGCGGTCCAGGCGGTGGGAAAAATACCGGTGGACATGAAAAAAACTCCCGTCGATATGCTGGCTCTCTCAGGTCATAAGCTTCACGCTCCCAAGGGCGTGGGGGCAATCTACATCCGCAGGGGTACGTCCGTGTCGCAGTTCATGCACGGCGGACATCAGGAAAGCGCCATGAGAGCGGGGACGGAGAATGTTCCTTATATAATAGGATTGGGAAAGGCCTGCGAGCTGGCGAAAAGTCATATGGAAGAGGAGAATACCAGGGTAAGGGAGCTCAGAGACCGTCTGGAGAATGCTCTGCTATCCAGCTGCAAAGGCGCCAAACTCAACGGGCATAAGACCGAGCGCCTCCCCAACACTGCAAATGTCAGTTTCGAGAATATCGAGGGTGAAGCCATTCTGCTCCTTCTTGATGAACATGATATAGCGGCCTCCTCCGGTTCGGCGTGCACGACCGGGTCACTTGAGCCTTCGCATGTGATGATGGCCATGGGGATTCCCTATACATTTGCACATTCGTCCACCCGCTTTTCTCTCAGCCGGTACAATACCAGTGAAGAGATAGAAAAGGTCATATCCGTCATGCCCGGCATAGTGGACAGATTGAGAAAACTTTCACCGTTTGTAGAGGAATAATGAGCAGCACAGTTGAACAGATACACAAGCTGAAAAAAGAAAAGAACGCCGTTATCCTTGCTCACACCTACCAGCCCGGTGAGGTGCAGGATCTGGCCGATTATGTCGGTGATTCCTACGGACTCAGCGTACAGGCCAGCAGAACCGAAGCAGATGTGATTGTGTTCTGCGGGGTGAGGTTCATGGCCGAAACCGCCCATATTCTCAGCCCCGGCCGCAAGGTGATTCTCCCCGCGCCCGAAGCGGGCTGCCCTATGGCCAACATGATCACTCCAAATGATCTGGAAGAGCTCAAGGCAAAGAACCCCGACCATCTGGTGATGTGCTATGTCAATTCCACTTCGGAAATCAAGGCGCTTTCGGATGTCTGCTGTACCAGTTCCAATGCGGTGAAGATCGCCCGGAAGCTTCCTTGCGACAAGGGGATAATCTTCGTCCCCGACCGTCATCTGGGAACATTTGTCCAGGAACAGACCGGCCGTGACATGATTTTCTGGGATGGTTTCTGCCCCACCCATGTGCGTATCCAGCCGGCTATGATAGAGCAGGCCCGCAAGGACCATCCGGATGCGCTGATTCTTATTCATCCCGAGGCCCCCAGAGCTGATCGGGAGTTGAGTGATCAGGTGCTTTCCACCGGAGGAATGATGAAATATGTCAGCGAATCTGATGCGCGGGAGTTCATCATTGCCACCGAAAAGGGGCTTGTTCATACTCTTGAAAAACGGAATCCGGGCAAACGGTTCTACCCTCTTACCGATCAGCTTCTCTGCCCCAACATGAAGCTTGGCAGTGCCGGACAGGTGCTCAGGGCTCTTGAGGGAACAGCCGGGGAGGTAATCACGCTTTCGGAAGATGTGCGCAGCAGGGCCTATGCCTCCTTGGAGAAGATGCTCGAGTTGAGTGCGTAAGTTGAAAAGTTTCAAAAATGCATAAAGGCCCAAAGGTCCGCTGCTTGCTTTTGACCGCAGTTTTTTTGATTCAGGGACTCCGACCGCTTAGCGCCCATCGGCGATGACGTTTTCTCCCAGTCGTTTTACAGGGAAATCCGCGCCATCGCACAGAAATATGAAGGACCTGAACAGATACATGTGGCGGGGCGGCCGATAGTGGAAGGCACCATGGCACGTCTTGCTCCCCGTGACATGCGCAAAATGGTTCCCGTTGTAATGGTGGTCATAATTGTTGTTCTGCTTCTCGTTCTGCGGAACATATCTGCTTCATTCGCCACGCTCATGGTGGTGATACTGAGTACAGTTTGGACTTTCGGCCTCATGGCAAAAAGCCGGATGTGCTGCGTCTTATCGACAGCCTTCAGGCAAGAGCGGAGGATTTGAAGAAGGTAGGGAGTACGTTTTCCATTACCGATTATGTCAAAAGAATGAACAAGGTGATGCATGCCGATAAACCGGCCTACGAAGTGATTCCCGAATCGCAGGAGCTAGTAGCTCAGTACATACTGCTCTATGAATGTCCGGCGATCCCGAAAACTTATGAAAGCTGGTGGAGCAGCGCCGGTTTGAGAACATGGCCACATTCCGGGCTGGCAGAAAGTTTCTTCGGGAGACTTTGACTCTTGAACTGTTTTCCTATGTTGGACTTGACGAGCCCGACGCTCTGGTCCGTCCGAAAGTGAAGTATGATGTGGCAGACGGTTTCGAGCTTCAACTGGGTGCCGATCTGTTTTTCGGTGATCAGGGACGGTTCGGCGCTTTTGATGAAAACGATATGGTGTATCTGAAAACGAGATACAGTTTCTGATTCAGGAAGGGTCGGACCATGGCTTTTCTCTCTAACTCCCTGATATGCCGTGTACTTTCTTCTTTCTTTCGTGATAAAACGGCCCTTAGAGGCATGTTTTCGGCACCCTTTTGGCTGTTCTAAGCCTTCCTGAGTCGGAAAAACCGGTTGAATGGACTGAATGTCGGGGGAATTCCGCAGGTCACAATCTCCTTGCCCGATTATCCTACTTTATTTATAATATGAGATGATTCCGGCGAAGAATGGCTCCGGAACCTGCCGAAAATGTACTGAAATTCTGGATTGAGCCTAGAAAGAACGTCTCTATACATGGTACAAAGTCCCGATCACCCGCTTTTAGCCGCCAACATAATAGAACTTCACTACTGGTTTGATGATGAGACTCATACGATTGATGCACTGGTTCAGAACAGGTGCGAAAGCGAGCTGCTTGCGCTCTTCAGGGAGATTGCGTCCCCTCTGAATGCACCCATGTCCATAGAGACTTTTCCTCTGGCCAAAGGCGGGGTGAGGCGCTCTTTCAAGGTGATCCCCAGAAAAGACACCGTGCGCGGTAATCTGAGGGCCGCATTTGTATCGGCACTGGCATCGGAAATTCTGGTTACCCCGCTCAGTGCTCCTGTGATCCCTGCTGTGGAAAAAGTGGCAGAGAGATTTTTTGGAGAAGCCGGTCCGGATGCAATCAAGACCAAAAAGCTTCTGCGCGAAATTGAAAAGCTGCGTGAGGATATCCTGAAGGTTAAAGATCGCCTGAGCAAAAGCACGGTGATAAAGAAGCGGAAATCCAACTTCTACGACATGCTCAACCGTTATCGGAAGGTCTGCAGAATTTCTTTCAGTGTGGAGGATTCCCGGCGGAACAAACTGCTGGATGAAGCTGTCGCCAGTCGTCAGGATTTCAGCACTTTTGTGCTGGTATCCGACAACCTTGACCCCGTAAAAGACGACAAAGCGGAAATCGAGATCATCTCCCCTGTTCTTAAGCAGGCAAACTACAGGTGGGTGGGGCTATACAAAGGGTCACCTGTCTCGTTCAGTATGAAATGCGGGGCGTTCAGCGAGCTTGTCCGGAGCGGAGAGGTCCAGTTCAGAAACGGCACGATTATCAGATGTTTGCTTCAGATCAGGAAAAAAATCGACAGTGAAGGGCTGGAGAAGATCATGGGGTATGATGTTCTGGAAGTCTATGAGTACTATGAGAGCGGAAAACCCGGTGTGGCTGTGATAAAGAAACCCAAGGTGGA
>JBKGXV010000130.1:0-7164 GCA_046546375.1 Chitinispirillaceae bacterium | reverse complement strand
TATCATTGTAAACGCTTACTGTGTCTGTTGGTATCGTAGTCCCGTTTCCGTCACTCTCCACGATCAGTTGCCGGCTTTCATTTATCCGGACTCCGTAATCATAGGTATAATATGAACTGCCGGCGTATCGGTTGCGAACACGGAAAAAGTGCGTCTCTCCTGAATCGGCTGCAAAGGTGATCGAAGGTGAATACGAATAAAAACTCGTAGTGGTCCGTGGAGTGGAGAAAAGAGTGTCCTCACCGTAATGAGAAGCTATTCTGTAGGTACCATCAATGGAATGGACCTGAAACTGATAGTTCCCGGATTCCGGGGCAGTGAAGGAATACAGAACTCCCGAGTCCGGGGAAAAACTGGCATTCATATTCATTGTATCAAGGCTGAAATCCAGATTGTGTATGGTATCTTTTGCAAAAAATGCTTTGACGGCTGCATCAGAGGTGTCCAAAGTGACATTTGTGGTTCGGGACAATGTATCTGAAATTGAAGCTGATCCGGAGGATGTTCTCCAGTTTCTGAAGTAAAAAAGTGGCGTAGATGGGAAAGCCCGCAATAAGGTATCACCGAAAACGCTTACGGTGTCAGTTGGCATTGTAGTCCCGTTTCCGTCACTCTCCACGATCAGTTGCCGGCTTTCATTTATCCGGACTCCGTAATCATAGGTATAATATGAACTGCCGGCGTATCGGTTGCGAACACGGAAAAAGTGCGTCTCTCCTGAATCGGCTGCAAAGGTGATCGAAGGTGAATACGAGTAACCAGTAGTAGTCAGTGGAGTGGAGAAAAGAGTGTCCTCACCGTAATGATCGATTCTTCTGTAGGTGCTGGAAATTGAACCAATGTCAAACTGATAAGAACCGGTCTGTGTACATTCGAATGCATACAGAACTCCGGTTGCAGGATCATCACTGGAGTTCATGTTGAATGTATCCGGCTGGTGGCTCAGATAATAGACAGTATCTTTTTCAAGACGTGCTGTAACGGTTGCATCAGATGAGTCAAGAATTGCATAGGTGGAGAGACTGTCGGAATCTGTAAGACGGGCATTTCCTGATGTTGTAGCCCAACCGGAGAAGAAGTAGGGTAAATCTGGTTGGGCCTGTATCAGAGTAGCCTGCCCCTCGTGAACAGACAAAGTCCCGGAAGGCGAAACTGTTCCGAGCCCATCGACAGTAATATGCAGATTACGATATACTGGAGTATAAACACGGATATTGTCAACATACCACCCGTAGTTGTTGTTGCTTCCATTACTTTCAAGCCTGAAACGTATTCTCACGGATGAATTTTTGTAGGTGGTGAGAGGTATTTTGTTCTCGGTCCAGTTGGCATTTGTTGAGCTGATCGAAGAGCGCAGTGACTGCCAATAAGCCGAACCGCTCTGTTTGATTTCAACATGTATATAGTCATAGTAAGATTCTAATTCGTACCATTCATAAAACGACAGGTAAATGGAATCCTGATCGGGCAGTACTATTGATGGTGTGATCAGAGTATCATAGGAGTTGCTGCCATACACACCATTCAGATTGGTAGCCGCGCATCTGTTTCCTTCAAACGCCGAATCAGGCCCGGAGCCTGGAATGCCGAACTCCCACTGCCCGCTGCCGGTCATGGAGACGGTATCTTCAAAAGATTCCGTATACAGAACCTGGGCTTCAATACCGATGGCGATCATCAGTATGAGAAATGTTTTTATCCGAAAAGGGATTGTGCATTCTTTCATATTCGGGTCCAGGCAAACTTATGTGAAGCATGTTCGATGTGAACAGAAAACGTGCTGTTCAACAAATCTGATTCAGCATCGTCCGATAATAAACAGACGGTAAAACGGTTTAATCAAAATAAATCATTTTTTGGATGATGTAAATATTAAAATGGACAAAATCCATTTTTCAAAATACACATTCATACGGATCAGAAACAGAGCAGTATTTCACATTCGTTATACATGAAACAAATGCCGCTTCGATTCAGACGCCGACTTCAGATATCTACTCCTTCGGAAGCAGTGACTGAGTATGACTTCTGAGCTCCGAGGGATCTATGCTCAGTTTGACCTTCGAAGTGTCGGACATCGATATCGCCTCCTGGTAGGTGCGCACAGCCCGGTTGATATCGTTTCTTTTCTCGTAAGCTTTGGCAAGATGCACCTTCAGATTGGGGTCTTGCGCCGCGACCTTACTTCTGCTCAAGAGTTTGATACAATCCTTGTACTCTTCGTATTCAAGAAGCACCACTGCATACGTATCCAGCACATCTCTGTTTTCCGGCATCAGACCGTAAGCCTGCTCGATTGCCTGTATCACCAGCTTTCTGTTGTTGTTTGCGGAATGAACCGCGGTCCATGCGTAATTGTTAAGAAGCCCGACCAGCATGGAACTGTCCGAAGCATCATCGGCATTAAAGTTATCGATCAGACGGGAGTAAAGATTGGCTGCGGTTGTGAAATCTTTGGTCTGAGTAAGGAATTCGGTATATTCCACCGACAGCTCGACATTATCTTTGTCAATTTCGACAGCCCGCCTGTATGCTTTTCCTGCCTGACCGTTTTCTCCCTTCTTGCGATAAGCCCTGGCCTGAAGTGTTTTGGCCATCTGTTCGGGAAGAGAACCTTGAGATGATTCCTGTATCACACGGTCGTACTCACCATTGAGATAGAGCACCGTAAGCCTCATTACCTCGAAACGCTCCTCTTTGGGATATTCCCGGGCAAGACGGGTGAACTGGGAAAGTGCCGAATCGATCTGGCCGGTTTTCAGAGACATAACCGCCCCGCTCCACCTCACCTTGACGTCATCCTTGTACTTCGACTCGAGAAGCTTCTGCGCAGCCCTGCTCTTATCAATCAGTTTTTTCCTGAAAGTGAGATCTCTGAACATTTCAAGACTTGTGCGGGTCACGATCCTGTTGGAGTGAAGTCGGCTTATGAGTGCCAGGGCATCATCATCTCTGCCCAGCCGCATCTGGATCAGTGCATACTCCTCCATCACATTGGGGGAAAATCTGATTTTCGGGGGAACCAGACGGTAGACCGTGTCAGCTTTGGCAAACTGTTTGAGATGACCGTATTCCCGTGCAAGAGCCAGATCCACCCAGGGGCTGGGAGGCAGGTCCCGTCTGATTTTCCTAAGCTCCTCGGGACTTTTTTTCCTTTCCCGCATCCTATCGAATAGAAATAAATAGAAACGCTTTTCTGCAGCTTTGAATCTGGTTGTGTCGGCTGTTTCGAGAAGAGACCATAACTTCGTGGAGTCTCTTTTAAGGAAAAGTTCGTAACCGTGAAGTGTCCTGGCCCTGAACTGATTCACATTCAGATGCGCATCGTTTGTATACACATTCTGCAGAACTTTTTCGGATTCATCCATTCTCCCCTGAGCCAAAAGGAGAAGGGAATACTCCAGTTTGAGAAAATCATCAGACTCGTTCTGTTCAACGGCTTCTCTGTAAAGCGTATCAGCAGTAGCGTAACGATACTGAAGCGCCCTGAGAGACATCAGCTGGTTATAACCCCGGCTGTTGAGCAGCTTTTTAAACCGGTACTTCTCCAGGTGTACCGACATGCCGTCAAGATCCTGTTTCTTTTCATACACCAGAGCGATTTTGCTGACAATGGCAGGATCTTCATTTTCCATCAATACCGCGCCCCAGTATTTGAGAGTGGAGTCGTACTGTGCGAAATTGAAAAAAAGATCCCCCTTCAGTTCATCTGATTTGATGGAATCGGGCAGCTCCCGGTAAAGCGACAGGGCATATTCGAGTTTCTGTTTCTGTTCGGTGTGAAAAGAGAGAGCGGCCAGCCGCAACATCACGGGAGGTGTTTTGAATCCCTGGTCCCAGGCCGCTTTGGCGTGCACCAGAGCGATGTTGTTGTTGGGGGCGACACCGGAAGCGGCCCAGAGATACTTGAACTCTTCAGGTTTTTTCTTCAGTGCGGCCTTGAAACATTTGTAAGCCATTTTCCTGTCACCCGAGGAAAGTTCCTCGGTACCTCTCTTGTAGAGTTCCTCAGCGGTTCCCCTCGGCCCGCAGTCAACCAGCACGGAGCATGAGATAAGCAGTATTCCCAGAGCCGAATGCAGATGAAATAAACGCCTCATAGCAGCACCTTTTGAAAAAGACGATAAACGAAATTACAGATTAGAGTTGAAGCCAGAAATCTTGATTTGTAGAATATAAATCATAGAGGGTGCCCGATCCATCTTTTCCGGGAGTTCGCCTATCCTTCTTTCCTGTCGCTATCGCAATCGGATTTCTCTTCAATTAAGAAAAGGACACTTCCGTGCCCCTTCATTTTCCCGAATACTGTTACTTTTTTCCATCAGCGCAGTTTCTTCTTTCTGGCAAAAGCTCCAAGAAGCAGCGCTCCCATGGAAAGAAACGCCAGAGAAGTGGGTTCGGGGACATCCCGGGGCGGAGGCTGCCTGAACAGGTGGGAATGAAATTCACCATACCCCTCAATCGATCCTGCAATCATATTTCCATCAATATGCCCCCCGTTGAAAGCCACTTGAGCATCAGCAGCCAAGACACTTCCCTTGACACCTAAACCACTGACAGATAAATCGCGGGCTTCAAAGAAATTGAACAGTATGTTTTCAGCCTGATATTTTCCGAAGGTTTGAAAATCGGACATGGAGGCTGATTCGCCGGAAACATTGATAATGGCTGTTTCATCATCATCAAAATCAAAAGTGATTCCATTTGCCGAGCTCAGTTCTGCTGCGGAAAGCTCGAAATAATTAACGTCTTCCGTTCCGGTAAAATGCAGATTACCCCAGTTATCAACAACATCCGAAGTAGCTTCCCGCAAGGATAATTCACTGGAATACAGACTTGTCGAATTGTAAACGGCATCGAAATCGACAGGACAGGCACCTGCATTATCGCGGGTTCCGCCATGAATAGTGGCGTTGGTGACATCCAACGTCCCGTTGTAGGCCACCTCCCCATGGACTGTGGCGCCGTCAATAGCTGCATTGCGGCCGGCGAAAATTCCTCCGTTATGGATTTCCCCACCGGTATATGAAACATCTTCTCCGCCGGTGAGACTGTGCAGAGAAGGATCGGACACAGCACCGACACGGTAGGAATTAACGGTTACATTTCCTTCTCCGGCAACTTTCCCCTCCGAATCGGACCACTTCACATCCACATCCCCGAATGCAAACACATTGTAGTCCCAGGGGTTTTCCACGTCAAAAGAGACCGGAGCGGCATAAGATGCCCCCCCCACTGCGAGCACAATCAGAATACCAGCAAGTACTTTTCTTATCATGCAACTCTCCTTTTATTCAAGATGAAGCGTTCAAAACCGAGTTTTCCAATATTTTCCGCTACAGTCACACGCAAAAAACGGACCAGCAGAACGGATGAGGAAAAGAAAGCTGAAAAAGACAAACCTGGCTCCATGCCATACTCCAGAGCTGTAAATTAATCCGACACCCGTAGCCAATTCTTTACACCGCCCCGGAGGTGACATTAAGCTGGGGCCGTGAATTACCTCCGGGAAAACACTCATGTATATTCCTTTTATATACAACTACCTCCAAAACCACAACCACAGGATGCATTCACATGAACACCTCTTTTCCCTATCGACGGTTTCTGATACTGATTACCTTCGTGGCAACCCTCTTCCAGCCCTCCTTCTCCCAGGGAAAACTCAGCCCCGGAGTACAGCTCTACACCCTGCGCAACCAGCTTGAGCAGAACTGTGAGGCCACTCTGGATTCGATAAAAAAAATCGGCTACAACTCGGTGGAACTTGCCGGCACCTGCGGACTGCCGCCTGACTCTCTGGCCGCAGTTCTGGAATCGAAAAAACTCAAAGTCCTCTCGATGCATCTTCAGCTGGCCGATTTCGACAGTCTGCCCGCAGTTATCAGAAACGCCAAACTCTTCGGAGCAGAACACGTGGCGCTTGCCTGGATAAATCCCGCCAAGTTCTCCACTCCGGCAGATTACCGTAACCTGGCCCGGAATCTCAACACCTGGGGAGAAAAACTCAGAAAGGCGGGCATCTGCCTATCCTACCACAACCACGATTTCGAGTTCAGGGCAATACAGGATACCATTCCCTACCACATTCTGCTGAACCAAACCGACCCCCGAAACGTCTCTTTCGAACTGGATGTCTACTGGTACTGCAAAGCCGGCGGGAATGCAGAAGAACTGGTGAAAAATCATCACCCCCGCCTGAGACTGATCCACCTCAAGGACATGGGGCCCGATCCGGACAGGGAGATGATGCCCGTGGGGGAAGGAGTCATCGATTTCGGAAGGCTTCTTGGATCATTTCCCGATTTGAACGGTCATCTCTTTTTTGTGGAGCACGACAATGCTGAAAATCCGCTTGAAAGTATCAGGAAAAGCTATGAATTCATTTCTTCACTCGGGTTGTAACCGGAAGACAGACAACAGATGCAGATGTATCACCGGGAGCACGAATCTGTGCCGCTCCCGGCTTTTTCAACAGCACTTAGTCCGCTGGCAATGTTTCACAGATCTCAGTGAGCAGGATTTCGTAGCGGGCGTCCAGCAGCGTGTTGAGGGAGTCTTTAATGGTGCAGCTGTGATCGGTCCAGTAGATCGGATAATCGGAGAGATCGATATAGCGTATGACCTCCGGGTCCACCTCCTCCATCACATACACCCGGATCTGCTTATCGAGCGGATACCCGGTTGAGGGTTTTTCCCAGGTGACAGTGAATTGGTCTTTTACCGTATCCAGAAGAGATGCTCCCAGCACCCCTTTTGCCGAGTAGGTGCTGCCGCAGGTCTCTACAGTATCGGTGTGCGCCGCATCAGTGGAATCGGAAAACCCGGTATCGATCGTCCCGCACCCGGTGGCCACGTATTGAAAGGGGATAAAAATAAGCACTATGAGCAGAGTTTTTGCTGATTTCATTATTGTGACCCTAACCTGAAAAAAATTCATTGCCAAAGCTGAAAGGCTAATATATATTTTGTTATCCTGAAACGCGGCGCGGTTCGGAACAATGTTAGAAAATAGTTAGTAACGGGTTATCATACCAGATTATATAAAAGATTATTGGTCAGTAGCTCAGTCGGCAGAGTCCCGATGCAATCGGGATTAACCACTGGGCCGAACATATAAAAGATTATTGGTCAGTAGCTCAGTCGGCAGAGTCCCGATGCAAT
>JBKGXV010000129.1:0-7442 GCA_046546375.1 Chitinispirillaceae bacterium | reverse complement strand
AGGTATGAGAAAAAAGGATATTGGATTTTTATCGGATTATTTTTGGTTTACGCTTTCAGCGTCTCTACCGTGCAATTTTTCCTATTCCTCATCTTCTAATTTAGGTGCTGAACACTCCACATCCGCTTCGGGGTTGTGGCATGCCGCGACGTGACCGTCGCCGAATTCGCGCAGCTCGGGAGTTTTCAAACGGCAGTTGTCGCTGCGGCGGGGACACCGGGAGTAAAACGAGCAGCCGGACCCGTCCGGGTTGGAGCGCTCATCGGTGGACACTGTAGTGGAAACGGAACTCTTCTGGCCCACAGTGGGCACACTTTTCAGAAGAAGATTTGTATACGGATGAAGTGGGGAGGAGAAGATCTGACTCTCGGTTCCCATCTCAACAATTTTACCCAGATACATCACCGCCACCCTGTTTGCCATGTGGTGCACCACCGCCAAATCATGGGAAATGAAAAGAAGTGTCTGGTTGTAGGTTGACTGGAGCTCCTGAAGGAGGTTTATAATCTGAGCCTGAATGGAGACATCGAGAGCACTCACCGGTTCATCAGCTACCACCAGCTCCGGTGAGGTGGCCAGAGCTCTGGCGATACCGATGCGCTGACGCTGCCCGCCGGAGAATTCGTGAGGGTAGCGGTTGAGGTAGCTTTTTGACAATCCCACCTGATCCAGAAGCTTGTGTATTCGTTCGGTTCTGGCTCTAAAGGAGTAGCCGTGAATGGCAAGCGGCTCATCCAGGATCGCTTTTACGTTCATGCGGGGATTGAGGGAGCTGTAGGGGTCCTGGAAAATGATCTGTATGTGACGCCTCAGGCTTTTGCGTTTTTTGTTGCTCAGCTCCTCCCAGGATATGTGCCTGTCTTTGTAGGGGCCCATGCGCAGATGCACCGATCCATCGGTTATGGGGAGAAGACCCATGATGGCCTGGGCTGTGGTGGTCTTGCCGCACCCGGATTCTCCCACCAGAGCAAATACTTCTCCCTTTTTCACACTGAAAGACACACCATCCACCGCTTTGGTCCATCCGTCGACTTTGCCCAGAAGGCCGCTTCGGTTGGGGAAGTGCACTTTAAGATCCTTTACTATGATATTTTCGTTTGAATCACTCATATAAATGGCACCTCACCAGATGGTTGTCCTCTGCGGAGTGCAGTTGGGGGTGGTCAAGTCTGCACCGTTTGAATGCTTTGGGGCAGCGAGGATGAAAGGGACACCCTTCGGGGATCTGCTGGGGGGTGGGGACGTCGCCGGGTATGACGGTGAGCCGTTCTTTTTTTCTGCCCAGAAGAGGGATGGTGTCCAGAAGGCATTGAGTGTAGGGGTGGCCGGGTGAATCGAAAATCTCCCGGGCCGGAGCTGACTCCATCACCTCACCGGCGTACATCACCATGATCTTGTGAGCCATATCCGCCACTATGCCAAGATTATGGGTGATAAGAATCATGCTCATGTTCTTGGTGTCCTGAAGCTTCCTCATGAGCTCAAGAAGGCGAGCCTGCACGGTGACATCCAGAGCCGTTGTGGGTTCATCGGCTATGAGCAGGCGGGGGGAACATGCCAGGGCCATGGCGATCATCACCCGCTGGCGCATGCCGCCGCTGAGCTGATGGGGGTAGCTTGAATAGGCTCTGGCCGGATCGGCGATACCCACTTCTGAAAGAAGATGTCTGGAATGATCCGCGGATTCTGATTTGGTCATCCCTTTATGAAGTTTGAGAACCTCGTCGATCTGGTCTCCGCAGGTGAACACCGGATTGAGCGATGTCATGGGATCCTGGAAGATCATGGATATTCTCTTTCCCCGAATTCTGCGCATCTCTTTTTCAGGCAGGCGGAGGAGGTCTTTTTGTTCGAAATGGATCTCTCCTGCTTCGATTTTTCCGGGCGGGGTTGAGATCAGGCGCATGATCGAGAGGGCGGTCACGCTTTTTCCGCAGCCGGATTCACCGACTATCCCCAGGGTTTCCTTGTCATTGAGTTCAAAGGAGACCCCCCGCACAGCACGGGCTGTTTCTTTCTGTATCGAGAAGGAGACGTGAAGATCTTCGCATTGTATGCAGGTGCTCAAGGCTGCGTGTCGCTCCTGTTGCGGGCTGTTGATGTCTTATGATTATGAATAGCGTACCATTAAATCTGATTAATGGAACTCGAAAAGACAAACGGTTTGTGTAAAGGATTTCAAGCGGTACTGAAAAGGAGTTAGTCTGTGAACGGTGAAAATTATCGGGTCGGGTTTCAAATGAGGGAAAGGGTGGAGTTTGAGAGCTGAAAGGAGGTGTATGGTGAAAAAACTGAATAGTGAAAGGTTTCAAATTCTGTATAATTCCAGAATACAATTTATCCTCCGAAATCAACAGCTTAGCTGTAATGTTTGCTGTTATACTAAAACACCAGAATACGGATAAACCTCTTTTGGTTTGACATAACATACCAGTTTGGCATATATTGTAGATGTGAGATGTGATTTCCGGGTGAGGGGTTGTTTGAGGGAACAGTGTTCCTTCGGCGTTTCGGTTCACCTTCAATTTTTTGGCAACGGGAGACTGTCTATTTATGCGGTTTGGGGCAGCTCAGTGATGATTACGGGTACGTGAAGGGAGCTGGAATGCGGTTGGGGGGCAAGCAGCCCCCTTCCGGGAATTTTACTGCAAACACTTAACGGATGGCTCCGTATGACACATAAAATGGCTAAATGCATTTACGAATACATGGATTACCGGGAATTTTTACGTGATTTCTATACTTCCAAGAAATATCAGCACTCTTTTTACTCCTACCGGCTCTTTTCCCAGAAAGCGGGATTCAAGTCACCCAATTTTCTCAAACTGGTTATCGATGGAAAGCGTAACCTGACCAAGGAAAGTGTGTTCAAGTTCTCCAGGGCCATCGGGCTCAACAGGGGAGAAACTGAATATTTCGAGAACATGGTGTTTCTCAATCAGAGCAGAACTCTGGAAGAGAAGAACAGTTATCTTTCGAGGCTTATGAAATTCAGGATCAAAACCGATCCCAAGAAGATAGAGGAATCCGAGTACGAATATTATTCCCGCTGGTATAATCCGGTCATACGTGAGCTGGCCACAGCTGTTGATTTCAGGGATGATTTCCGCCGTCTGGCATCATCAGTCGTTCCGGCGATTTCCCCGGGGGAGGCTCAGAAATCCATAGAGCTGCTTTTGAAGCTTGAATTTATCCGCAGGTGTGAAGACGGAACGTATGAGAAAACGGCATCTGTGCTCAGTACCGGACCGCAGGTGAGGTCTGTTGCAATTGGCAATTATCACAAAGCCATGATGAAGTTGGGATCGGACTCTCTTGAACGTTTTCGGGCATCCGAGCGCAATATTTCAAGCCTTACACTCAGCGTTTCCGAGAACACGTTTGATACGATGGTGGCCCGCATAGAGCAGTTCAGAAAAGAGCTTCTTGATGTTGCGGAGAGCGACTGTGATCCCCAGAAAGTGGTGCAGCTCAATCTGCAGCTCTTTCCTCTTACGGTTGATTTCAGAGATGCGGGAGGTGAGCAGTGAGAAAAGCTGTGCTGAAACAATGTTTACTGATTTCCGTGCTCTTTTTCATGATGGGGTGTTCCGGGACTGAAACCGGAAATCCCGATATCTCCTTCTGTGCCGAGGAGATTTTCAATACCTATGATTCTACTGATGTCTGGATGCCCGAGCATTATCTCTATTACGGCGAGGATCAGCTCAGTCCTGATATGATTTACGCTGATGTCTCCACCCATATGCTGCACAAGCGGACTTCTCCTTATGCGGAGGGAGATTCAGTTTGGATAGATACGGTCATTACTTCCACACCCATAATAGTAACTGATACCATACATACCTACCGGGACAGCACCGAAACGGTGATCAATGATAATGGAGACACGGTGAAAGTGTCAAGAAGGTACAGCGATTCCATATTTGTGCATGATACCGTCATGGTGTATGATACCAGTTATATGGAAAGAAGTTTTGATGATGTTCCGATACAGTTTAAACCTAGAGCTGCTAGTTACCAATTAATATCAGTTGATTCTTGCGGATATCCTACTTATAGCGTTGAAATGGGATCGTCACATATAAATTTTTCCAGTAGGAACACAAAAACGATTTCCACCAGGGATATGACTTCTCTCAGCCGCAGTATGAATCGGGGCGATACGGTTGTGTTTGAGGCCTATTATGATGCGGATGGCGACAGTCTTCTTTTCGAGTCGGATGGTCCTGACAGTCCGGAGGTGGAGCTTGAGGCCACCTATTTGGTGTCAAACGGTACTGAGATCACTATTTCATCATTCTTTGATGGTGGGGATGATGGTAATATCAAAACTTCTGAAAACAACCGGATCCATGCGTTTGAAAAAAGAATGCACTACCCGGGTGGAAAAAGTGAAGTGACATACAAAGCTTCCGGTCGGGGTGGAATGCCTGTATTCACCATGGCACAGGGCTTTGCCAGTGAACCGGTGGAGAGTGTGACGGTGAAGTGCGAATTTTCCGAGCCTTCGGACGATCACCGTCTTTCCGCTCTCACCAAAGTAGACAAAAGCGCTCTGTATTCAGACAGAAGACACAACAGAATGGATCTTCAGCTCTCTTTCAGCGATCCTGTGAGTTATAAGACCAGAGGCGGGGAGTGTTTTGTTCTGGCAGTGCTTCATCTTCCGGGCAACAGAACTGCGACTTTGGAGGGAAGGCTGGTCAGCGGAGGCAATCTGTTCATGGGAATATACAAAGAGGGGAATGAGTCCAAAGCTGTGCAGATTTACAGAAACGGGACTATGCTCTTTACGGATCTGTGAGGGGGCTTGTGAGCGGTAGAATTCGCTTCATACTAAGATGAGCGCCCGATCCGCTCACCCTGAGTTCCGCTTTTTGCGGGATCGAAGGGGGAGCTCTTACAAAAAGAAGGAAAGGAAATGGAGAGAGGAGCTCATGCCCTTCGGCTCAAAGATTCGCTCAGGACAAGCTCAGCACGAGCGGATGAACCTTTGGCTTAAGAATAAACCTTTTTTGGTATCCAATATCGTCACCTAACCTTTTTTTGCTGGGAGGAGTTATGATCAAACAAATCAGGATATGGGCAATGCTTGGTTGTCTGGTTCTTGCGGGTACGGTTTACGGAAACATCAATCTCAACGCTCTTCAATCAAGGGGGGTAAGGGAAGCCGTCTGGTGTCCCGTGAAAATCGACACTCTGCTTTTGAGTAGTGAAGTGTCCGGCGGCGTTGCAAAAAGTTCCATGACTCTGGTTGCCACGCCCGAACTACCTGAAGGGACTGCACTCGAGGTCGTGTACGACTCTCTCGAGATTTCCATGAGTATGAACGGACTGGGCGATTTTGCCATGCAGGAGCTTTATCTCTGGGTCAACGGGGAACCTCAGCGGGGTTATATTCAGGACCGGTGGATTGCGGAAAATCAGTATAGTGACATTGTTGGACGCAGACTCGATCCGGCGATTCTCTCCACCTGGGGAGGCGGGAACTACAATCTGAGAATCTTTCCGGCACGTACGGGAAAGTCCCGGAAAATTAAAATCGACTTCCAGCACTCATTTGAGGACAGTCTGAATCAGATCATGGCAAAATTCCCCTTTGATTACAATAAGACTCAGTCGATCGGATATACAGAAGTCAGTTTGAAGGCACTGGATGGAAAAGACTACCAGTTCTCCATGGAGGGACTGGGAGAGGGTTCCTTCAGAAAAGGAAGGGATCTGGTGTTTAGGTCAAAGAAAGTGTTTGAACTGGGTGAGGGTATCATAAGTGCTGCGGATCCTTCCGGGAGGTCTGTTTACGCATGGAGCGGAAAAGATAAAATTGATGGAGAATCTGTTCTGGGTTTCAAATATCAGATAAATGAGGAAACTGTTGATCTGGAACCCGAGTCAGAGGTGAGAACCATAATACTGGATGCGCAGAATGAATTCTGGTCTCACTATGATTATTATCAAAAGCTAAAACAGGCCAGAAACCATCCTGATAGTTACTATTCATATGTAGATCAAGACGATAAGGTAAATATCCTTTCCAGAATAAAGAAAATGGCCGTGCTGGCTCTGAGAAGATATGTGAATGAGAATCAGAAGTTCAACATTGTAACGGAAAGTACGGGTCCGCTGTTTTCATCACCTGTTCGTCCCACAAAACGTAATCTGAAAAAAGCTTACGATGCAATCAGAGAATTCGAAGTGTCCGAAACATCACAGACGGTAAGCAAAATGAAATCAGCTGTGAAAAACAATGCGAATGGAATAATCATACTTCTGAGTGATGCTTATGAACCGTATGATTTTTATGACGAAGACTTCAATATTACCGAATCCGGAAATGATTTCCTGGAAATGATCGACTCTGTAAAATCTGTTGTTACTACCAGTGAAAGTGCTCTGTTTACTGTAACGGATGCCTACCAGCTCAACAATGTGGCATACCAGTCGGGTGGACACAGGTTGACCGGATTGAGACATATTTATCAGTATACGGGTACAGCGGATTCTGTTCTGCCTCCTCTTTTCTCCTACAATCGTGGAATAACAAATATCGAGGTGAAAGCAGGTCCGCAATTTTCCGATGTTGTTCATACGATTGAAAACGAAAACCATTATTCATGGTTGAGCTACCATTATCCTGTGTATAACAGCGATATACTTTTGAATGTTTCGGCGAAATCGGTTGAGGGTACACTGCCCAAGCTCGGTACATTCACTGTGAACGGAATGCTGAACGGAAGGTCCTTTTCGAAGGAAATTAGTGTGGAGTCGGATGAAATCAATGCACACTCTGACAGCAATGTTCTGTGGGCACTGAGAAAGGCTTCATCCCAAAACTATCACAGTCATACGGAGCACAGGGATACAATCAAGAGGATTGGCATGGATTATCATATCGTGACCACAAGGACCAGTCTTCTTGCTCTGGAACCCGATATGGAGCTGTGGCCTGATACAACCGGTACTGCTCAGCAGGAAACAGACAGAGCTTTTCTGGTGAGCTCTTCTTCCAAAATTAGTTCCGATGAATTCAGCGGTATCGAATCGGAAATTGACAGCGTCTCTCTGGAGGATCTCATTAACGGGGTTTCGGTGGATGTAACCCGAAAGGACAAAGTTTCCGAGATCAGGTCTGCGGAGATCGGAATCAAAGCTTTGACAGGCGGAATCGAATTGTCGCTTCCTTCCTCACTGAACGGCAAAAAGCTGGAACTCAAACTGTTTGACCTTACCGGCCGCCTTGTCGCGTCAAGAAGCATGAGCGGAACGGAAACATCCGGCAGGGTACTGTGGAAACTGTCTTCCGCAAACAGACTGGTTTCCAACCGGTACTATGTACTGCGGGTAAGAGGCGAATCGTATGAGAAGACTCAGAGGGTTTTGATAGTGAAATAGTGCTGGTCTGAAGGGGGGGCTTCTGAATGTGCAAGGTTCAGAAGCCC
>JBKGXV010000128.1:0-7447 GCA_046546375.1 Chitinispirillaceae bacterium | reverse complement strand
GGCTGGTGTGACTCCCCGGAGGTGATTCAGTGATAAATCACCTCCGGGGAAATCGGTATAACAGCCTGAAATTGTGTCATTTATCGAAAAGATGAAAGTTATGGATAATCATACAGAATATATGAAAATTGCAAGCTATTCCATGTATGTGCATGCACTCATGGCCAAAGTTCGTCTGGAGGGTGAGGGGATAGGAGTAGTCCTGGAAAACGAGAATACGGTTCTGGCCAATCCGCTCTACAGCTACGCGCTGGGCGGAGTGGTGGTCAAGGTGAAAGAGGAGGACAGGGAGAGGGCTCTTTCGATTCTGGATCAGAAGGACAGCGAAGAGAGAACGGGATGTGTGAGTTTCTGTCCACGGTGTGATTCTGAAAGTATCGGGACTGTGGAGAAGAGTGTATGGGGGATACGCACCCACCCCGTAAACAGTTGTAATGACTGCGGTTACAGGTGGTCGCCGATCCGGTTCTGAGGGGAATCCGGGGGTCGGACCATGAGCGTCCGTTGAAAATCAAAGGGTTATATCCGAAAAGAGGCCGTATCGGGCCTTAAAGCCATTCTTTAAACGTTTAGAACCGGGGTTTAAGAATGAAGTGGAGGGGGATTCAGTTCCGGGACGGAGGATTTCCGGAAACCTCGGACAGACACCCGATCTCTTAGAAGTCTCTTTTCGAGGCGGAAAACGTGCTTCTAAGATGCTGTTTCGCCCCGCATTATCAGATGTCTTCAGGGAAAATCAGCGACTTGCGGCTCCGAATCATGGTCCGACCCCGGCGGGGCGGAGGCTGCATGATTTTTGCGGGTCCTGTCTGGGGTTGATCTGAGAAAACCTTTTTTCCAAGGTTCGGTTTTGAATATAAACAGGACTGACTCAACCTGCCGCGTGTGCGGTGGTTCATGCTGCGATCGCGCACAGGTCAAGAAATTCTCTTTTGTGGAATGCCGGAGGTGCGGGTTTGTCTTCTGCCCTGAAATCACTCAGGAGCAGCTTTCAGACTGGTACAGAAACGGGTATCATGGTGTGCGGGATGGTGCTCCGGAGATCGGCTGGGCCAACGAGAGATTTCTTGACCCGGTATGGAATTTTCTGCCCCGAAGCGGTCTTCTGGTTCTGGATTTCGGTGCAGGTATCAGCCTCGTCGGTACGCTTCTGCGTCAAAGAGACAACCGCGTGATCGAAGTGGATATCGCCCGGCCGGACAATCCCCATCCCGACCGCCTGACGGGGGAGATCCACACTCTTGACATTCCTCCCCGTACTTTTGATCTGATCTATTCGTTTCAGGTTTTCGAGCATCTGGCTGAACCTCTTCCCATTCTGCGTCACTTCGCCCGCCTGGTGAAACCGGGGGGGTATATATACATTCATACCGATATGGAGACTCCGGAGCGGAAAAAAGGGTTTGAAAACTGGTGGTATGTGACCCCTCCGGATCACTGCTCATTTTACCGGCACAGTACATTCGATCAGTTTGTCGAAAACGAGCCGCTGGAGGTGTGCTACAGGGATCCCAAAGCTGTTCTGATGAGGGCAGTCACGGCACAGAATTAAACTCAGATCCCCAACGTATACTTTCTCATTTTTGAGAAACTCCTTTTCAGTTTCATTTCTTATAAGTATAGAGGTTTCTTCTGAACGTATCGGCCTCTTGGTTTGCAGTTTGCTCTTATCTCCGCACTGAAAACCCGCACGATTTTCAACAGATTCCAGGAAATAATTTGTATGCCTTGGATAGATAAATAGTATACTTTGCGAGGAACGCATGAATCGTGATGTGCAATCTGAACTGGTATGGTATAAGCAGCCCGTGAATCTCTCTTCCGAATCGCTCGAGAAAATCAAACCGGAGAACATTCCGGTCAGCCGCGGAATTCCCATTCTTCTGCTGAGTGTGTTTATTCTGATACTGGGAAACAACCTTCAGGGGACACTTCTTGGTATCAGGGCCGGTATCGAGGGCATGTCCTCGGTGAGTATCGGGCTTATGATGTCCTCCTATTACGGCGGATTCGTGCTCGGGTCGCTTTTTTTGCCCAGGCTGATTTCCTCTGTGGGGCATATCCGCACTTATGCGGCGCTTGCCTCCATGGCTTCGGCGGTGACACTGGCCTATGTTCTGATAATTTTTATACCCGTCTGGGTTATTTTCCGTTTCATGCAGGGGCTCTGCTATTCGGGGATGATTCTGGTGATTGAGAGCTGGCTTAACGGCTGTACTACCCGGGGGAACAGAGGTCAGGTTCTTGCCACCTACGGGGTTGTCTTCTGGGGTTCGGCAGCTTTCAGCCAGACTCTGCTCAATATCGCTCCTCCCAGCAGTTTCTTTCTGTTCGGTCTAATATCGATTCTCCTCAGTATAGCCATGGTTCCCATTACTCTGGCACCCTCCCGGACACCCTCGGCAGTGCTCAAGGAGCGGCTTAAAATCAGAAGGCTTCACCATATTTCACCTTTGGGGATGCTGGGAGTACTGGTCAGTGGAATCTGTATCGGAGCTGTATGGGGAATGGGGCCGGTGTTTGCCGACAATATAAAGCTGAGTCCGAGAGATATCAGTTTTTTCATGACGGCGATCATGGCCGGAGCCCTTATATCTCAATGGCCCCTGGGAAAGCTTTCGGACAAAATGGATCGGCGGTATGTGATTGTGGGCTCCTGTCTCATTGCGGGTATCATGGGAATAGTATTCGCCATTCAGCAGTCCTACACATTTTCTCTGCTGATCGGGCTGGCCCTTGTTTTCGGAGGATTGAGTTTCCCTCTCTATTCACTCAGCGTCGCACACGTCAATGACTGGGTCCATGAGGAGGAGTGTGTGGGCACTGCCAGTACGCTTATACTTCTCCAGGGACTGGGGTCTGCCGCCGGGCCCATGCTTGCAGGTTTTTTCATGGGCATATGGGGACCCCAGGGACTTTTCTATTTCGTGGGCGGGGTGCTTCTCATTTTAGCTGTTTACGGTCTCTATCATACGGCTCTTCAGCGCAGACCCGCGATTGCCAAAATCAAACGCAGTTTCATGGCCGTGCCTCGAGTCAGTTTTGTATTTCTGCATGAGCACTCCAAAAGGAAAAAGAAGAAGGAAAAGAAGGTATGCAGCTGAAGGGTGCAGGCTTGTCTGGTGTTATCCGCAAAAGGTGTTCCCGTTTTCAGGTCTGAAAGGGGGGCCGATGAGGGGGAATCGGATTGCCCCGGAGGTGAAATTTTGATATGCGCAAAATCATCCGGGGATTTTCCCGCTCCCCCATCAAAAACCATATTTGCCTTCCTTTGAAAAGGATCGCATAACTGACTTGTTCAGAGATTGTTATTATGATATTATAAAACCCGGTGGAAAAAGGAGGGTTTTCAAAACGGAACAGGCCTGATGAAGAATAAAAAAACCCAGCAGCACAATCACTTTTCCGACTCCGATGATCGGTTCCGCCTTCTGGCTGAAAATGCAAAAGACCTCATTTTCAGGTATGTATTTCGGCCCGACTGGAGCTTTGATTACGTCAGCCCCTCCTGCAGGCAGATCATGGGGCTCGATCCTCAGGAGTATTACTCCGATCCCTTTATTCTGAGAAAAGTGGTACACCCCGAAGACAGACATCTTCTGGAGATTGTTACTACCATGAAAACCGCTGTGAAACCCTTTGCCATGAGGTGGATCAGAAAGGATGGCCAGATTGTCTGGACTGAACAGCACCTGACTCCCGTAACGGATGAAAATGGAGAACTGATAGCAGTTGAGGGGGTGGCACGGGACATAACCGAGCGGAAAAAAGCTGAAGGAATCATCAATGAGCGTTCTGAAGCACTCGGAGAGAGGGTCAAGGAACTACAATGTCTCTACCATATCTCCTCTTTGGGGGAGAAACCCGGCATCGGTATTGCTGAACTGCTCCAGGCTGCTGCAGATGCAATCCCGCCTGCTATGAAGTATTCTGAAGTGGCTTGCGCGAGAATCTGTATTGACGAGGAATGCTTCACCTCTCCAGGTTACAGACAAACCCGCCGGAAAGTTTCTTTCATAATCGGAGAACCGCAAAATCCTTTTGGTTTTCTGGATGTGTGTTATCTTGAAAACTGCCCTCCGCATGACTTCGGTTGTTTTCTTGAAGAAGAGCTGGAGATGCTTCAATCCATAGCCAAGCATCTCCAGCTGGTTATTCAGAGAATGAGGACGCGGGGGGAGATGACGATTCTTAACAGGGAGCTTGAGGAGACTACTGCCAGGGCTAATGTAATGGCTGCCAGAGCGGAGGTGGCAAGTATGGCAAAAAGCGAATTTCTGACCAACATGAGCCATGAGATCCGAACACCCATGAACGGAATACTGGGTTTAGCCAATCTTTTGCTCGAAACCGGTTTGTCTCCCGATCAGAGGTGTTATGTGGAACTGATGCAGAGCAGCGCAGAAACTCTGCTTGCGATACTCAACGATATACTGGATTTATCCAAAGTTGAAGCAGGAAAAATTGAACTTGAGTGCATTGAATTCGATCTGCAGGAATTGATAAAAGAGGTGTCATCAATTTTCTCAGCAAAGGCTCTGGAAAAAGAGCTCATATTCAAATGGGGAATCAATCCTCAAGTGCCTCTGAAACTCAAAGGTGATCCTACGAGGCTCAAACAGATTCTGAATAAAATTGTGGGGAATGCATTCAAATTCACACACCAGGGTCATATTAATATCAATGTGAAACTGAAGGAGAAAAGCAGCAAAACAGTTGTGCTCTATTTCGAGATAGAGGATACCGGGATTGGAATTCCAGGAAGAAAGGTGAAATGTTTATTTGACAAGTTCACGCAGATCGATGCGTCAACCACCAGAAAATATGGCGGAACAGGCCTTGGCTTGTCGATCTCCAAACAGCTTGCTGAAATGATGGGAGGGCAGATAGCTGTCAGAAGCGAGGAGGGAAAGGGTTCGGTGTTCTGGTTTACTGTCCGATTCAAACTTCCGGGGAATTGTGCAGACAGTTGCACAGGAATCATTTGAGATGACTAGCACACAGATGGTGGACCGTTTCAGAGAAAAGCGATTCAGAATTCTTTTGGCGGAGGATGACGAAGTGAACCGGGAGGTGGGGCTTGCGCTTCTGGGAAAAACCGGGTTGCGGCAGCTCGGAGAATAGAGAAGAGTGGAATAGCTCAGGTGAATAATGATTTCCGGCAGTTGGAAAAACAGTTTGGAATATTGAAAAAATTACTGGAAAAAGAGTTGAATTCGCTTTGACTCAAGTTGTTGCCTGGCTTGAATGACATGGTAATGTGAGAATTTTCTTGCATTGCTTGTTATCGCATGATAGAATCAGTGCGCATGAAAGTAATTGATTGGGGGGATAGTATGCATAATGCTTTGGTTTCTGAAGTCAATGAAAGTGGGATCGCACCAGTAATGGTGCAGGCCGACAAGGGCTGTGTTCTCCAGTATCTGATTTCCGGTATTGTTCATGACATGAACAATCCGCTGAACCTGATTATGCTCAGTGCGGACGTTCTGGAGAGTGAAAATCAGAACAGTATAGAGCAGGACAGATTAGGCTCTCTGGTGTCCACGATAAACAAAGGAACAGATAAAATCAACGGTCTGATATCCGTATTGAGGGAATTCAATAATGCAGATGATCGTGAAGATTGTGTGGATCTGAATGAATATGTGCGCAAGGCTCTGTTTCTGACAGATTATTTTCTTCGTTGCTCCACCGGGCAGGTTGAGGTCAATATTGATGATTCCGTCCCGGTGAATTGGGGAAAAGCGTCTCTGTTTCACATGATTGCTTCCGTGATACTTAAAACTTGTATGACTGTTGAAAGAGAAAAACAGAAATTCAGAATCACAACAGATAAAGAAAGCAGATATTTGACTGTGGAATACGGTCTTCTGGACCGGGACGAGTTTGAATTGCGGGATAGAACGGATATATTTGACCGGGATAATGGCTGGTGGGCGGTACGTTGCCTTGCGCGTTCTTTTGGTGCTGATCTTCATTTCCGTCTGACAGAAGGCACACGGGCAGTTACAACAGTCTGTTTTTAGCGGATAATTTTTTCACCTGAATAATTTTTCAACATGGAACGTTCATTGTTTCCTTCACAACCGATTTTGCTGATTGATGATGAGGAGGTGTTTCTCCGCATGACAGGTCTGGCTCTGGCCGCGGAGGGACTTACCAATCTGGTCATGTGCAATGACAGCCGGAAGGCTCTTAAGATGCTCAATGAGCAGAAATTCAGCATTGTCGCTCTGGATATAAACATGCCGTTCATTTCCGGAATGGAACTTCTGAGAATGATTACCAAGGAGTACCCGGAAGTGGGCGTGGTCATGATTACCGGCATGGAAGATATAAAAACGGCTGTGGAGTGTATCAGAACCGGAGCGCTTGATTACATTGTCAAGCCGGTACGCAGAGAGGAACTGGCTCTTGTTTTCAGAAAGTATCTGGATTACAGAGAATACAGAAACGAAGCCAGCGTTCTCAAAGACACTGTTCTGAACAGTGATCTGCAGCATCCCGAAAGTTTTTCGGAAATAATTACCTGTTCAGATAAAATGATGAACATATTCCGATACGCGGAAGCTGTTTCCTCCACCCGCCTTCCTGTTCTGGTAACCGGGGAAACCGGTACCGGAAAGGAGCTGATGGCCAGAGCGGTTCACAAGCTCAGTAAAAGAACAGGTGAACTGGTAACGGTGAATGTGGCCGGTGTGGATGACAACATGTTTTCCGATACTCTTTTCGGACACAGAAAGGGCGCTTTCAGCGGAGCGAGTACCGACAGGCGCGGGCTTATAGAAGAGGCTTCGGACGGGACGCTGTTTCTGGATGAAATAGGAGACCTGTCCCCTGAATCACAAGTCAAGCTTCTCAGGCTTCTCCAGGACGGTTCCTACTATCCGCTGGGCTCAGATGTGGCAAAGCGCAGTACAGCAAGAATTGTCGCTGCCACCAACCGCAGTCTTCAGCAGCTCAGAAAAGAAAGTTCCTTCAGAAAGGATCTCTTTTACAGACTTGAACCTCACAGCATATCTCTGCCTCCTTTGCGTATGCGCAAAAGTGACCTTCCGCTTCTGGTGGATGCGTTTATCAGACAATCTGCAGGAGAACTGGGAAAAAAAGCTCCCACCTATCCTCCGGAGCTTATTCCACTTCTTGAGAATTACGGCTTCCCCGGCAATGTCCGTGAACTTCAGGGAATGATTTTCGATGCAGTGAGTCTGCACAAAAGAGGCGTACTGTCACTTGCCAGTTTCAAATCGAAAATCGGAGACAAGGTTTCCGAACTTAAACAGGAGTCATCAACTTTCGCTTCAGATACTCAGCTTGTCTTTCCCGACCCCTTTCCTACTCTCGAGCAGATGGAAACGGCTCTTTTCAAAGAAGCTTTGAAAAGAGCGAAAGGCAATAAAACGCTGGCTGCTCAGATGCTGGGACTCACTCGTCAAACGCTCAA
>JBKGXV010000127.1:0-7641 GCA_046546375.1 Chitinispirillaceae bacterium | reverse complement strand
AGAGTATAAAAAAAGTGCGCCGGCATTGCACCGGCGCTTCCGCTTCACCCAAATTTCTGCAAGAGGGCCTTGCAGGTAGGATAGTAATTGCTGGTACTTCTAATATAACACCAATTTGATTTGAATGCAAACTAAAAGTGTATCTTCGTTGTAGTTACCTTTAATTTTAATTGTAGTGCGCTCTGTCCACAAACAACTCAATATTGTGAATTTTTATAATCGCTTGTGCACGGGTTCTGCACTAATGATTTTTTTTACATGGACATCAAAAGTTTTATTATCCTGGCAATTATTTCTGCAGTTTTCTGTGTGGGTGCTGCCGAGCAATCTCTTCAGGATAGAAATGTATCTCTCAAATCAGTTTCGGAAACCGATTCTGTTTCCGGACCCCGTGTTTTGGTTTCTTCAGATAGTGCACGGATAATCAGACCGAAAAGGTATGCGGTATTGAAGGGTGATTCGGTCGTATTCGAGATCGAACCTCTTGTGGAAACCGATTCTGTACTGCTTCGGGTCAGTCACTCCGAAGACAGAGTTGATACTTTGGGAGTGAAAACATCTCCTCCCTACAGAGTGGTATGGAGGTGTGACTCGGTTAAAGATCAGGATCAGATTCATCTCCAGTTTGGATATACCCTCTACTGTAACGACAGTCTGCATGTTATTTCTACTCCCATGCCTCACAGTTGGGTTTTAAACAAAGGTGCTCCCGGTAGTACTCACAAGTATTCAATAAGAGAAACAAGGGAGAGTGATAGTTTCAAAATAGATGGAGTTCTGCATGAATGGAACCGGGCCACAACTGCAGAGGTGGGAAAGCTGGGCAGTTTCAAGCTTCTCTGGACCAGCGCAAAACTGTATTTCGCCATAAGGGTAGAAGACAACAGTGTGGAAACTGGTGATTTTGTGGAACTTCACCTCGATCTTCATCAGGACCGGGCGGCTTTTTCCGGTATCAATCACAGAAGTATCCGGTTTGCCCCTCAATCGCGCAGTAATTCCTTTGTAGTGGATCTTACCGACAGCGGATTCGTACTGTCCGACAGTGTCAATGTGAGAATCAGCAGAGAAATGGAATGGAAAGCGCTGGTTGATTCCACAGGCTACACGGTAGAAGCATCGATTCCCTTTTGTGTTATTTCAGATCTTGAATTCCCCCCGCGGGAGTTCGGGTTGGATGTCACCATAATGGATGTGGATCAGGGCAGAAAAAAGCCGGTGTATGCGTCCTGGGCTGGTACAGGTCAGTACAACCGCTACAGTCCGAGTCGTTGGGGAACAGGCGTTTTGACTCAGGCATATTTCCCTTTGAAACTCACTCTACTTATTATAGGTGCGGTTTGTTTGTTGATGGTGGGTTATTTTATAGTACAGGGTATTGTACAGCGGCGTAAAGAAGAGATGCTTGAGGCTCAGGAGGCGAAGGCACTGTCTCCCCTTACTGAATCTGTTCTGGAAACTATAGAGAACAGATTGGAAGAACCTCAACTGAAGGAATCTGATGTGGCCTCCGATTTAAGCGAAACAACTGAGGCGGTAGCTGATGCTCTTAAAACCGATTTGGACTGTACATTCGATCAGGTTTTATCCTTCAGGCGGATTAAGAGAGCGCAGTCTCACATGAGAGACCCCGAACTCGAACTGAAAGACGTCGCGCTAAAGAGTGGGTTTTCGGATTATGATTCTTTTGCGGCGCATTTCGAAAAGCAGATGCGTACTTCACCTCAGGTCAGCCGTGAAGCCATTCTGGAGGAGATCCGGGAGGAGCAGGAAGAGGAGGAAGAGGAGGGTGCAGCAAATGAGAAAAGTTCTGACCCCGAAAGTGATAAATAGGTTCACATTTCCAGATATTTCACCAGAACGGATCTGAGCCCCGTATCTCCATCATGGCGGCAGAATCTAAAGTGCAGCTCATCCAGAAGGTGGTTTGAATACTCCTCAAGATCCATAAGATAGGTAACCACCTCACCGTCATTGATGTTGTTTGGGGAGCATCTTACTGGATCCGAAAAGCTCATATAGATACGGCAGGTAAGCGGTCTTACAAGGTATACTGAACAGGAACCATCCTCATTTAAAAGGGGGCAGGGACGTTCAAGCTGGTAAAAGGAGGAGAGCAGAAGGTTAACTGAATCAAGTCCGGTCGGGAACTGCAGCAGTTCGAGTTTCCGGTTTACTTTTCTGTCCAGATCCTTCAGTACTTCCAGGTCCTCTTTGCATTTATGGATAATCTCATCCATTTTGTGGGAAAGATTGTTTCTGATGTATTCGGCTATGATCTGCGCTTCAAAGGAGTTTACGTCCTCTACCCAGTGATTGCAGCACCAGGCACAACCTTTTGTGCAGGTTTTGGTGTGGCGGCTGGATGCGATTATTGCCTTCTGGTAATCTTCAAACAATGAAAGAAAGGTGGTGAAACTGTTTCGAAAATGGCTATCCAGAGGATCTGTATTGGAGCTGTCAAGAAGTGCGATTAACACGTTCACTATATCCTGGTGAATATTCTTTGCTGCGGGAGGGACCGGAATCGGTGCTTTAGGCTTTGAATAGTTCTGTTTCATTATTACTGTTTCGGGAGAGAAATTCGCAGATTATCATGAAAAAGAGATAATTCCAGATGTATCGAAGGATGATATTCGTAGCGGCCGGTATGGATATTATCCATATTTTTTATCCATCTGCTGGTTATGGATGTTTTCAGTTCGGTTTTTCCCCAGAGGTATGCTGACCCCTTGATCTTGAGCTCATAGCTGGTTTCGACGGTTCCGGACGGGAACCGGTTATCTTTGTAGTCAAGGGGCAGTTCTATCATGTCATACCGTATGTCGATGGGGCGTTCAGAATCGCCCCATTTACTGAACATGTCCTTTTGGCCTTTTCTCTGAAAAGCGCCCTCCAGACCCGCTGTCCAGTAATTGTTTCCAGCGCATGAAAAGGAGAGTGAAAACCGGTCACCATCCATTTCAGGATATCCCAGACTCTTTCCCTTGTAGGAATACCGTTCGCCGTTTCTTGTGTTTTCATCCGAAACCGTATAGAGGTATTTGGAGGCATAAGTGTAGTCGGCTTTCAGCACATGATCAAGATCCACAGATAAAGGATTTCTGAAGACCACTTCGGTTGCGAATCCCCAATGATTGGGTTCTTTATCGTTGAGGTTCCCTGATTCTTCCGGATCGTCTATCTGAAAGTCATCCACAGCAATTTGTCCCTTCCACTCTATTTTGTTTGTAAGAGGGCGTAGTGACCACTGAATTCCTGTCAGCAGATTGACGTCACCTTCCTGATTGCCGTTGAGGGCTGCATAAAATGAGAATGGATTTATGTACTGAAGATCGGGCATTCCATTTTTTCTGGAGAAAACAATAGTTTCCGTGATCCCCAGAGTGATCCATCTGCCCAGCCTGAAATTGAGTGAATGGGCGCCGAAATAGCGGTTCAGGGCTTTTCCGGTTCCAGATTCCCATTGGCTGTCCCAGTGAGATCTCATGTGGGGAAATGCGGCGAAAAGGTGTCTGAATTCCATCCAGGAGGTGAAAAACTGCCATTCCAGTGCATCATAAGAATAGGGATGATTGGAGAGGATCATGCTTTTATCAGAAAACGGACCCCAATTACGGTTCATTCTCCCCAGACGGAAAAAACCTCTGCTGTAGTCAAACTGAACGTATCCCTGATCGATCCTTCCCCGAATCGATCTCTCGCGGTGAGCAGGATAATAGGGGTCGGATTCATACCTGCTGTCGGCGTTTGCTGAATGAATCACCGACAGTCCACCGTATCGCAATTCGCTGTAGAGTCTGAGATTCCAGTAGCTGCTGTATGCATGCGGAGAGTTGAAAGTGTGTGATCCCATCTGAATATAGGGACTGATTTTCCATTCGTAGCCGCCGGTTTCGTCATGTGTTTTGAATTCACCTGCTTCAGTTTCAAAAGAGACATAATCCCAGAACATCCCGCTTGGGGAGCCTTTGACTTCGCCCATATCTTCAGAGAACAGAAAATATGAACTGTTCCCGGTGTTCAGAGGGGCTGCCGATCCTGTTGAAAACACCAGAAGAAGTACAGCTCCCGCTGATATGAATATTTCAATAAGCGCTGTCGCGCTTGAAAATGACCAGTATGGTCTTGAAAATGATTTTGATATCAAGCCATATGCTCCAGTTATCTATATATTTGAGATCAAGTTTTACTATGTGGTCGAAATCGGTGATTTTGTTGCGGCCGCTGACCTGCCACAGCCCCGTGATTCCCGGACGTATACTTATACGCCTGTGGTGCCATTTTTGGTATTTGCCGACTTCCTCCGGTGTGGGAGGTCTGGTGCCGACCAGGGACATTTCACCCTTGAGAACATTTATGAACTGCGGCAATTCATCAAGGCTGAATTTACGCATGATTCGGCCTATGGAGGTCACACGCGGGTCTTTTTCCATTTTGAAGATTGCGCCGCTGCACTGGTTGAGTTCCTGAAGCTCCCTTTTCTTTTTCTCGGCATCTGTAGTCATGGTTCGGAATTTATAAATGACAAACCGTTTTCCGTTTTTTCCGACTCTGACCTGCTTGAAGAAAACCGGGCCGCGTGATGTCAGTTTGATCAGTGTCGCCAGAAAGGGATAAAAAAGAATGAGAAATCCGGTGCCTACTACTGCTCCAGCCACATCGAATATTCTTTTGAATATCAGTTGATCAGGATCCAGTTCAACAGTATGGCTGATGAAGGTGGATCTGCCCATGAAACGATGATATTCCCAGCGGGCGAAGTTTGTGATGTTGGACAGATTAAGAAAGACTCTGGCGGGTCTGCCCATCTCCTCGCAGATGTGCAGGTAGGGATCGATGGAAAAATTCTCACTTGACAGAGTTCTGGGAACAAGGAAAAACACTTCTTCCACATAACTGTTTTTGATGATCTCTTCAAATTCTTTCAGGGGAGTGGAAATATCCATTTTGTAGATGATTCTCAGGCCCCATTCGGGGTGGTTGTAGATTTCCTGGCAAACCTGGGCTGCACTGCGGCCCCGCCCCATGATAATAACCGGGGTTGTATTGCGATTGTTGCGCCTCAGCCTTGCGATACCTCTCTTTATGATGATTTTTTCGGTACTGATGAGGACAAAAGAGGCAAGTGCGAAGGATATGTAGAGATAACGGCTGTTTCTGTTTTCCGGTACCAGGTAAAGCACCGCTGCTCCGAGGATGCCGGCATATATGAAAATTTTGACAATCCGGTAGAACAGATCGTGCATCCAGCTGAACTGCAGGATTGAAAACAGGGATCTGGTCCAGGCGAAGTAGAGATAGAAGAATGTGAACCCCAGCGCCATTATCCAGTAGTTTATGAAGGGGAGCAGTTCGCGCTCCTGTCCTGCATAGGAATAACTGGCATAGAAGGCGGCCAGAATGAGCAGGCAGTCAAGACCGGCAATTGTTTGTTTTATAAAAGAGGAGTGTTCTTTTAGCATATTTCCGAGTCGTTAATCAGACCTGATACCAACTGAAAGCTACTATGATTCTCTCTGCGGGGAAAAGAGGTCCAGGTGGTGTTTCTGAAGTATACTTCTGATAAAATCGCTGCATTCCTTATCCGGGAGCCTGATCCAGTTCTGCCCTCGGGGAACATCAAATAACTGCTGCTGCATCTGCATTCTGCGTTTCAGTTCAAAATCAGACAGATCTTCTCTTTTCTGTTTCAATCTGTTGAATCTGGTACCGAAAGAAACATCTATCCAGATACAGTGGTCAAACCAGGACTCTATGTGCCAAAGAGGAATAAGCGCCGCATCAAGAATGCACAGCGGTTTTGAATCATTGAAAATCAAAGATCTGATTCGTTCTATCAGATTCGGATGCACAATGCTGTTCAGAAGTTTCAGAGTATCGCGATTTCTGAAGACTTCCGCGGCTAATTGATCAAATCGTAGATCTGAATCCTTTTTAATATGTTTCCCGAAAACAGAAACGAGTGCGGATTGAATTCGGTGATCGGACTGCATCAGCTTTTTTGCCTCTTGATCGCCATCCAGAATCAGTGTTTCAGGGCTGCGGAACTGACCCGTGCAGGTACTTTTTCCGGCTCCCATGTAACCTGAAATGCCGATCCGCACTACTTTTCTCCCTTGTGCTTTTCGTGTTTTACCGTAATGGTTACCCGATTGCCACTTTCGTTCCATTCGATTCTGTCAGAATAATTTTTGGCAATGAAAATTCCCCTTCCGGAATCTTTCATTATGTTTTCCTCAAGGGTGGGGTCCGGGATGCTGAAAGGATCGAACCCCTCTCCCTCGTCAAAAACAGATACTACCGCCTCTTTAGGTGTGACCACATGGCCGACAATCACTTTTTTGAAATAGTCTCTTTGGTTACCGTGATTGATGGCATTGAGAATCAGCTCGGGAAGGGAAATTTTCATGGCGCGGATAGAATCATCTCCGTAACCCGCCTTGTCCATCGCTCCAAGAACAGTACCTACCGCTCTATCTATTTCTTCGTAGAATCTGACAAACTGAATGTAGACAGAATCACAGGAAGAAAAATTAAGCTTTCTTTTGAGCTCTTCGCGGGTGGTGTCGGGCTCAAGCTTTACTGCAAGAGCGGTGATGTCATCTTCATTGTCTGCTTGTGATGTGACGGTTTTCATTTTGAATTTCTTTATGAATTCTTTTGGAGAACTGTTTTTGATTGCAGTGATGGTGTCATTCTTCATCAGTTCTCTTCCAACTCGAGAATTTTGATCACTGAACACCCGGTAGATGCCGTCAGTGAACATTATAATCCAGTCTTCCGGATCGAGTATGATGCTCTGCTCTTCATAAAACCCGTTTTCAAAAAGGCCGACACAGGTCCCCTGAGTTTTAAGATCCATAAGTTCTTCTGTTTTACTGCGGTATACCCAGGGATAGGCGTGTCCGGCATTTGAATATGTGAGACAGTTGTCATGCAGATCCAGGTATCCTACAAACGCTGTAAGATAGAAGTCGGTTTTCATTGTCTGGATCAGTTCCCGGTTGACCCGCTCTATGACTGCACGGGGGCTGTTGCCCTGATGAAGCTGATGGGTGAACAGAACCCGTGAAAGCGAGGATATGAGTGCTGATGAGACTCCATGTCCGGTGACATCGAAAATCAAAAAAGCGAACACCTTGTCCGAAAGCTGAACCACGTCATACTGATCCCCTTTTATTTTGGGACAGGGGAGATACATCGACTCCATACTCAGCCCATCTGCTGCAGGAAGCACCTGAGGGATCATTGCTGTCTGGATTTTTCGCGCAAGGGCCAGATCCGCTTTGTGTGTATGTCCTTCTTTCATCTGGTCCTGAGATTCGGATACAATAGGTTCATATATTCTATACGCTGGAGTGGTCATTTCGGGTTTGTTTTTAACTGCTCCTGGAAACTGCTGTGTGTGCATCAATGATTTTCCGGCTAAAGTAAAAATAATTTGTATTCAGCAACGATGTGGAGTTTCTAAGCCCAGTAACTTCAATTAATTATATATTTTTTCAGGTTCAGTGTCCAAATATTGCCTTGCAGCTTTGGCCTCACCTCCTCAGAAATGTCTGGTTTTGGATACGGGACAAACTCTAAGCTGCTCTCTTTTTTTACCTCTCTCAGATTGCCGGTCAGTTTGTATGTGCC
>JBKGXV010000126.1:0-7736 GCA_046546375.1 Chitinispirillaceae bacterium | reverse complement strand
GCCGGTTTAGGCTCCGGTTTGGATGCCGGTTTAGGCTCCGGTTTTGAAGGCTCCGGTTTGGAAGCCGGTTTGGGCTCCGGTTTGGAAGCAGCAGCCTGTTTCTTGGCGGGCGCGGACTTCAAATTAAATGCCACATCTCTAGTCCCGCCCGTATACTCAATTTCCTTGCTCTCTTTGGCATAACCCGGCTTGGATACCACAATCTTCATTTGTCCGTAGAATGGAGAAGTCCATGTATATGGTGTTGTACCCATTTTACTACCGTCAATAACGATATCCGCTCCGGACGGTGTGGACTTGATCACTACCTGCCGTTTGCCGGATGGCTTTTTGCTGGCAGCTTTTTTTGCCGGTGCCGGTTTAGGTGCGGCCTTCTTCACACGTGGAGCCGGTTTCGGAGCCGGTTTTGACTTACTGGATGAGCTTGCTTTCGGCTTGGGTTTCGCTTTAGCCACACGCTTGGGCTTTGAGCTCTCAACCTTTTGCTCTTCACTCTCCTTTTGTTCCTCATCAGCTTTGGAGGCGGAATCGGAGGTTTTATCCACAGTCGGGGCAGGTTTGGATTTTTCCGGAGTTGCGGTAACGGTTTTATCAGTATCTGCCGATTTGGCAAAATACAGAAAATATCCTCCTGCACCCAATCCAGCCACAACCAGAATCGCTATCAGAGCCAGTACGGGAAAACCTTTTTTCTTTCCCTCAAATTCTTCATCGAAACTGTCGGTGTCGAAATCATCTCTGGTTTCCCTCGATGCTGCCGGTTTACCCTCCAGATCATCAAAATCGACGGGCATGGAGGGTTGAACTGGAGCCTGGGCAAACTTTCTGGTTTCAGACGGAATGTACGGTTCTTTCTCCCCGGGAAAATCAGACTTGTTCGGTTCAGGAATCGGCTGAACCGGGGCCTTGGGAGGAAGAGGAGGTACAGATCCCGAATCCATGTCCTGCACAGGAGGAGGATACGCAGGCGCTTTAGGCGGCACAGGTGGCTGCTGTTGAGATGGAGGAGGAGGCTGATTCCCCGATTTGCCCTCGTCCATGGGATAAATATCGAAGGACTGTTGCGGCTGCTGAGGCGCAGAGGGTTGCCTTGGCGGCTGCTGCGGAGCTGAAGGTTGGGAATCGCCACCGAATACCGATCCGATTTCGGAACGTAAACTGTCGAATTCCGATTCGGGTTTATCCAGCGCTTCAGAAGCATTCTGCAGGTCGGTCACTTTATAACCGGAAGACATGGACATTATCTCATCGGAAGTCCGCATCAGATCGGCCTCCGAATCGAACACTCTCATGATGTTCTGGATGCCGGCTTTCTGAAGGATTGCAACCACTTCCGGCTGGGGAGCCAAAAGAGTCAGACGGCCGCTGATTTCGAGCACCCGTTTATTGAGAGCCATCAGCACGTTGATGGTATCGGAGTATATATAGTCCAGCGGTGATATGTCTATGGAGAAACTCCGCCTGCCGGAAGCTATCATCTGATTGATATAATCTTTCAGAAGCCCCGAATTGAAGATTTCGCCGTCTTCCAGAACTGGCGTAACGACATCGAAAATTCCGAGGGTTTTGGTACGGAAGTTAATAGTAACCTCCTTGAAGAGTGTCACTCTGATTATGCGTTTCAGTAACTGCCTTAAAATTATGCATTCCGGCAGCTACCATTTTCAATACGCCAGACAGGATTCGAACCTGTGACCTTCGGCTCCGGAGGCCGACGCTCTATCCAGCTGAGCTACTGGCGCAAAAGTATTAGGAAATATATAAACGGGAAGTAGAGGCATTCAAGCACTACAGTTTTCAATTATGGTGCTTAAAATAAATATCAAGTCAAAAATGGGCAATATATTTCCATATTGCCCATCGTAATACCTGCCAAACCATAGCCAATCAATCAAATATAACTGAATCTACCTGATTAAAACCCTGCTTCTGAATCTCCCGATTTTTTTGTCACCCTCGGCATTCAGAACATACATTCCGGCTGAAATGTGCGGTGACAGCTTCAATACCGCAGACTTTTTCCCCGCATTCACCGAAAAAGATGCGACTTTCCGCCCTTTCATACTGTACAGTGCAATATCCAGAGGCCTTTCAAGTGAAACGGAAAAATCCAGATGCAGAGCTTTTCTGGAAACAGTAACCGCATCAAACATCCCTGAAGCCCTTTTCGTCAGGGGCACTCTGATCACATTGATGGGCTCGATGGGGTTGTCGATCCTGTGGGCAAGTGAGGTCATGGCAGTGAGATACCAGGCGTTGTGAGGAAGCCACTGCTCAATCCAGCGCCAATCCGCCCAGGTGGAATCGCCATCCTGCATATGATAGGGCATCCACTCAAGGTCATTCTGATCTGAACGCATTGCAGTGATACCGTTGCAGATTCCCCCTTCTATATTGTCGAAAGCATATCCGGCCAAACCCGGATAATGGGGATAGCTGTTTTCCCCGAATCCGTACATCATGCACACATCGAAAGGATTTTTCCCCAGAATCCAGTCAAACTGTGACACTGCAAGATCGAAAAAGGTGTTTTCCCACAAGGCGCCGGTAGGATCGGCAAGCGGTGCACCCAGAATGAATGCTGCTGCCATGCTCGAGAGGCGGGCATTCTCTCCCTGCCACCAGTAACCGGTTTCATTCTGCTGAGGAATGAAGAATTTCGCCTGATAGGGAGAAGGGGTGGATGCCTCCTCACCGTACACCTCGAAATCATAAAGAGAAAAACCTCCCCATTCGAGCACCCGTTCAATTCCGTACATCCTCACATACTGTGCCTCCACGGAGGGAAAGGTATGGATCTTCTCCCCGGCACTGCTGTTTTCGGTTTCTTCAAACACCGTTGTCCAGGTCTCTGCATCATCGGACACCTCGATATTGTAGACAACACCATGTGCCTCTTCCCAGTTAAGAACTACCTTGTCGACAGTATAAACCTGGCCCAGATCAACAGAAATCCACTGATCATTTTCAAAGTCGCTGGACCAGCGTGTGGTTGAATTTCCATCCACCGCCATTTCGGCACTGTTGTTCTCCCTTTCAACACTGGAAGCATCCACCGTTCTGTTGAGCGCCAGATCAGTTCCTGCCACTCCGGCAGCGTTGGCGGCTCTGTACATTTTTGCATATTCAAACGGATTTGATTCAGCATAGGTGATTGATTCATACCAGAGCAGATTCTTTTTCACTGCATCGCGAATGGTCTGCAGATCCTGCGGGTCTGTCAGCTCGACATAACGCGCCAGAGCCACTACCGGAAACCCTTCTTCCGCAGCATGATAGAATGGCCGCGTGCCATCCCCGTTTTCGTCGGTGGTAGTGTAGAACCACCCCTCATCGGACTGACGGGACAGAAGAGACACGGCTCTTGAACGGGCATCCTCCAGATATTCATCATCACCGGTGGCATTGTACAGTTCACTTGCCGCCATGAGACCACAGTAATCATCGATAATGTTTTCTTTACCGTCATCCTGATACGCGGTGGGATTAGCCTTAAGGTGCGCATAGGCCGTTTGGGCAGCTTCCAGATATTCGGAAGCACTGAACTCGCCGCTGATACCCGCATTGTATGCTCTGGCAAGAGCTGCAATGGACATCCCTCCACCTTCACGCATGGCCGCCTGGTAATCTGCAGATCGATCACCGGTGGAATTGCTCCAGGCACAGATCTCCCTGGATTCATAACCCCAGTTGTCGAAAACGGACATATAGAAAAAGCCCTCCGGATCAAGTACCCTCATAAGATAATCCGCTCCATAGGCCGCCTCCTGCTGGGCACTGCCGGCAAACACCTCGGGGTACAGCTCCATGGCGTGAAGAATAGACCAGATCACCATGGGGATCTGCTGAGGATTGAAATAATTGGCAAAAGACAAATGAGAGAGATGCTTGCCCAGGTCTCCTGTGGCATCACTCCATCCGCCGTTTACATTTCTGGTTTCCTCACTTTCAAATAGCGGAACCGCTTCGTCATCGGAATCATTTCTCATCCCGTAGAAAAAGGAGATCTGCTCTGGGGCGGTTTTGTTCAGAAGGAGATTTTCTGCGATTTCAAAGGATGGGGAAGATGCAGTCCCGGCACTAAGTGAGAACACCCCTTCCTGATTGAACGAGCTGAAATCCACAACCCTGAAAAGACGGTCTTTCCACCCGTCCACGGCTTCTTCCTCACCGATCTGTACTGAATCCACAACATTGCCCTGATTGTCGACGATATGGCACATCTGTTCAGTAAAAGAGTCGGTATACTGGATCACCGCCCTTTTGGCACCCTCTTTTTCATATCCCACCTGGTTCACCAGAACCTGAGGTTGAGAAAAGAGGCATGTGGCACAAAACAACAACACCGATGCGATTCTGCTGGAAAACCGAAGCATTTTTGAGTTCAAGAAATCACCCCATGGATTTAAGTTTCGCAATTAAACGTTTAAAAGCTTTTTGATGCAGAGACATGAAATGCTAAACACTATTTAGTAGGCATTGTTGACCAAATGGTTTCCAACCTGCACCAACATTTCTGAATCCGGAACGTAATTTACGGCTTTCAAGGGTATGCACTCCAAAAATGGCGTTATTTATCCACTGCCCGGAATTACAATATTATTTTCAAGTGATCTGGCTTTTACAAGAGATTCCCGAAACAGAAAGAGATGACTATGAAGTTTCTGATTCCACTGTTCACAGCTGCTCTCGCCGCGGCCGGCACCTATTACTATCTGCAGAACGGAACAGACAAAACAGTACATGAACAACCCGACTACCGGGTCGAGATCGCACACCAAACCGTCAGAACGCGGCTCGATGATCTCAACCAGGAGATTGAAAACAGACTCTCCGCGTTTGCCGAAGTGCTTCAGACCGACAGAGAATTTTCAATGAAACTGCTTCTGGAAAAGGATCCGAACTCTCAAAAGGTAAAGAAAACCGCCCAACGCTTCATAAAGCCCCTGGGATTTTCTTTTCTGGAAATCACAGATGAAAACGGCGAAATTCTTTCAAGCGGCCATTTTCCCGCCAGCGCAGGGCAGAGCTCAAAGAAGAAAGTAAACGCTCTTAATGGATCTCCCAGTACTTTTCTGGATAAATTCAGAGGTGAGCAGATTCTTACATATCAGGCCAAGAAAGCCTTCCAGCTTTTGGAGTCCCGGCTTAATGTCATCGGCGGCATCCGCTTCAACGAAGAATTTCTTGAAGAACTGGGGGAATACGCTTCGGCCAAGGTTATTCTCAAGGATGGCATGACTATAATTGGAAAGGATGACATCCACAGCATTTCTGAAATGCGGGACAAAAAAATCATCATCAACAACCGTGAATACGATGCGGCCTCGATTCCTCTGCCTTCGGCAGATGGAGCCGACCGCACTCTCATCATCCTTCCGGAACACCAGTTCAGATAATGAATCCAGAAAAAATGTTCGAGGTTCTGCGGATAACCCTGCCGGTGTTTGCACTAATGGGTATCGGAAACCTGCTGTCCAGACGCCGTATAATGACCGAATCACATCAGGCCTTTCTCAACGGACTGGCCTACTATCTTTCTCTGCCCGCCCTCATCTTTTCCGAACTGGCCAGCCAGCCTTTTCATGAACTTCTCAACGGTGTAGTCATTTTCAGCACACTTATTTCGATTTCCATCATTTTCGTGCTGTATGCTGCAGGAGCCTTCATCTTCAAACTGAGAAAGAGCCTTGCGGCAGTTATGATTTTCGGGACCTACTGGGCCAATGCCGCCTATATCGGTTTCCCCCTGGTTTCCTCCGCGTTCGGAGCTGAACGGGGGCTGACCCTGGCCGCGATAGTGAACGCTTTCAGCCTGCCGGTATTCATAGCAGTTGCATTTGTACTCCTGGGATTCAGCCGCAATGACGGCCAGAGAAGTGTTATTCACTCCATCAGTAATGCAGTTATCAACCCCATTGTTATTGCGGCTTTTTCCGGTCTTCTGGTTTCCTGGTTCGCCAGCGCATTGAATCTACAAAGTGAAAAAACCTCACTGCCTCTGATTGTGCAGGAAGCCGTTGCTTCCGTAAATTCATTTCTGAAACTGGTGGGTACAATGGGTCTCCCACTGGCATTACTGTCAGTGGGAGGAAAACTTCACTTCCGCGCCTTCAGAGAAAATCTGATACCGCTTTCCTTCACAATTGCAGGAAAACTGATATTTTTGCCGTTGACTACATTCCTGGTGATCAAAACCCTCTTTCCAACCGCGGACAGGACCGTGACCGGTGTGGCGGTACTGCTTATGGCCACCCCGGTGGCCGTGGCCACCTCTGTGGTATCCAGCAAGTTCAAGGTCGAAGAGCAGTTCGTCTCTTCTCTTCTGGCGGTGAGCACGGTCCTGAGTATTATCACGATTCCATTATGGCTTTACTTTATTCTGTAAACGCCTTAAGGTAACCAGGGGAACCATACGCAGGTTAAGACCCTCTGCAAGTTGAAAGTGTCCGAGGGATCTCCGGTCATTTCTCTTTGAACGCGAGCTCCTCATGAATTCTCTCCATCCAGTCGGCAATCCCGATCTTCTGAGGACAGTGACTTTCACAAGCCTTGCAGCCGGTGCAGTTATTCGCTTTCTCACTGTCTTTCATGTGCCAGTTATACATAGCCTGACCGGACCTGTGTTTACCCTCAATGCGGCTTTCGTTGTAGATTTCGAAAATCCGCGGGATGCGCACACCTGACGGGCATGGCTGGCAATAGTCGCATTTGGTGCAGGGAATCACATGATATGACCTGTAAATCTTTTTGACTTCTTTTACAATGTCCATATCATCCGATGACATGTTTCCCACTCCAGCCCTCGCCGCAATAGAGACATTCTGCTCAACCTGTTCCAGATTCGACATTCCGCTGATCACACAGGACACCTCCGGTCTGTCAAAAAGCCAGCTGAGAGCCAGATCAACCGGATTTTTACCGCTCTCCCTGATGACTTTTCCGATCTCTCCGGGAGGATCGGCCAGAAATCCGCCCAGAAGCGGCTCCATCACCACTACGGGAACACCTTTGGATGCCGCGTACTCGAGTCCCCTCGTACCGGCCTGGACGTTCTCATTGAGGTAATTGTACTGGATCTGACACATTCCCCAGTCATAACGGTCCACTATCCGAGTGAAGAGCTGAGGTGAATCATGAAACGAAAATCCAAGACTCCCGATCCGGCCATCCTTTACGGCGCGATCGGCCCACCTGAACACATCAAAGGAAAGCATTTTCTCCCATCGGTCGGTAAACAAAGCATGCAGAAGGTAGAAATCAACATGATCGGTCCGGAGCTTTTCAAGCTGCTGATCGAGATATTTGTCGAAATCTGCAGATGACTCTATGAGCCAGCAGGGCAATTTGGTGGTCAGAACCACTTTCTCCCGGTAGCCATCACGCAATGCCTTCCCCACCACCTCTTCACTTTCACCATTGTGATAAGGCCAGGCGGTATCAATGTAATTGATTCCATGATCAATACAATTGCGGATAAGTTCAACCGTTTTTGCTTCGTCCACTCTCGTTTGATCACCGTCTTTCACTGTAGGGAATCGCATGGTTCCCAGACCCAGAGCAGAAACATCCCGATTCAGAGTATTGAATTTTCTATACAGCATTTATTCACCTCATCATTCATTTCGGTTTTCAAAACGTTTTTGAAATATAACCGATCGGTGCCCGCAAGGCAATTCGCGTTCATGTGAGACGGTTTACTCTGACTCCGCAGTCAAAACAAAAACCACCCTTCC
>JBKGXV010000125.1:0-7892 GCA_046546375.1 Chitinispirillaceae bacterium | reverse complement strand
GATCCTAAGACCCCGCCCGCGCAGATACTCCTTCACACCCCCTATACTGTACTCCCCGTAATGAAGCATCGAAGCAATGAGTGCTGCATCCGCGTGACCCTCGGTGAGCACATCGTAGAGATGCTCAGGCTTACCGCCGCCTCCCGAAGCGATAACCGGGATCCGCACCGCATCGGCAATCATTCTGGTAAGGTTTATCTCGTAGCCATCCTTGGTCCCGTCCGCATCGATGGAATTGACCACCAGCTCTCCAGCGCCCAGTGCCTCTCCTTTTCTGGCCCACTCCAGTGCATCGATCCCGGTGTGAGCGCGTCCGCCGTGAGTAACTATCTCGTAACCGCACCGAATACGGGAGGTCTTCTCAACCTTGAGCACATCCATGGACAATACCACCGCCTGGCTGCCCAGAACAGAGGCTGCTTCGCTTATGAGCGCCGGGTTTGATACCGCGGCAGTATTCACATTGACCTTCTCCGCTCCCGCCATGCGGACCCGGGTACAGTCCTCCACCGTGCGCAAGCCCCCTCCCACCGAAAAGGGGATGAAAATGCGGCTTGCCACCTCGCTCACCACATCGATCATGATATCCCTTTTATCGCTGGATGCCGTGATATCGTAGAACACAAGCTCGTCTATTCCCTCCTTGTAGTACTTCTCGGCGGTCTCGACCGGGTCGCCGATATCCTTCGTGTTCACGAATTTTACGCTTTTGGCCAGCTTGCCGTTTCGTACATCAAGACAGGAAATCACTCTTTTACTCAGCATGAGGTACCGTCCCAAAGTGAAAAGTTTTTCAGAATCGAAAGCCCGGTAGGACCGCTTTTTTCAGGGTGGAACTGGGTGGCGACCAGATTCTCTCTGCATAAAACCGCAGTGAATGTGGTTTCGTACTCGCATGTCCCCACAATGCATCCGGGGTCCTCGGGACAGGGATAGTAGGAGTGTACAAAGTAGAACTCGCTTTCGGGCGTTACATTTTTCAGCACAGGATGATCCGTCTGAACATCTATGGAATTCCAACCCATATGAGGGATCTTGAGGCTCTTGTCCTTCAGATCGAAGCGGCGGCATTCTCCCTTAACCAGTCCCAGACACTCGGTGTCACCCTCCTGGGAATGGGTGAGAATAATCTGAGTGCCCAGACAGATTCCAAGGATGGGTGTTTTGCTGCTGAAGGCCTTTATCAATGCCCGATCCAGTTTCCTCTCTTTGAGTGCGGACATGGCGGAGGAGGCGTGTCCTACGCCGGGAAAAATCACCCGCTCGGCTTTGAGAACCTCTTCGGGGTCGGGGGTGATTATACTGTTAATGCCAAGATAATCCAGTGCTCTTTTAACCGAAGTGAGGTTTCCCGCTTCGTAATCGACTATAGCTATCATGTGAGAGTGCTCCGTTGGTTGAATCTCCCGGTCAGACTGGTAAAAATATGTTATTGTCATATAGGTATAAACAGCTTTGATCTCTCAAACCGTTTAAACAAAAGCATCGCAGGATATCAGCTTTTATCCGACCTGCATATATATTTTATAAGAACTGTTTTTCAACGTCTGGTTTGAAAGAGAAATCATGAAGGATTATCAATATTTTCTGTTTGATGCTGATGGTACCCTGTTTGATACCACCGAGATGATTTATCACTGCTTTGATTATGCTTTGCGCTATTTCAGAAAGCCCGTGGTTTCAAAGGAGACGGTTTTTTCAAATATCGGGCTGCCTTTGAAAAATCAGCTCGAGCGCTATGTGGATAATGTGGATGAAGAGTTCCTGGCGGCCTATAAAAAGGTGCATATGGAGTACCAGCTCTCCATCTACAAGGACTATATCCGTCTCTTTTCCGGAGTAACTCAAACTCTAAAAGAGCTAAGGAGGAGAGGTAAGAAGTGTGCCGTGGTTTCATCGCGGTTCAAAAAATCTCTGGAAACATTTCTCCAGGAGATGGGGATCTACCCGTTTTTCGAAGTGATAATGTCTCCGGAAGGAACAACCCTGCATAAACCTCACCCCGAACCGGCTCTCAAGACTCTGGAGCTTCTGGGATGCACAGACAGTTCACGTGGGATTTTCATAGGTGATGCCTCCTTTGATATCGAATGCGGGGCCGGGGCCGGAATGGATACCGCCTTTGTGGAATGGAGCAGGTGCGGTATTGATTCCCTAAATGTCAGACCCACCTATGTCATAAAAAAGATGAGGGAACTGGTGGTATGATAAGAAAAGTGCTGTATGCTGTTCTGGTTTCGGTTCTGATCGCGGGGTGCAGCAGTCCTGTCGAAAAGAGAAACAGGGAAAGCGACCGCTACAGCTTTGCAGCTTCCATGCTTGATTACTACTTTCTGTTCAGGGAAAAACTGCCTGAGAACCTTTATGCGTTTCTGGACCCTGAAGCGCTCTATTTTTCTGTTGATGAGCCTTTCACGGTGTACTATCCGCCAGAAATCGGAGCCGGCTTTCTGGGAAGCCTCACCACTGCCACAAGCGGGGCGGGAATGAAGGTCTTTGCGGTTTCCTCCGGATACGTGGTGGAAAATGTGTACCCCGATGCGCCGGCAGAGGAGTGCGGCCTAAAGGTGGGGGACACCATCACCCATGTAGACGGAAACCCTGCAGCAGGTGTTTCGGAAGCCCGGTTCAGCGAGATGCTTTCAGGTTACATAGGGGAAACGGCCGGTCTGACCCTGAAGCGGGGTTCAGATGTGCTCACGAAAACTCTCACGTTCGCCATCTACTCTGAACCGTCCGTTTTTTTCGAATACATAGACAGCTCGACAGCGTATATACAGATCACCAACTTCTTTGATGAAACCAGCACTCCGGGAGGAACGGAGGTGGAGTTCGCTTCCGCGCTTGACAGCACTTCGGATGCAGAAAACCTCATTCTTGATCTGCGCAACAACGGAGGCGGATACATCGCCCAGTGTCTCAACGTGGTCTCATACCTGGTTGAACCGGGAACCGATGTGATCAATACTTTTGAAAGACATGCCGATGATGAGTATGTCATGGAGGATTCCATCACTTACACAACGGAATCCGGCGGCGGCGCATCAGACAGAAAACTCTTTGTACTCATGAACGAGTGGACCGCCAGTGCATCCGAGATTCTCATCGCCTGTGTCAAGAGCGCCAGGAGTGATGTGGTTGCGTTCGGCACACATACCTACGGTAAAGCTCGAGGGCAGGTGTATGCGGTCGGACCGGATTCCTGTGTTGCCAAGGTGACCTGTCAGATTTTCTGGCCGGTTTCGGGTGCGCATTATGATCTGACCGGTATAAAGCCCGATGTGGCTGTCGGTTCCGAGGATGCTTTGAATTCCGCATACGTGTATATAAGCGGATCTGAATTGGCCAAATCGGCATCTGCAGGAAAAATACAGAATATAAACGAAGCTTACAGAACATCCTTTGACAGTGACAGGTGGAAACCGCTTGCGGTAGAGAAGCATCTCAGCTTGGAGAAATGATGATCGAATTAAAAGAGCTGGTAAAGAACTACGGCAATAACAGGGCACTCGATGGAGTCTCGTTGGAAGTCGCAAAAGGGGAAGCGTTCGCGTTGCTTGGACCAAACGGCGCGGGCAAAACGACCATTATCAAGATCCTTCTGGACTTTACGCGTGCTGATCACGGCACGGCCATTCTCAATGAAATGCCCAGTACAAAGAAAGAAGCCAGAAATGCTGTGGGATACCTCGCGGAAAATCTCCGAGTTCCCCCGCATCTGAATGCGATAGACTTTCTGAAAAGAACCGCGGCCCTGAGAGGGCAAAAAAATACTGCCGCAATCATGCCGCTTCTGGAACGAGTCGGGCTCAAGGGAAAGGAAGTTCTCAAAACCCGGGGTTACTCCAAGGGAATGAAGCAGAGACTGGGGCTTGCGGCTGCACTTCTGTGCAGTCCCCGGGTGCTCATACTCGATGAACCCTCCACCGGTCTGGACCCCATCGGTGTCCGGGAGTTCCGTCTGATTCTGGAGGATCTCAAAAACCGGGGTGTCACCATTCTGCTCAATTCACATATCCTTTCCGAAGTGGAGCGTCTCTGCGACAGTGCAGCCATCATGAATCGCGGTAAAATTCTTGTCAAAGGCAAGCTTCCGGAGCTGGTGAAAGAGGGTGAGACCCTGGAGGACGTGTTCGTGCGTTATGTGAGTGCCGATCATCAATAGATTAGTGGTGATTTCTCACAAGCAGAAACCACCACTTCACATTTCGTGCTTAGCATTTAACTCATCACACCTTGAATTTCCTGACAATCCCGTCCAGATCCGAGGCGAGTTTGGATAACTCCTCTATACTTGACCGGACCTGCTGAATACCGCTGTTGGTTTCACTGACAGCCTGGCTTACGCCTTGTATATTCACCGATACTTCGTTGATCCCCTTGGCCCCTTCCGATACGTTTTGGGCTGTTTCAGAGGCGGCCTCGTTGATTCCGCTGACGTTTTGGGAAACTTCATTCAACACGGTGCTCTGCTCCTCCACCGCACTCACAATCGTGTGTGAAATGGTGCTGACCTCTTCGATAATGGAGGAAATCGCCGTGATGGCATCAATCGCCTTGTCGGTGTTGCTCTGGGTAGTTTCGATCTGCCGGGCGATCTCCTGAGTGGCCTGACCTGTCTGACGCGCAAGTTCTTTGACCTCGCTTGCCACCACCGCAAACCCCTTGCCTGCGTCACCCGCGGACGCCGCTTCGATTGTGGCGTTCAGGGCAAGAAGATTGGTCTGGTCGGCAATGTCATTGATAAGTTCAACCACTTTGCCGATCTCCTTGGATGCGGCACCCAGCTTCTGCATCACATCTGTGACATCACGTGCCTTTTCGTGAGCACTTTGGGCAATCTGGGATTCTTTCTGGCAGTTGCGGGCGATCTCATTTATGGACGCACTGAGCTCCTCTATAGAGGATGCTGCGGTGGAGACCGAAACCGACATCTTTTCTGCTGATGCGGAAATGTTGTTCATATTGGATGAGGCCTGTTCGGAACTTGACGCAATGGTGCTTGACTGGGATACCATCTCCTCCGAGCTGGCGGAAATCTGTACCGAGGCGCTGCCCAGATCCTCGGAGGAGTTCACAAGAACGGTTCCGTCTTGGCTGAGTTTGGTTACGATATCTCTCAGAGAGTCAATGGTGGTATTGACCTCAGCAGCAATCTGCCCCAGCTCATCATGGGAAACGAACTGGATTTTATGAGTCAGATCACCTTTGCCCATCTTTTTGACTGCAGGGAGTATGTGTCTGAGTTGTTTGTTGATGGTGCGGATCAGAATCAGGCTGAATACTGTGATAACACAGAAAGCGATGATTAGTGTAACAACAGATCCAAACAGTACTGTCCGGAAACGAGCTTCGCCTGTTTCATAGATTTCGTCGGCAACACGGAGCTGCAGAGCTGTTAGTTCGCCTATTTTGGAAGTCAGAGGGTCGACAACAGTGTAGAGATTTTTGATCTCTTTTGTGAGTTGCCCGGATAAACTGTCTTGATTTTCAGAGAGTATTGTTTTGATGTTTTCGATTTCTCTATTAACCGGATTTCGCAGTTTTTTCACCTCCTCAGCCAACCGAGCTTCTTTTTCGGTCAAGCTAATTGACATGTAGGCTTTCCACTGTTCTTCACTTTTTTCTCCGGCCTGTTCAAAATTATCAATAATCTGCTCCGCGTTCAGTATTCCAGCATTGCCTTTATTCACTGCATCTATGACATTGATGGCATAGCTGTCTGAAAATTGTTTCAGGTTCCTGAGCGGTACAACCCGATCCTGGTACATGGTCTTCATTCCCTGCACCGTGTTTTTGAGGTGAATGATAGTGGAAAATCCCATGAAAAGAACGATAGTCAGAGTGATTACACTGAGAGCAGTCAGTTTTGCTTTGATGCTGAGACGTGAAAACAGCATGTATCTGATCCTTTGGTAAAAGTTGAGAAAACACGTGAACATCATTTTATCCTGCTGTTTCAGGTTTTGCAAGCTGCAAATTATTTAAATTATGTTAGCTGTATTAAAACTCCGGTGGTACTGTTGTAATTTGTTTAAAATGGAAAAGGGGATATATGAGTTTGCAGACTGTTAAAGAGATCACATTTTTCACGGCTGCTGATGAGTTGCGCAGCAGAGGATTTCTGATACTCACCATCCTGTCTGTTTTGGCCCTTGTTCTCCTGAGAGGCTGCTTCAGCGGTGAAATCATCGTGAACGGAGAGAAACTGGAGCAGGCTGATGTGGGATGGCATGCCACCTTCATCGCCTATCATTTCATTTCAGTTGCCGGAATGCTCATGGCGGTGCTTGTTTCCATGCGATTGTTCAAAAGGGATAAAGACTGCGGTATGATGGTGAGTGCGCTTTCTGCTCCCATAAACAGAAGAGAATACCTGCTGGGAAAAAGTCTGGGTGTGTGGGCACTGAGCACGCTGTTCATGTTTGTTCTGTACCTTACCGTGTATCTGGTGGTGTTCATCAATGTCGGTGCGGCAATCCCCCGTTTTCTTCCTACCGCTCTTGTTTCTTCTCTGAATGTGCTCTTTTTCGTGCAGATGGTCCTGGCGCTTACCCTTTTTGCCTCCGATATCCTGGCGGCGCTTGCCGGAATCGCTGTAATTATCGTTTCTTTTGTTTCCGACTCTTTCTATCTGGCGCTTCACTCCGCTTTGGCTCAGGAGTTAGTTCAGAATGCAGATGAAATTTCGGTCGGACTCTGGAGAGTGCTGTGGCCCAAAGTCGCCGCACTTCAGTATTACACCGTGTCGCTTATGCAGGGAGAGCAGTTTCAGGTGATGGGGCCGGTACATCCTGTGTTCAACCTGCTGATCTATCTTGTGCTTTTTTCAGTGCTTCTGGATTGGAAATTCCGTCGGGAAGAGATCAGCGCCTGAGAAAACCGTGTCATCGTTTTCTGTAGTTTTTCCTGCGTTCCTGCATTTCTTTATGGATTTTGAGGTAATGGGAGTGACGCCAGGGGGCGATCTCTCCTGAATCTACCAGCTCTTTTACCTTGCATCCTGGTTCCTGATCGTGTCTGCAGTCATTGTAGCGGCACTCACCGGTTACTTTCTCCAGTTCCGGGAAATGGGAAATGACCGTTTCCTCAGGTACCGTGGGTACATCCACAAAGGCAAAGCCGGGGGTGTCGGCAATGAATGTCTGGTTGTCCAGGGACAGAAGTGTGGTATGGGTTGTGGTATGGGTGCCTCTGCCGCTGCGGCCCGACACTTCGCTTGTTTTGAATTCAATGTCGGGGAATATAGAGGAAAGAAGGGTGGATTTGCCTACTCCTGACAGCCCGGTGAATGCACTGGTTTTGTTTGTGCAGATCGAAACAAGTTCATCTATTCCCTGTCTATTGACAGCTGATGTGCGCAGTGTGGTATATCCGATTCCGGAGTAATACTTCTCGGTTTTTTTCAGCTCGGCCGACTCCTCATCCGTAAGCAGATCGGTTTTGTTGAAAGTAAGTATGGCGTCTATATTGTAGGCCGTTGCGGAAAAGAGAAACCGGTCCACAGCTTCGAAGTTGAGACCGGGGTTTTTGTAGCAGTTGATGAATACCACCTGGGAAATGTTCGCCAGGGGTGGACGGGGAAGAAAACTGGTCCGGTTCTGGATCCCGGTGATCACCCCCTCCATGCTGTCGGGATTGATTATATCAATATATACCAGGTCTCCGGTGGCTATTTTCCGTTTCTTCTTTTTCAGAACGCCTTTCAGAGTCGATCGTACAGTACCGATTGAAGTGGAAACAGTATAGTAATTCTTCCGTTCCTCTATGATTCTACCGGAAAGCCGGGGCAGGGGTTCAGGCATATTTATACCCATTTTTTTTCCGCAGGTTGTAATTTCACTTAATCATGCTACTGGAATTGTCTGCATGTAAAATCTACATTATGAAAT
>JBKGXV010000124.1:0-7964 GCA_046546375.1 Chitinispirillaceae bacterium | reverse complement strand
AGTTGGTCCGTCCCCCTCCGCCGCAAAAAAAAGCCGGGAGCACTTTCGTGCTCCCGGCTCTAAAGCCCGCTTTGAAATCCGAACTTATTTCACTACATTAACTGCCGACTGCATGTTCACAGTCTCACCCTTGGCGTCGATACCCTTCACTCTCACAAAGTACGCTCCGGCAGGGAGGGTCTTGGTGGAGAAGTTGGCAACGCTGTTCTTGGCGAAAGATGTAGTGCCCACAACCTTGCCTCTGGTGTTGATCAGCTTGGCTGTTCCGTTGGTCAGGCTGTTGTTGAGGCTGATTCTGATGTTGCCGTTCACAAGCGCTGCACGGAACGCGCTGGGCTGAACCGTACGGGCGGTGTGAACTACAGGACTACCCGGCTCTAAAGGATCAGTGTCACTGGTGAAATAGATGTTGTCAATGATGAACTCGCCGCCCAGATCTTCTCCGCCCTGGACCTTCCACTGGGCTTTGGCAAGTCTTGATACATCCAGAGGAATATCCTCGGAATCCTCCCAGTCAAAGTGGTATTTAAGCGAATCGAAGGGAACCTTTGCGGCGACCCATTCACCCTCTGTGTGAGGCAGGTCAACAAAATATACCACGCCGGAGCCGCGGCTTTCGCTTCTTTCCGGATCATCGGCATCCGGTACGTCATGGTAGTCACTGATTTCAAGAGTCGCTTTTTCCGCATCACCATCGAGCTTATAGTGAAAATAGACGCTTTTTATTTCCGCTCCCAGATCGTTATCCGGGTCAGTGGCATCCAGATATTCACTTGATGATGAATCGTACAGGTTCACACCCACACCCACAAAACCGTTCACTGTGATTTCGCGTCCGCCGGACTGATTCTGGACAATCGGCTTACCGAGAGTGAACTGCAGACCCGCGCCCTGAGTTTCACCACCCGAACCGGAGTTCTCGACAAAGTCGAGGTCCAGAAGACCGCTATCGGATTCAGTTGCGCCAAGCAGAACTTCCGAAGTACCGCCGATCTCAACGTCGTTGTAGGCATACCAGTATCCCGTAGGGCTCTGGGTAGGGTAGTCATCATCGAATGTGGCGAATTCGACTTCTCCTTCCGGCAAGGTAAGATCTTCACTGATGTATTTCTCGGAAAGCTCCCACTGCGATACGTATTCGTAATCACCCAGAAATTCAACATCATCGATATCCACAGTGTCTGTAACCACTTCATTTTGTTCCCCGCTTACTTCCCAGGCGACCTTGGTTACCCGGTCTATGGAGAATTCATCTTCCTCGGCCCATGTTCCGGGCTGCTCCAGATCTTCCCAGTAGATTGTCTTTTCTTCCCACTCTCCCGGTGTGGTGGTTACGTTCTTGCCATGATAACCGAACGCACCCTCCGGTATATCATCGGTAGGCTTGATGGAGAAGGTGTCGATATCGTAGTCCTGGATTTTGAACCTGACTACAAGCTCCTCCACATGAGATCTGATTCTGAACTTGATACCTTCAGTACCGGTCAGATCGATACTTTCCCCGTCGGCACACAGCATGGCACCGATGGCGGCATAGGGAGAAGCTTCATAAGAACCTTCCCATTCATCTCCCAGTGTGAAAGGGAATTCGGCATATCTGTTACCGGCTTCTTCCCTGACTGAAAATTCGTAGACCTTCACTTCCCAGTCATCGCTGGGATCCACCACACCGGAACCGAAACCTTCGCGGGCTTTGGTCTCGTAGTCGACATCGATAACCGAAGGATCGGTGTCAGTACCTGCCAGAGGGCGGTCATCTTCCCCGAAACCGGCATTGTCGTCGTAGTAGTACCAATAGTACTCGAATTCGTTCTGATTGGTACCGTCCTCGAAGTCATCAAAAAGCTGATCAGCTCTCGCTGTTGAAATTAGAGACATGGAGAGAGCAGCTATCCCCATGAGTGCTGTGAGTTTGAAACGACCCATAAACTCCCCTTCTATAAGGTTAATAGATTGTGGAATGATATTTCCATTTGGTCCTAGCCATTTTAGTACACGTCTCTGACATTTAGGTTCAAAAAAAAACAGTATCGGATATTAAGTGCTTTCAGAGAATATTTGATGAGAATTCAGAGAGGCTCTCAAATGTGATTTTAACGCTTTATGCTGAATATCAACAATATAATACTTTCCTTTTTTCGGGCAAACTTTTTTTGCGGGATGATTTTCACCGGATAAAAATGATATGAACGTTCAGGCGGTAAAAAGAGACTAAAGTAGTGATTTGGGGTAAACTTTGCCCCCGATGTGTTTTCGGTAATTATATTAATAAATATCATACAAGTTTAAGCGATTTAATAGGAGCTATGTGATGAAAAAACACTCGATGGTGCACCTCTTTTTAACAGCCCTGATCATTGCCGTTTTTTCGGTTTCAGCTCAAACCCCTGTGGAAAAACACGGGAAGCTCAGTACCGACGGCAAGTATCTGCTCAATGAACACGGCGACATCGTCCAGCTCAGGGGTATGAGCTTCTACTGGAGCAAGACTAGCTGGCCCGGCTACGAATACTACAACACCGAAGCCGTGGATACCCTGGTGGATGATTGGGACTGCACGGTGCTTCGGGTGGCATACGCCACGGACGAGGGAGTCATTGAAGGCTGGGATGGTGTGAAAACTGTCATAGACCACTGTATAGAACGGGGTGTATATGTAGTTATAGACTGGCATTCACATACCGCCGAACAGCAGCAGTCCCAGGCGGTAACCTTCTTCACCGAACAGGCTCAGCGCTATAAAGACACTCCCAACGTGATTTTCGAGATCTACAATGAGCCCAAAACAGCTGGCGGAGCCGAAGAAGGCAGTGCCTCCGATGCAAAAAAGACATGGGATGCCATCAAACCCTACATGGAAGCGGTTACGGGGGCTATCAGAAATGCCGGCGCGGATAATCTGGTGATCATCGGAACCCCTTATTTCTGTCAGCACGTGGGTGTGGCTGTAGGTGACCCTCTCGATTATGACAATATCGCCTACTCCTTTCATTTCTATGCCGCAAGCCACGGCCCTGAAGCCCATTATGTGCAGAAAGGTGAACAGAGCGGTCTTGAGAACAACTATCTGGAAGCGGGCCTGGGAAGAGTGCCCGTTTTTGTTTCCGAGTGGGGAACAACTCACTCAGATGGGGGTGGAGATACCAATACATATGTGGATGGTGACAATACCGACTGGTGGTTTGAAAAATACATCAACGGAGAGTACCATCTGAGCTGGTGTAACTGGTCGGTGTCCAGTCATGAGCTGTCAAGTGCATTCGACGGCGGTATGACCAGTCCCAGCCAGTCCGGCCAGATCGTAAGAAAGCATCTGGTCAATCAGAGCACCGATTCCTATCCTCATCCTGCAACACAGGGAAAGGAAGGACCCGCCGGTGATGAGGTTTTCTCCATGCCGGGGACACATCCCACCCACAGTTACAACAACTATTTCGGAGCATATACCCAGGCTAAAAAAGTGCGTTTCAACGACAGAGACAATGAGGATGTGCGGACTGCCGATGACAGCTGCCTCAGTGTGTCGGAAGGCGGCAGTGATGATTGGGTATCCTATAACATCAACAATTCCGAAGCCACTGAGAATCTGATACTTAGATATATGGCTCCGGAGGGTTCCGGAACCATCAAATTTTTCGTGGATGATACGGAAGCAGGCGAAATCACTCTGGAGCAGACCGATTCCTGGCTTTCGGTGCTGACCCCTGTAAATGTTCCCGCAGGAAACCACACTCTCAAGTTCAGTTTCACAAACACAACCGGTTACTACGATATGGAATGGTTTGAATTAACCAATGAAAATACCACGCCGGTAACGGTGCCCGGGCAGGAAATGACGGCTGACCCTAAGCTGACCACCGGCAAGAGCAGTCTCGTTCTCACCCTTCCCTCATCCCATTCCTTCACTTCTTACGATCTCATAGGTGTAAACGGAAAAGTCATTGAAAGCGGTTCGGTTGAAGGCGTTTCGGATCTCAACTTAAAAGGACTGTCCAGAGGCATTTGGTTTGTCAAACTGAACGGCGCCGGTGCAGGCAGAACTTTCAGGGCAGTTGTAAGCGGATATTAAGTGCAACCTATCAATCAAGACAGGAGAACAGAAATGAAGAGAATCTTAACATCGGCGGTGATCATGCTTATGGCCTGGCAGGTCAGTGCCCAGAACTACTCGGAACTGCATGACTTGCTGATCAAGTTCTACGGATATCAGCGGGCGGGTCTCGAAAACGGCAGTGCCAACAATCTCAATTCCGGTTTTACCGATGCCGCTCATTCCGGAGATTCCTATAACGGCCATGCGCTGGACGGCGGCTGGTATGATGCAGGTGATTACATCAAATTCGGTATGAATCTGGGTTACACCGTCTACACCCTTCTCAAGGGGTATGATGTGTTCCCCAATGCCTATGATGACAATTACTCTTTTGATCAGAGCAACACCCCCGACGGTATTCCGGATATTCTCAATCAGGTGAAATATGCCACCGACTATATGATGAAAGCCGTGATTAGCGAAAACACTGTTGTTCTGGATGTGGGTCTAGCCAGTGAAGAGCATTTGGCAATGACAGATATGCCCAATTCCGGGGGAAGAACCCAGAGCCACCAGATCCGGCTGGCCGACGGTGGTGATATTCCCGCCACTTATGCAGCCTGTCTGGCACTCATGTCGACTCTGTACCGCCCCTACGATTCAGAATATGCCGATGATTGTCTTGACAAAGCCAAGGCGGCATTCAGTTTCGCCAAAGCCAAATTCGATGCGGGTGCTGATTACTGTACTCCTCAGGAGAAAAGGGGAAAAACGCTTTATGCCTACACCGACGGTGCCGAACAGATCGGTGACCGCAAAGCTGCTGCCGGTGTGGAACTTTACCGTGCCTCAAACGATGAGGATCCGATTTACCGCGAATGGGCCAATGCCTCCATAGTGGATCAGTACAACTGCATGGGGTACGGCTTTATCGGCCCTCTTGCATCTTTCGAGGTCTGGAGACAGGGGCTGGGAAGCGCTGCTTCTCTTGTAGCGAATGTGGCATTTATTGAGGGACGTGTTCAGGAAGAAGGCTTTTTCGAGGGTATTTATCAGAACAGCGGATGGGGAACTGCCCGGGACGCCGGAACCGCCGCCTTCGAATATGCTCTGGCTTATATAGTTACTTCCAGTACCGATACCCGGGACCGTTACCATCAGCGGATCGAGGATCATATCGGCTGGATTATCGGAAATAACGGATCACAGCCCCGCTCTTATGTGGTCGGGTATAATAGTGGTCCCACCAGTCTTCATTACCGCACAAATTATCCCAACGGAGATCCGCAGGGTGCGCTTGTCAGCGGTCCCGACGGAGATGGTAACTGGGAAAACAACGAATCTGCGGAATTCTGCGAGGTGGCTATAGACTACAATGCGGGAATCATCGGTGCGGTGGCGTTCCTGAAGGCGCTCGATGATCCCGGAGATGCGATTCAGATGACACAGTCTTTCACTGCTGATCCCAAGGTGGAGGCGGACTTCAGGTCCGGAAATGTGACATTCAGTGCCGGCTTTTCAAGCTCCGTACCCTGGCGCATCGACATTACCGGTTTCAACGGAAGCAAAGCTTTTACCGGAACGGGAACATCCATAAACGAGATCTGGGACGGAACAGCCGATGAAGGGTTTTTCCTGGGCGGAGAGTCCGTGGCTGCCAAACTGAGCATTGAAGGCGAAATTGTGGCCTACGACATACAGAAAGCCAGGGCTTTCACTGTCAGTATAGAAAAGGCTGTCAGACCCGAACTGGGCTCCGAATACAAGGTAATCGATGATTTTGAGGACAGTGATCTCGATAATGCGGTCGGCGGCGTGTGGGAACCGTTCGGTACAGGAACTGGTTTCGGGGCCACAAGATCCGATTTTTCCGAAGAGGACGGGTCGGTAGCCTTGGAAATGACGGGTACTGTCGGCTCTGCAGGTGCTGAAGAATATGCGGGGCTCAGGACAACGTTCAATGCGGAAGAGTCCGCGGGCAGTATCGGTGATGTTCAGTCTGTCGCATTTGATCTAAAAAGCAGCAAGAACGCCAACGTGTGTGTCGAGCTTGAGCAGGCCAACGTTACGGACGGAGCTTATCACAGAGTCGTTTTTCCCGTCAAGACTGTTTCAAACTTTTATCGTATTCCCATTGAGGAATTTGCTCAGCCGGATTGGAAGACTTCCGATGTTCCTCTCGATCTGAACAACATAACCGCTCTGCGTTTCACTGTGTACGACAACACCAGCATGATCAGGCTGTGGCTGGACAATGTGGCGATCGAAGGGTACTCCTCAAGTACTGTATCCAGGTTGTCCCGTAAGGGCAATGTTGCTTTCAGCCCGACAGTCAAAAACAACTCGCTGGTGTTCAGCATGCCGCGGAGTGCTGCCGGCAATCTTGAGATGACGGTATATGATATCGCCGGGAAAGTGGTGAAAAAGGCTGATTTCAGTGCTGTATCAGGCAAAGTCTGTTCGATGTCTCTTCGCGGTCTTCCTGCAGGCATGTATACTGTAAGAAGTAAAGTGAACGGGGAGGCCTCCGGCGGCAGCACCAGATTTCTGCTTGCGAAATAGAATAAAAAACTTTGCTTTTTACGTAGCATTCATTAAATTTTTCTTAATTGAGGTAAAAGGGATGCAGCAGTCGGTTGCATCCCGTCAAATCTAAACAAAGAGGTGGTGTATGTCTATCTTTCGTACCGTTTTAATTGCAGGCCTTGTGAGTGCAACTGCACTTTTTGCTCAGGAAGAAGATGTCGATCTTACTGCGCCGGTGGTTCTTGATGACTTTGATGATGCCTACGGGGATCCGCCAAACCAGGCCACATTCGGTGCAGCTTACGGAATCATCAACTACGGCAGTTATTATGATGATGATGCTGGGGGATACTGGTATACTTTTGCAGACGAAGAGGGATCATCCATCACCAATTCCGAGGGTGAAGAGATAGAGGCAAAGGATAATGAGGAGACAATGGTTGTGGATGAGGAACTTCATGTTAACCTGAATACCAGCAACACTGATGCGGAAAATCCTTTTGCCGGAATCGGTTTCGGATTCACTGACGATAGTACTAACTATCTTGATCTTTCTGATCTGGACTCACTTACCTTCAAGGCAAAAGGTTCCGGGGAAATCCGGATTTACTTTGAAACCGAAGACATTCATGATGCAGGTTATGATTGGGGTTTTTACGGAGTATGGGTAGATTTGACCTCCGATTGGGAAACATACACGTTTTCAGCTGACGACCTGCTGCCGGAAGAATGGAGTGAAGTGGAAGAAGAAGGCTGGGACTGGTCTCACGGCAGTTCTGCGGTTAATAAATTCTCCATACAGTGTAAAGAAGATGATGCGGAAGTATTCATGGACGATATCGCGATCGAGGGTATGACCTGGGGTGATTTAGAGGATCCCAACTCACCTGTGGCCGCTCCCAAAGTAAACAGTAAAATTGCCAATATTTTTTCGGTTTCCAATAACGTTGTCTCTTTCAAGCTGGCTGAAACCGACAATCTGAATGTTACCCTGAACAATCTCAAAGGTGAAACAGTGCGTAACCTCTACACCGGCAGAACAGCTGCTCACAGCGTCAATCTGAGCAATCTGAATCTTGCCAACGGTCAGTACTTCGTGGTTATCGACGGAAAGAACGCAAAGTACACTCAGCCGATCTCTATTGCAAAATAAGCTCTAAATCAGCTGACTGGTGATACATGCCGCCGTGGGATTTCCCCCGGCGGCTTTTTTTATGGGTGGAGCTGGGGACGGAGTAACTGCGTTCGATGATGGGACGGACTAACTGCGTTCCCCAATGATGGGGACGGACTAACTGCGTTTCCCGATGATGGGACGGACTAACTGCGTTTCCCGATGATGGGACGGACTAACTGCGTTTTCCGATGATGGGACGGAGTAACTGCGTTTTCCGATGGTGGGGCA
>JBKGXV010000123.1:0-8040 GCA_046546375.1 Chitinispirillaceae bacterium | reverse complement strand
ATATCCTCTTGTATATCTCATACAATGCGCCCTCTGCATCCCTGGCGCCAGCCACCTTCACCTTCGAGCCGATCTTCTCCATCAAACGTTTGCATATTCTCTCCCGCTCCTCCATACTCATGGAGTCGGACCGAAGGTAAATCGTCTTTATGATATCCTTTTCCTTCTCTTCAAGCTTCTCCAGGCCCGTTACCCTGATCTCCTTTGAGATTTTGGTCAGAAGAAGAGCATTATCCACAAAATCCCTGATACTTTTCTTATGTGACCGGTCATGAATCACCAAAGTTTCCGAAACCAGATCCCCCAGCCTGCGGTTGTACTTTTCGAAAAACATTACCGAAGCACCCAGCATATATCCAAAGGGAAGATAATCCACCGTGCGCATCACGTTTCTGAGCAGAGAATCGATGATGGTGATTCTTGAACCGTCGGTTTTTATCACCCGTATACCCAGAAGATTCTTTCCCGGGGTTTTCCCTCCCATCACGGCTTCAAACAGAAAGTGGTAGGATGCATACACCGAACCCAGGATGAAAAATGAAATAAACCGCACAGAACCCTCATACAGTCCGCTCATCCCGAAAGCGAAACTCAGCACAATCATTATCAGGCCCTTGAATATAAAATCCAGAAAATAGGCCGCGGCTCTGCTGCCCACACCCGCACACTCGTTTTCCAGGAAAAACAGTTCCGTATTCTGAATCTGAATGAATCCTTGGTCAGCAACTTGTCTCATCGTATATTTCCTTTATGAACAGAATCGATTTCATCCGTGAACGCAAAGACACCTGGATTGAACTTGAGAACTCCGTGAAGGAACTGGACAAGCTGACCACGTTCTCCTCCTCGGATGAACTCATGTCCTTTCTGCGCTGCTACAGAAAAACCGCGGCTGATCTCTCTCTGTGCCGCTCCCATTTCCCTCAAGACCCCCTCAACAAAGAACTCAACGGCCTCGTGGTAAAAGCCATGATGCATGTGGGATCTGACAGAGAGGGTGACGTTTCCAGAATCAGAGGATTTTTCTCCCAAACCATTCCCGCTCTGGTAAGAAAACTCAGATTTCTTTTCATCATATCTTTTCTCGTCTTTTCACTTTCCACCCTGGCAGGCTTTTTTCTGGCCAAACTCAGTCCCTATGCAGCAAACGTGATTGCAGGTGACCGGTATATCCACATGACTGTAAGGAACATCAAAAAAGGAGACCCTTTTGCTGTCTACAAGTCCGGTCTCAAATACGCCATGAGCGGATTCATCATGTCAAACAACATCAAAGTGGCCTTCACCGCCTTCGCCTTGGGAGCCCTGTGGGGTATCGGCACGTTTTTCATTCTCGTTTTCAACGGACTGATGCTGGGAAGCATTGCCGCGCTTTTCAGTGACTACAATCTACTACTTGACTTCTGGCTCACCGTCATGATCCACGGCACCCTGGAACTTTTCGCCATCATGGTGGCAGGTGCCGCCGGACTGAGACTGGGTCAGGCTCTGTTCCGTCCGGGTAAGCTCACCAGAAAAGATGCCCTCGCCCGCTTCGGTATGGAAGCCTTCAAAACCTGCATCGCCATGGTGCCCATTTTCATCATCGCCGGAGTTCTGGAAGGATACGTGACTCCTCTTGATCTCTCCAGACCGGACAAACTGGCAATTCAGCTTGCAAGCATTCTCTTTATAGTCTTTTATCTTTTTTCTCCTTCACTATTCATAAAAAAGAAGAAACATCCTCATCCATTCAAACCGGTTCAGAAACCCTCACCGCTTCCAGCGGATTCTGGCATAGCGTGACAGAACCGCACCGCCCAGAGTTTCAGGCGAAGCGTCTATCACATCCACACCCGCTTTTCTCAACTCGGACAGAACCGATGTTCTACTATCCAGTCCCTCCCTTACAACTGCTCTGAATGCAGCATCAGAAAGCTTCTTACTTGTGGAGAAACCTGTTTGCTGCAGCCCGGGAAGTCCCAATGCACAGCAGATCACCCTGTGTTTTTTGTTGATAAACCGGATATGCGCCCCCAGTTCATGCGACAAACTGGGATCAATGAAATCAGTATACACAACTATAATGCACCTGTGAGACAGATTCGAATACGCCCACCTGAATGCATTGGCATAATCCGGCTCTATGAACCGCGGCTGAAAGCTGTACATAGCCTTGACTATAGATGAAAGCTGAGTCTGGCGGTTTGAAGGCCTGAGCATCACATCGATATCATTGGAAAAACCCATCACTCCGACAGAGTCACGCTGGTTCAAAGCTTCCCTGGCCAGAGAAAAGGAGGATGACAGTGCCCAGTCCACTTTCGACAACCCCTGCAGCTCCGCCATCATAAGCCTTCCGCCATCCACCATGAGAAACACATTCTGTCCCTTTTCGGGTTCGAACTCCTTCACCACCAGAGAACCTGCTGCAGCGGATCTCTTCCAGTGTATGGATCGTCTGTCGTCACCCGTTACGTAGTCTCTCAATTGAGAATATTCCCTGCCCGGACCGTAGACACGCATAATTCTGCTTTCCACCTTGGACATGTAGAAAAGCGAGCGTAAATCCTCCTGTTCGGAAGGCAGACAAGGGAAAACATCTGTTTCGGTCTCGCATGGAAGTCTGAACTGACGGGCAATCAGGCCCAACGCACTTCTGACCCGTGCCCCGCCATTAGAAAAGGAAAAGTGTCCTCTGACTTCCGGTAAAACAGGATAGGAAAAAGAAACATCATTGGGTCCCGCAGAGACCTTGCTATGTGCCTCGGGATTTTCCGGAACAAAGCTTGGCGGAGGCACATCGAAAAACGTCAAACGCAAAGGCACGGCAGTCTTGAACACAAAAGAAACGCTGACCGTATCCTCTTTTCGCAGAAACAGACGTTGCGGAACCGTGCGGCGCATATTGAATTTCTCCGGACCGGGCAATGTGAAATAATCCGCCGTAATCACTCCCAGCGCAATCAAATTAAGCACAGCGAACATCAACTGCGCTTCCGGAATCCAGTTCTGAAACAACAGAACCAGTCCGGCAACCCCCGGAAGTAAAAAACTCTTGGGTGTAAGGATAAACTTCACACGGGCACCTTTACGGAGTCGAAAAGATTCGTCACAATCGAATTCATGGGATCCTGTCTCATTTCAGCTTCCGGCCTCAAAACCCACCTGTGAGGAAGAACCGAGGGGACCAGTTCCCTCACGTGATCCGGAGTGACGAAATCGCTCCCACTTACCGCCGCATAAGCTTTGGCGATCCTTATAAGCATCTGCCCTGCTCTGGGAGAATTCCCCAGAAGAAGCTCGTCCAGTTCTCTGGAAGCGCGGATCAGATCCCGCACATACATCATGACATTTTCATCAACCACCACATTCTCGATGAACTGACGCGCTGCGTGAAGGGCCTGTTCACAGCTCTGCAGTGGTGTCAGGTTATCCAGCAGTCCCGAAGGCATCCCCTGAATCCCTGAAAGAATGGACAATTCCTCCTCTTCAGTAGGGTAATCCACAGTGATTCTCACCATGAACCGGTCCATCTGCGCTTCCGGCAGGGAGTAGGTTCCCTCGAAATCAAGCGGGTTCTGGGTGGCAAACACCATGAAGCTGGGCGGAAGAGAAAAGGTGCGGTTATCCACCGTTACCTGCCGCTCCTCCATAGCCTCCAGCAAAGCAGCCTGGGTTTTGGCGGGAGCTCTGTTTATTTCATCGGCCAGCACAAAGTCGGAGAATATGGGCCCGGGAACAAATTCAAATGCCCCCTTCCCCTGATGATAAATGCTTGTACCTGTGATATCGGAGGGCATGAGATCGGGGGTGAACTGTACCCGTGAGAATCTCATTGCCAGAACCCTGGCCATTGCACGGGCCATGAGAGTCTTGGCGATACCCGGAACCCCCTCGAGCAGCACATTGCCTCCTGCCAGAACAGCAGCAAATATGATTGCCTTCTCATCATCCTTTCCCACCACAGCCTTGTTCAGTTCAAGGCGGACCTGTTCAAAAAGAGTACTGGCTGGATTCACAATCTCAATTCCTTTCGCATATGTACAAACAGATTATACGTTCCTATCATGTACTCAGGCTCCGGATTTCCGCCCGAATGTACTTCCTTTATACGGTTTTCAAAATCATCTTTGGTCATTTCACCGGGAAGCCTTCCCTTGCGGGTATAAAGAGCATACAGTTCACTTTCCGAAAGATTCGTGTCAGATCTTCCGACCAGTTCAGTTTTTATCAATTCCAGCTCCCGTTTCAGAAGTCCGGAGTGAGCCTTATGCCTGCACACGAGATTCCCCATTGCTTTCAGACCGGGAATCACATCTTTTACATAGCGATAACCGGTTACCGATGGAGGTGCCGTACGGATCCCGCTGAAAAACAGAAACAGAATACCCAGAATACCCAGAAAAAGAAGTCCTTTGTCAAATTTGTAGAATCGAAGCAACTCCCATAAACTCTCTGTGGCTCTGAAACCGTTGTGAAATTCATCAAAGATAATTTCACTTTTTCCGAAAGCCGAGTTCCCGATAAGGAGAGAAAGCGCGAATTTGTACCAGGAAGAGTGTTTTAAAAGATCATTGCTCATGGGGTTGGGCTGAGTGAATACAATCCACTCCCCCTTTCCAATCGCCTTTTTTGCTCCGATGATTTTTTTATCCATCGAAAGCAAAGGAACCATATCATCGTGAATGAAATTTTTGTTTATGTGACTGAGAAGAATGGTATCTCCGGGTTCGGTTCTGGTCTTGTCGAAAAAGCTGATCCCGACCTGATGGTTCGATTCCAGAACATCAGGACAGTTTTGATGAACCGGCAGCATGACTTCTATATCGTCCAGTTTTTCTCTGGCGTAATAAGTAGTTATACCTTTACGATCCTTGAAAAAAGATACCTTGGGAAAGGTCCTCCCTGACGTTATAAGCCGGTTACCCTGAGCTACCCAGGAAAGAATATGCTCCCACTCCCAGACTGGGGGATTGAACCTCGGTGAAAGCATTACCAGAGTATTTCCGGATTCTTTTTTCTTGAGACGCACAAAGGATGGAGTTCCCATGCGGGAAACCTTCACTTTTTTTTCATCCAGAAATCGGAAGAGAGAAGATGTTCCGTAGGGGCCCTTGTCATGAGTTGAACAGGTGTAGGATTCGACCTTTGGTTTTTCTTTTAGTATGAGAAAGAGGTTTATCAGGCAGAGACACACGAAAAACGCAGTGAAAAGCTTGTGTTCCTTAAGAAACTTAATCGCTTTGTCAGCTCTGATTTTCTTCAGAACAGATTTCTTTTCATCCGACATTCTCTTCACCGCACCTTTTTTGACACCGAGGATGATTTCTCAATAAGTTCCCTAAGCGAGGATGATTCGGCAGGCCTGTGCCCGAATACAATGCTTTCGTACTCTCCAATAATTCTTACTGCAAGAGCACTCATATCAGAGGAGCGCTTGTTTATAAGTTTTGCAAACTGACGATTGGTCCACCATTCATACCTTTTCACCAGATTGAGCTGATCAGCCGTGTGGGCCATCCAGCCGTAAAGTTCCGACACCGAACCTCTGGCATCTCCATTTTCCAAAAGTGCCTGTGCCTGCTGAAGAGAGGGAATTTTTTCTCCTCGTGCCTCGAAAGGAAATCTCTCGAGCCGGGCGTTCTGCTGAGGATAGATTCGTTTCGCGAATCGAGAAGTCAGAAAGGAGATTCCCACAATCAGAAACACTGCCCCGATAGTTACAATGATTTTCCAGGAAAGATCAAGCGTTCTCAACGGACTGATCAGGTGTTTTTTGATAAACCGGATTGCATCGGACCACCAGATCACCAGTTGATTCAATGCTTTTGTCAGCCAGGATGCCTTTTTCTTTTCGGTTTCTTCTTTGATATTATATACAGAAAGGAAATCCTTGTGCGAGAAGCGAGCGGTATCAAAGGGAATGAAAGTATTTTGGGGGGGAATACAGAATCGTCTGAAAGTGTATATGGCAGTGTAGTTCACCGTATCAGAGTAATCCAGATGATCCTTTATGGGATGGTAACAGTCCTGGTCGTAATCCGAGCTGACAATGGCACCCGGAAGTTCACAAACGCTCTTTTGCGCAACATAATCGAGAACCGTATCGACAAGAACTGAATCAGAAGCTGGAGGGGGGAAATGAAAGGTCATTTCCTGTCCCCCCGCCGGCAGAACTGTTATGGCCGAAAACAGGGCACTACACAGTAGAGGACGTATTCTGAACACTGGCATCGCCTATTTCTTCAATTGATTGCTCCAGGTCAAGGCTCTCTTTTTCAGACCTGAGACTGTTATAGTGAACAAGTGCAGTCGCACTGTAAATCGGAAAGACCAAGGCGATGACAAGCATGTACACCGCCATACCGATCACAGGCAGCATTCCGCTGGGAGCAGCGGCAGGATCAGCCATACTGGCTCCGTTCATGGACACTGCCATGAGAGAAGTCATTATCCCGATTCCTATCATGGAAGGTACCATAACGATCAGAATTGCTATGAAGTTGACAGCAAAAGTCTTCCAGTACCTTCCCTTAATCAAACCGAATGTTCGAGACAACCCTTCAAAAGAATACTGACGCTCGATGGTGGCGACTATCAGAGCGGTCATCAGAAAATTCGAAAAATAAAGAGCGGGTATGACAAGAAAAAACATACTGACAAACAGAATAAATCCCCAGATTATATAGGTGAGTATAAGAGCCAGGTCCTGAGGTCCGGATAGTTTGAGCATTTCGGAAACAGAAGGGTTCTCACCCATCGCCAGCTTCTGCAAATAACGGATACCAACACTCCACGCCCATAAACCAACCCCAATGTTAACAATGAAAATCAGGATCTGAAACGGACTGTAGGTGGGAGAATACAGATTCGAGGAGCCGCTCAGATAAGGCAGCATTCCGATCATCATAGGCACGAGAAGAAGAGGGAAAACTCTTTTAAAAGACTGCTTATACAGACGCAAGCCTCTGTCCAGTGTAGTACCCACGGAAAACACTCCGATATACTGAGACGACATAGGAGCCCCCTTTTAAGGTTTTAAGATTAACGGAACAGTACTGATGAAACGGCGAAGATTCTGAAAGAAGACAATAAAATGAATATAGGTGAGGAAACAGGGCAAATCAAAGTCCTTTTTATGGTTTTCATTACCACTTTAGCAGAACATCTTAGCTTTCAGAAAGCGCGCCATCCTTTTCGCTTCCTATCTCATCAATCCGGGATTCTATATCAAAAGACTCTTTTTCACAACGAAGACTATGATAATGAACGATCTGAATAGAGGAAATAAGAGGGATCGAGAGGGAGAAAAGTGCAAAATAGGCGATATAGTACATAATCATCAAAACCGGAAGATTTTGTTCATTGCTGAACGCATTCGATGAAAAAATTGTTAGCAGCAGCACTGAAAGAAAGGTAAGAATCATCATACCTGCCATAACGGGAATTGTTCCCACAATACCCGCAAGTATATTCACACCCGCGGTTTTCCACCACCTTTGTTTCACCAACTCGCAGGTACGGACAATTCCGTTGACGAAGTATTTGCGTTCTAATATACATATCAGAAAACCTATGTTCATCAGATTTATCAGATAGATATATGGCACTATCAGCAGCACAAAGCCGATCATGGCGGCTGCGACCCACAAAAAAGAGGTGATGATGAGAAGCAGATCCCTGAAGTCAGCAAGTCTGAGCATTTCGGAAGTAGTGAGATTTTCTCCCACGCTCAGTTTATAAATATAACGGGAGCTGATTACCCAGGCCCAGATACTTCCCACAACATTCAGAATGAATCCGGCCACATAAAGAGGTGCGTACTGCATCTGACTGAATCCGGTACTTAATGCCTCCCTGGCAAAGCCGACATATGCACCAAGACCCAGAACAAAAGGTAAAAGCATCAGAGGTATAACCTTTTTCCAGGCAAGTTTGAAAAGTCGAAGCCCTCTGTCCAGTGTTCTACCTATGGAAAAAACTCCCACAAACTGAGTTGCCACTGCTGCTCTCCTGGTTTGCTGAACTATAAGATTATAGAATCAAAGCGGCAAAAAT
>JBKGXV010000122.1:0-8215 GCA_046546375.1 Chitinispirillaceae bacterium | reverse complement strand
GTTGATGGGTACGGGAGAAAGTAAAGCAAAATGCGGGCCGCCCCGGAGATGACTCATTACCGAACCAAAAACTCACCTCCGGGGAGATTCTCCGCAGACCAGCCCCCGCTCCCCGGCCTTGTCCCCAAACCCTTCCACAAAGTAGTTTGTATTACCCTATATCACTGTATAAAAACCGCGGAAAACACTCCGCATTCATTCCACTCCAAAGGCCTGAAGATCATGAATCAGAACTTGGAACAGATGATTAGCGACATCGCCTCCAGAGCAAGAAAAACATCCCTGCTGCTTCAAAGCGAGACTGAGGAAAAGATCAACAAAGCCCTGCTCATCATGGCCGATCTGCTCAAGTCACAAAAAGAAACACTGCAGAAAGAAAACGAAAAAGACTTGGAGGCGGGACGGCAGAAAGGGCTCTCAAGCGCCATGCTCGACCGGCTCACCCTTTCTGACAAAACCATCAACTCCATGATCAAAGGGGTGAAGGAAGTTGCCGCCATACCCAACCCCGTAGGGAAAAAATTCGACGAACGCGTCCGGCCCAACGGACTGGATATCTATAAGATGAAAGTCCCTATAGGCGTAATCGGCATCATCTACGAATCGCGACCCAACGTGACCGTGGATGCCGCAGCGATCTGCCTCAAAAGCCAGAACGCAGTGATTCTGAGAGGCGGCTCGGAGGCGTTTCACTCCAATACCGCGCTGTGCGCTCTTTTCACCAGCGCCATTGAACAGGCCGGTCTGCCCGCAGGTGCCCTTCAGCTCATTCCCACCACAGACAGAGCCGCCGTGGAGCTCATGCTGTCAAAGGATGAGCAGATCGACCTGGTGATTCCCCGGGGCGGCGAAGGTCTGATCCGCATGGTTGTGGATAAATCACGCATCCCGGTAATCAAACACTACAAGGGAGTGTGTCACGTGTTCATATCAGCCCAGGCGGATATGGAAAAAGCGGTATCCATCGCAGTGAATGCGAAAGTGCAGCGCCCGGGTGTCTGCAACGCCATGGAAACGCTTCTTCTGGACGAGGCTCTGGATCAGGAAAAACGCAAAGCCGTTATCAATGCGCTTCTGGAAAACGGAGTGACTCTCTTTGGTGATGAGGAAACCCGCAGACTTTCCGATAAAGTGCAGGAGGCAAAAGAGGAGGACTGGACTGAGGAGTATCTGGACCTGAGGCTTGCGGTGCGTACGGTGAAAGGCATTGATGAGGCTATAGATCATATCAACACTTACAGTTCCCGTCATACCGAATCCATAGTGACCGAATCAGGGAAAGAGGCTGCCCGATTTCTCAGGGAAGTCGATTCATCCTCGGTGATGGTGAACGCGAGCACCCGCTTCAGCGATGGTGGCGAATACGGGATGGGATGCGAGATTGGCATATCCACCGACAAACTTCACTCACGCGGTCCCATGGGTGTTGAGGATCTGACCACCTATAAATGGATTGTGGAGGGAACGGGACAGATCAGATAGAGATCAGGTTAATCGTTCACAGTTAAAATTTTCATATTTTTTGCGGAGGTTTTTTTCAGATGAATTTACTTGATATAGTTAAATTCGATGACAAGGGTCTGGTGAGCGCGATAGCTCAGGATGCCACCACCGATGAAGTCCTGATGCTTGCTTATATGAATAAGGATACTCTCGCCGAAACGCTGGAGACGGGAGATATGGTGTACTGGAGCAGAAGCAGGCAGAAGCGCTGGAAAAAGGGTGAAACATCCGGACATGTGCAGAAAGTGCAAGAGGTGTATATCGACTGTGACGGGGATGCGCTGCTTTTCAAAGTCGACCAGACCGGTGCAGCATGTCACAAAAACTACAAATCCTGCTTTTTCAGAAAGAAAGATGACGGTGAATGGAAAACAGTAGGACAAAAGCTCGAATAAACGAGAAGATATCTCCTTACTCGCCCCATATAGAGATTTCTCTGGACAATCTCCTCCATAATCTGGGGGAGATCCGCACTCTTCTGCCTTCGGATATGGGCATAATCGCCGTGGTAAAGGATTGTTCATACGGCTGCGGAAGTGGTGTCATCGCCCGCACTCTTGAAAAGAGAGGCTGGGTGAACTTCTTTGCCGTAGCCAGGGCCGAGGAGGCGTTCGTTTTGAGAAAAGCCGGGGTGAGCCGTCCGGTGCTGGTACTGGGGCGGGCCACCGAGGAGCAGCTCCGGGCCGGTCTTGAACGCAATATTGTATTCACCCTCAACAACCCCTCCGATCTCTACCGGTGGAAGGCGTATCCCTTCAATGTGCGGTTTCACGTCAATATCGATACCGGCATGAACCGTATGGGCCTTCTCCCCTCCGAGCTGGATGAGATGCTGGGTCTTCTGGAGGAGAGTCCGAGCCTGCACCTGGAGGGTGTGTTCACTCACATGGCCTGTGCCGATGAGCCCGGGACAGATACAGTTGACCGTCAGCTCAAAACATTCTGGGGCAGTGTGGAGAAACTGAGTGAGGCGGGTGTTTCGCCGGACCATATACATTATGGTAATTCTGCCACATCCATGCGGTTTCCACTCAAAGGCTGCACGCTGGCCAGACCGGGAATAGCGCTTTACGGCTGCCGGCCGGATCCTGCCCAGGAATTCAAGCTGCGGCTCAGACCGGTCGCATCACTGATCTCACGTGTGGTGAAGATGAAGAAAGTGCCTGCGGGAACATCTGTTTCCTACGGGGGCAACTATGTCACTCCCTGTGAAACCTGGATCGCCACTGTGGCCATGGGGTATGCCCACGGTCTCCCCCGCTTTCTGAGCTCGAAGGGAGAAGTGCTTATCGGGTACCGACGCTACAGGATCGCGGGGAATGTCACAATGGACTACATAATGGTGGATGCCGGCCCCAACCCCGATATCTCCGTGGGTGATGAGGCGGTGGCAATGGGATCGCAGGGTGAGGACAGCATCACTCCCGACCAGATTGCGCTTCTGGGAAACACTATCGGCTATGAGGTCCTGTGCAACCTGGGGACATCCATAGACCGTGTGTATCTTCTGGAAGACAGAGTGGTGCATCACGAACCGGGTGTAATTTTCTGAATCACCCCTCGTAGTATTAGATTCATTCCGGTGGAACCCGCAGTTATTTTTATGATGAATGCCTCATGACAGAAGAGTGGAAAAGGGTATGCCGCAGATTATTCGAAAAGAAAATGGTGAAGGTATCATTTACAGTATAAAGAAGAACCGCATCCTGGTTGCCATACAGAGCGATTGTTCGAGTTCCCAGCAGGGGTGCAAGGGCGGATGTGTATCATGTGCGCACCGGGACAGTGTACGCAAGAAGTCTTTTACGGTTACCTGCCCGGAATCCTTTAAAGTAGGTCAGAGTGTTTCCTTTACCCACCATGTACTGAATGAGAACCTGATCAGCCTTACGGTGTTCGGCACACCGGTGCTTCTGTCGCTTGTCACCATATTTGTGTGGTACGGACTGGCTCCCGAAATGGTGGAATCAGCAGCTGCGATGATGAGTGCGGCAATGGCATTCTGCTGCGGTTTCTTCGTGATCAAGGTGGTTGATGCTTTTTTCAGGAAAAAGTACCCTGCGGTTCTCAGCAAAGCTTCCGGGGAGCAGAAGTGATGAACCTGGAGGAGTGGTATGATCTCCCCGAGCTGGTTGAAAAAGTACAGGAGCAGCTTGACATGGGCTTTTTTGATGATGCAAAGGAGCTTTTAGATCAGTACGCATCCGTTTTCGAAAACGAGTGGGAGATCTACTTTCTATACTCCAGATTCTATACAGACCAGAGCCGGCCCGCCGAAGCTATTCCCTATCTGATGCAGGGTTTGCGTATAGACGATGAAAATGCGGACATTCTTCTTTCCCTTTTCTATGCGCATGCCATGATGAATCAGATGAAAAAGGGCGGCAAATTTCTCCTCAGAGCCGAAAAACACCACCCGAAAAGTGAAATGGTCCTCTCGGCGCTTATCTGGTATCATACTGAAATAAACGATCCGGAAAAAGCGCTGCTCTATTTTGAAAAGGCTAAAAAAGGGGAAACCAGCAACCCCGAAACGTACCGCAACGGCGGACTTGCATTCGACCGTCTTGGAAGGTTCGAAGAGGCTGAAAAGTGTTTTCGCATCGCGCTGCAGATAAATCCCAATTTCGAGGAAGCCAGAGACCTTTTAGCCGATCACCTGATCTTCAGCGGCAAGCCTGGTAGTGCTATCAACCTCTACAGAGATGCGCTGCAGCAGTCTCCTCAGAATATAAGAATACTCTCGAAGCTGACCTACAGCTATACACAGAATAATCAGTTCAGTAAAGCGGAAATTACCGCCCGCAAAACCATTTCACTTTACCCAAACTCCCCTGTCGGCTATATCGATTTGGCCTATGTGCATCTGAACAGCAGCGAGCCCGAACAGGCCATTTCCGCTGCGAACAAAGCCATCGATATCTCCCCCATAGATCCTGAGGGATACAGGGTGAAGGGTGTTGCCTATTCGGAGCAGGGCAGATACGATTCTGCCCGTAAATTTTTCGAAAAGGCGATCGCGTTCGATTCGGAAAACGTGGAAATCCTTCGCGATTACTACCACCACCTCCGTCAGGCCGGACAGTATGACAAAATGGTGGAAACGGTACAGAATGTGATTCGTATCGAGCACCCCTACTGTACGGAGGATTACTGGTTTCTGGCCGATTACTACCGGGAAAGCAAACAGAACCTGAAAGCGTTTCATTACCTTCACCTGGCCTACAAGAGTTTGCCTACGGAAAAAGAGCTTCTGCCCCCCATGATCGATATTCTTCTTGAGCGCGGGCATACCAGCTACTCGCTCCCCTTTTTCATAAGTTATGTTGAAAAGGGCGGCTGGAATGAGACCATAAACCTTTTTGCACGCAACAAACGGCTCAACGACAAATGGGTACAGGAGGGAATCCGTTTTCTGCGTTTTACCGGTCAGAAACCGGTTGAGTACAGAAGGTTTGTTTTCCGTTACTACATATCTCGGTTCGTAGTACTTTTCTACACTCTGATAATGTTTTCTCTTCTGTTCCCTGCTGGGGCACTGTTTGGATTCTGGGGGATGGGGTTGATCGGAACGTTTTATGGAGCATCCATGGGTTTGTTTTATTATTTCAGAAAAAGAAAGCAGAGGAGATTGGAATCTAAAGCTACACAAATGGTGAGAGGATTCATATGAAGCCCAAACTTGTCCTTCACATCTGCTGTGCGCCCGATGAGGCCTATGTGGTCGATCTTCTGAGAAGTTCGTATGATCTTCACTGTTTTTTCTGCAATCCCAACATTCACCCACCCGAGGAGTACGGTGTGAGGCTTGAGGAGGCACGCAAAGTAGCTTCGCATTACAGTGTCCCCTTTACGGGAGATACCTTTGATCAAATGCTATGGAATGATGCGGTTTCTGGACTCACCCATACGCCTGAAGGCGGCGAACGGTGCAGAGCCTGTTTTCTTCTGCGACTGAAGCGCACGGCATCATTCTGCAAGTCGCTCGGGTGGTCTGCATTCACCACGGTCATGAGTATTAGTCCTCACAAAAGAATCGTCATGCTCAACGAAACCGGAATTGATGCGGCCCAGGAGTACGGTTTGACCTACGAACCGTTCGATTTCAAGAAAAAGGACGGATTCAAAAAGAGCATCGCGTTGAGCAGGGATCTGGGGCTCTACAGGCAGGACTACTGCGGCTGTGTGCTGAGCAAAAAGGAAAGCGAGGAGAGAAAAAAAAAGAGAATGCAAGTCTGATATCTTTATCTTCTCTGTGTTTCTCTCTCCGCGCCCTCAGCGATCTGTGCGTTTTATCCTTCACCGCTCCTTTTCAACGACGCTGCTGGATATGAAAACGCAGAAACCGCTGAGAACGCCGAGGATCAGGAAAAACCACTCGATTCCTCAGACTCCTGTTTTGACAATTGTAGAGCCCTACTGATATATTTCATTAAATTATCCGATCATAATCGCAAGGAGAAATAGTAATGAAGACCGTACCCAGAAGAAACGTGCAGATGCTGCTTATTCTGTTAATCGTCAGTCTGCTGCCCCAGAATCTGTTGGCCAAACCAGCCGGGTCGCAGAAAAAAAACTCTCAGGTAAAAATCATCGGATCTTCGGAGCAATTCAACTCGGTCATAGAAAAATCGGGAGATAAACTGCTTATGTTTGATCTGTATGCTGACTGGTGCATGCCCTGCAGAATACTGTCTCCCATGCTTGAGAAGATCGCCGCGGATATGAATAACTCGGTTACCGTCTATAAAATCAACATCGACAAGCATCCTGAACTGGCATCGATGTTTCAGGTAAGCGGTATACCTTTCGTGGTGCTGGTGAAAGAAAAAAAGGTGGTTCAGGCATTGACCGGGGTACAGCCGGAAGCAACGTACCGTCGTGCAATTATCAACCATAGCGACAGCTATAATGAAACGAAACGTGAAAAGCCCCATGGAAAACTGATCAATGGTAAGAGAGTCATCAATCTGACCAACACAACAACATTGGGTGATCTGTATGTGTACCGAGGCGAAGAGGTACGGTTGGTGTTTGAAAAGGTAAAACATCCTTTTTCGGTCCATATTCCCGAGCTGAAAGCCTCCGGAAGTGCGGCTGCAGAAGAAAACCTTGAAATCGAATTCAAAGCCGGAAAATCCGGGGTGTACTCAATGATGTGCAACGGACAATGTCCGACTGGTGATGGTCAGCAGTTTGCAAGAGTGGTGGTTCTCGAGTACGAAGTGGATTCCGCCAAAGCTGTATTCAGGAATGTGAGTGCCGGAGAGGCACATGATATGCTTAAAAAGAGAAAACCTCTCCTTCTCGATGTCCGTACCCCCGGCGAATTCTCCGGCGGGCATATTAAAGACGCCAAGCTTCTTCCGCTTCAGCAGCTCTCAAAGAGAATCGGCGAAATGAAAAAATACAAAGACAGACCCATAGTAGTGTACTGCCGCTCCGGTAACCGCAGTATTCCGGCTTCGCAAATTCTTATCCAGAACGGATTCAAAGAAGTATACAATGTGGAATCAGGAATCAGAGGGTGGATCAAAGAGAGTTTTTCTGTTGAGAAACCATGACGGGGTAGAAAGTCTCCCTATATTATAGAAAGAGCAGCCCCTTCATGGATACTGATCGAACTGAGATTCAGAATGCCAGAAAAAGATGAGCCAGCCTGAAAGCAATCTGAGCCCCTGATGTCCCCATCACTCTCAGAATAACCCCCGAAGCATTGAACATGAGTCCCGTCCTATAGAATCAGCAGCAATGAAAAGAGGAACAAAACAGCTTCAGAATTCCATTGCAGTCATTTTTCACCGATCTCTCCAAGAGCACGGTTAACCTCTTCCCTCATCTGCAGGTTCAGAATCCCATTCCCCGCGATATAGCGTTTGCTTTCAACAGCTAGCGGTTCCCCATCGAAACCACTCACCACCCCTCCAGCTTCTCTGATCAGAACCGTTCCTGCAAGGAAGTCCCAGGGCTTTTCATCAAACTCCACAATCAGATCGGCTTTCCCTTCCGCCAGATAGGAAAGATTCCTGGATGAAGCCCCCAGCATTCTCACATTGAACACGCTGCCGGATATTCTTTTAAACACTTCCAGTTTGTAATCTCCCCCCTCATGCAGCCCGGAATCAAACAGCAATGTACTCTGGGAAAGCTCGGTGGTAGCGGAAACCCTGATCGGTTCATCATTTTTAAACGCACCCTGTCCCTTTTCAGCCGCATACATTTCTTCAAAAGCAGGCAGATAAATCACCCCCGCCACAAATTCCTCTCTTCTGGCCAACCCGATACACACTCCATACATCACATTGCCGCGTACATAATTATGAGTGCCATCCAGAGGATCGATAATCCAGGTATAATCATCCCCCGCTTCTTTTCCCGACTCCTCGGCAATAACAGAATGGGAAGGATACACACTTTTAATCCTGTCCAGTATAATCCGCTCCGCTTCCTTGTCGATATTAGTCACCAGGCTCTGGTCAGGCTTATGCTCCACATCCAGCGTCGTACCGAAATTCTCCTTAAGCATCAGGCCTGCCTTCCGGGCAGCTTCAATTGCTGTTTTGAGCATTTTTAGATTCCGTTCTCCGTCCGTTCATGCTGAGTTTGTCTAAGTATAAGCTCTTTTTCTTCTCTTCCGGACCTGCCCGCTCGTGCTGAGCTTGTCGAAGCATGAGCTCTTTTCTTTTTCTTCTGGACCGGGCCGCTCATGCTG
>JBKGXV010000121.1:0-8247 GCA_046546375.1 Chitinispirillaceae bacterium | reverse complement strand
GAAACTTCATCTGAACCCGCTGAAACAGAAACCGAATCAACTGATACTACCACCGATGATGATTGGGAATCCGATGACTGGGGAACCGATGACTGGGGAGCAGAAAGCGACTGGTAAGTAAAAGTTGATTCTCGATCAGATATCAGGTTTTGCTCCTCAGTGAGCAAAACCTCTTTTTTTTTGGGATGAGCATATATGAAAAAAGTTGCATTACAGAATCTGGGGTGCAGTAAAAACCTCATAGACGGCGAGCGTATCCTTCAACTCTTCACCACAGCGGGCTTCAGCATCACCGAGGACTCCACAGAAGCGGACATAATCATAGTAAACACCTGCGCCTTCATTAAAGAAGCACAGGAGGAGGCAATCTCCACTATCCTGGAAATGGGTTTGGTACGTGAAGAGGGACAATGCTCCACTCTGATCGTGAGCGGATGTTTTTCCCAACGATACCGAGACAGAGTAAGAGAGGAGTTTCCTGAAGTTGATTTATGGGCAGGGGTGGATGACTGGGAAAAGGTAATCGGCACACTTGTACAATCCACCCGCAAACCCACTTTTGAAAGGGTTCTTTCAGAACCAGTAGCGACTCAACATTTGAAAATTGCGGAGGGGTGCTCCCATAGCTGCTCATTCTGTGTCATCCCCTCCATACGCGGAAAATTCAGAAGCAGAACGGTGGATTCCATTCTCAAGGAAGCAGACTGGCTGTATGAAAAAGGCACCAGAGAACTTATTCTGGTGGCTCAGGACACCTCTTTTTACGGTCGGGATTACGGCAGCAATCTCACTTCCCTACTCGAACAGCTCCTGTCCCGTACAGATTTCCCCTGGATTCGGATGATGTACCTTCATCCGCAGTTTGTGAGTGACGACCTTCTTGACCTGATTGCACAGGAAGAAAGACTCTGTTCCTATTTTGATATTCCCCTGCAGCACATATCCGATCCGATTCTCGAATCCATGAATCGCAAGCCACTCTCAAAGGGCATTTACGGACTGATCGAGAAGATCAGAACCAAAGTTCCTGACGCAGGTATCCGCAGCTCCTTTATTCTGGGACATCCGGGAGAGAGCGAAAAACACTTCAGAGAGCTGAAACTGTTTGTGGAGTTCGCCCGTTTTGATAAGCTGGGCGTATTCCCCTACTCTCCAGAGGAGGGGACGCGCGCCTTCACAATGAAACCCCGTCCACGCACCTCTACGGCTCAAAGGCGCTGTGAGGAGCTGATGATTCTGCAGCAGGATATCAGCCGGGAAATTCTGGAGTCAAAAGTTGGGTCCATAGCAGAAATCATTATAGACCGGGTCAGTGACGATCCTGATTTCAACTACGAGGGACGCACCAAGCTTGATGCTCCCGAAGTGGACGGAAGAGTGTTCATACAGTCCGGCAGTTTTGACTTCGGCCAGATCCTGAAAACCAGAATCATAGGTGCAAACGATTATGATCTGTATGGAGAAGCTATTAACACTGATTGAAAAACCGATGCCGAATAATTATTTTTCTGCCCGGCAATAGTATCGTTTGCAAAATCGTAGATATAAAAAAACAAGGAGCTAACGTATGCCCACCTATGAGTACAAGTGTGAAAAATGCGGATACGTCTTCGAGGAGTTCCAGAGCATCAGTGCTGAACCGCTCAAACAGTGCAAGATGGAAGAGTGTGATGGAGAGGTGAAAAGACTGTTTTCAGCCGGAGCGGGATTTCTTTTCAAGGGTAGCGGATTCTATATAACCGATTACCGCTCCGATTCATACAAAAAGGCGGCCAAAGCGGACAACGGGTCTTCATCAAACTCATCATCATCATCAGAAAAAAGTTCATCCAGCAATTCTTCCAGCTCTTCGAGCAGTTCTTCTTCAAGCTCATCGGCTACAAGCTCATCATCCAGCTGAAAGTCGGTACGGTCAGCAAAGAGACATCAATGTTTATAGACGAAACGACAATAGAGGTGAAAGCGGGAGATGGCGGCAACGGCTGCTACTCCCATGAAAGTCTGAAATACAAACCAAAGGGGCGTCCGGACGGTGGTGACGGAGGCAGAGGAGGCAATGTCTATCTGGCCGGATCTCCGCAGATACAGAATCTGCAGGATGTAGCCTACCGCCGTCACTACAAAGCGGACCGTGGAACCCATGGAAAAGGGAAAAATCAGACTGGCAGAAATGGTGAGGACATTGTGATTCCGGTTCCGCTTGGCACAATCATTCACGATGCAGATACTGGAGAAATCATAGCAGACTGCCTGGAAGAGGGGAAAAAACAGATAGTTGCACAGGGAGGCAGAGGCGGAAAGGGAAATGCTGCATTGGTAACCAGACGCAACCCCAATCCTCAATACTGCCAGCCTGGCTATCCGGGGGAAATAAAAAAGATCAAATTGGTACTTAAGGTTCTGGCCGATGCCGGTCTGGTAGGTCGACCTAATGCAGGAAAATCCACATTTCTATCAAGAGTGTCACATGCTCGTCCCAAAATAGCAGATTACCCCTTTACCACAACCCAGCCGAATTTGGGAATAGTAAAACCGAAAAACCGCCCCTACGGCAGTTCTTTCGTTGTTGCGGATATCCCAGGTCTCATTGAGGACTGTCACAAAGGCAAAGGTCTTGGTATCAGGTTTTTAAAGCATATCGAGCGTACACGTGTACTGGCAATCATGGTGGAAGCCACCTCGGAAGATCCCATAAAAGATTCTAATGTACTGCTTGAGGAGTTGTCCCACTACAGCACTCATCTGGCTAACAAACCCAAATGCTTCATTCTCACAAAAAGCGACCTACTTTCCAAAGAAAACGCACCCGAACTTCCCGAAGGATGGCTTACACTATCCGCAGTTACCGGTGAGAATCTGGAGACTGCACTGGAAACTTTTGCTGAAATGATTGAAAGAAGCTCCAAGGAAGAAGCAGAACTGACTACATAAACCGAAATAGCTCGTTTAGCGAACGGATTGTAGGAACTGTTGCGTTTTTCTGATGCACAGTTCCTTTTCTGTCTATGATCAGCACCTCCATTCCCACCGCACTCCCTCCGGCATAATCATTCTCGATACTATCCCGGAAAAACATCTCTCACCAGCTCCTTATACCACCTCTTTTCCTCCTGCACTCCCCCGGTAGTCTCGAGAGGATTCATCTGTTCACGTTTCATATGCTCCTGATAAAATATTTCACCTAACCTTTCTGCATCGGTTTCCATACCGTATTTTCCAGCTAAGGAAGCATAGATCTCCCCCACTGAGGGATAGGGATAAAAAAGAGTCTTTGCAGCATCAAAAAACACGGCTTTTTTCTTGTTGTCAGACACTTTTATCTCACAAGCAGTTGAATCAGCATGTTGGAAATATGTACTATTAGGTACAGACCTTTAATCCGTGATTCATTTAGAACGTTTCACGTTTACTTTGACACTAAAATAGTTTATCAGGCAAAGTCCCCAAAACAAAGGATGTGCTATGTTTAAAAAGATGCTTCTGGTACTGTGTGTTCTGGTTGCAGCCACCAGCGCGAGAAATGCCAATATCAGACCAGCTGACCCCACTCACTACTTCTTCACTCCCACGGCATACGTTAACCCGCCCAATCACATGGTGATCGGACTTCGGGAGCTTTCCTATGCATTTCCGGGAAATCTGCAGCTTCAGGCCTCGATTCTGGACAACATAGGAAGAATCAATTTGGGAGCCAAATTCGGACTCTATGACAATCTGTCCGTGGGAGCAGGTTTGGCAGGTACATTTGTCACCTTGGGAAGAGGTGATCACGGTGTTCCCCACTATGCCGATCCTCGCCTCGGTGTTTTCCTGAGTTATGGAATGATCCAGAGAGGAACTACTGAGATGGTCATAGTACCCAACACTCAGATTGGCGAGAGACTGTCTTTGGGAATCGACCTGGGTCTTAAAATTACACCTGTAAACGTATGGTCATTTATCTGGGAAGGTGGATTTTCCGCCGACACTCACGAAGATGAAGGGGGGCTCTATCTTTTCACAACCGGCGGACTAAGAATTCATCCCCCGTCAGTTCCGTTTCTTAACTTCGATTTGGGTATAGACCTGAGAGAATTCAGAGTGGAGAATGACCCGGAAGTAGCAGTCTTCGCAGACGTGATGTTCTGTTTTATTGCCATGTAATCAGAGTTGAGCTGCAGCACAAAAACTGCAGCCTCTTTCATCCCCATCAATACAGGTTTGTTATTTTCACCGCGGCGGATGAACCACAAGTTTCTTTATATCACTTCTTACGATTCTGGTTTTCTGCTCCGGATAAGAAGCGGTGATCTGATAAAGATACACATTGGGTGAAAGCAGACTGCCTCTCTGATCCCGACCATCCCAATGCTGACCGTTTCGGGGATTTCTAATCACCTTCAGTAATCTTCCTCCCAGGGAGTAGATCCTTATACAGATTTCCGGTTCGGAAAAAGATGAAAGAGAGTACTCCAGACTCGAGCTGGGATAGTAGTAGAAACGGGTCCCCTTCCCCATCCGCATGGGATTGGGAACATTGATAACGTGATCAAGTCTGAGATCTTCTCTTTCCAATATCTCGAAAGTCACCGCTTTTTTGGATATATTCCCTATAAGATCCTGTGCTGTCAGGGTCATTTCATGAATTCCCGGTCTGATCTCTCCCTCATCAAATGAAAGCAGAGCTAAAAGATGACGGTAATCTCCATTCACAAACTGATAGTTGTCAATCCTTCGTTTAGAAAGTGCACCTTTCACCTCCATGGTCACTCCCTCATCAGGACCCGAACCGGTCACATTGATCCCACTTTCGTCAAACACCCGAATTTCACACTGTAGCGGCAGCTGAGAAGACAAGCGGCTGGTAACAAACAGCCCCCCGTTGTCCATCGTTTCACTATTATATACCGGACGAATACTGATTTGGGGTCCGGTAGTATCACTCAAGCTGTCCAGCGAAACGCTTCCACCGAAAACCAGGTCTTTTTTGACACCTGCACCCACAAACGAATCACAGTGCGCATACGCGGTAAGTTTTATTCCTGATTTATTAAATGGCACATTCATGGGCAATACAATCTCCTGTTCAAATGACCCGTTCAGAACTTCAATATCCGAACTGAATATCAGATTTCCGGGAAGTGCATAGGAGGGATCTGTGTAGGTTCCACCATCTTTTCTCTTTGTAATTGCAGGAGGTGCGAAAAGACTGACCCTTACAGACGCATCAGAACCACTGAAACGTTCATCCAACTGCCCGTGTTCAACTTTCACCTCTCCTTCGATTGTCACTTTCTGAAGAGCATTGAGTGTATCCAGCGTATGCCCGGATTCGGCAATCTTAACATTCACCTGACGATTTGTATGCGTAAGCCGGATAGAAGGATCTCCCAGAAGGGCATAGAGATGATTATTGGAGACCGGATATACAGTTTTAGCCTGCATAAAAGCGCTGCCGATACAGTAATCCGAGAGCGGCGCAAACAATAACTCATAAAAATTCGCAGCGAGGCGTTCGTTCATTGAAGCGCTTGATTCTCTGGTACTGGCGATACTTGCTATCGCTCCAGCCCCTTTTGTTTTTGCAAGAATTTCGGAAAGACACTCCTGATCAGGCATATCGAACTTACCTACAGAACAGGAAAACGAAGTGAAAAGCGGATACTTTCTGCTGTTCTGAATACCGTTCAGATGATCCATCCCCAACAGATACTCATCGGCCCACTGTTTAGGTGAACCATGCCCTATCCAGTTCACCGCCACTGTCCCCTGGTTTATTTCATTCAACAGGGCCCTGGTAGCTCCCGGTTTTGTTTTCTGTTCATCCCAGGAATATTCAAAAAGATAGACTTTTCTGACATCCAAAGACGGCCGTTTGGCTTCCACCCTTTTCCAGATATTCTCAGATTGTGCGTGGTGATTTAAAATTTTATCATGACTGTTCCCCTGCATATCGTCATCAGCTGCCAATACGAACCTGTTTCGCCAAGGACCATAATCAGCAACTGAAGGATCTTCGGTTTCAATTATTTTTTCCACCATTACAGATGCTTCCCCGGAAGTCTTGGCTGGTAACCGCCCTATAAAGTAATAACTATTCCGCTGATTTCTGAAAGAGACAGTATCAAACATGACGAAAAAATCATCCGAACAGAAATTTTCTTTTCTGGATTTGCCGGCTATTTGGGCGGTAGGAATGTAACTTTCCTCTAGGGTCTGAAGTTTTTTATAATCATAGTGTCCAGAACCCATCAGAGTAATATAAGAAAAATCACTTCCTCTATCCCAGTAATGATACACATACAAAAGAAAATTTCTTAAAGCAGAAGGATCGGCATTTCCCCCTGAGAACTGATTGTAGATATCTTGAATTGATACAATCCTTGGTTTCAGAAAACCCATTTTCTTTTTATGAGTAGCCAGTTTCCGAGCAGCTTCAAGAAACTCTTCGTGAGTGACTATCAGATAATCGGTACTGTTCTGAAATTTTCTCAGATCCCGTACAGAAAAATCACCATTCTTTTGGAAATCTACTTTTTCAAAATCCTCTGTTTCTCTGACAGCACTTTCACTTGCAATATAAAAACGAGATCCGGTTCCTCCCTGTTCAGTCCATACATACTCATTCTGTGAAACCCCTCTGAGTGTATCAATGAGAGATATTTCAGACTCATTCAGAGGAACTCTCAACAGATAGGCAAGTTCGCTGTCTGTTTTGGTCAGCTTATAGGAGACCGCATCATTAAGAGTATCAGAAAAAACCGTGAGGGTCTGCTGAACAGTGTCCAGCTGGATTTTATTTTTATAGCTGACCTGAATTCCTTTTATTTCATAATGCCCGGTAGTATCGGATCCAGAGTACTGCAGGTTTAGATCAGTACTGTTCCACGTATCTACCGACAACCAGTTCTCAGTACAATCATGGCATAAGGATTTGCTTCCAAGAGTTGCACTTAAAAATGAATTGCGATCCACAGAACCTCTGTTAAGTTTAACCTGCCAAGGTCTGTTTGCATCCGCACCCTGAGGACGACTAATGGAGAGTACTTTTTCCGTATTATCATCATGCAGTCTCAACCATACCCAGTCAATGCCTCCACTCAGATTCCTGCGACTGAGAAGCTCCGGCTTGCGGTAATAAATAAAATTCTGAAAACGTTTCATCTCTTTTACGGAATTATCAGGCTGAGAAAATCCAGTCATAGCCAAACCTTCCCCCTCGGACTTTTCCGTTATCCAATAGGTACGGTAATCATCATATCTGTTCAGCTTATAATAACAGGACTTCTCTTTCTGATCATAAGCCCAGTCTGATGCCCCGCTTACATACAGTAGAAAATAATCCTCATACTCAACTATTCCGTTTTCATTGACATCAAATCTCATGAGAGGTATCTCGCTTACCCCCGTCGGGATACTGTCCACAGCAGGACTCCGCAACCCCAATTCACCTTTATGAGAAGCATAGACGGCAACCGACGCAACATCAACTGCATCACCGAACATTTCATGTATCTGCTCTCCGGTGATTCTGATTATGCCGTTTTCCCTGTTCGTACACTCATTGAAACCTCTGTTTCCATCACCGATTCTGAATGTATACAGTTTCTGATTTCCTTTAAATGGATGATTGCTCTGCGCTGAAGCATTCCCTCTCTTAAGAAGAGAGGAGCGATCTACCCATCCCTGAGCTGTTTTGAAATTAACCAATATCTTTTGTATCATACGCTCATAATCGGAGTCAGGAGTCCAGGAGATGTCATTGTGTGCTGCTGAAGGGAAATTAATTGTAACAGTCGCTTCTTTCAGTACTCGGATTCGATCATCGGACATAGGTGAAAATGGCCGAATAATCACTGATGCCGCCTGATATTCTCTGAATCGGGAATATGACGGTTCACTGATCCATTCATCCTTGAAAACAGGTTCAGCTGCCCTTAGTTTTGCGGTTTGATTCAAGGGATCATGTATTTCTGTAAGGCCTATATCCTCGGGATGAAAAACAATGTCAAAACCATTTTGACGAGGAACACCGAATGAAAAAGAGTAACCGGGTAATGAGGTGTTATTCTGATCTGTAACCTCAATATTGCTGAAAGGGAAATCCAGGGCGGTTTGAATTCCTTCAATATCTTTCACAGACACAGTATCCCACTCGGACATGCTCCATTTCAACACGAGTTTGGTTGAAGTACTGTGAACTACTTTGAGTGGTCTGGGAAAAGATACAGATGCGGAACACAAAAGAAGCAGAATAAAGTATCTCAT
>JBKGXV010000120.1:0-8416 GCA_046546375.1 Chitinispirillaceae bacterium | reverse complement strand
GCGGGGACGGACTAATCGCTTTCGATCTCCTCAGAATATCTGAACCGTCTTCCAGTTGACAGCGCTTGACCATAAGCCTTCTTGGTCAATGTTGAGAACCGCACCCCGAAAAAATCAACGGCTTACCCTGCCCCGGAGGTGCAGAGCCGATTCGCACCTCCGGGACACATCGCCTTTCGCCTGGAAAATCCAGGAAATCTCTGAATCCTTCATTTTTTTAATTATTTTCTCTCAGTATGACCATCTGAATCGTATTTAAGGGTTAGGGCCGCGGTTCGCTCCGGGGCAGCCCTTTGAGGAACAACTTTTTCCGGAGGCTTCAGAATATGAATCTTGACAGCGCTATCCGCAAGATCCCAGATTTTCCCAAACCGGGTATTCTGTTCTATGATGTAACCAGTATCTTCACCGATCCCCAGGCTTTCAAGTTCGTGGTGGATTCCATGCTCGATATCTACAAGGATCAGCATGTGGACGGGGTGATCTCCATAGAAAGCCGCGGTTTTCTTTTGGGTTCCTGTTTTGCCTATGATAAAGAAGTGCCACTGGTTCTGGCCCGGAAAAAAGGTAAGCTCCCGGGGAAAACCGTCTCCCAGAGCTATCTTCTGGAATATGGTTCCGCAACTCTTGAAATTCACGAAGCGGATCTGATTCCGGGGAAAAGGTGGCTTATCATCGATGATCTCATCGCCACCGGCGGAACACTGGAGGCGGTAGCGGGAATGGTTGAGACAGTGGGAGCTCACGTGGCAGGGATTTTTTCCATCATCGGCCTTCCTTTTCTCAATTATGAAGAAAAGATCGGTCGTTATGAACCGAAAACGTTAATAAATTACAGCAGTGAAGAAGTATGCAAAGCAGAATAAAAGAAGTATTGTCGATGCCTTCCGCCGGTGTACAGGTGGAGGTCAGCGGATGGGTGAGAACCCGCCGGGATGCAAAAGGGTTCTCATTTTATCAGATAAATGACGGTTCCAGTTTGGCCGGGATCCAGGTTGTGATTCCCGGAACCCTTCCCAATTATGAAGCTGAACTTTCTCATGTGACCACCGGAAGCAGTATCACAGTGAAAGGCGTTCTTGTGGATTCGCCGGGAAAGGGGCAGAAGTATGAGGTGCAGGCACAGGAGGTTACCATTCATGGTATGGCGCCTCAGGATTATCCGCTGCAGAAAAAGAGACACAGTTTCGAATATTTAAGGGAAATAGCCCATCTGCGTCCCCGGACAAATACTCTGGGTGCGGTTACCCGTCTGAGAAGTTCGGTTTCTTTTGCAGTGCACTCCTTTTTCCAGGAACGCGGTTTTTATCACATTCACACCCCTATAGTCACCACCAGTGATGCCGAGGGGGCGGGAGCAATGTTCCGTGTAACAACTCTGGATTTCCAAAAGCCCCCCAGGACAGAAGACGGCAGAATCGACTACAGCAGTGACTTTTTCGGTAAACCTGCAGGGCTTACTGTAAGCGGACAGCTGGAGGGAGAAACCTATGCCATGGCCATGGGACGGATCTATACCTTCGGACCCACTTTCAGGGCTGAAAACTCCAACACCGCGCGTCACCTGGCGGAGTTCTGGATGATCGAGCCGGAGATGGCCTTCTGCAGACTTGAGCAGGATATGGATCTGGCCGAGGAATTCGTGCGTTATCTCTGTGCGCATGTTTTGGAGCATAACCGGGATGATCTGGAGTTTTTCAACAACCGCATAGATTCATCGGTTATTGCCAGACTGGAACATGTTGCTTCCGAACAGTTTGCCCGGATTTCGTATACAGAAGCAATTGAGCGTCTTCAGTCAAGTGGTGAGAGGTTTGAATACCCGGTTTCGTGGGGAGTGGATATTCAATCGGAGCATGAGCGCTACCTGACCGAAAAGGTTTACGTAAAGCCGGTTATAGTGCATGATTACCCCAAAGGTATCAAAGCATTCTACATGCGTCTCAATGATGACAACAGGACGGTGCGGGCGATGGATGTTCTGGTGCCGGGAATCGGGGAGCTGATCGGCGGTTCCGAAAGAGAGGAACGTCATGACGTGCTGGTGTCAAGGATGAAGGAGTGCGGCCTGGATGAACGCAATTACTGGTGGTACCTTGATCTGCGCAAATACGGCAGCGCCCCTCATGCAGGATTCGGCCTCGGTTTTGAAAGGTTTCTTCTGTTTGTCACAGGTATGCAAAATATACGGGATGTGATTCCTTTCCCGCGATATCCGGGGAATGCGGAGTTCTGATCAGTCCTTATACCTTATATATCCTCTGAAGCGGCGGTGAAACCAGCCGAACCAGTGTTCAGGATGCTCTCTGATCCATTGAGAAATGATATTATTGTGCTGGATCTGAATCCGCTTGACAGTCTCCTCCTCGTCAGTTCCGTTGTGTTCCGGCAGGGGCGCATGTGAAATCTGTATTTCGTAGGAACTGTCCTCTCTGAGAAGTGCATAAACGGGAAGGACGCCTGCATCGGTTTTTCGCACAAGACCCGCCACTGTGCGGACGGTGTCTGCAGTTTTTCCCAGAAAGGGTGCGGGAGTACCCATTTTTTGCAGATGCTGATCAATGAGAATCGCTGTTAAGCCGTTTTCCTTGAGCACTTTGTACATCTTGCGCAGCGCTTTGCTGGTATGGATGGTGGTTACGGATGAGGCTGTTCTTTTCCGATACAGCCATTTCTCCACCAGAGGATTGTGCATCGGTTTGGCGATCACGTTTAGATTGTCCAGTTTGGAACCGAAAACCGCTGCCAGAAGTTCCCAGTTTCCGAAGTGAGCGAGGACTATGATGATTCCTTTACCCCGCTCAAGCAGTTCTGGTATTGTGTTGAAATTATGTATTTTGTGTGGTGGCAGGGAGCTTCTGAGGAAATCAACAGCATAGCGTCCCATATTTCTGTAGAGTTTTTTTACGATGATGCGGCTCTGTTGTTCATCCCAGAAACCTACGTGATTCAGATTCTTCCAGACGATCTTTTTGTATATGCCTGAAAAGTACAGAATATTACCTCCGGCAGCACCGAGAGATAGGGCGATACGGCGCGGCAGAAGATTGACCGCAATTTCCAGTAATCTGAGAGCCGCGTATTCGAAATAATGAGATATGCAAGCCTGTTTGATAATGAACCTTCCATCAGAATCGGTGTGGTTTTGTTCAGTATAAAAATAATCTGGCACTGACCGGATAAGAAAGATAAAGATTGGAGTTATATGCATAAGTGTGTATTGATGTTTTCCGGTGGACTTGATAGTGTGGTTGCAGCACACCTCTTAAAAGAGCAGGGCCTCGAAGTGATCGCACTTCATTTTGTTCTTCCGTTTTACTCCGGTATCGGGCGTAGTGAGCGGGAGGTTCAGAAGTATGCTGAAAAGCTGGGTGTTTCTCTGCGCATAGAGGAAGAAGGGGAGGAGTTTCTTGAGATGATCAAGGACCCCAGTTTCGGGTACGGGAAAAACGCCAATCCCTGCGTGGACTGCCGAATTCATCGGGTGATGAAAGCTAAAAAAATCATGGAGGAGAAAGATGCAGTCTGTCTGGCCACCGGAGAGGTTACGGGGCAGCGTCCCATGTCTCAGAGAATGGATTGCCTCTATAAGATCGAGCGCCTTTCCGGTCTCAAGGGAAAGCTTCTCAGACCGCTTTCTGCCAAACTCCTGGAGCCCACTGATGCGGAAGTTGCGGGAATCATCGACAGGGATAAACTTCTGGATATTTCGGGGCGAAGCAGAAAAGTGCAGCTTGAGTATGCCCGGAAGTATGGTCTCTCTCATGCATCTCCTGCGGGGGGATGTCTTCTGACCAATTCGCAGACTGCAGTTCGCTTCAATGATCTTGCCGCACACAGTCCCGATTTTTCTCTTTTCGACTTTAAGCTGATCGCATGGGGGCGCCACTTCCGGACCTCTTCTTCATATAAGCTGGTGGTTTCCAGAAATGAGAGCGAGAATGATGTTCTGGAAAAGCTTTTCTCCTCCGGGATGTATTTATTCGGTCTGCGGGATGTTCCCGGGCCTTTGGCGTTGGGAACAGGGGAACCCACGGAGAAGGAGCTTTGGTTCAGCGCCTCGGTGGTGGCCCGGTTTTCCAAAGCCAGAAAAGAGAAAAGTGTGGCCGTCTGGGCGGAATCCGGCGGGGGGAAAAGGATTCTGGAGGTGGAGCCTGCGTCTGAAGTGGATTTGAAGGATTGCCGGATCAATTCTTCGGAAATCGAAGCGGTTTCCAAATATTAACTTATGTAAAGATGGGGAGCGATGCTGTTGAGGGGTGATAAGTTTTGTCACCAGAGGCGAAAATACGCTTTGGCACCGATTTCGATACCGGGGCCTTTGAGAAGAATCGGAACAGGTATACCTTCTGTATTCCAATAGTAAACCCGGATATTATCGTGGTCCAGTATATTCACTACTCTGACGAATGCGTCGAATCGTGTGCTCAGAATGCGGTGTTCTATTTTCCCGGTCTGGTATTCAAAACTGAAATCCACTCGGGAGTAGTTGTTCGGCACCCGTGAAACGGAGCCGCCGTTTTCATTACGGACACAAGAGTATCGCGAATGATCTGCCCATTCCAGTCTGTTACTTCCAGAGTTCCTTTCACTTTCAAATCGGCAAAATTTATGATATCGACGGAGTTTCTCAGAGACAGATATCCGCTGTTCAGGTATGTGATATTCCGGTTGATCTGTCTTCTGTACGGCTTGCTTTGAGTGTAATACTGTCTGGAAAACCCGGCGACTCCGGAAAATGAGCTGTCTCTTTTGGAATTGATACGCAGGCTGGCAACCCCCCAGGGAGTGACAGGGTGCTTGTCTTCCATATAAGAATCATAGGCAAGCCAGAAAAACGGTCTTGCAGTGTAGTTTTTCCCATAGAAATTTCCTGCTGCAGTCAGATTCCAGTAGGATATAGCATATTACGTAACCGCGGTTTTGAAAAAGGCGGGGACTATTGAAGAATACTAATCCCTCTGCTCCCACTTGATATCCGGAATCTTCTTTATGTTGATCACAAAATGGTATCCGGGATTAAGTTTTTCCGGTCTCCAGGAGAATTTCATCTCCCAGCATTCAAGATCGCAGGACAGATGAAAGTTGTTGTGTGTGAACTGATCACTGTTGAAGTCGTAGTTTCCGTTCCACCTCAGAGACCAGTTGCGGGTGAAGTTTATGTTGGCGGATGCACTCAGGTTGTAGGATTTTTTAGGGACAAAAGGCTCTCCAGGAGCCGGACGGCTGGCACTGTAGGAAAAGCTGGGTGAGATACTTACTCTCCAGCTCTGCGGACCTGCGTTTTTGTATTTTACCGAGTCTTGAGGCTGAAGAGAATCAAGCACCAGAAGGTCACCATCCCAGAATGTTCCACTAACACCCAGATTGCCCGGATTAAGCTGAAAACTGTAATCCTTGAGAATTGGTGTGCTCAGGTTGTCACTTTTGTCATAAAGCCAGAAATGTGAAGAATAATTGACTCTCAGAAAATCATAGGAACTATTCGCGCGCAGGCTGAGATCACTCCACCGGCGCTTTTCAGCTTCAAAGTCGTAGGAGGTGCTGAGGTTTGCATTGAGTATATCGAATTTTTCCTCTCTTTGGGATTCTCCTTCACCTACAACTCTCTTCCCCTCAAAATCGTTTCCCAGGCTGAAGGTTACCAACTGCTTCTCTTTGGGGCGGGCGCGGTCATAGCTGATGCCTACATCGTAGAACATTTTGTCCAAGTCATGTTTTGGCAGATAGGAATACCTGACTGTGGGTGAGAGCGTGTGACGGAATCCTTTGTAGTTGCCGAATTTGAACGGGAAAAGGCCGTATAGCCGGGTGGACATGCTCACTCCCGCTTCCCAGGAATTTACCATATGAAATTCATCATCCTCGTCTCGTATATATTGTTTTTCCCCCGGACTCTCTTTTTTAATGGTATAAAGTGTGTCCAGTTCACCTTCTTCATTTATAAAATATTCGGGAGTAGTGCTGATCTCAGAGTAATCTGAATATTCTGTGTCCTCTGTAGGATCTTCCACCACGTACTCTACTGTGTCATACACCATCACCGTGTCTCTGATCAGGGTGTCGATCGCACCTTTGAACATGGAAGCCCGGGTCGAGAAATAGGGACTTATATCGATGTGATTGAAAAGTTTCTGGTTGGAGGACAAATTGAAATGGTGAGTCATTGCCGGGTGCGGACCCGCAATGGAGTCATCGCCGTATCTGTTCTCGCGTACATTCGCTTTGGTATTGTATTTATAGTAGATGTTGTTATACCAGGATGGTTCCTCTTCCGTATCAGACTTTTCGAAGGGAATGATGGCTCTGTTGTGCAGGTTGAAATCGAACGAGGGCATATCCTGTTCAATATGATCTTTTACAAGGTTGTGGTTCCTTCGGTACACAACATTGGCCGAAGCGTTGATGTTTTTGAATGTATGCCTGAGAGAAAGATTGGCTTTGAGATTCTGCTCCTCGAGCTCATCGGAATCGTCACTGAACTCTTCGTAGAAGCTGCTTTTTGATACGATGTTTCCGCTTCCGCTCAGTTTGGTGTTTCCATCAGGGGTGAGGTTCTGGTTGTGTCTGTAATCAAGAGCCCATGACCTGCTGCTGGCTTCAAGTTCGTTGTCCAGAACATAGCGGGCCGATATATTCCCGTTAAGCTTGTACCTTAGAGCATAGCTGCTGGCGGCGTTGAGAACGAAATGATTGAATTCCTGCATTTTTGCTCTTACCACCAGATCGACATAGTCGTTGGGGGCGAAATAGTAACCCACATTGTCCAGATACCCTCCTCTGGTGGGGTGACCGCCCCAGACCGGTGTGAGCCAGCCGCTTTGTCTGGTTTTCTTGAGAGGGAACATGAAATAGGGAAGTACAGCCACGGGAGCGTCTCCGATGTTAAGAACTACCGGCTTGCTGATTATCTTGTCTTCCGGCATCACCTTGATCTTTCTGCCGTAGAAATAATAGTGGGGATGCTCCACATGGGCGCAGGAAGTGTAGTCTCCCTGGTCCACGTACACTTCGTCGTTTTCCGTTTTGACGATGTTGCTTCCGGTAAAATAGGCATCGTCAAAACTGGTGGTGGCGTAGCGAACCTTGCCTCTGCGCGTTTTTATGTTGTACACCATATAGTCGCCCACCGTGGTGTCTTGTCCTTCGATGAGCTGGGGGAGGCCTTTGGCCTTGAATTCATTGTCTTTGACTGTGTATACGATAGTGTCGGCCTGGAGACAGACGTTCTGATATTCCACCTGGGCACTGCCCACAAGCATGAGCATTTTGTTTTTCACATCGTAATTGATGTATTCCGATTCGTAGTAAACGGTATCTTTTATGCCCTGGCTTGGTTTTTCCAAAGTATCCCTGGTACCGATTACTGTTGTGTCGCTTTCCGCACCGAAAAGGCAGAACGAGAAAAGAAGCACAAGGAAAACTGCTTTGAAAAATGCACCGGGAATGTGATTAACTGAATGAGGAATCCCTCCGGAATTCCTCATTGCCTGACAATCATATTTCATCTAATCTGAATTTTCCAAATCGGGAGTGACAGTTTGACCATCATTTCTGAATCAGTTCCGCGCCGGAAAAGAAAAAGGATAATTCCTCTCGAGCAGTCTCGGGGGCGTCGGAACCGTGAACCGCATTCCACTGAACCGAGGTGGCGTAGAGTTTACGCACTGTGCCTTCTTCTGCCTTTTCCGGGTTGGTGGCACCCATCAGTTCTCTCCATCGTGCAATCGCATTCTCTCCGGAAAGCACCATCACTATGACCGGACCGGAGGACATGAAGTCGAGAAGTTCCTCATAGAAGGGTTTGCCCTTGTGCACGGCATAGAATTCACCGGCCAGTTCGCGTGTGAGTCTGACCATCTTGGCCTGCTTGATTTCGAGACCGCTTTCCTCGATCATGCTGAGGATCTTACCTGCTGTTTTGTTGCGTACGGCATCCGGTTTTATTATCGCCAGAGTCTGTACAATCTCCATGTAAGCGTCTCCTTTAGCTTAAAATTAGTAGAGCGGCTTCGGTTTTTAATGATATACTGAATAAAAAAGTTCCGAGGGTGGATTCTGAACCGAAAGAATCGTAAGCTTTAAAGCTATTCCTGGTTTTGAATTGACCCTGCCCATAGTATTTTCAAAACAGATATTGAAATATACTTTCAGGGGTGCGCTTTTCGCATTTTTGTATTGAAGAAACTCACGAGGGTTTTGGGGAGAAAAATCAATGTCTTTTTTCAGATTAACCGCTTTGATCATCACTTCGGCATGCCTCACTTTTTCTGTTTCCGCACAGGAAAAGGAAAACAGTGCGGATAAAGATGAAATTGTTTCTGTCGACCAAAAAAGTGAAATGGATTCCGACAGTACCGCAGCGGATACATCCTCATCGGACAGTGCCGCAGCGGATACGTCCTCCTCGGACAGT
>JBKGXV010000119.1:0-8428 GCA_046546375.1 Chitinispirillaceae bacterium | reverse complement strand
TATGCTTCGTGAGGTGAAACAGTTTGCCGAAGGAGACAAATAAGTTCATGTATAAACCTGTGGAATTCAGACTGCCGGAATGGATTGAGCCGCTATTAAGTGAAAAACCAGATCTCTATCGCACCCACAATCAACGGATGGAACTGGTGATAGAGCTGGCGAGGAAAAATATCCGCAAAAAAACAGGTGGCCCCTTCGCTGCTGCCATTTTCGATACAGCTGACGGACGGCTTATTGCTCCGGGGGTGAATCTGGTCACCTCCGCCAACCAGTCTATTGCACATGCGGAGATGGTAGCGATAATGCAGGCCCAGTCCCGATTATCCACATTCGACCTGGGCGGTCCCGGAATGCCGGTCTGCGAACTGGTCACCTCCACCGCACCCTGCGCCATGTGTCTGGGAGCAGTCCCTTGGTCGGGAGTACGCGCTCTGGTATGTGGCGCACGTGACGAAGACGCCCGCAATATCGGATTCGATGAGGGTTCCAAGAGGCCGGACTGGGTGGAGGAGCTGGAAAAAAGAAACATCAGAGTTACTAATGATGTATGCCGTGAAGAAGCTGTTGGTGTGTTTAAGGAATACGTGAATCAGGGTGGAATTATATATAACGGAAGAGTCACTTTGTGACCATATTGTGGTTACTCAACCAAAGGAGCTCTTTTCTGCAACCGGAATGATACTGTCCCGGATCACGAAGTCACCTCCGCGGCAATCCCCTTCCCCCTCAAGGCACCACATTTGCACTCCCCTTAATCCCGGCCAATCAAGGGAGGTGCTCATGCATATAAAAGACTCGGTGGTTGTCATAACCGGAGCCACAAGCGGAATCGGCGAAAGCGCCGCCTGGCTGTTTGCCCAAAAAGGAGCCAGGGTGGTGCTTGCGGCCAGAACGGAATCAAAACTGAGAAGTCTCTGCAAACAGCTGGGTGATGATGCCCTGGCTGTGCCCTGTGATGTCAAAGACGGAGAACAGGTGAGAAACCTGGTCACCAAAACCAGAGAAAAATTCGGCAGAGTGGATATTCTCATCAACAGTGCAGGTGTGGGATGCGCCGGGACCATAGAAAAGGTCGAATGTGAAAACGCCAGATCGGTCATGGAGCTCAACGTCCTGGGACCGCTTCTCACCATGCAGCAGGTGATCCCTTTGATGAAAGAAAACGGAGGGGGGCTAATCATGAACGTATCCTCCATGATCACCAAAACCTGCACCAGGGGATCGGGCGCCTACCGGGCCAGCAAATGCGCTCTGGATGCGCTCAGCCAAGCCGCCCGGGTGGAACTCAGGAAGCACAACATACGGGTGACCACAGTCTACCCGGGGCTTACCGACACAAATTTTTTCAGCAATACTCTGGGAAACGAATCCGGGGGTAAAGCCGATGACGCCCTGAGGAAGAGAATGCGGAGTTCCCGTTTTGTGGCGGAACGCATACTGGACGGTGCGCGAGAAGAGCCCCGGATCGTCTACATGGGATTCAGATCAAGAGTTGGAGCCTTCGCCTACTCTGTTGCCCCCGGCGCACTGGAGTACCTGCTCAACAGAAAGAGCAGAGGATGACGAGATTGTGCTCGGAAGAGATCTCCATGGCAGACAGTTTGCATGATTTAGCTCATAGGATAGTAAGTTTTACGGTTAAAGTTTCAGAGGTATATCATGCGCAAGGACATTCTGCTGCTGGGAGCTCTTCACATCGCCGCAAGTCTTTTCTATATTTTCGCCGCCTCGGGGATCATTCTTGTACTTTACGGGGTAGGGTCGCTTTTCGCCCCGGAGATAAACCACCCCTCTCTTAGCACCATGCTGATGGTGGTGCTGGCGATTGCGCTTTTTCTGTTTGCTCTGCCGGGAGTGGTGGGAGGAATCGGCCTGATCAGAAAGTGGAAATGGTCTGAAATGCTTGTGCTTATCCTCGGATGTCTCAATCTGGTGCTGCTTCCGCTGGGAACGGTGCTGGGGATCTATACTATTTATGTATTGATGAAAACCTGCCCGGAACTGGAGCAGCCCAGAATCGCCAGACTGATACCGAACGAACATACAGAACTCAAAACCGATCTGGTCAGAGAGGATGTCGCGTGACAAAGGATTCTGTACTCAGAAAAGTCCCCTGGAGTGAAGACGGTTCGGACAGCGTGATACTTACCGGACGGGAGTGGCTGGTGACAAACGGACTGGGTGGATACTCAAGCGGAACCGTCGCCGGTGCACTCACCCGGAGACATCACGCGCTGCTGGTGGCGGCACTTTCAAAAAAGCTGGGCAGAACTGCAATGCTCAGCCGTATGGACGAGGAGCTTATCATTCACAGCGGCAAGAAATGCAGACTGGGATCGGAGGATCATCCCAAAAGGGTTTCTGACCTCCCCCACTCGCCTCATCTTTCAGAGTTCCGCCTGGAAAACGGACTGCCGCTCTGGATTTACCAGATGGATGACGGGACGGTTCTGGAGAAACGTGTTCTTATGGTGCATCTGCAGAACACCATTCATATCACTTATACCTTGAAAAAAAGCTCCGGGGCATGCAGGCTTCAGCTGCGGCCCTACATTCAATTCAGAAGTCACAATGGTGCATTTGAAAACGGGATCTGGGATGATTACACTCTCATAGCACGGCAGAACCGCTTTGAAATTGATTCTCCTGCTGATTATCCTTCGCTCAAACTGACAACCGAGGGAGCGCCGTCATCTCTGAGTCTTGATGGCGGGGTGGTCAGAGAAGTTATCCATCGGGTGGAGAAAGACAGAGGTTACGATTCGGTGGGGCAGTTCTGGATACCGGGGCATTTCTCTTCCGAGCTCTCTCAGGGGGAAAGTGTGACTCTCATCGCCTCCGCCGAAGAGTGGGAAACGGTGCTGGCGCTTTCGGCTGACGAGGCACGGCAGACGGAGATGCTCAGGCGCCAGAGGCTTCTCGAGGAAGCGGTTCCCAATGCCCGCAGCGGAATGGCTGCGGAACTGGTACTGGCAGCGGATCAGTTTATCATTTCACCTATGGGAAGAGTGACAGATTCAGTGAGAACGCATGCATCCGGTGATGAAGTAAAGTCTGTCATAGCGGGTTATCACTGGTTCACCGACTGGGGGCGCGACACCATGATAAGCCTCGAAGGACTTACGCTTGTTACCGGAAGGTTTGAGGAGGCGGGGTGGATTCTGCGCACCTTTTCCCATTACATCCGCGACGGCCTGATCCCCAACCTCTTTCCGGAAGGCGAGCAGGAGGGGCTTTACAACACTGCTGATGCCACCATGTGGTTTTTCCATGCACTCGACAGATATCTTCAATACACAAAAGACAAGTCCACTCTTGAGCAGCTCTATGACAAACTGTCAGATGTCATAGAGCATCATGTTAAAGGTACCCGGTTCGGAATCGGCATGGACAAAGAGGACGGGCTTCTGTACCAGGGGGCGGAAGGTTTGCAGCTCACCTGGATGGATGCCAAGGTTGATGACTGGGTGGTGACCCCCCGCCGGGGAAAAACGGTGGAAATCAATGCTCTCTGGTACAATGCTCTGCGTCTGATGGAAAGGTGGGCCACTGAGGAGAGAACTCAGGATGAGGCAATTTACTTTAAAAATCTGGCCGAAAAGGTGAAGACCTCTTTTAACCGGAAGTTCTGGAATGAAAGCAAACAGTGCCTTTTCGATGTGATTGACGGTGCGGAGGAGGAAAGGGATCTCGTCAGGCCGAACCAGATTTTTTCCGTTTCACTGCCAAACCCGGTTCTGGATCCTGCGAAATGGAAACCTGTGCTCAACAATGTAAGAGAGCACCTTTTTACTCCGGTGGGTCTGCGTTCGCTTGCGCCCGGAAGTCCCAACTACGCAACCAGATATTTCGGCAACCTGCGCACGAGAGATGCGGCGTATCACCAGGGTACTATCTGGGGATGGCTGATCGGGCCATTTGTGGATGCCTACACGAAAGTTTACCCCGACGATCACGAAGGGAGAAGAAAGCTTCTGCAGGGGTTTGATCATCACCTCAGCGAGGCCTGCATCGGCTCCATAAGCGAAATTTTCGATGGGGACAGTCCGTTTGTGCCTCGGGGGTGTGTGGCTCAGGCCTGGAGTGTTGCGGAGATGCTGAGGTGTCTGGTTAAGGTAAACGGGATGAAAAGCGTAAATCACTGAAAGAGAGACAGAATTTTCCACACTGATAATCACCACCAGGGGAAAAAAACTGGAAGTATGACTATCGCTGCGGGAGTCCAAAAGGACCGGATTAAGTCTATCCAATCCACCTCGTTTACCTCGGAGGTGATTTGTTGATTTGGTACGGAATCACCTTTTTAATTCGGTGAATGATATTTTCCACACACTTCCCCTCTCCGGGCACGAATTCAAACAATTATAACAATCCTCCAATCGCCTTTATTAAAATTCCTCCAGGCCTCCCCCGACTGTCACCTATATTGTTCCCGAAAACAAACCCTGAAGGAGTTGAACATGAAAATATTTCTGACCGGCGGAAGCGGATTCATCGGATCGTGGGTGGTGAAAACCCTTCTGGAAAAGGGGCATGAGCTCACAGTGCTGGTGCGTAATCCGGACAAATTGCCGATTCTCTATAGACTGGACAATACCAGAGTTGTGGAAGGTGGTTTTGCCGCCAGAACGAACATGGAACAGGCTCTTCAGGGACAAGACGCATGCGTTCACATAGGTCTGGGCTGGGGTGATACTCCTCAGGAAATGCTTCAGAACGACACCGCAGTCACTGTTTTCCTCCTGGAAAAAGCAGCCGAAGCGGGTGTTAAGAAATTCATCTTCACCTCATCCACTGCAGCTGTGGGAGAAATCCGCCAGTGTATGACTCCTGAAAGTGTCTGCAGGCCGGTTGATCTGTACGGTGCCACTAAAGCGGCATCGGAGGCCTACATTCTGGGTTTCAGCCACAACACCTCCATGAAATGCAATATAATCCGCCCCGGATATACCTTCGGCAATCCCGCATTCGAAGGCGGAGTGACCCAGCCGGACCGCCGGTTTCACAATCTGGTTGAAAATGCACTCAAAGGTGAACCGCTCAAGGTGATCCGTCATGACGGCACCCAGTTTATCAGCGCCGCAGATCTGGCTAAAGTGTATTCCAGTCTTCTGGAAAGTGAAGAGAACCGTCAGGTTATGCATGGACTGGGGACCAGATTCATTTCCTGGGAGGAGATCGGCAAAAGAGCAATAGAGATGACCGGTTCATCCAGTAAAATGATGGTGGAAGACAAAGGCTGGGGAGCGGATCCGGCCCTTTTCGACGTCTCGTTTATAAAAGACAGATGGGGATTGGCATTTGACGGGTCAAAGGACATCGACGGCCACCTGAGATATCTGCTATCCCAGATACCGAAAGACAGTACTGTTGCGAAAGCGTAAAAAACAGACTGGTTCAAAGTGCAAAGCGAAAAACATTGAACGCTGAGCGTTGAACCTCACCTTCAAAAGACTCCTTTCAACAGAAAGCTGTTCGGGTCAGGATGGATCAGACCCGGGCAGTTTTTTTTGAGATCCGCAGCGAATAATGGTGTGAAATGGAAGGTTCTGAGAAGAGAAGTGTTCCCCCTTGAGCAATCTGAAAGAAATTATGCTTCAGTCTTTCCTGCAGCTTAAATGCTCTTTCTCTCTATACCCTCAAACTCTATTCAAATGGCATCATCTTTGTAGACCCATTCTAAAGATACGTCCAGTTTTATGAAAACAAGTAGTGAATCGAGGAATTCATGCATACTACATCTTCAGGACGATTCAGATTACCAGGTCTACACGTCCTTCTGCTGCTTCTCATTGTCTGCAATTCGCTCAACGGCAACGGTAGCGACAACGGCAGTCAATTTCAGGAAACCATAGCAACTGACCTGGAGGTGCCCTGGGCAATCGATTTTCTGCCCGACGGGAGATTGATTTTCACCGAACGGCCCGGTAGTGTCAAGATGTTTTCTGATGGTGAAATCACCACAGTAGGTCAATTAAAAGTAGCGAATGTGGGAGAAGCAGGACTTCTGGGATTAGCGGTGGATCCCGAATTCAATCAGAACAGGTATGTATACATCTACTATAGTTACGATCCCGATGAACTGATCAACCGCATTTCCCGATACACCCTTGACGATTCTCTCCGAGACGAAAAGATACTTCTGGACACTATCCCCGGAGCTACCATACACAACGGGGGACGTCTCAAGTTCGGCCCCGACGGTTTTATCTATGCGACAACCGGGGATGCGGGAGATCCCGAGATTGCAGGAAACCCTCAAACACTGGGGGGCAAAATTCTTAGAATGGGAAAGGATGGTTCGGTGCCTCAGGATAATCCATTCAACAATTACGTGTGGGCTTTGGGGCTGAGAAATCCCCAGGGACTGGCCTGGCATGAGGACGGTACTTTGTACGCTTCCGAACACGGTCCCAACCGGCGCGATGCCATACGGGAAATCGAACGGGGAACGGACTACGGCTGGCCCAAAACCTGTGAAGAAACTCCTTCGGTGCGCTGCTATACGGAGTTCACATTGGCCCCTTCAGGTATCGCCATAGTAGGTGATAATCTCTATGCTGCAGGACTGAGAGGAAATCAGTTGCGCAAGATAAACCTTCAGAACAATACCGATGAAGAACTGCTTACCGGTCAGGGACGACTGCGAAATGCGGTCTACCACGAGGGAGAACTGTACATTTCCACCAGCAACAGGGACGGGCGAGGTAATCCGGGCACGAATGATGACAGGATATTCACGTTTGTGCCTTGAAGCGTTAAGGGGTTCAGGGTTCAGCGTTTTTTTGAAATGGTTGATGATCAGTTCTCTAACGGCTTTACAGTTTCCCGGTACCTCGCGCTGCAGATTCCTAAATCGCCGGCATCACATTTCCCCCGCATACCGGGATATATGCCCCGGTTATGAATGATGCCAGATCGGAAGCCAGAAAAGCAATCACATTGGCCACCTCCTGATCGGTCCCCATGCGCCTCAGAGGAACGGTTCCCGCATAGCTGTCAGTTCCTTCCGGTCGGCAGGCACGGATCTTTTCCGATTCGGTCCAGCCGGGCGCAACCTGATTCACAGTAATCCCGTACTCCCCCACTTCCCTGGCCAGAACCCTCAAGAGCCCGTCCATTCCTCTTTTGCCGGCCACATAGGCTGATTGAGTTGGAAGCATCTGCATCGCGCATTCAGAGTTCACCGAAATAACCCTTCCGAATCCATCCCCGATCATTTCCGGAACAAACGCCTTCACCATGGATACATTGTGCATGATGCATGACCGGAACTGACTTTCGTAATCTGAAAGGTCCTGCTCGAGAAGCGGTCTCCACTGATATTGAATCACTGCATTGTTCACAATAATCTGGGGAGCGCCCAGAGTGGAGCAGAAATGATCCTTCATGGCCTGTATCTGATCATGATCAGTCACATCGGCCTGAAACGCTTCCGCCCTCCCCCCCTTCGCCCTGACTTCCTCGACAAGTTTGCCGGCCATTTCCCTGTTTTTATAAAAGTGTATGGCCACATCCGCACCGCACAATGCGCAGGTTCTGACTATCACCCGGCCCAGCTCTCCGGTAGCGCCGGTAACAAGAACTCTTTTCCCTTTCAGATCGATATTCACCCTGAATCCTTTGTTGATTGAAATCGATAAAGCCTTAAAATGAATATATTTGAGGATCAGTATAAGTGACAACTTCTGATTTTTCATAATGTTCATTTCAATTCGAAAGAAAACAGAAAACGGTGGAGAGCGCGCAGATCGCGACAGGCTAAGCTTGGAGCGTAAGAATATGAGAGTCCCATTTCAAATACGAACAAAACGGGGCCAACACTTGTTGCCGGCCTGTTTTCCAGAAAAATCACCTAATCATCGAACCATGCAGTATTGTTTTCCGGGGAGGGCGACTGCTCTCTTCCACCCAAAAGCAGCGTGGCAGTCACCATGATCATGTAGTTTTTCGGATCAGGAGCATTGAAAACAGATACATCATCACCGAGCTTCCACTCCATTCTGGGAAGATAGATAACTGAAGCTTCAATATTTCCTCCCACTTTGAAAATGTTCACCACATCATTTCGGCGTTCCTGAGAGACCTCCCAGGCAAACTGATTCATGATTCCGATTTTGATTGCAAACCCAGCCGCATTCATTGTGGCGGTCCGGCGGGGATTGACCAACACAGAATCGAATGACGGGGCAGCCAGCTGACGTGGCTCCAGGCGCAGAGCCATTCCCCCGCCGCCTATTCCCATCACAGGCAGAAGTGAATAGTTTTTGAGGCTGACCAGTGCATATCCGATATCGAAAAAACCCATTCCACCGGAAAATCTGGCAGTCACGGAATCGGTCTGCACAGTCTGAGCCAGAATTCCAAATCCGCTTCCACCCATAAGCCTCCCCCCTGAGTCTGTTGAGCAGAAAGCGGAACCACTCCC
>JBKGXV010000118.1:0-8635 GCA_046546375.1 Chitinispirillaceae bacterium | reverse complement strand
GCTTGTCGAAGCATGAGCTCTTTTCTTTTTCTTCTGGACCGGGCCGCTCATGCTGCCTGTACTGATCCTGCTAAGCGGGAGAAGTGAGCCCGTCCGCGGAGTCGAAGCACGTTCTGAGCGCAGTCTTCTGCTGTCGAAGGGCATGAGATCCTTACCATGGATCAAAGTTCAGGGGACAGGAAGCGAGTTTTCCTCCGCTCGAATATCCCCCATCTCTTTCCGCTCTGCACCCTCCACGCCTCTGCATGAAACTATCCGCATCCTAAATCTGAAATCATGATTCAAAAATCCCCTCCCACCCTCTCCCACTTCTGCTTGAGCCAGTCATAGCGCTCGTGAGGAAAGAAACGCCCCTTATAGGCCATCCTGCCACAACCCTCAACCACATACCCCAAGTAGTAGTAATCCAAACCAAGCTCCCTGGCATATTCGATTTCTCTGATTACGCTGTATGTTCCAAGACTGAGCTGCTTCACCTCTTCGGTGTAGATGAAGTACACGGAACTCAGTCCGTTATGGGAACGGTCCAGAAACCCAACTCCCTGCAAATCACCGTCCACATAGTAGGAAGACATCCCAGAGGGGCAGGATGAGGCACAAAGCGAACGACGGAAATGATCCCGATCACTCTTTTCACCAAACCTGAATCCCGAATGCTCTCTGTAGATTTCAAAAACCCTTTCAGAATACTGGAGCGGACCGAATTTCACCTCGGTAAGGGCATTCTTCTTAATCACCTTCCGCTGACTTTTTGAAGGTCTGAAATCCCTTACCAAAACCCTTATCGGTACACATTCTCGGCACCCGATACAGAGCGGCCTGAAATACTGATAACCGAACTTGCGCCATCCGCTGGACAGCAGCATTCCAATCTCAGTTTCACTCAACTCCGAAGCCGCAAAGCAGGCTAAACGGGCTCTGTCTTCAAAAAGGTAAGGACACTGATGAACGGGTGTTATGTTCGGCTCATCAAACAGAATCATACAGGTATCGTTCAGGGCTCCGGGTTTCAGCGTTCAACATTTTCAGAAAAGAAGCTGCAAAAACAGCCGGTCAGAAAATCCCGGCCGGCTGCTAATTAAAAAGTCATCCAAACAGTCATGGGCTACTCTTTTTTGAAACCGAACGAGATCAGATACGAATCATCCAGTTTCTTTGTAGTAATCTTGTAGCCGGAATTGTAGAATACCCCGAGCATCAGTTCGTTTTTCTCCAGAACCTTTCCTTCGAAACCAACAAGACCGCGCTGACGGGCGATATCGGTGAGGATTTCCAGAAGAAGCGTACCGATACCCTTGGCCTGCCAGTCATCCCTCACCACAAAAGAAACATTGGCCTTCTTGATGGTCTCGGTTGTATAGTAGTGACCTACTCCCACGATCTGTTCCCCGCCAAGATCCTTTATGATTGCCGCAATGGCCATATCTTTGGAGAAATCAATGGTGGTGAAGTCCTGGATGAACTTGTGAGGAAACGTCTTGAACGGTTCGAAAAAGCGAAACGCAATTGACTGCTCGGAAAGCGCATAAAACATGTCCCTGAGTGATTTGGTATCACTGGGTCTGATCGGGCGGAAGAAAAGCTTGGTTCCGTCCGCAAGCGTGCGTACCGTTTCATATTCTCTGGGATACTGAGTTCCTCCCGCGGGCATTTCCTTCTGATAAGGATACACATAATTATGCTCTTTTGCCGCCTTCAGAATATCATTTCTGAAATCCGGATGCGCGATTTCCGCAAGTGCAATCACGCGCTCGCGAACGTTTTTCCCGGAAAGTCTGGCGATACCGAACTCGGTCACCACATAATCCACGCTGCTGCGTGGAATCACGGTTCCGGCACCCTCGGCCAGATGCGCCACAATGTTGGATTTCCTGCCGTCATCAGAAGTAGCACGCAAAGCGATAATTGATTTTCCACCTTTGGACTTTGCAGTTCCCCTGGCAAAATCAACCACCCCACCTACCCCGCTTTCAAACGAGTAGCCTTTGGAATCCGAACAGACCTGCCCGGTCATGTCCACCTCGACAGCAGTGTTGATAGAGGTCATCTTGAAATTCTGACTGATCACGAAAGGATCATTCACATATTCTGAAGGCCTGAATTCGAAAACAGAATTTTCATTTACATAATCGTAAAGCTTACGGCTTCCCACACAGGTACTGGTGACAATTTTACCCTTGTTGAGACCTTTGCGTCTTCCGTTTATCACTCCGCTTTCAATAAGAGGTATAATGGAATCGGTAATGATCTCCGAATGGATACCGATATCTTTCTTGTCGGTGAGATACTTGAGTACCGAGTGAGGCACATTGCCGTTGCCCAGCTCAAGTGTGGCGCCATCCTCCACCAGAGACGCAACATTCTTAGCGATGGAATCACACACATCACATCCCTCATCAAGGCGGTGCTCGAGCACAGGCTTGTCACTTTCCACTATGGCATCCACCATTTCCACAGGAATGAAGGAATCACCCATGGTGCGCGGCATGCTTTCATTCACCTCCGCGATCACTGTCAAGCTATTCTCAACCGCAGCTTTCGCAATATCCACCGAGAATCCCAAACTCAAATTTCCGTTTTTATCAGGAGGGCTGGTCTGCACAATAACAGTGTGAATAGGAATGCGGCCGCTTTTGAACAGTTCCGGTATTTCTGAAAGAGAAACCGGAAGATAATCTCCTCTGCCCTGATTGACAGCCTCGCGAATGGAAGGTGAAAGGAAAAAACTGCAGACACGGAACTTCTTGCCGTATTGCTCATCCGCATACCGTGCGGGACCCACAGGAAAGTAGGTGTAAACTTCCGCATCCAGAATATCGTTTTCGGTGTTGACCATCTCCTTGATAATTGTCTGAGGCTGGGCACAACCGCTTCCGATGAATATTCGCGCGCCCGATTTGATCAGCTTAACGGCTGCAGACGCCGACATCACCTTGCTAGTGTAGATATCTTTCCATGCAGTCATGGTTTATTTCTCCTTTGATATGATAATTCGAGCGTCAACTACATTAGCCCCTTCACCTTCAGGACCGACCATTAGCGGGTTGATATCGATTTCGGTAATCTCCTTGAAATCCATTACCAGCTGTGACATGCGCTGCAGGTTCTGCACGATAGCCGCCACATCATTGGGTTTTGTTCCCCTGGCACCGGTAAGGAGTTTATAGGATTTTGTGCTCTGAATCATGCTCAAGGCCTCCTGGGCAGTAAGAGGAGCAAGCCCGAAACGAACATCCTTGAGAACCTCCACAAAAATTCCTCCCAGACCGAACATCAGCACCGGACCGAACTGCGGATCCTTGTTCATTCCCAGAATCACCTCGCGTCCGCCCATAACCATCTTCTCTATGAGCACCCCCCTTAAGTCCGCCTCGGGCTTTTTGCGGTTGACACGCAACATCATCAGCTCGAAGGCATCCTCCACCGCAGACCGGTTGGGCAGATTCACCTTCACACCACCCACATCAGACTTGTGAAGAATGTCGGGACTTGAAATCTTCATGGCAATAGGATACCCCAGCTCATCGGCAAACCGGCCGGCTTCCTCCACCGTAGTGGCAAGCGCATTGGGAGGTACATCAAAATTGTAAGCCTTCATGATCGCCTTGGCATCAAGCTCACCGATTTCGTTAAGTCCTCTCGAACGGTACGCCTTGATGGTCTTTATCACAGGATATTTATTGACAGCGAAACGCTCCACCACACGCAAGGGACGTGACTTGTACTGACTGTACTTCACCATCTCCAGCATGGCCTTGGCTGCACGCTCAGGAACGGGATACTGAGGAATTTTATTATCCCTGAGCAGCTCCACGCCCTCCTGAACACTCTTGGCACCCATAAAACAGGAGAAAATCGGCTTATTATACTTTTTGGAAAATTCTATGATCTTTTTGGCGACATTGTCCTCATCAGTCATTTTCTGAGGAGTAAGCACCACGATCAGACTGTCAACGGAATTACTCTCGAGCACGATCTCCATGGCTTTGCCGTACATATCACTGGTGGCGTCACCAAGCACATCCACAGGATTGTTGACAGCTCCGGCAGGCGGCAGAGTATCCAGAAGCTTGTTTGTGGTTTCGGTGTCAAGCTGAGCAACCTTGAGACCGGCCATCTCCAAGGCATCCGACATCATGATTCCAGGACCACCCGCATTGGTGACCACTGCCACCCTGTCTCCAGCCGGAAGCGGCATGTAGGAAAAGGCCATGGAAATGTCGAAAAGCTGCTCAATGGATTCGGCCCTGATCACACCGGTTCTTTCAAACGCGGACACATAGGCGCTGTCAGCTCCCGCAAGACTTCCTGTATGAGATGAGGCGGCTTTAGCACCGGAACTGGTTCTACCCGACTTGAGAATAACAATCGGCTTCACCTTCCCCACTCTCTCGGCAACACGCATGAAATCCTGACCCCGGGTGATATTCTCAAGATAAGCTGCGATCACTTTGGTGTTGCCATCATCCTTGAGATTTTCCAGAAAGTCGACTTCATCCAGAGAGGCTTTGTTACCGATGGAGGCAAGTACTGACCAGCCAAGCTTTTCCTCGGCGGCAATGTCCTGCACCGAAGTAAGAAGCGCACCGGACTGTGAGATGAGAGCAATTCCGCCGGGCACACCCACAGTACCACCGAAAGAAGCATTGAGCTTCGACCAGGGATTGAGCAGACCAAGGCAGTTTGGTCCCACCATGGTGATCTCGTTCTCCCGAACGATATCGATGATTTCTTTCTGAAGGGCCTTCCCCTCTTCACCTGTTTCTCCGAACCCGGCTGTGATTACAATAGCCGCCTTGGTGCCCTTGGTCGCGCAGTCCTTGAGAACTGGGATCACCAGATCACGCTTGATCACCACTATGGCCAGATCAACCGGTCCAGGAACATCGAGGAGGCTCTTGTAACACTTGTGATTCAGGATTTCAGGCGCTTTGGGATTGATCGGATAGATCCCGCCCTCGTAGCCGTCGCTGATGAGATTGTTCAAAATCTCATATCCTACCTTGCCGGGCGATGATGAAGCTCCGACAACCGCCACTGATTCAGGTCTGAGCAGTTTCTCAAAACTCATGGCCAGTTCCTTTGCAGTTCAATTAAGTATTAAAAAAGAGCACAAAATGCGATGAAAATAAACAGATCAATATAAATCCCGCCGAGCTCTGAAATAAGCCCCCAAACCGTGATTTTTCCAGTTTTTTCGCCACGGGAAGTGCACCTCAGAACTCAACAATTCTGCTTGACTCTACTTTGTGAAACGCGGTATTTTCTGATTTTCGATTTTTGGAGTATGATACTCTATTTACGGAAGTTTTTACGCTCTCTTTTCGTAAAAAAACAGTGCTTGAAAATCCATTCTTCCAGTATCTTATATTTAAATTGTAATCCGGTTTCACTAAATCTAAAATCCTGATTCTGAAATCTAAAATGAACATTCTGATTCTCACCAATGAAGGCTATATCGCCGGTTCCACCAACTCCATTGCGTTCTTGGCCAAAGGTCTGGCAAAGAGAGGGCATTCGGTCCATGTGGGCTGCAGAAGAAAAAGCCATCTCTATACGCTGCTTGAAAACAGCGATGTGAACATCATTCCCATGGCCTACAGAAAGAAATTCGACCTGGATGATATCAGAGTGGTACGGGATACCGTGCGCTCGAAAAAGATCCAGCTAGTAAATGCCCAGTCCACCAAGGACCGCTACGCAAGCATTCTGGCCCGCTGGCTTTACAAGCTTCCGGTCAAAGTGGTTCACACCCGGCGCCAGTCTCCGCTCAGTTCGGGAGGGGCGCTGCAGAGATGGTTTTATGTGAAAGGAACAGAGCGCATCGTAGTGATAAGCGATAAGCTCAAGGAAATATTTCTGAATAAAGGCTACCCCTCGGAACACCTACATGTGATCTACAACGGAACCCCTTCCAGCCGCTACGAACAGGTTAACCCTCAGGAAACCGAAAAGTTCCGAAAAGAGCTGGGCATCAGACCGGGCGAAACCATAATCGGCTGTGTATCCCGCCGGAAACGGCAGGATCAACTGGTGAAAGCACTGGCTAAGCTGGATACTCCCGCCCGTGTCTGTTTTGCCGGTGTGAAACCGGGTACCTATGATGAACTGGCCGAACAATACGGTGTGAAGGACAGAATCATCTACGCAGGAATAGTTGATCTAAAATCTATTCTCAATCTCTATCCCCTGTTTTCCGTGAACGTGCTCTGTTCCATAACCGATGGTTTCGGGCTGGTACTGGTGGAATCGATGGCTATGGGTGTGCCGGTAGTGGCTACCCGGGCCAACGGAATTATAAACGTGGTGGACGAGGAGGAGAGCGGGCTTCTGTTCGAAGACAACGATATTGGTGCTTTAGCACAACAGCTCCGCCGGGTTCTGAATGATAAAAACCTGAGAGCGAAACTGATTGAGAACGGAAAAAAGACTGCTTTCGAAAAATTCTCTCTTGAGAGGACTATTGATAACTACGAGAAGTTTTTTGAGAATTTGTGTTAGTTACCGTTCAACGTTCAAAGTTTTTGGATCAGTCCATTCACATGCCTGAATCCGCTTAGCAAAATTAGCTGGAATTAAAACGCCTCTATATTTTAGAATTCATATTTTAGATCATAATCTCCCTTTCTTCTTAATACAGGAAAAAATACTTGCCCTGTGTTCACATAAATGTTAACTTTATATGATGAGAGAAGTTGTTTTCTATAGAGACGACAAAAACAAGATACCTGTCCAAAATTTCTTGGATTCGTTAGCTCCCAAACAAGCTCAACGGGTAGCATGGGTATTGGAATTAATTGAAGAACTGGAAAAAATACCGAAGCAATACTTCAAGAAACTAATCAACACTGATGATATTTGGGAAATTAGAATTCAAGCCGGTAACAATACCTTCCGTATTCTCTCTTTTTTTGATGAAACCAAACTGATTGTTGCAGCACATGGTTTTGCAAAAAAGAGCCGTAAGGTTCCCAGAAAAGAAATCATAATAGCTGAAAAAAGAAAATCAGCTTATTTCAGGAGGAAACATAGTGAGTGATATCAAAAAATATGTGAAAGAAAGAAAAAAAAAGGATAAGGATTTTGCCGAGGGGTACGATTTGGGTTACGAGGAATTTAAAATCGGTGTTATGCTTCGCCAGGCCAGAGAATCCGCCGGATATACCCAGGAAGAGGTGGCAGCGATGCTCAATACGAAAAAATCCGCCATATCTCGCATAGAAAACCATGCTGAAGATATCCGGCTTTCCACTCTGGAAAGATTTGCCGAAGCAATTGGGCGAAAACTTGAAATTAAACTCGCATGAAAAAAACCTATGCTTTTTTGCAAAATTCAGAATTCCCAGAAGGGCAAATCACCTCCTGGAATTACTAATCAAACTCAACCTCAATCGTCTCCATACTCCCCTTGTATTCTCCGGTGGCAAACTGAAGCACTTTCTGTTTTGCCTCCTCATCTGGATACGCAGCGAGGGAATCGATATTCTGGCGGATGACACTCACCTTGAGTTTATTATCCGGATAATCAATTGAAGGCGGTTTGCATGAAGTAGCGAACCGCTCATTGATTTTCGTACACAGCTGCATTGCAACATCGCGCTCCTCAGGACCATACCTTTTAAGCACCTCTCCGGTCTGCGCATCGACAATAAAACAGGTTACATTATGATCAAGAGTACTGTACCTGTTATACGGTTTGTACTTGAATGTTACTATGGGTTTGTCGCCGAACTGTCCGGAAGAATCATAGCCATATCTGCTGCAGGGCAACCCGAGTGCAAGCTTTACCTGCTCGATATTCATTCCCTCCACGTATCCCCCTTTTTCTATGGCTTCACGGATTCGGGGCTGCATTCCCTCCAGTTGTTTTTCCGGTGAATCGAGGGTCAGCATTTCTTCAAGATCCTCCAGATCAGGATGTTCGAATTCATAGGTATATTCTTTCCCTTCTTTGATAAACTGACCCATTATTTCAAAATCAAAGTCTTTTTTGATATCAAACTTTGTAATATTTATCTGCGTCCCTCTTGGAATCGAAAACGGATCCACATCACGTGCACAGGTACCCTTTCCCCATACTTCACCTCCGTTGCGGTAATTACAAGCCGTAAAAGAGTATCTTACATACCATTGGTTTTCCTTGTAGTATCGGGCGATTTCATTCACTTTTTTGAACTTTTCATACTTACCGAGTATAGAGTTCACGGGCAAAGTTTCCATACTGAATCCCATGCCCGCTCCCGATCCGTTCTGGGTAACATCCGATACAAACCCGATCCGGAAAAAGAGCACTCCCACAATCATAGCTGCAAAAGAGCTGATATTCGCCAGAGCATTCCTGCGCAGTGAATCGAAAAATGACAGTTCCTTGTCTCTGGTAATGAACATCGCCGCTATGAAACCTACCGGTATAGGGATGGAACCGAGAGTTACCGTGAAAAATGAAAGCAGAGTAGCGGGAAAAGCCTTTTTGGAAGACATACATAACCTTTCAAAAGATGCAACTCTTGTCATACTGGAGTTTGAAGCTTAAATTAATATAGATATTACTGCACTGAAATGTGAGAAAAAAGGAGAATAAAAAAGAGGGTGAACCCATTGCCAAAAGCAGCAATGTTTTCACCCTTCACACAAA
>JBKGXV010000117.1:0-8796 GCA_046546375.1 Chitinispirillaceae bacterium | reverse complement strand
TTTTTACCGCATCTTCCAGTTTACCTTTCTGCATACCTTCCTGCATCCAGGATTCAGCTATGATGGGCATGTTCAAACCTCCACTTTCGATTATATTTCTGATTTTATCGACCAGTTCATCTTTTTTATTCACTTCGGTAACTGCAGTAAGATAACGCAGCAGGGTCTCCATATATTCAGTTTTGGTTCTCTCCTTCGAGAGCGCCAATTATCGGCTCCGGCAGATATTCACGGATAAAGGAAAGAGCAGTCTCTTTTCTGAAAAAAGACTCCTTGAAGAACCTGTCATGGGGGTTGTTCAGAAAAGAATCTGTCATAAACAGAATATAATTTGGGGATTATGGGTGGTGTTTTTGATGCGGGTGGGAAGCTGTATTGATTGGTCAATGATTGTGCGCCACTGGAAGGTAGAAACTCAAAAGTAGTTGATACGAGTCGAGCTTGAAAAGGTGAATGAATTAATTGAAAGAAAGAAGAAGTGGTAGCAGCGGAGGGATTCGAACCCCCGACACGTGGATTATGATTCCACTGCTCTAACCTACTGAGCTACGCTGCCACGAAGATTGTGGAGTTAAATATACGTTGTAAGTTAAAGAGAGTCAATCAAAAAGTGGGTCAAAAATTTAGAATTATCAAGAGATAACAGTTTAAAACTCCATGACCGCATAACACTTCCCCCTGTGGCGCCCTGCCGGGCGCACACCTGCCCAAAAAGTAAGGGTTCTTATAAGAACCCTTACTTTTTGTAAAAAAACAATCTAATATTGTTGATTATTGGCCATCGCCGCCTTGTTATTCTGATAAGAAGTTGGGGATATACTTTTCAACTGCATCATTATCACTTGATGTATGATTGAATTTATCATCTTTCTTATCATAAGTTGTTTCGAGTGTACCATCTTTTGTAAAGTCACCGATATCGTTATCAGCTGTTCCTGTACAGCTTTCACCATCACCTGCAACTTTATAACTCCACCACTTACTGTCTTCGGGAACTTCGAAAACGATCTCATCCTCTGTACCCGTTTCACCGGTCTCGGCAATGCGTGCCAGCTGAGCCGATTCGTAGGAAGCCAGAACACGCGGAGCTTCAGACATTTTCGCTTTCGCGGAAGCGTCTGTGAATCTTGGAATTGCCAGAGCAGCCAGGATACCGATGATCACTATGACGACCATGAGCTCGATCAGGGTAAAACCCTTCTTTGTGCGTAACATAACTACACCCCTCCGTTTGGATTAAAAAAACTGTTATGAGAAATCGTCTGTCTTAAGCGCTTAGACTTGGATTTTTTTCTCACTCCTAATTTGATTATACCGGCCTGCTTCCCGCAGATCAAGATTTTTTTGAGATTCTGTGCACATTTTCTGAAATCACCACCCTGCCCTATTTAACCGCTTGAGGTGAGAAGGTGTTGATTTTCTGAGATATGTGGCGGCGTACCTCGGGATTTCTGCTGCTCTCATAAAGTAACACCAAAAGAGCCAGTCCGTCCGATTCTTTCCCGGACTTCTGATAAAAAGACGCCGCAAGACTCGCAAGCTTGTGCTTGTGCGGACCGGGAATCCGCGCAGCCTGAGAAATATAAAACGCGGCACGTTCTGGATCATCATAATACTGATAATAGAGCATACCCAGGTAAAACGGCACATTCCACTTTTTATCACCCAGATGATTCATTCCCCGCTCAAGTATTATGCGGGCCGCATCGGGATCATTGCACAGATCAGGCAGTAAAAGCCCTGCGAATTCATATGCCTCGTGGAAATGAGGATGCAGCCGGGTAAGCATGTCAACCATCTGCACCAGCCAGTCAAACTGTCTGTCACCCATCAGGTGCTCACCAGTGTAAAGAATCGTTTTTATCCACAGATAATGGGCATATGTAGTGTGAAACCCCATCATGAACGGCTTTACCTTTTCTTCTCCCGGCAGATACGCCATACTTTCCAGATTCCGCCCGCCTTTACTTATGCCATTCAGTCGGTTTTTGACCATGAAAACACCTGTAAAAAGCAGGCCCACCATAATGATTTGCACACCCAGCTTTTTCACTACAGATCCTTTCGCGAAAAAAGAACCGATGAGAAGAAAAGCAGAAGTGCCGAATACAACACCCCGTAAAGCACAGCATACCCCACCAATCCCTCCGGTACAGGCAAATCGAAAATTACCTGCGTACGTATATTGAAATGCTCGAGATTGGGCAGTATGTAGTTTATCATCTTTAAAATTCCTCCCAGGACGGGACTCACCTGGGCATTGGCGCTCAAAGAGAGAAGATCGTTAAGATGGCCCGCCGCATAAAAGGCCAGAGTGAATATCGCAGCCAGCGTGGGCGTGGTGAAGGTGGAACACAGCATGGAAGCGGCTATGATCACCGACATCTCAATCATCAAGAGGAAAACCGCCTGGAATATGGCAGGATCGGGCATCCGACCGGTCAGAAACGTGATTGCCCCGAAAAAAACAACCGCGATAAGCAGAAAATTCAGAATGAGAGTGGAAAGCAGACCGAAGAATTTACCTACAAGAAATTGAGTCCTGTCGACAGGCTTGCTCAATACTCCGTAAATGGTTTTACTGGCGATTTCAGATCCCAGCATCCCCACCCCGATAAAGACTGCCAGAAGAAGCCCGGTAAGAGACATGGTGGCCAGCCCGAAATCCGTCATCACCTGCACCCTGGACATCACTGACAAATCCCCGAAAGAAAGCGCCACCAGAAGCACCACCGCAGCCACCAGCAGGATATTGTACAGAATCTTGTTTCTGACAGTTTCCTTGAATGTGTTCACTGCTACCAGTGCGATTGTCCTCATACCACTTCCCCTTTTGCTTTTCCATAAAGAAGTGTTTCCAGAGGCATAGTGCGCTTGTTGACAGACACGCAATAAACGTTCTGCTCTGAAAGCCTGCGCTGAAAGTCGAACTGTTTTTTTTCAGGAGGTACAAAAAGAAGCACATTGCCGTCCTGAAGCGGTGTCAGAGTGCACCCCTCGGCAGTAAATTCCCGCGCAAGGGCATCGGGGACCTGCGGCACAGCCAGTTCGGTTCCCAGTGCTCCCCTTTCCATAAGCGCGCTCACTTTGCCGGTATACCTTGGCTTACCGCTGTCAAGCACCACCACATCATCGCAGACAGCTTCTATATCATCCAGGACATGAGTGCTGAAAAACACCGTCCTGCCCTCCTCGCCGAGCCTGCGGAAAAGGTTTCTGAAAAGCCTTCTGGAGGGGGGATCAAGACCGCTCATGGGCTCGTCAAAAATCAGAAGTTTGGGGTTTCCCAGAAGCCCGCAGGCCATGTTGAGACGCTGCTGCATACCCTTGGAAAAATCGCGGATACGGGAATTTTCCCTTCCGGTGAGCTCAACAGTTTTGAGAACCCGCTTTTTTTCGTCATCTATGGAAGGGCCTTGAATTCCGATCAGACGCGCGGAGAAATCGAGTGTTTCCGAAACTGTGAGATGCCGGTAGAAATAGGGCTGTTCGGATACATATGCAACCCCTCTGCGGGATTCGGGAAGAGAGGAACTTACACCGTTTATGAAGATTTTTCCCCTGGTGGGCCGTACAAGCCCCATGGTCATCTTGATGGTGGTGGTTTTACCCGCTCCGTTGGGTCCCACGAAGCCGCAGATACGGTTCTCCTTTACGGAGAAGGAGAGGTCGGAGACGGCGGTGATTTTGACGCCCTTGAACCCCCGGCGATAGATTTTGGTGACATTTTCGATTTTGAGCGCATCCATAGCAGGAGATCCGGATAGAGTGGGAACTGGGTTTTACTTTATAAAATTATTTTCGGAGCGGGCGGTGAGGCAAGCGGGATGAGTGCCCCGGAGGTGAGTTACTGAACCGTCACAAACTCACCTCCGGGGCAATAGTTTTGCTGCCCGGCTGCAGAACAATGACGAAGATCTCAGATATCCCGAAAAACAGCGTTTCAAAAAGGACATGTAAATCCTAAGACCTGCACGGGAAAGCAGAAAACACCAGTTATTACCGTTCAAAACCGGTAAGCACGCCGGCTTGCAGGAATGCACATTTTTCCCCGGAGGTGAGTTACTGATGACTCGGTAGTTCATCTCCGGGGTATCAGATCAGCCATAAAACATGCTGCACCTCTAAAAATACTGATTACCCTCCCCCCCCCAAAGCCCCACAGCGCATCTCATCCCCCCTTTGTCTGCTACATCACGAATAAATCCCTCAATTATCCCCAAAACAGACCATAGAACAGCCGCAAGCAGCTTCCAAAGGGAAACGCCTCTCTCAGCTGATAAAAAAATGTTTAATACAGCTAAGGCCCTGTCACGAAACGGACTGAGAATCAGACAAACATCTGCAGACCGTCCCCACCAGATATTCCTGCTGAGAGATCTTCGGGTATCTGGAAATCATCCGGGAAACCCCTGATCCGGTGATCCCCAGGTATTCGGCAATCTCAGTATGGTGAAAGTCATAACGACATGCGCCCACATACGCAAACAATTCCCGGCAGGTGGACTTCTGGTTGATTCTACCCTGACGGTAGAGTTGCTCCCTTTCTGAAACAAAACAGAGCTGCAAAGATTCATGAAGCTTTTCAAGAGTCGCATTTTCCATGATGTGACGGGCAATACGGGCTCTTCTGCTGCGGTCCTTCTGCAGAACGTCCAAGACAAAGTGCTCACTGCCTATCACCCAGCTTTCCCATTTCGAGAAATTCACCTTACCTCTGTTGGCATTTCTGACAATCCTGATGAGCTCATCACCACCATCAGCTTTCTCAGAATTAATATAGTCCCGATATTGGCTCAGCGGGTCGGAGCCGGGAAACTGAGCAAGAAGAGCGTCCTTATCCAGAATACGGCCATCACTTCCCTGGACAACAGCTCCATGGCCGCTCCATTCATGGTGATCCAGCTGCTCCAGAGTGCAGAGCCCGCAGCGGACCGGATTGAGATGCACATAACGGATCAGCTTTTTGAGCTCGGTTTCTTCAGATATTACTGATGCATAACGCCTGAAAAAGACCACCCCCTCCCGTTTATTTTCCCGGTTGAACTTCTTGGCATACACAGAATTGAGCCTCTGCATGAATTTGGAGATGGGCACCTCACTGGACTTTACCACCAGATGATAGTGATCATCCATGACAGACCAGCTGCAGCACTGAAATGCATATTTTTCCAGCGAGATGGCCAGTTCTTTAAGAAAAAACTCCTTCATTTTACGATCTTTGAGGATTTTTTCCCCGGAAACGCCTTTGGAATAGATTTGATAATAGACACCGGGGACGATGATACGGGGTTTTGTGCACATTGGCAGCTCTCCCTTCGGTTTGGGTGGATTCTTAGGGAAACGGGAAAATACGGGAGCAAAATGCAGGCCCGCCCCGCAGGTAAATCACTGATCCGTCATTCTGTCACCTCCGGGGCACCCCCTCCCCCGTTCCTATATTATTTTTACTCCTCTATGGCCAAATCCAAAAAAAAATCCCCCAGATGCAAAAACCACCCCTCAAGGGGCGCCAAACATCGCTGTTTCAGATGCAACAGCCCCGTCTGCAACCAGTGCGCAGTTCACAAAAAAAACAAAGTGTTCTGCTCTCACTCCTGCGCCTCTCCCCCCACCGTCTTCTTCTCCTCGCCTGAACACAAAAAAGAACGATCCTTTTCAGGAACTAAACTCACCACCTTATCCCTTCCCCTGCTTCTTCTCTGCGCTATCCTCTTCGCCCTTTGGGCCGTAATGGAAATAAATTCACTGAAACAGAAAAATGCCCTTCTCAACGACACGAATTCCCAACTTTCACAGGAAATCGAAAATCAAAAGCTGAAATTCACCAGGCTCAGAGAAAGAAAAGAAAAAACTCCGAAAGTCAAAGCCGACATCCCCTCAACCCCAAAAAAGAAATCCAGAAGGAAGCAGACATCCACTATCCGCCCGCGCCTGACATCATTCGGTCTGCCCTATACCGTCAACAACGGCTCTGAAAATAGAACGCTGGTGGCACTGACCTTTGATGGCGGATCCCATGCCAATGCAGCTACAGAGATATTGGACACTCTGGCCTCCCGCAATGTCAGAAGCACCATGTTTTTCACCGGACACTTCATCAAGCGATACCCTCAAATAGTTAAAAGAGTAGTCCATGAAGGGCACGAACTGGGTAATCACACTATGAGTCATCCGCGCCTGACCACCTATGCTCAGACAAGAACACACAGAACCCGTTCCGATATCACTCGCCGAAGCGTAATAAGAGAGCTAATCAGAGCCGAGAAACTGCTCAAGCGCGTTACCGGACACTCTTTTTCACCTCTGTGGCGGGCCCCTTATGGAGAATTCAACTGGGAAATCTGCAGCTGGGCTCAGGAGGCAGGATATCTGCATATCGGGTGGAGACGGGGCAGGACCTGGTCGGAAAATCTCGATTCCAACGACTGGATTCCCGATATACATACTCCCGGTTACAAATCTCCCGAACAGGTGATGAAAAAGTTCATGCGAATGGCACGAAGCGGTGAACTCAACGGCGGCATCGTACTTTTGCACCTGGGAACTGAACGGGGAAAAAGATCTCAGCAGGTTCATCTTATTCTCGGTCAGCTTATAGACAGTCTGCGGACCACGGGATACGAGGTGGTGACCGTATCCCGGCTGCTGCAGGAATCGGATATTGACATTAACACGATAAAACAACAGAAACTTTCAGCCGACAGGACTAACTGATGATTTTAGGCATGCCCCCCGAAGTTTTCATTCTACGTATTCCCATTATTCTCCTTGCACTCACGATTCACGAGTTCGCTCATGGATACATGGCCTTCAAGCTGGGTGATTCCACAGCCCGCGATGCGGGGCGACTGACCCTTAATCCCATAAGCCACCTGGATCCTCTGGGGGCCATTATGCTGATGACCGGAGTTTTCGGATGGGCAAAGCCGGTACCGGTAAACGGATATAACCTGCTCAAGCCCAAACGTGATATTGTTCTTGTGAGCATCGCCGGCCCTCTTTCCAATATCGCCATGGCCATCGTTTTCGGTATGATTATCCGTTTTCTCGGTTACAGCAACCCGGCGGCTCTTCAGGGACATCTGCTCACGTTACTGTGGCTTGGATTTTTTCTTAATGTGGGGATAGCCTTTTTCAACCTTCTCCCCTTCCCGCCCCTTGACGGCTCGAAAATCGCCATGGGATTCATGCCGGACAAATATATCCCCAAATATCTTCATATGACCAGACATGTGCTGATAATTTTCATAATTCTCATAGTGGCCGGAACTATTTTCGACAGTCCGATTTTATCCTTAGTACTGAACCCGGTCTATAAACCCTTTGTCGGCGCGATTCAGTTCATCACTTTCGGAAAGGTTTTGTGAATGCCAAGCTTTTCATTTTCACCGGAACGGATAAGAAAAATAGTCGATGAGTTCAAATCGTCGGAAATCATGGTGGTGGGTGATGTAATGCTTGATGAATACATGTGGGGAGATGTGAAGCGCATTTCACCCGAAGCGCCTGTTCCGGTGGTGGAGATAGAGTCGGTGACAAAGCGGCTGGGAGGTGCGGCCAATGTGGTTCAGAACCTCAGGAAACTGGACCTCGCCCCCGTTCTGATATCATTGTGCGGCCGGGATGAGAATGGAAGAAAGCTGTGCGGAATGCTTGAATCCTCAGGATGCAGTTCCGAAGGGCTGGTACAGTCACCGAAACGTCCCACCACCATTAAAACAAGAGTCATGGCGCGCCATCAGCAGATAGTAAGAGCCGACCGAGAGACCACAACCGATCTTGATTCCCAGGAACATGATGCATTATGGAGCCGGTTTGAGGAAAAACTCGATTCGGTAAAGGGAGTGATCGTTTCCGATTACGGGAAAGGTGTTATTTCCGAACCCTTTATCGGTCATCTCATAGAAGCCTGTACCAGAAAAGGAAAATTTGTGGCCATTGACCCCAAAGAGCGCCATTTCGATCTCTACAGAGGAGTATCCGTAATCACCCCCAATCTCAAAGAAGCGCATGCAATGCTGGGGCTTCCCTACGGCAGTTGCTCGGATCAACAGGTAGAGAAAATAGGATGGGAGCTAATGGAGCGGCTTTCACTTCCGTATCTGCTGATAACCCTGAGTGAAAGGGGAATGGGGCTTTTCGAAAAAGATTCCAAATCCTACACCAATCTTCCCACAGCCGCCCGCAAGGTTTTCGATGTGACCGGAGCGGGTGACACGGTGATCAGCGTATTCAGCGCGGCCAGCGTGTGCGGGGCTACTCCTCTTGAGGCGGCATTTCTTGCGAATCATGCGGCAGGTTTGACTGTTGCGGAACTGGGTACAGCTTCGGTGAATGCAGCTTCTCTGCTCAGTGACTGCGGATGTCAATGCCAAACTGACAATTCAGGAACATGCAGCTCGGGAATGGCCACTGAGGGCCTGAAGTATCCCGGAACCCGACCGTCTTGCTTTAGTGAATGAAAATCGGACCCTCCGGTCAGAGCCAGTCTCAATGATTTTGTCATTTCTCTGAAAAACTCAATCTGTTCATCTGTTGTGTGAGGGGAATAGACTTCCACGCCTTGAAGACCGGATTTTTCAGTTCGATGACAAATTCGAAAAGCTCGGTATCGCCTGAATTGAGCTGAGAGAGATGAGCCTGTGCAACAAATGCTCCCGCGTCTTTCAGAAGTTTCACCGCGTCAATGGGAGCAAACCGGAACCGGGCTTTAATTGGTCAGCCAGAAATACACAATTTTCTGAAGTTCAGATATTACAACACGTCTTACGTTTTTGTATTTCCACCATTTCC
>JBKGXV010000116.1:0-8840 GCA_046546375.1 Chitinispirillaceae bacterium | reverse complement strand
TTTTTCTTTTCTGCGTGCTCAGCGTCTCTGCGTGCCATTTTCCTGTTTTTGTCCGGCTGATCAGTAAAACAGATCAAGGTAACCGTGGAGCACAGGTTTCCAGGTATACGATCCACGCGTGCCTCTTCTGCCGAAAACCAGATCACCACACACGCTCTGCCGAAGAACAGGGATGACAACCCTGAATCCGGCTCCCAATCCTATTCCACTCTGGCAGGGACCTTCAAAAGTAAATACATCATAGGGACCCTTGTGCAGCTTGGCATAATCCGCAATAAGTGTTCCGTCGACACGGTAGGTAATCTCATTCACTCCTGGAAAAACGAGATTCAGAAGCGGTACCGGTACGGGAGGAGAAGTCCAGAGTGGTTTGTGGTATTTGGCAGAAAGAAGAACCGCACTGTTGGCTACAAACGGCCACCCTAAAGCCTTTCTGGCATAGCCCCGAATCTGTCCGGCATCACCGTAAAGAAGCCGGTGATTGCTACCCCCATCCGCATTACGGGCCACAAGAGAAAACCGAAGCGAGAGTTTGTCATCGAAGAAAAGCGGCAGGTAGCAGCGCAAATCCGCACTGAGCTGCATATAACGGCTGCTGATGCCGCTGTAAAGGTGGTTTGTTCGGATTTCGGAATGTAAAAACCATCCCTTGTCCGGATCGAAGCGCGAGGAACGGAAATCATTCACCATGCTGAGCATGGTGTAGGCTTCATAGAAATAGGCGGTATCTGCAATTCGTGTTTCAGTCGAATCCTGATGGACTTTGGTGGAATCGGTGATTCTGCGCCGGTAGGTAGGAACCGTGCTTAAGGATATGCGGGAATGTTTCGATATTTTTCGTCCCAAGGTCGCCCTGGCAAAAAGATCCAGATAGTCCATGGGGAGGGCATCATCGGGATAACCGGAAATATGAACCCCGGCACCGATGTAGTAGGGACCGGGAAACAGCGGTTTGTACCAGGCAAATCCCAGCGAGCGGTGATCCCAGAAGCTCAGTGCTGTGGTGAAGCTTTCCATACGGCCGCGGAAATTGTTCAATGTCCCAGCAGCACGTAATCTCCACCAGAAGTCTCTGCGACCGTGTTTGTAGTAGAAATACTCACCACCGTAATCAAGAGACAGCCGTACCGCCTCTTTCAGAACCACATACACGTGAGCTCCATCCTCTCGTATATGTGAAAAGATGTCCACCTTTGAAAAAAGATGGGTTCCGAGCAGGTTTTCCTTGGTGACACGCAGTTGAGCGGTATCGAGTACCGAACCGGTGTCGAAAGTGAAAAAGAGCTCGAGTATGTCGGGGTGAGTGGTTTCGTTGCCGTGGATTTTCACCGCCTGTATACGAGGTCCCAATGTATCGGGTACCTCGGAAGCATACAGGCCGCAGATGAATATCCACAGAAGCAGGAAAGGTGTTTTTTTTCTGAAAAGCACAGCACCGATATCTTATCTGAAAGTAAAAAAATAACGGAGAATCTGTAAGCCGGGTTCTGTTCTCCCGAAACAAATTCGGAAGTGACAGCCATTTATCTGGTTCCGCCGCGGCGGAACATTGAGCGACCTACCCGAGGAGAACAGAAGCGGACCACTTCCTCTTGAAGAGAATCTCCTCCTACTTGGTCTTGCACCGGATAGGGTTTACCTGCTCTCCCGATCTAACGGGACACGGTGGGCTCTTACCCCACCCTTTCACATCTCACCCCGTCCCGAAAATTAAAACGGGCCAGAGCGGTCTTCTCTCTGCGGCACTTTCCGTACCCTTGCGGGCCCCCCTGTAAAAGGGTATCCTGTCCTGCGGTGCCCGGACTTTCCTCTCCGGCTGTTTTAACCGGAGCGGCTGCCCGATTCTCCGTCTATTTCAGAAAAAATAATCATCGCCTTGAAAATATTCGACTTCAGGCATGATAAATTGGTTTTTGTGTATATTTTAACTCATTTTCATAACTATTGGCAACAATGCGGCCGCATGCCATAATAGTAGATCAGTTATTTTTAGATTGAAAGTGATTGTTTGAAGACAATTCAGCAGTGTTCATTTCGGATTTTCAACTATGATCAATAATTCCGCTGAAATCAGAAATATACCGTTCAAAGATCTCCAACCTTATATAGATTGTATTGCCGAGCCCATGGTGGTCAAAGATATTCAACACCGCTGGGTGATGGTGAATGATGCATTCTGTTCTTTTACCGGGTATTCCAAAGAGAAGTTGCTGGGAAAAACGGACCACGATTTTTTCCCTCTGAACCAGGCGGAATGGTTTCACGAAAAAGACAGAAAAGTATTTGATACCGGTGCCGAGGTGGGAACAGAGGAAGTGATCACTGATGCCTCTGGGGTAACCCATACCATTTATACCAAAAAAAGACTCTTTGTCGACCAGAATAAAGAAAAGTTCATCGTCTGTATCATCTTTGATATAACCGATAGAAAACAGTGGGAGAGGAGAATCTCTCATCTTAACGAGGAACTGGAAGATCGTGTCAAAAAACGGACCGCCGAGCTTGCGTTCACTAATCAAAAGCTCTATGAGGATATCAACCGTCGCGAACTGGTGGAGAGAGCTCTGCGGCTCAGTGAATCCCGTCTTGAAGCTCTGCTGGAGCTTAATCAGCGCCTGTTTGACTCAGAACATGAAATGATCATGTTTGCCATAGAGGAGGCGGCCAAACTGACCGGGAGCCGAGTGGGGTACCTTGCTTTCGTGAATGAAAAAGAGGGAACCATAGAGCTTTACGAGGGAGCTGGACCGGATTACATTCAAACCATCACCTCTGAGTATGGCAGGAAACTGAAAATAAACCAGGCAAAACTGTGGGGAGAGGCCTGCCGTCTGAAGAAACCGGTTTTTCAGAACGAATGCCACAACGATCCGTTCATGGTTGAGTTTGCCAAGAAATATGTAGAGATATCAAGGCATATGCATGTGCCCATCATCGATAATGATGAAGTGGTGATTATGGCTGGAGTAGCCAATAAGGAAACCTTTTATGATGAATCCGATGCGCGTCAGCTTACCCTTCTTATGGACGGGCTTTGGAAAAACATCCAGAAAAGACGTGCCGAGCAGGCCCTTTATAGAGAAAAGGAACTTCTGTCGATCACCATGCGCAGTATCGGTGAAGGAATGATCTCGATCGACAAGTCCGGCAGAATTGTGCTGATCAACGAAACTGCAGAGAAACTGACCGGTTACACTGCTCAGGAAGCAGTGGGAAAGCCGATCAGAAAGGTTTACATTTCTAAAGATGACCCCGAAAGAGAAGAACTTTCTCACTCTGTTAAAAAAGTACTTCAGGATGATGAGGAATTATCGGTTGACTCCCAGGCGGTTCTGATTTCAAAAAGTGCCAGAGAGTATAATGTTCAGCAGCGCATAACTCAGATTCGCGATTCAAAAGGCGAGGTGGTTGGTGCGGTTGTGATTTTCGGAGATATCACGGAGAAAAAGAAACTGGAGGAAAAACTCACCAATACTGAAAAGCTGAAATCACTGGGAGTGCTTGCCGGTGGAATCGCTCATGATTTCAATAACCTTCTCACCGGTATTTTCGGCAACATAGAACTGTCCATAGATAAAGCACAAAACAACTCTGGTGAAGAGGTGGTTGCGATTCTCAGGGATACGCTCGGTGTGCTTGACAGAGCACGTGATCTCACTCAGCAGCTTCTCACCTTCTCCAAAGGCGGAGCACCGGTAGTGGCCGCAGCCTCCATTGCAGAGCTTCTACAGAAAAGCGCCCGCTTTGTGCTCAGCGGCTCCAATATCACCTATTCGATCCAGGCCGATGAAAAACTCCGGCTCTGCCGGGTGGATCAGAACCAGATCGGGCAGGTGTTCGACAACCTCCTCATCAATGCCAAGCAGGCCATGACCGAAGGGGGAAGAATCGAAATGAGAGCGGAAAACATTCTGGTAACAGAAAAAGAGCCCTCGATAATGAAAACAGGCAATTATATACGCATCACCATAAAAGATGAGGGCCCCGGAATAGCAGCTGATTTCATTCCCCGCATTTTCGATCCCTTCTTCACCACAAAAAGAAGCGGGACAGGGCTGGGGCTTGCCATAGTCTATTCCATTATAAACAAGCACAACGGATACATCGATGTGGAGTCAACCCAGGGAGAAGGTACTACATTTCTGATTCATCTACCCGCTGGGGGGGCGAAAATCACCCGTAAAAATAAATCCGGCAGCAAGACTCCACCAAAGCAGCACAGAGGCCGCATTCTTCTGCTCGATGACGAAGAGTTCATACGCCGTACGGCTAAACTGATTCTGGCCCGATTCGGCTATGAGGTCACTCTGGCTTCGAGAGGGGAAGAGGTTCTGAAGCACTATGAAGAGGCAAGTGATTGCACTCCTTTCGATCTCATTATTCTCGACCTCTCTATTGCCGGCGGTATGGGAGGAAGAGAAACGCTTGAGAAAGTTCTGAATATTGATCACGATGTCAAGGCGATCGCCTCAAGCGGGTATTTCAATGACCCCGTCATGGCCTATCCACAACGGTACGGATTCAGGGATGTTCTGCGCAAACCCTACACCATTTCTGAACTGGAAATGGTACTTGAAAAGGTGAATTCTTCCAACTCCTGAACAGATTTCTCTTTCTGGTCTGCAGCAATTATAGTTCCCCAGATGACTTTTCTGTGTCCCTTGATTTTCTCACCTCGAGTTTTATAAACGGCTCCGGTTGGGGGCGTTTTATCTCCTTTTTCCTCTGATCATATATTTTTTCCCCCTCATAAAGAGCGGTTTTCTCTTCACCCCTCGTCTTATTACCAGAAGCGCATCAGAAGTGCTCCAGGCAGAAATCACCAAAAAAGGAGTGAGGTTATGAAAACAGCTACTATCTTCGCTATCGGCGTGCTGATCCCCGCATCCCTTCTGGCCGATGTCGGCGTGAGTATCACATTATCGGGTGATAATTTCCATCTCTCCTTTGAAGGTCGTGATGACGGCTGCTATGACGATTACTGTGAAGAAGTTGAATACAGAATGGATGGCGATCCCTGGTTTGAAGACTGCCGAGATGATGGCTACACTAAAGTCAGCATAGAGTATCAGTGGACAGTCAGAGAAAAAAGGCGGGTCCTGGTACGCCGCAGGGTCAGATTCAACACCATTACTCATGCATGGGTGTTCGGTCCCTGGATAGTGGAGAAGCATGTTCATCATCACCACTATAATCCGCCGGTGCGCAGCAGACGGTGGAAAAGGTACCGCAGGTATGATGGCGGAAAAGTGACCTATTATTACGAATACAGACGTCCCTCATACCGCCGCGGCAGACATGCCAGAGTCTATCGTTACGAGTACAGACCTCATGAAAGAAGATACAGAAGTCACCCACGGCATGAATCCAGATATTATGAATACAGAAACAATTCACATCGCAGAGACAATGATCATAAAGTCTACAAAAATAAAAAGCACAGAAGGTTTAAAAGGTACAGAAAATCAGATGAGAAGAAATATGAAATGAAGAAGTATCACAAAAGAAAGCATTGTAAACCCGGATTGAAAAAAAGCAGAAACAACAGGGAAATGACCATCGTTTCCGGTAGAGAATACATAAGATAAGATTTCGGATTTCTGAAAGGAAAGAGAAATGAACATGAATACGCTTAAAATTCTGACCATCGGGGCATTCACTCTGTTTCTGGTTACCGGCTGTATGATAGTGGAGGTGCCCTATGAGGAATCGACTGAAAACGGAGAATATGAGGAATACTGCTATGTTGATGCCTACGTGGATATCTCCTACGAAGTCAGGCAGCTTATCTGCGATAAAGTTGACGGATACACAATGCCGCCTCTGGACAGATACGGAACTGAACTTCACCCCTCCGGTTCCTATGTTCCCTACAATCTGCCTTCATACGTGAAAGGTGATTTCAACGGCGACGGCTACAGTGATTATGCCTACATGTTCTCCAAAGTCACCTGGTCTGATAACGACTGGTATCTGAAAACAAAGATGATTGTAGTGGTGAGCACCTATTACGGCTACGAGGTGGCATCTGAAATCGTTCTGGGAACTGTCAGGGGGGCATACGATATGCCCGTTGAGGAGTACTGGGGTATAAGGCTTCTAAGCCCGGGAACCCACACGGTGACTACCTACCAGGACGGTATCGAAAAAGAGGAGACAATAGAACTTCACGAGGAGGGACTCTATCTTGCCAGCGTGGATCCCTATGAACGTTCCGTTTTCCACGTAAGAGGAACGGAGACGTACGAAATCCGCATGGATATGGGAGCTATCGCCAAGAAAAAATCAGGAAACACCGATGAGAGGGCTGAGAGAATAATTGATCTGAGGAAATAATTGCAGGCTCTTTCATTCAAAGGAGGGTTTAGCATCAGGCTGAACCCTCCGATTCTGCTTTGCGGTGTTTTTGTTCCTTTTCCCGGCAACAGCGGCAAAGTCTACAAGCTGGTCGCTGCGGATTGAAAGCAATACGGCCAAAGTCCTTTCAGACTTTGACCGCTTTGCGCAAATACGGGCCGCTTATCCGTATCAGCTACTGTTCTCCATCCACCTTGAGCACTTCCTTGAAAAGTTTCTTGAATTCATTTTTCGGCAATGCCCCCGCAGCCATCTGAGGCTTTCCCTCCAGGGGAACAAACAGTATGCTGGGGATGCTGGTTATGCCGAACATGCCCGCAAGCTGCTGCTCCGATTCGGTATTGATTTTGTAGATATCCACCTTGCCTTCGTATTCTTTGGAAAGCTCCTCCAGTATGGGTGTCACCATCTTGCACGGACCGCACCAGTCTGCGTAAAAATCGATCACCGCCGGTTTGTCGCCTTTGTAATTCCAGGTGGCTTCCCCCCCGCTCAGACCGCACTCGCATACCTTCTCTTTAAATGTGTCCAGTGTCAGATTCTCCATTGTTCCCTCCTTCTGGTTTGTGCCAGAGTTACCGGCAGGTTAACTCCTGTTTTATCGGAGGTATTATTAAAGCTATATGCGTGCCAGAAAAGAAAAATGGCGGGGAACTGCCCGAATATACGATTTTATCTTGGTTTCCGGTCATTTCTCATTGCGCAGCAACGTAATGATTGGTATATTGAGTTAACATAAAGTTAACAGTGTTGATATTAACTGATTAACCCGGGTTAAAGGTTTTGCGGCATGGACAGTTCCCGTTTCAGTCAAAATGAAATCCTCGGCCAGATCCCCTGCGGAATCGTAGTAATCGGACAGAACAAGAAAATTGTATACGCCAACAGCCCGATTTCGAAACTCACCGGACTGTCTTCCTCGAAAATACCGGGCAGCACTCTGTGCTCTCTGGGGTTGAAAAGTACCGAAGAGGACAGGCTCATCACCGGTCAGGAATGGTGGGAGTGGGCCGAAGGGGCCACAATCCATATGAAGACATCTCTGGCCGATGCCCAGGGAAAAAGAATTCCGGTGTTTATCAGCGCAAGGCGCACCGGCAGTGAAACGGGGGATCAATACCTCTACCTGTGCATACTCGAAGTATCCCAGTTTGAGGAGTGGCCGGCGGAAACGTATCCACGGAAAACTGTCCGGGATTCCTACCACGGACTGATCGGCCGCACTCCCCGGATGCAGGATCTTTTCGAGCTGATCCAGATGGCAAGCGGCACGGATGTCAATGTGGTGATTCTTGGAGAAAGCGGAACAGGAAAGGAGCTGGTCGCGTCGGCCATACACTATTCCTCCTCTCGGAAGAATGAACCCTACGTGAGGGTCAACTGTGCCGCTCTCTCCGAAACGCTTCTGGAAAGCGAGCTTTTCGGCCATGTGAAGGGAGCGTTTACCGGAGCCTACAAAGCCCGGGCGGGAACGTTCGAAGCAGCACACGGCGGGACAATTCTGCTGGATGAAATAGGGGAGATAAGCCCGGCGGTTCAGGTGAAGCTGCTGCGTGTGCTTCAGGAGCGGATCGTGATGAGAGTGGGGGATAACAGGGAAATTCCGGTTGATGTGAGGGTGATCGCCGCTACGAACAGAAATTTGCGTCAACTTATACAGAAGGGAAAATTCAGAGAGGATCTCTTTTACCGGCTCAATGTCTTTCCCATTCACCTGACTCCGCTCAGGGAGAGAAAGCCTGACATCCCCTTATTGTGCAACCATTTTCTCAAGAAATACCGCGAAGAGACCGGCAAGAACATCATCTCTGTTTCTCCCGATGCCATGCGGCTTCTTATGAACTACTGCTGGCCCGGAAACGTCCGTGAGCTCGAAAACGCCATTGAGCATGCATTCGTGCTTTCCCGCACCGATGAGATCCAGGTGTCCGATCTGCCCCATGAATTGAGGGTCAGGGCGGTGAGGGAGGGGATCTGTGCTGAAAAGGTCGCCGGCATAGAACCATCAGTCAAGCCCCGGTCTCTGATACCCCGCAAGTCCGGCGGGCGGCTTGATATCAGCCGCGAACAGCTTGCAGCACTTCTCGAAGAGCATAAATGGAACAAATCCGCCACTGCCCGGGCGCTGGGAATCAGCAAGGTGGCGCTGTGGAAGAAGATGAAGAAGCTGGGAATGATGTAGGGGAGTGCTGTTTTTTGGGGATGCTTGGCCTTGTCTCTCCGGAGGCTCCCCGTGTAACAGATTTTCCACCCGGTGTAGGAAAAAACCGGTCCCGTGTAGCAGGTAGACCCACCCGGTGTAGCTCCGGGGGCACCCCGTGTAACAGATTTTTCACCCGGTGTAGGAAAAAACCGGCCCCGTGTAGCAGGTAGACCCACCCGGTGTAGCTCCGGGGCCACCCCGTGTAACAGATTTTTCACCCGGTGCAGGAAAAAACCGGCCCCGTGTAGCAGGTAGACCCACCCGGTGTAGCTCCGGGGCC
>JBKGXV010000115.1:0-8907 GCA_046546375.1 Chitinispirillaceae bacterium | reverse complement strand
AACAGCGAATAGCGAACGGCGATCAGCGAATTGTGAAGTGAAGAAAATGACGTTTGCGATCCGATAATTCTTTCTTCGCTGTTCGCTAATCGTCATTCACCGTTCAATTTGGTTGGACTGAAGGGTGAGGGCAGGCATCGAATTCCATCGGGATGGCAGGCCCCAAAATCTTCTATTCTTCTACGTGCAACGTCAATCAAATCAGGGCCTTTCCCCAATCTCGATGGTGGTCTCCATTCTCTTGTTGTCTCGTATGAACACCACCTCCACGCTGCTTCCGGGCTTCTGGGCGGCGACTATGTTGTTTAGATCGTTGACGCTTTCCACCTTGTGGCCCGCAATGGAGACTATGATGTCACCCTCCCGGAGCCCCGCATTGGCCGCAGGCTGGCCTTCAAGTACCCGGGAGAGTACTGCTCCGCTGGTGATATCCACTTCCAGCTCCCGTCTAAGCTGCGGGGTGAGATTGCGCACTCCCACTCCTATATAGCCCCGGATGACTCTTCCCTCATACACCAGATCCTCCATCACCATCCGGGCCAGGTTGACGGGTATGGTCAGGCCTATCCCCACGAATCCGCCGGTGGGGGAGAAGATGACCGTGTTGATTCCCATTACCGCTCCGTTGAGGTCCACCAGCGGCCCGCCTGAGTTGCCCGGATTGATTGCCGCATCGGTCTGGATGAAATTCTGGTAGGCAAGCTCAAGCCCCACCCGCCTCTCCAGAGCGGAAACTATCCCCGAGGTTATGGTGGAGGTGAGTCCGAAGGGTGCGCCTATGGCCGCCACACACTCTCCGGCTTCAAGCTCATCGGAATCCCCCAGATACGCCACGGGAAGATCCTCCGGCACCTCGCCTGTGATCTTCAGTACCCCCACATCGGTAAGCGAATCGGTGCCGATCACTTTTGCCTTGAGAAAGTCCCTGTCCGCCATGCGAATCTCCACCTCGGCTGCTCCCTGCACCACGTGGGCATTGGTGAGAATATGTCCCTGAGAGGAGACGATTATGCCCGATCCCAGCCCCTGGACCTGCTGTCCCTGCTGCGGGGTGGGAAATCCGGGATTTTCTTGTTCGACCACAGGAATCACCGCCACCACTGAAGGAATCACCTTCCGGGCCACTTCCTTGTACGAACTGCTGTAGGGGGTGTCCACCTCCCGCTCGATGGGAGGTGATTCGGCGCCGAACCGGATGCTGCCTCTGGAAGGGTTCTGCGCGGCTGCAGTGATGAAAATCGCTGAGATGAAAAGTATCAGTTTTGAGCGCATACTGGTCTCCGTATATGCTTTGATGTTTGAGAGGATGTCTGTTTTGAGAGCAACGCAATAAATATGCCCGTGGGGAGATGGGAAAACTGAAGCGGGGGAAAGTGAAGCCGTATCCTTTATGGGGACGCTCTCACTTTCCTTTTATTTGCATATAAGATAGCGGCGTCTAGCGCTCAAGTATTCACCAATGAGATTAACATCATTTATACCGATGCTTCCGCTTGAGAGATCGAACGATTCCCAGCTTTCGATGGAAGGTGCATCGACCGATTCCTGTTCCGTCGGACAGTTGAAGTTGATGCTGAAAGTATCCTCCGCAAACAATCCGTCATCATCCCGCGCGGCCCAGCGAAGAAGTATTGTGCCGCTTTGGAAGGATTTTACCGTATAGAAGGCTTCATTCGTACTGTCATCCCAGCCGTTCGCCTGAATGTCCCAGTAATATTTGCAGATGGAACCGGTCTCGTTTGTATCCGAGGCCTCAACATGGACTGTAATCTCCCCAACTTCTTCGTAATTGACTGTGGTGTCCTGTTTTCTGGTGACAAGCGGTTTTCCCAGAGTAACCCGGATAAGGCAGGAATCAGCCTGATATTCCCGTCCGCTACTGTCGACAGCTTTTATTTACACCGTATTGAGGCCGCTGTCGGGGAAGGTCGCGCTGATACTGGTCAAACTGGTGGTATCCTCATAATTGATTCCGTCCAGCGCCCATACGTATTCCAGTGAATCCGCACTGTCCAAAGGGATTGTCAGCTGTACCGTGTCATTGATATTGGTTTCTATTTGTTCTGACTGTTCGAATGACGGTGATTTGTCGTAAAGCGGCGGTGCAACCGGATTTCCGGTTTCGGTCCCGCTGCGTTCATATGAACAACCGATACAGAGAAGAATGCAGATCGCCCATGTACTGATTCTGATCAAATTAATCTCCGGGGCAGCAATTTTAAATGTGAAGCTTATACATAATATAATGATATCTGTACGGGATGACAACTGATTAGTGATTCCGCGTTTATCGGGCATTTGGAAATTCCAGGTAAACACTTCATATTTGGCGCTTGCGAAGTGATCGTTTCCTGATTTCCGCCCGCATTTCTGTTAGGGCCAGATAAGGAAATGAGGGATGAATTGCAGACAGATGCTGCTGTTTATATTTTCAAAATGAGCCAGCCCCCCTTCGACTCGAAGACCCGCTCAGGACACGCATCAACTGTCCCGACGGGTTGCATAGCCTGACGCGACGGGTCGGGACTCACTTCTCCCGCAGAGTGGGATCAGCACAAGCAGGGGACCCTTCGACTGCGGCGGACCGCGCTCACTTCGACACGGCTCAGTACAGGCAGGGTGAGCGGAATTTGGTAGCATCTGAGATAGAATCTCCTACAATCCGAAATCTGAAATGAAAGGGTGTTCAATGAGAATCGCACTTATTGTCACAGGGGTAGTTATTGTGATGGGAGGCGCTTTTTTTCTTTTCGCCTCCATGGGGCTGAGCGATATTAAAAAAAGGTGGTCAGTGATGTTGACCTTTCCAGGCTTTCCGACGGTTTGTACACAGGGAAGTTTCATAAAGTAAATATGGGCTGAAGGAGAAGTGAGAAAGGGTGCTGTGTTTCACTTTACGCTTCAGGATTGTTTTCTCATAGTAATTGCCTTGTCCAATGCTTCCAGAAGTTGTTGCCGGGTGAATGGTTTTTCAATGTAGATATCCCACATGTCTTCACGGGGACCTATACTGTCAATTGAGCTGATAAGGAGAATGGGAATATTTCTGCAGTGCGTCTCGGAACGAATTTTTGAAATGAGTTCTATGCCGTCATAATAGGGCATCATCAGATCGGTAATAAGCGCATCCGGGCACAAATTCGAGGAGTTGGATATCCATTCCCAGCATTCCTCCGAATCCGAGAAGGCGTATACCGAATGCCCGCTTTTTTTAATGATCACCGATACCAGTTCAAGAAGAGCCCAGTCATCATCCACAATTGCAATTATCATATTTAAACCTACAGCCTTGTTTTCAAAAGTGGATACGTAATCTGCGCATCACATCGCGCGTTTTCTCGTCAATGTCGCAGATATTGAAACCGCCTTTACTGATATAAAAACTTTTTGTGTTCGGCTGATACCAGCTCTCTCTCATTTTGATAATTGAAAGAAACCTGCACATGTGCGCTCCGTTTCTGAGATAACGCAGCAGGATGGTCGATTCGGACATCTGCTCTGTAAAATTGGTTTCCTCTGTTCTTTCAACAGGTGTGAAAAGAGAAATGTTTTTGCTGATTACACTGGTGGCATTCAGATTGTGCAGATGGCCTAGCAGAGCGGAAAAAAACAGCGGCAATCGCTCTGAATACACCGCTGCCAGATTGAATCCTTCGATTCCGTCAATGAAAATCCTGATTTCCCCGTTTCCCCGTTCGTTCAGGAATTCGATAAGCCGTTCTGCAGTACTGTCAAGAATAAGTTCCTGGGGAGACTGCCACATCATGTGAATCATATCCCGTTCCACATAATAGCGCAGCGGCATATCGAGACCGTCTGTTTTCTCCATGAGCTGTGATGGCGTTTCCGAATATCCCAGGTATATGCCCTCCTGCCCCGTTTTGGCTCCTTCAACCAGAAAAGAGAGACCCAGAGTTGTTTTGCCCGCTCCCGGCATTCCCATGATTGCCAGATTGGAACCGGAAAGAATACCCCCGTCCATCATGGTGTCGAGTTCTTTCACACCCAATGCCATGCGTTTTCTCGGCCGGTTATAAACGCGGGGCGAGGTAACTGGTATGGACTCGGTTCTAGGATGGATTTCCAGGCCGTCGGAGGTGAGCTCCACTTCATGTTTTCCGGAGAGAAACCCGCTGCCTCTGGTTTTGTGCACGGTGAGCTGTTTTACTGATCTGAGACCGGTGATTGTGTCGCTCAGTTCCAGTATGCTGTCTACTATGGTGAGAGCGGGGTTTGGCTGCTGCTGTTTTATTGTAAGAAGAATCGTGCAGGAGTGAATGCGTGTAAGCGCGCGGATTTTGGAAATCAGATCGATGAAATCGATTTGAGAAGGAGCCTGGAAGAGAGCATTTTCGATACCCTCGAAGATGAAGAGCTGTGCGTTTCGACGCTGAATGGTTTCACCGATCAGCTCCACCAGACTCATCACTCCGTTGCTTTTTATGTGTCCCTCCGCCATAAGATAAAAGAGAGAATCCGGGATGGCTTTGGTGTCATAGAAGGAGAAGGGTTGCATGTGGGTAATTATCTCGTGGGGACTTTCGGTGAGCAGATTGAGATAGATGCAGCGGAAGTTGAGTGAACGGATGAGATGGAAGCAGATCTGGTGGCAGAGGATGGTTTTTCCAGTTCCCGGTGATCCGTAGACGAGGTGGATGTCATTTCGTACCAGTCCGCCTTTGAGCACGGTGTCCAGCCGTTTGACTCCGGTGGGGAGTTTTTGTATGGTGGCATATGTGTTCATGGTTATTTCTTTCTGGGGTTTGGGGCTTAAGGGGAGCAGACAGCAAGGATGGTGCCGGGTGGGGTCCGGAGATGATATCAGCTCAAAAGTAGCAGACCTCTCCGATCAGACGCTCGGTGGCCGATGTAAGCGGCCCCAGGAAATACAATGGCCGATGACATAGTGCGCTACAGGGATGAGCACAAAGAGTTCGAGAATCTGAAAGCAGGTCTGCGGAATATCCCGATCCCGTGCGGGTAAAGGGAAGCTTCGAGCTTTAGGTACTGTGAACAGCCGCGCGCAAACACACCCGTTTTCACGCAGCTGTTGGAAAAGCTAGGAAGCTTTCTTCCGGACGCCTTTGCGTTTCTTTTCCAAAATGACCGTCCGGAAGTAAGTAATCTCCTCCTCACTCTTCTCCTCATCGGACAGTCCGCTCATATTCTCATCAAAGGCCATTATCTGAATATCCTCATCACTGGGCAGATCCGGATCACCCGCTTCCGTATGGGTATCATAGTTTTCATGCGAAGAGCTCCCGGTTTCCGGACTGCTTTCTTTTTTAAGCTGCTTCTTTTCTTTCCCGTTTAGCATATGCATAGATTACCTTTCCTGTTTCGGGGGGACACATCGGTATGGTTTGGGCTGGGGATGGCATTGTGACTGCAGGTGAAGATGCTTTCGCCATTAATATTTCCTTCCGGTTTATGGAAGTACCTGCGTTGAAATCAATATAGTTGTTGCTGAGTAGATGGTTGTATTTAGTTTTGTTCAAGTCGGATTCTCACAGATTAATATGCGGCGGATAAAAATCATCCGTTCTGTTTTAAAAATTCAAGCGAAAGGAAATCATGGCTGGAAAAACCAATCTCAACAATGCCGATTTCGACAAAATCCCCATCTGCCCGTGGTGGGTGACACCAGAGCAAAGGACATAACCGATAACAGACTCTGCAAGGACCGGACCGATTTTCAACACAAAGTTTCCGGTTTTTCCAAAGACATGGTCAATGACCATAAAGACGGCAACACCTCTATTGAATAACCGGTCTGTTCAGGTATTCCCGATCTGGGTATCGGAAACATTTTCTGTAAGCAGATCTCAACCCGGAAAAAAGATCAATGCTCGGGTAAAAATCCCTCCTCCGTATCCGCTGAAACCTCAATGGCCAGTTTTTCTCTGTCTATTCTGTACACAACCGCTTCACCTGTGCGGTGTACGCTGCTGAAAAGATGCGGGTAATTTCCGATCACCGCTTGCAGATACTTTTCCTCCTGTGCGTGTGAGGGGTTTACCAGAACGTAATCCCCGTGTATCTTCTTGAGAAAGACAAGGATCTGCCGCTCATCTTCCACCCGCGGAAACGATACCGTCCACCTCCGGGAAAAGTATGCATTCACAGGTGCAAGCACGCTTACGATCCTGGCGTTCTCCTCGATATTGTCTTTTATCCATTCAGTGGAACTGAAAAAATTATCCATATGGTTGGAATAGTAATCCGCCCGATGCTGATTTTTTATGGTGCGGTAATTGTGAACTGAATTGAGAACCATATAGACAATACAGAAAACAAACAGAACCGCCGATGCATTCCGCATGCCCTTTTCCTTTGAAAATCCGGTTTTGGCGGTTATGAATTGCGCCGTGCCGGTCAGTCCCGTTATGAAATAGTGCAGAAGCATCGGCAGTACAGGAAGAAGATACCGGGGCTCCCGGGCCGCCCATGCCAGCAGTATTCCTGTGTACAAAATGAAATAATAATCGAAAACAGTTCTTTTTTCTGAAACAGCAATGATAAATCCGATCATGGTCACCATGCCGATAATGCTCAGGAACAGCAGATAGGGCAGCTTGGAAAGATCGGTAAAATCCTCTCTTTTCAGTCTGAATGAAAGCCCCGTCAGAACAGAGGAATTGACCGCTCCGTAGTATCCCGCGTTCCATACACCCCTTCTGAGTATATCACCGGCACCGTTCACTTTGGAGGTGGGGTCATCAAAACGGTATCTCCTCACCTCTTTATCGGAGGGAATGAATTCCAGAAGCTGCCATACCGGATCGCGGTCGTTTATGGTAACAGAACTCTTGTGTGTCAGCCAGCCTGCGACGGGAAGTATTAAAATAAGACTTAACACGGCGAAACGGATGGTTTTGACCTTTTCGAACTTGTGAAGGATAAAATAAACCAAAACCGCTCCCATGAGTGCTATTCCCACTGTTCTGAGAAAAAAAGTGATCAGCAGAAATACTACCGCAGCAATTCCCTTCGGCAGGGTGGAACGTTCAGCATAAGAAAGCACAAAGAAGAGGGAAAGAAAGGAAAACGCCAGATAGGGGAACTCGATCATCACATAGCCTGCGTAAAAAAGAGTGAGAGCGGAACTGGCGCTTAAAAATGTTATAAGCACTGCGTAGGCTGATGGATACACCCGGCTGAAACTTTTGTAGATAGACCAGAAGGCCAGACCCGCAAAAAAAAGCATGTACATATTGAGATGAAGAAAATCGTCGGAGAAATACATCACCGGAGCAATCAGCACAGGAAAGCCGAAAGGAATTTTAAGACAGGGATAGTCTAGATAGGTGAACCCTTCACCTGAAAGAATGGATTCTGCCAGAATCATGTAATAGGCACTGTCCCACTCCGGGCGCCAGTTTACTGATACATTCAATGCGTAAAGAACTGCAATGAAAAGAAACATGCAGGGCGCAAGTCTTGACACTACCTGTTTCAGGCTTGAATCCTTTTCGAAAAGATCCATTGTTCAATCCCTTTCGTCTTTGCTTTGAGGTGGAACGGTTCCGGATGATTTCAGAAGTTGGGAAACGGTTGCGAAACTGTATCCTCTCCGGGTGAGACTGTCTATGAGCGGTCCCGTCAGTTTCACCGTTTCACTTCTGTCACCACCGCCGTCATGGAGAAGTATGATTGAACCCGGTTTAACATTTTCAATAACTTTCCGGAGCATCTCTTCCATCGGTACGTCCTGCCAGTCTACCGGAACCACATCAAAAAGCACATTGATCCGTCCAGTCCTTCGAAGATACCAGGGCAGCACAACCAGTTTCATTCCACGGGGCGAACGGAAATAGATATAGTCTCCGTAACCAAGACTGCGTATGATACTGTCGGTCTTTTCTATCTCCCTTTTGATGAAAGACGGGGATTTCAGAATCATATCTTTGTGTGACCAAGTGTGATTTCCGACTCCATGCCCTTCTTTTATAATCCTCCCGGCCAGTTGAGGGTTGTTTCGGGTGTTTCTGCCGATCAGAAAAAAGTGGGCTTTCACGTTTTTTCGGCTGAGTATATCGAGTATGGAGTCGGTGTAGGGACTCAATGGTCCGTCATCATAGGTCAGGGCCACCAGCTTGCGGTTCATATCCACTCTGGTAAAGGATTCACCCATAAGCTGGGGCGTTTTCGAACTGGCAAGCCGATAGAAAACGCGTTCCGCAAAGGGGGAAACAGCTGCAATGATCAACAGGGCTGCGAATGCCGCAATCAGAAATCGTTTCATGAGTTTCGTCCGGTAAAGGTGGTGAAGCGTCTACCAGCGTAACTCTGAATCAATATTCATTCCAAGCGCGAGATGCAGAATAGATGATTGAACAAGGGAGTATGTTTGTTTCCATCCGCTCGTACTGAGCTTGTCGTGAGGGATCGAAGGGTATGAGCTGCATAGACGGGGAAAGACAAGGAGAGTCCATGTTCTGAAATCCTGACGTACTCCTATTCCTACTCTTTCTCTTTCTCGAAAACCTGAATAACAGGAAATGGCACACAGAGGCGCAGATGGCGCAGATCGGAAAGAGAGTCGCGGAAGAGTTCGGGTGAGATTCAAAGTGAGCGTAAAGAACATGATCAGGGGTGACCCTTCCATATACTTAGAGACCTTTCCACACGGTAACCGGATTCAACCTTCCCCACTCCTTTATCAGCACCATTTTTTCACCCCGGAGGGGTGGTCCCCTTTTTAGCCCGGCATTTCAATGCCGGGACGGAGTACAAAAGGAAATCTCCCCGCCCCGGAGGGACGGTCCTGGGTGCTGATTTCATAAATAGGTTCATCGTATATTCGATTTCGGACCACCCCTCCGGGGTGGGGAAAATTCTTTTCCCATCTTCCACCCGGGGTTGAAAACCCCCGGGCTAAAAAGGGGATTGTCCCTCCGGGACAAG
>JBKGXV010000114.1:0-9215 GCA_046546375.1 Chitinispirillaceae bacterium | reverse complement strand
AAAGGGAAAAGACGCGGAATCGGGACGAGGAGGGAAGCTGTATCAAAGAGAGGGCCCCTTTGTTGATTCTGGACAGGTAATATTGTAAAGTTACAAAACCAACTTGAGTTGTCCGTCAGTTTTGGCCGGGGCGGACTGTCCACCTCCGCAGTAGTCTGCTACGGAGGACGGGAGGGGTGAAAGCAGGCCCGAAATTTTCGGGACCTTCAGACAACCCGAAAACCACCGGGAATGAAAGGTACCGGAGTGAATAGCGATTGGCGAACTGGGAGATTTGAAGTGTAAAAAGACGTTCCGCTCCGATAGTACATGCTTCGAATGGCATCTTCCTTCCTCGGTTCACACTTTGTACTCAAAAAAAAAACCAGGTGTTTCTCATGCCGAAACCAGTTATTATCTTCCATATTCTGATGAATCATTCATCATTTCTATACATTTTAACAGACGATTCATGCTGGCCTGTTCAGAGCACAGGAAAAAATGACTTCCGTACAGTCCGGCGGCTTGAATTACCATTCAGAAAGAGGCAAGAGACATGGCGAGCAGATATGAAAAGAACTATACTGAAAGCGGCTATCGCATGAACTACAGAAAAGACATCAGCGCCGCTCCATACAAAAACAGAGTCCTGCAGTTCAGAATAGAAATACCTGAGATTCTGCCGCTTATCTGGAGAAGAATACTGGTTCCAAGCGATTATAATTTCTGGGATCTGCACGTGGCGATTCAGGACTCGATGGGATGGTTGGATTATCATCTTCACCATTTCAGAATAAAAGCAAAGGGCGGAAAAAAAGAACGGAGAATCGGTATTCCCGACTTTGAAAGATTTGAAGAGCTGCCGGAGATATATCCCGGTTGGGAAATACCTGTTTTGCAGTATTTCAATGATCTGGGTGTACGTGCAGCATACCTTTACGATTACGGTGATTCGTGGTGGCACAATGTGACCCTCGAGGGATATCTGATAAGGGAAAAGAATGAAGAATACCCCGTATGTATTGCCGGGGAGAGAGCTTGTCCGCCGGAAGACTGCGGAGGCGTGCCCGGCTATTATGATATGTTGAAAACATTGTCAGATCCTGATGATGAAGAATATGAGGATACGAAGGCATGGGTGGGGAAAGACTGGAGTTCCGAGAGATTCAACAGAGAGGGTATTGTATTCTGCAATCCGCACAAAAGGTGGGTGGGGGCATTTTTGGAGGACTGAGAGGCATTTTCGCTGTGGATATCGGGTGAAACCGACGGGGATTCATGCCCCCCGGAGGTGCATTGTTCAAATTACACCTCCGGGGGATTTCAGAGCTGGCACAGTCTCCACCAGCACCCTTTTTTGACGATTTCATTCATTTTCCACAATTCCACATCAGGTGTAACCCTGAGAAAAAAAGCTTTTCCCCGGATTCAAAACGAGTCCAGCAAGAAAAGGAATATCCGTCCCGGAGGTGTTTTGCTCCGATTTCACCTCCGGGACCCCGTTTCCCCCTGCATCTCCCAAACTCCTCAAAGCAGTTTCATTCCCCCTCGTTTCTGATGTATCTTTCTATATCCATACTATATGAACACCCAAACGTTACACATACGGAAAACGTCCATGGCAAAGAAGAAAAAAGTCAAAAAGAAAAAAAAGTCATTTCTGAGAAAATTTCTCACTTTCATAATTGTTCTGTTAATAATCGTTGCTGCAGGAAGCTACCCCGCATACCTGGGAGCCCGCTACGCCTTCAACCGCTATTTCGAACACTGGGGCGACAAACTGGTCAATCTGGAAAAACGGGGCCTGCTCTCCACCGAATTCGGAGCAGGATGGCAGGATATACTGATGGATCAAGCCATGAGTAAGGAAGCGAAGCGGATTCTGAAAGGTGAGGAAGAAAAAAAGAAAATCGCGGTGAGAGTGGTGGACGGAATCACCCTCGCCGACTACCCTTCCCTCTCGGTAGTGAAAATGCTCAGCGAAATCACAGAATACTCCAACACCATACGTATCACCGACCGCAAAGACAGGCTCATCACCCGCATTAAAACCAATCACCAGAGAGCTCCCATAGACAAGTTTCCCCAGGTGCTGATTACCGCGCTTATCGCCGCTGAGGACCAGGATTTCAGGGATAACGAGTACGGTTTCGAGTTCGACAGCTTTGTGAGAGCCGGTCTGAGAGCAATCCAGCGCTCGATTTTCTCCCTGAGCGCAAAAACTCCCCGGGGCACCTCGACGATCACTCAGCAGGTAGCCAAGCTTTTCATCTCCCGACTGGATGATGCCGGACACCGCAGAGTGGAAACCACAATCCAGCGCAAAATCCGCGAGCTGAGACTGGCCGTTGCGCTCAGAAAAATGTACACCCCCGATGAGATCCTTGAAGTGTACATGAATCATGCGGTGACAAGCGACTACGGACTCATCGGCTACAAGGATATTGCAAACGGTCTTTTCGGCAAAGAGCTGAATGAACTCACCGATGCGGAATGCATCTACCTGGCCCGCATGGTGAAATGGGGACGCAATGTGAAATCCAAAATTGCGGCTCAGTGCCGTATCGACATGGGCAGAATGGGTGATGCTCTAAGATGGAGTCAGGAGAAACGGGAAAAGGTGCTTGGCGAGATCGACAATCTCACCTTCTCCAGACCCAAGCGGATTCAGGGCGACCACGGTCCGCTGGTCGATCTGGCCAACGAGTTCTGGCTCAAAACTCTCCGCCAGAACGGCTCAAGCGAGGAACAGATCAAACAAATGGATCTTATCGATCCCAACTCCCTGGTCAGACGCAAAGGCAACCTGAAAATAAAGCTCACAATAGATCTGCCCCTGCAGAAAATGCTTGAACAAATGGTGAAAAACAGAGGATTCGGCTCAGACACGACCATTCTCTCCGAAGCTCGCATAGGCAGCTACGGGGAGGATGTGACCCTCGGTTATCAGCCCGAGGACACTATCAGGAACCGCTGGATTCTGTCAGACACAATTGAGTTTTCAGAACCCGGTTCATCCTTCACCGTCACGCTTTTTCCCGGTGACACAGTGCTCAGAAATATCCGCTATACAAAACAGGGGAAAAACAACTACCGCCGAAGCGTTTTCTACTATAACAGAAGACCGACAAAAGTGGACGGACAGTATTTCGCCTACTCCATGATGTGCTCCAAAACTGGAAAGCTTCTGGCTTATTATTCGCGGGACCGGCTGGGATCCAGGCTCAACTGTCTTCTTAAAAACCGTACTCCCAACGGTTCCGCGGTGGCAAAGCCGATCCTGAACGCGCTCAATTTCGATCTGGGTGAATTCAAGCCCTACAGCCGCTGGACCGACTCTCTTGCGATCAGAGACAGCGTACCCTGGAGCAGGAAAATCAACTACTACAGGGACAGACCCATCGGAGTGATCTATGACAACAGCGCGGTAAGAGGAAGAGGCTACAAAGTTCACAACCACAGCAGGAAATTCGACGGCTGCAAGCATGTGTTTGATCATCTTACAAATTCAAACAACATTCTGGCTGTGGAAACCATCTACAGGCTCAACCGTCAACTCTACAATGACGGAGACATCGCCCCCGGAGCATTCCCTCTGATCAACTTCTTCTACCGTATAGGCGCACTCTCCCGGATAAGGGATAAACTGGAACTTGATCATGTCACCGGAGTAAGAGTATACAAGGAACTGTGCAGAGTGGCAGGAATACCGGTAGACACCATATACTCGGGAAATTCCAAACGGCCCATTCCCGACAAAATGTATTCCGTTGCCCTGGGAACGCTTGAAATGTCACTCTACGAACAGATGCACATGTTCAACATACTCTACAACAACGACCTCATCGAAAAACCGTCGGATCACCCCTCACTGGTCATCGAATCGGTCCATCTCAACGGCAAACCCGTGGCACTCAACGACACTATCCGCCGCTACCATCCCTTTTCGGATATAAACAATATCCGCCCCACCCTTCTGGCCACCCACAACCGCCTGGTCGGTCACACCTGGGAGGGGCTGAGGGATTATGATATCACCTTCCAGTCCGATACGAGCGATCCCATCTACACTTCCGAAGAATTCGACGAGGATGCTTTCTATCTGGATGATCCCCTGGCCAATTTCGGCAAGAGTGGAACCACTGATGATATCCTGCGTCCGTTCAATGTGGATGCAGTCTCAGACAAGCGCACTAATTACTGTCTGTGGAATGCGGTGCTGCGTCTTGACCTTTCCCGCATGGCCGGAGGCGGCGAATCGGAGGTTCGCGATGTCACCATTGCCTGCGTGGGTGAAGGAAACAGAAAATACACCGGATCCAGAGACGGTAAATCCATGCACAAGTATCTGACCGCCGGGCTGTTAAGGAACGCGGGTATCAAAGCAGCGAACGGATATTATACCCAGTATGAAAACTATCTGCGCAGGGTGACCCCGGCATCGGAGGACTGTTCGGGCAGGTCGGAGGTGCCGGCAGCTGATTCGCTCGGAGTTGATTCTCTCGATATTGATTCCGTGAAAACGGATACTGCGGAGGCAGGTTCGGAGGAGGAGAATTTAAGCGAACTCGAGTCGATACTCGAGAACTGGTGATCCGTACTGGATTTTCAGAAGCTGTGTGCAAGTCGCAGGTTTATGGAGAAAAACATTGCGCGCCCCGGAGGTGCATTACTGAAATTTCACCTCCGGGGCTTTGAAGCCTGCGGACGCTCTCATTTTGCCGACGAGAGCGTCCAGTTTGAAAAAAATGCCGCTTAATTATCCGATCCCATTGTTTTGGAACTAAGTCGAACATTACAAATAAAGCAACTGCAGGCACTAGTCCCTCACACTTCTCCCACATGCTCCCGCAGCCAGCCGACCCGCTTGTCGATCTCCCGCAACACCTTCCATTAGTATATCGTTTTCCTGCCGGATCTTATGGTAGAAACGCTCCATCAGAAGCTGCTTCTCTCCCGATTCATATTCCCCGAAACGGTGAGGTGAATAGTAGAAGTGATCATCCTCCCACATCTTGAGCCGACACTGATTTCTTTGAGTTGTTTCGGTCACCTCATCTAAAGCCCGGTACTCCCCAGGTCTGATTATCCACAACGTTTCGGGTTTGAGGTTTCTTGAATTCTGGGCGAGTACATCGGCAAACATTGCAGCAAACATCTCACAGCTACCCCTTCCATCAATCAACACATAAGCTCTCCCCCGCCCCAGAAACAATGGAACCATTATTGCACGCCCTCTCACATATCCCAAAACGTACGCAAGCAGGGAGCAGCCAAACAGACAGAAAGCGGCAGATCTCCATGACTTCTGATAACCAAGAGCTCCGTGAATATGCCCACAACATTGTCGACACGGTCCGGGAAGCTCTCGTTGTGCTCGATGAGAAGCTTCGGGTGGTGTCGGCCAGCAGGTCGTTTTACCGAAAGTTCCAGCTAACTTCTCAGGAAACGGAAAACCGCCTCATCTACGAGCTTGGAAACCGTCAGTGGGATATCCCCCGGCTCAGGCGTCTTCTGGAATCGCTGCTTACAGAAAAAAGAACCATAGAGGATTTCGAGATAAAGCACCGTTTCGAGACTATCGGCGAGCGGGTGATGATGCTCAATGCGCGGCGGATCATACGGCAGCGAGGAAAACCGGAGCTGATTCTGCTGGCCATCGAGGATGTCACCAAAAGCAAGGAAACCCGGACAGAGCTTCTGCGTAAAACAGCAGAGCTTGAGGCCACAATCAACTCAATCCCCGAAGGCTATATCATTTTCGGGCCCGACCGCAGCATTCTTCGCACCAATGATATCGCCGATCAGATAATCGGGTTCACCAGAGAAGAGTGGAATCTTTCCTATGAAGAGCGCATCGGCCTTCTGCACGTTCAGACCCCTAAGGGCGAAGCGCTCCCAATCGAGCAAATGCCCTCAAACCGCGCATTCAAGGGTGAGACGGTGCGCAATGAAGTAGTGAAGATTTTTCGCCGCAACCGTCACTACTGGCTTTCGATGAGTGCTGCGCCGATTATGACCGAAAAAGACAGAATGCTGGGAGTGGTGATGGAGTTTGGGGATGTCACCGAGCGGGTGGAGGCCGAGGAGCAACTCCGCCGTACAAACGGGCTCATCCAGAGTGTCACCCAGGGCACCGAGGACATGATCGCCGCCGAGGATCTCGACTATCGATTCACCTATTTCAACGAGGCATATTCCCGCGAATTCAGAAAACTATGGAAAGAGGAAATAGAGGTCGGTACAAGCATGGTCGAAGCCATGTCTCCCTGGCCGGAAGAACAGAAGAAAGCCCGCGATCTGTGGAGCCGCGCCATGAGAGGCGAATCGTTCAAAATCATCATGAAGTTTGGACCCACTGAAAATGAAATGCAGTACTACGATATGAGGTTCAACCCGCTGCGTGATGTCAGTGGGCGGATAATCGGGGCTGCGCACTTTCTGCGCAATGTGACCGAGGAGGTACGTACTGAAAAAGCACTGAAGGAGAGCCGGCGACGCCTGGCACTTGCAATGAACGCGGCCGCGCTGGGATGGTGGCAGTACGATCCGGTGACACGAATAGCCAAATGGGATGACCGCTATAAGGAGATATTCGGTGTGACCGGCCATAAAAAGCTTAATGATGACATTCTCAATAAATTCATTCATCCCGAAGACCTTCCTGCGCTCCGGGCCAAAATGGAGGCTGCGTTGGATCCGGTTGTCCCCCAACCATTCGCGACGCAGTACAGGATCATCCGCCCTGATAAAAAAATGCGATGGGTTGAAGCACATGGTCAGGCAACATTCGAGGGTGAAGGCGAAAATCGCCGGGCAACGAATTTCGTGGGAACAGTAGAGGACATTACAGAGCTCAAACGTGCCGAAGAGGCTTTAGTCAGCGAGCGGGAACGACTCAAAACCGTTCTGGAGGTTGCGCCGGTGGGAGTTGTGCTGTTTGAAGCACCGTCAGGCAGACTCTCCTATTTGAACAACCGTGCTCTGGATATCTACGGATTGAATCATTCCGGTCGCGACCTTGCATCGCATATACAGAAAGTGCAGCCACTCAGGCCTGATGGAACCCCCTTTAGTCTTGAAGAATTACCGGCCAGCCGCTCTTTGAGAAAAGGGGAAACGGTGCGCAATGAGGAGATTGTCATCAGGCGTCCCGGCGGCGAGCAGGTGTACCTTATGGTCAGTTCCGCCCCTGTATTCGGCAAAACAGGCAACATCTCCGGTGCTGTAGGTATCTTATACGATACAACCGACCTCAAACAGACAGAGGAGCAACTGAGCAAATCACAGGAACGCTATTATCTGGTCAACCGCGCGACTCACGATATCATCTGGGACTGGAATCTGATAAATAATCATTTTGACTGGAACGAAGCTGTCGAAGCCGCAGTTGGCGAAAGCCGAAGTGATATGCCAACCACAGTGGAAAGCTGGTATGAACATATTCATCCCCAAGAGCGTGAACGGGTGATAGAGGGAATTCATACCGCAATCGACAGAGGCGAAAATGAGTGGAGTGACGAATACCGTTTCGGCCCTATCGACGGCCCTTATCGGATCTATTTTGACCGGGGACTGATTGCACGAGATGAAAACGGGAAGGCCTACCGGATGATCGGATCGATGCTCGATATGACGGAACGCAAGCGCTTTGAGCAGACGCTGCGTAAAAGTGAAGAAAAGTTCAGGGCCATTTTCGAGCAGGCCGCTATCGGTATAGGCCGGGTAAGGTTTCGTGATGCAAAGTGGATTGATGTCAACTCCGCGTTCTGCACCATGCTTGGATACAGTGCCGAGAAACTGAAAAACACCCCGTGGCCCGAGATCACTCATCCCGACGATATCGATCTGGACCTGATCCCGTTTAAAAAAATGGCGGCCGGTGAGCTTGACAGCTATTCTGTAGAGAAGAGGTTCATTCACAAAAGGGGGCATCATGTGTGGGCGCGTCTCACGCTTTCGCTTGTGCGCGATGAGCGGGGGCGGCCTGACTACGAAGTCGCGATAATAGAAAATATCAGTGAACGCAAGCAGGCGGAGGAGGCTTTGAGGGAAAGCGAGGAAAGATTCCGTGCACTGGTGACTGCCGGTTCTTCCGCAATTTTCCGTGTAAATGCCGACTGGAGCGAAATACGGCAGGTGGAAGGCCGCGCTTTTATTGCCGATACCGAAAAGCCCAGGCGCAACTGGCTTGGGGATTATATTCCCGAAGAAGATCAGGCGAAAGTTACTGCTATCATTACTGAAGCGATCCGCACCAGAAAAGTTTATGAGCTGGAGCATAGGGTGTACCGGGTGGATGGTTCGGTCGGCTGGGCGTTATCACGAGCAGTCCCGCTGACTGATAATAACAATGAAGTATTCGAATGGTTCGGTGCGACTAATGATATCTCGGAGCGCAAGCGGGCTGAAGAGGACCTTCAGCAGCGCACCGAACAGCTCGCGGCGATAAACAAAGACATGGAATCGTTCACCTATTCGGTATCCCACGACCTGCGGAATCCGCTGCGCACAATCGGAGGTTTTGCCCAGTTCCTCAAGGAGGACTATTCGGACAGGCTCGATGATGAGGGGCGGGATTACCTTCGGCGTATCGACAGCGGAGTGAAGAAGATGCAGACGCTTATTGATGACATGCTTACACTTTCGCGTATCGGCCGTCAGGAGATGAACCGTCAGGATGTTGACCTCAGCAAGATTGCAAACGACTATCTTCAGGAGCTCAAAAGCAGCTACCCTGATCGTCGGGTCGAGATTGTCATCGAGCAAAATGTGCATGCCCTTGCCGATCCCCGTCTGATTCATCTGGCAGTTGAGAATCTGCTGCGCAATGCCTGGAAGTATACCGCAAAGAAAGATGTGGCCCGTATCGAATTCGGCGCACAGCGCAGAGACGGCCGGACTGTCTATTTCGTGCAGGACAACGGAGCCGGATTCGACATGAAATTCGCAAGACAGATTTTCGAGCCGTTCAGGCGTGTTCACGCAGATCAGGAGTTCAGTGGAACCGGCGTGGGTTTATCCATTGTACAGCGTGTGATCGAAAGACACGGCGGAGAGGTGTGGGCTGAGGGGGAAGTGGGAAAAGGGGCGGTGTTCTGTTTTACCATAGGTGGCGGCGATGAGAAACGCGGCGGACCGCGTCACCGGTTCTCCTCCGGGATCTAAAACCCCGCTTAGCGGAACTAGCCGGTGAGGACACCGCCATAAACAATTACCAATTACGGAAATTACGA
>JBKGXV010000113.1:0-9282 GCA_046546375.1 Chitinispirillaceae bacterium | reverse complement strand
CCCCTTCGGATGCAGAGCGTAACCGGTTAGTCCGTCCCCCTCACCAGTCTTGACCTCCCCGAACTTTAAGGTTAAAATCTACTCTCCGGCGTTGAATCTTCTTCCGAAAGGCGTTTTTCTATGCGTGCAGTTTCTCATGCTTTCCTGGCTTCGGCTTTGTTTCTCACACTGTTGTTCACCTCATGTGCTCTCTTTGAAAGTGGGCCCGAAGTGCTGATCATCGTGGGGGAGGTATCCTCCAGAAGTGGGAATGAAACCAGTACCGTATCTCAGGGGCAGAAGATGAGACCTGCCGATACCGTGGTGATCCCCGCAGATTCGAAAATGAAGATGGGAACTGCTGAAAGCTACATCTACGCAAGCGGCAAAAGCCGTTTTCATCTGGAAAAGCAGGATAAGAGCAGAGCGGTTTCGCTGATTCTGCACAGGGGGGAGCTGTTCTTTGTCGCCCGGGACAAGGACCCGCTTTTCTGTAAAATGAATGATCTTACGGTAAAGATGAACAGGGCCGATGCGGCACTGAGCTTTGACAGCAGGGGCAATCCGGTTGTCGAGGTGCTGGCAGGGGAGGTGTCCGTGAAGCAGGCTGGAATGGATATGATTGTCGGCTCCTGCCGACGGGTGATTTTCAGACAGGGCGATGCTCCTCAGGAATTCAGACTTGAAAAATCGGCTGTATCGCGGCTCAAGAGCTGGGTAGGGGAAACCGCTGTCGGTATTCCGGTGAAGCTGAGCGGCTGTTTCAGAGAAACCGCTGAATCGAAGCGGGATTCGGTTATGGAAACCCGGGTCCCTCAGCTGCAGTTTGTACCCGATTCGAATGACGAGTTCGTGAAACCGCTCCCTAAAAAGAAAATCCGGAAGAAAAAGAAGATACCCGGGGCTGAGCTGAAGTTTGAAATGGTTGTGCCCCGCAGAGTCCAGCTTAAGCAGGCCTTTCCGGTAGTGGTAAAGCCCTCGTCAGCTGAAACCGACCTGAACGGTTGCGCGTTTCGTTTCGACTTTGACGGGGACGGGAAATTTGAGTATCCAAAGGATGGTGCATTCGGCAGGGGTGATTCGGTTACACATGCGTTCTCTGAAGGGGGGAAGAAGTCTTTAGTTGCTGAAGTGAAAACCCCGGCGGGAGATACTGTTGAGGTGGCCGGCGGCGTTGATGTGAACAGTCCGCCCAAAGCTATGCTGAAGGCTGATTCCGCAAAGGGAACCGCTGGTTCCCCCGTTTTCTTCGATGCTTCTTCAAGCAGCGATACCAGAGATTCGCTTCTTGCGTTCAGGTGGGATCTCGACGGTGACGGCAAGTGGGATTTTCCTTCGGATTCGGGTTTTGCCTCAAAGGATACCATTTCCCGGACCTGGAATAAAGAAGGTACCCACAGAGTCGGGGTTCTGGTGAGGGACAGAGATGGAGCGTATGATTCCGCATGGATTTCGGTAGACGTGCTCAAGGGTTTTGCTGCCGAGTCCATATCGTGTCCTGAGCAGGCTTTTGCAGGGGAGGAGGTAACCTTCAGATGTGTTCTTAAGGGAAAGGAGGATGTGGCCGCTTTCAATTGGCGTTTCAAAAATGAGAATATAGTGATGAAGAGGCGTACGGAGAAGCCGCAGGTCACGGTGGCTATGCGGATGCCGGGGGTTTACGATGTGGCATGCGATGTGCAGGGTGAAAAGGGAGTCGTTGCCTCACAACAAACCACGATCCGGATCGTAAACAGTTCTCTGGAGGTGAGTGCGGGTGGCCCATATAAGGGAATGGTGAGGAAAGCTGTTTCATTCAGGGGAGAGGCAAAGAGTGCTCACGGCGGAATTGTCCATTACGGATGGGATTTCGATGGAGACAACAAGCTTGATGTGACTTCCGCCGAATCGTCCCGGGCTCGGCACGTGTTCAAAAGAGCTGGGGAGCATACGGTTTATTTCACTGCCAGGGCTACTGACGGTTCGGTTGGAAAAGACAGTGCGGTGGTGCGGATTGATCACAAAGCCCCGGTCGCGGATGCCGGAGAGGACAGGGTTTCTTATGCTGGGCGTAAGGTGAAACTGTCCGGAAGCGGTACTGATCCAGATGGCGAGGTGGTGAAATACGAGTGGGATTTTGATGGTGACGGAAAATTTGACTGGAGTTCGTCATCTTCTGGTGCAGTGGAGCATGTCTTTGACGTATATTCATATGCGGTGCTCAGGGTGACTGATGCCGATGGCAAGAGAGGGCTTGATACAGTCAAGGTGGTCGTGTGCCCCGAGGGAATGGCTACCATCGAAAACGGACGTTTCTGTATTGATAAATATGAATGGCCCAATCAGCGGGGTTCGGTCCCCGAAGTGAACGTGACCTGGCATGAAGCCAGGAAAGCATGTGAAAAGATCGGTAAGCGGCTCTGTACCGCTGATGAATGGAAGCGGGTCTGCAGAGATGATGATGAAGACAATGCTTTTCCATACGGGAAAAAGTTCGAGGCGGGAAAGTGTAATACTCTCGGACACCCCAAACAGGTCAACAAGCTCAGTGCATCGGGATCCTTTCCCGATTGTGCCGGGTCTCTGTCCATTTTCGACATGAGTGGCAACGCTGCCGAATGGACTGCTTCCGGCGGCAGTGAAGCAGATGCATACGGCGGGTTTTATCAGAGCGGGGCAAAAGAGGGCAATTGTTCCTCACGCCTGAAGCTTAAGAAAAACAAAAAATACTTTTATACGGGATTCAGATGCTGCAAGTGATTCTGAAAAAGATAAGCAACTATTATGAGAGCGGAAACCGCTGGTGGCTTCCGATTGTGAGCGGGCTTCTGTTCTCGCTCTCCCTTCCACCTTTCAATAATATGCTTCATCCCGTTTTTTCCCCTTTTCCTCTTCTTGTGTTCGTGGCACTAGTTCCCTTCTTTTTCTTTGCTACCAGGAAGCCTCGTAAAAGAGCCCTGATCCATTCCTATATATATTGTGTGTTCATGGCTTTCGGGCAGTACTACTGGATCGGTTTTGTTACTGCTGAAGGTTTGTGGGCACTTATTCTGGTCGGTGTTTTGTTGATTTCCATGGCCGTGGGGGTGTTTTACTTTGCCGCTGCAGTGCTGTTCAGGCTGACCAGACGCTTTCTTCCACGTCTTTACATTCTGGTGTTTCCCGCAGTCTGGGTGCTGGTTGAGTACAGCCGGACCGTGTCCGATATCTCCTTTCCCTGGTCGCTTCTGGGGTACAGCACTGTGGGTATTCTACCCCTTGCCCAGTTTTCAGCATTCACCGGTGTCTGGGGGCTTTCTTTTCTGATTGTGCTTGCGAATATTCTGTTGTGGGAGCTTCTGCTCAGCCTTCGTTTAAAGGAGAATGTGCAGCAGAAATGGATTCACTGCTGCGTGCTGGGTGCACTTGTCGTGGGTATAATGGGGTGGGGGATTTTCCGTATGGATAAGGATCTGCACTCCGAGGGAGAGATGAAAGTATCGCTTCTTCAGAGTCACATGGATCAGTTCAACTGGGCTCGTAATTCGATTGATACCGCATTCACTGTAAGCGAGCAGATGGTTGATGAGGCTGCCGTTGAGGAACCTGATCTGATGATTTTTCCGGAAAGTGCACTTCTCTGTTATTTGGACAGGAGGGTGAGATACCGCAGGGAGGTTATCTCCTGGGTTAAAAAAACAGGTATTCCCTTGATTGCGGGAGGGCTTCACTGGGATAAGGCGCCTGAGGATTCACCTTACGAGTATGATGTTTATAATTCGGCTTTTCTGGTGAAGCCTCACGGGCTGGAATCTTACCACAAGGTCATGCTTGTTCCTTTTTCCGAAAGGATGCCTTTTGAGGCTCAGTTCCCTATCCTCTCCAGGGTTAATCTGGGGGAGGCGGATTTCAAGAGCGGAAAAGAGGAGAGTGTGTTCGATATCGGCAAAGATATCCACGCCGCTCCGTATATCTGTTATGAAATCATCTATCCCTCGTTTGTGCAGCGGCGTCTGGATGAATCCACGAATCTTCTGATCAATGTCACCAATGATGGCTGGTTCGGTCGCACATCCGGTCCTTATCAGCATGCGGCCATGGCTCAGATGCGTTCTATAGAAAACGGGATTTCACTTGCCCGTTCCGCCAATTCCGGTATCAGCATGACAGTTGATCCGTTCGGAAGGATTCTTTCCAGAAGCGGTCTTTACGAGCGTGCTATTCTTACCGGCAAGGTCCCCAGAGCGAGAATCCACACTTTTTATTCCCAGCATGGTGACTGGTTCATAACAGTTTGTGCAGTACTGGTGCTGATCGGTGCCTTGGTGGCGATCATCTTCCGGAAAAAACCTGATGGAGTGATTACCAGACCACTTTTAGTTGAAGAACAGAAGCTGGCTCCCAATCAATTAGGTTGACCTTCCGGATCCGCGGTTTCAGAAGAGCTGCAGATTGGTGCGGAAGTGAAATTCTGTTCAAAGAAAAATTGCGCAGCTTGTGAGAGCCAGATAAGCCTTTGATCGGCCGTCATATTCGCAAAGCCCGTATGCCCGTCGAAATCTTCGCTGGATAATAATTTCAATGACTCGGCAAAACTGTGTGACTCTTTTTTCGATGCCGTCGGATTCAGATTCATTGTGTGTCTCCTTTGTTACCCAGCAGTTCATTTATATCCAGAGCATCTTTGCTTCTCAGCGGTGTGATTCCCCGTTTCATCGCAATCAGTTTTTCTTTTGAAATCACCAGCATAGGGTAACCGCCAATTTCTATTGTGACCGAATCCGAGAGAAGCCGGTTGTAGGAATAATCCTCGGTAAGGAAGATATCCACCTGCTTCCAGGGTTTTTCCGGATCGGTAAAAGTGAATACTCTGGCATTTTTTTCTTTGATCAGGGTATTTATTTTTTCGGGATCCAGAAGCGTTTCGGATGGAATGGGTACCCGGGGTTCGAGTTGGGTATCTTTGAGAACGTTTATGAACCGCTTGATGTTTTCCTGTTTCATATCGATGCTTATATCCAGATCGAGAGTCATCCGTTCCACTCCGTGCAGAACCGCAGCAACTCCGCCGCAGATGATGAATTTCACCTCAGCCTCGGTGAATGACACCAGCATGTCCGTTAAATGGTTGCTGCTCATGGTGTTCTGTTTTTCTGTGCTGACCGGGTGTTCAGAATTCTCAAGAAAGTAACTTCTATAATAAATCTAATAAATGGTATGGCGCTCGGGCCCAATGTGAAGACTGGAAATGCAAACACCGATCCTGTTTATCTCTCCTGAGTGGATCACTACAATAATGTATATTAATTTCTTTGAATTGGCCCCGTTTGATCAGGGTTTTGATTTCGCACTATTTCCATGAGGAGCATCTTACATGCTTGATATTCAGAGGATCAGGGAGAATCCCCAAGAGATAAGCCAGGCTGCAGAGAGGAAAAAAAGTCCGGTGGATATTGAGGATATTGTGGAACTTGATGGCAAAAGGCGCGAGGCCATCCGCGAGGTGGAGAGGCTCAAAAGCCTGCGCAATACCCGTTCGGGTGAAATCGCCAAACTCAAAAAGGAGAAAAAGGATGCCTCCGCTCTCATCCAGGAAATGAAGCAGGTTTCCGAATCCATCAAGCAGTTGGATGAAAACCTGAGCCACTACGAGAACGATCTGAAATATCTGCTGCACCGTGTTCCCAATGTACCTCATGAAAGTGTTCCTCACGGTGAAAGTGAAAATGACAATGTTCAGGTATCCCAGTGGGGAGAGAAGCCTCAGTTTTCCTTCAAACCCAAAGACCATATTGAACTCGGGACACATCTGGATATCATTGATTTCCCCCGCGGGGCCAAGGTCGCCGGTGCCGGTTTTCCTGTTCTCAAGGGAAAAGGTGCTCTTCTTGAAAGAGCCCTGATAAACTTTTTTTTAAACACTCACACTCAGCAGAACGGTTATACAGAGATTTTCCCTCCGTTTCTGGCCAATCGTGAAAGCCATTTCGGAACGGGACAGATACCCAAAAGTGAAGATCAGATGTATCATATCAACGAGGATGAACTCTTCTGCATTCCCACTGCCGAAGTTCCGGTGACCAATCTTCATCGTGATGAAATACTCGATTCCTCTCAGCTTCCCCTTTGCTACTGTGCCTACAGCGCCTGTTTCAGACGGGAGGCCGGATCTTACGGAAAAGAAACCAAAGGATATCTCAGGGTGCATCAGTTCAACAAAGTTGAATTGGTCAAATACAGTGAACCGGAGCATTCCTATGAGGAACATGAGAAGCTGAGAAACAACGCCGAGGAAATCCTGCGCAAGCTGGGACTTGCCTACAGAATTCTCCTTCTCTGCGATGCTGATCTGTCTTTTGCAGCTGCGAAATGCTACGATCTTGAAGCCTGGTCTCCTGCCGAAGACCGTTATCTTGAGGTCTCTTCATGCAGTAATTTCGAGGATTTTCAGGCACGCCGGATGAACATTCGCTACCGCAAAGGGAGTGAAAAACCGCGATTCGTGCATACGCTCAACGGAAGCGGACTGGCAACTGCCCGTATACTGGTCTCTATTCTTGAAACCTATCAGACAGAGGAGGGTACGGTGATGGTGCCTGAAGTTCTGCAGCCTTACATGAATGGTCTGAAGGAGATTACTCCCAGGTGAATTCACCTCTGAGGCATCTGGAGAACCAGTGGCTTTACAATATGTTCATGAAAACGAGGCCGTTTTCAGGAAGAACTCTTCTTCTGGTTGTATGCATTGCGGCCTTTCTGTTTTATGTCGTTTTCATACGGGCTTTCATCGGAAGTCTCCGGATCAGACTGAACAGGTCAGTGCTGTGTACGCCAAACTGACATCCTCACTTCTGGATGAAGGCATGGGGCATAGTGAAAGGATTGCAGTTTTCAGAGAGGTTTTCGAGAACACTTCCAATCCGCTGATTGTCATGGCCAAAAACGGTGAACCTGTGTACTGGGCTAATCTGAAAAGAAAAGGGCTGTTTTCTGATACAAAAATATCGAAACCGCCGGATGCAGTCGAAGCCGATTTCAAACGTGTGGAGAAAAGGGCAAAGTATTACAGCGGTAAATTCACCCAGCAGATCATCAGGACCAAGGGAAAGGGCTGTGAATGGGGATATCTCGTTTTCGGCTCCAACCCGTTTATCGACCAAAGAGAATTATCGAGGATTATCACGGGGGGCAAATATATATAAGCTGGTCACAGAAGGGGAAAGGGACTGTATTCACTGTCGATCTTCCGGTGAGAAAGACGGACAGAACAGCACGGACTGAAGGAGTAGTGCAGAATGGGAATGCGTAAAAAGGTCCTGTGGGTTGATGACGAAATAGAATTCCTGCGTTCGCATATCATGTTTCTGGAAACACGCGGCTACAGCGTATTCCCTGTTTTCAGCGGAGATGATGCAGTAGAGCTTATTCAGGAGAATTCTTCCTCTTACGATATTGTGCTTCTGGATGAGCAGATGCCTGGAAAGGATGGGCTTACCACTCTCGGAGAAATCAAGGAGATCGATCCGGATCTGCCGGTTGTCATGGTAACTAAAAGTGAAGAGGAACGGGTTATGGAGATCGCGTTGGGAAAAAAGATCGACGGTTATCTCACTAAACCCGTGAATCCCAGCCAGATACTTCTGGTGTGCAAAAGAATTCTCGATTCAAGAAATATCATCACCAGTCAGCTGGCGCAAAAGTACCTTCGGAAGTATTCTGATAACAGGACTCTTATCGCCCGCCCCATGAGTACTCCCGACTGGATGAAACTCTACGAATCATTGATCAGGTGGGACTTGGAGTTTGAGCAGGTTGACAACGAGGGGCTTCGTCAGATGCATGCGGGGCAGAAATCCGACTGTAATGCTCTGTTCTGCAATCATGTCTGGGAAAACTACGCACGATGGGTGAAAGGGGAAGGTAAACCGCCGCTGATGTCGGTGGATATACTGAAAAATGTGATCCTTCCCGAGGTCAACAAGGGTAAGAATGTTTTTCTGGTTGTCTTGAGCGGAATGAAACTGGATCAGTTTCTGGGTATCGAAAGTGAACTCCGCAAAATGTTTGCTGTTGCCGGAAACCGATATGTCGCTACTCTGCCCACCACTTCCGAATATACCAGGGCCTCTCTTCTGTCCGGACAATACCCCCAAACCGTCGCCGAATCGTTTCCCGATCTGTTCTCCGCAGGTTTGAATGAAACGAAAATGGCTGAGCTGATTTCATGGGGACTTGAACTTCTGGGAATGGGGGGTATTCAAACCTCGTTTATAAGTCATAAACATGCCTCGGACAGCACCCGGCTCTTTTCCTCTCTGGAGAGAGTAGACAGTACACCTGCTTTGGTGACTGTCGTGGTGGATGTGATCGGCCAATTCATGCAGAAGCATTTTTCGGAGATGCTTTTCAAGGAAATGGCGCCCGATGAAGTCGCTTTCAGAAAACTTACGCATTCCTGGTTTCAGCATTCTTCCATACTGCAGATGTTGAAGAAACTGGCACAGAGTGATTCGACTGTTGTTCTGACTTCGGATCACGGTCATATTCTCTGCAGCCGCGGCACTGAAATTTACGGCACACGGGAGCTTGGTGAGAATCTGCGCTGCGTTTTCGGAGAAAATCTCTCATCTGACGAGCGCAGAGCAGTAGTGTTGAACGAATTGTCACATTTCAAGATTCCCGCTTCGGATGACAAGATCAAGTGCCTTATGGCAAGAGAGAACTATTATTTCATCTATCCTGAAAAATTCGAACATTATCGAAAGCAGTATCAGAACAGCTTTCAGTGCGGCGGTATTTCCATGGAGGAGATGATCATGCCTCTGAGTGTCTGCAGGCCGATGGAAAGGTAGCCACATGAGAGAAGTCACTTCTTCCGTTGATGAAACTCGTGCGTTGGGGGCGCGGCTTGCCAGAGAGGCCCGGCCGGGAGATGTGTATGCCCTGGAGGGTGATTTGGGTACAGGCAAAACCGAATTCGTGCGGGGGTTTGTGGGTGAGCTTATTCCCGGAGCTGCTGTACGGAGTCCCACTTTTTCCATAGTGAACACATATTCTTCCCCGCGTTTTGCTGTGTACCATTTTGATTTTTACCGTCTGGGCGATCCAGCCGAGCTGGATGATATCGGTTTTGATGAGTATACCGCAGGAGACGGTGTTTGTCTGATCGAATGGGCTGCTATGTTCGAGGATTACCTGCCCGAGACGACCAAGGTGATCCGTTTCAGAGACCAGGGGGAGCTTGAGCGCAGTATTGAAACGGATTTCGAATTCTGATCCGGTCTCTCTGCACCAGCTTTCGACTGCACTTCCAATTTTTTCGAATTCCTGGGGACGGACTAACCG
>JBKGXV010000112.1:0-9415 GCA_046546375.1 Chitinispirillaceae bacterium | reverse complement strand
TCATTTCATCAGATATTCATCAACTTTGTTCGCCGCCTCTCTTCCGTGGTATATTGCCCGTACCACAAGTGAAGCACCCGTTCCGGCGTCACCCGCCACGAACACTCCGTTCTGGCAGGTGTGGTAATCATCATTTGAACATTTGATATTGCCTCTGGAATCAATTTCCACTCCCAGATCATCAAGAAGTCTGCTGTGCTGGACATGAAGAAAACCCATGGCCAGAAGCACCAGATCCACTCTCATCGAGAAATCGCTTCCGGGAACCTCTTTCATTTTCATTCTGCCGTCCGGTTTTTTCTCCCATTTGACTCTTGAGAAATGTGCCTCCTCCATTTTGACGCTGCGGCCTGTGAACTGCCGGGTGGCGATGCCCCAGTCACGCACACAGCCTTCCTGGTGAGAGGAGGAAGTGCGCAGGATGTTGGGCCAGGCGGGCCAGTTGGGATTCCAGCTGTGTTCCCACACGGGAGGCTTGGGCATGATCTCGTATTGGTATACTTTTTTTGCACCCTGTCGTATGGAAGTCCCGACGCAGTCCGATCCGGTATCACCGCCACCTATCACGAGCACCACCTTGTTTCTGGCATTGATTCGAGGCAGTTCCTTCAGTTCACCAGACACATATTTGTTTGACAGTTTAAGAAAGTCCATGGCGAAATGAATTCCCTCAAGACCCCGGCCGGGCACCTGAAGATCGCGGGGTTCCCCTGCACCCATGGTGAGAAGAATGCTGTCGTGTGTTTTTTTCAGGTAACGGACAGATATGTCTTCTCCGATAAACACATTGGGTTCAAACCTGACACCTTCCGCTTTCATCTGTTCCAGACGACGGTCAATGATCCGTTTCTCCAGTTTGAAATCGGGTATTCCGTATCTGAGAATACCTCCGATTTTTTCATCTTTTTCAAATACAGTCACCTTGTGACCCATACGGCGAAGCTGCTGAGCAGCGGCCAGTCCCGCGGGGCCGCTCCCTATAACCGCAACCTTCTTTCCTGTTTCCTTTGCAGGTGGACGGGGTACAATCCAGCCCTTTTGGAAACCTGTCTCCACAATGGCCAGCTCCAGCTGCTTTATGGTGACCGGAGCACTGTTAATGGAAAGCGTACAGGCTGCTTCACAGGGAGCAGGGCAGATTCTTCCTGTAATTTCGGGAAGATTGTTGGTGGCCTCAAGGCGAAGCAGAGCCTCCCGCCAGTCTCCTCTGTAGACTGCATCATTCCACTCGGGAACAAGATTGTAAAGCGGACATCCCGAAGCGTGGCAGAAGGGGATACCGCAGTCCATGCAGCGGGCACCCTGAGTGGCAAGCTCTTCTTGCGGAGGGTGCACTGTGAATTCTTTGTAATTGCGCAGTCTCTCTTCGACCGGCTTGTAGGTGCCGGTCACTCTTTCATATTCCATAAAACCAGTTGTTTTACCCATTATCTGAAAACCTCCTCGGTCATTGTAACCACATCTGTTTCCTTGGACTCCGATCCCTTCATTCTTTCGAGGGCTTTTCTGTAATCAATCGGCATGACTTTCACAAACTGAGGCAGCATTTCTGTCCAGTCGCGAAGTATCCGCGAGGCATATTCGCTTCCTGTCAGTTCGACATGGTTGGTAATGAGATTATAAAGAAGAGAGCTGTCATCTTCCTCGATTACCGGTTCGATATCCACCATTTCAAGATTGCACTTGGTGTCGAAAAGCTGATCCTCGTCCAGTATGAACGCTATACCGCCGCTCATTCCCGCTGCGAAATTTATTCCGGTCTTGCCAAGCACCACCACGACACCTCCGGTCATGTACTCGCACCCGTGATCTCCCACGCCTTCCACAACCGCTGTGGCACCGCTGTTGCGCACCGCAAAACGTTCACCTGCTTTACCATTGATGTACACTTCACCGCTGGTTGCACCGAACAGATTGACATTTCCGGTGATGATATTGTTCTGGGGACGGAACGTGGCCTCCTTGGGCGGGTAGATGATAAGTTTACCCCCCGACAGTCCTTTACCGAAATAGTCGTTTGCATCACCCTCCAGCTCGAAGGTGATTCCCGGAGCCAGAAATGCCCCGAAACTCTGACCGGCCGATCCGGTGAATTTGCATTTGATGGTATCCTGAGGTAAACCTTCAGATCCGTACCGTCTGGATACTTCAGAAGAAAGCATGGTTCCCACAGTTCTGTTGCAGTTGCGTATGGAAGCAAACAGTGATACCGGCTGTTCCTTTTCAAGCGCCGGGGCGCTTTTTGAGATCAGTTCTCCATCCAGAGATAATGAGAAGTCGTGTTCCTGCTTGGTGACACAGCGCAGACTTCCGCCTTCGGGTATCAGAGGAGCAGTGAGCACTCGTGAAAAGTCGAGCCCCCTGGCTTTCCAGTGTTCAACTGCCCGGTTTACATCAAGTACATCCACCTTGCCGATCATTTCATCAATTGTTCTGAAACCGAGCTCCGACATGATTTCACGTACATCCTGAGCGACGAATCTCATGAAATTAATCAGATGTTCGGGTTTGCCCGCGAAACGTGAACGGAGTTTGGAATCCTGGGTCGCTACTCCCACAGGACATGTGTTGAGATGACATTTGCGCATCATGACGCATCCCATGCATACAAGACTCATGGTCCCGAACCCGAACTCCTCGGCTCCCAGAAGTGCGGCAATGACCACATCCCGGCCTGTTTTGAGCTGCCCGTCGGTCTGAACACGTATTCTGTCGCGCAGATGATTCATTACCAGTGTCTGCTGAGTTTCCGCAAGTCCTATTTCCCAGGGAATCCCCGCATGCTTTATGGATGATATGGGAGAAGCGCCCGTGCCGCCGTCATGGCCGCTTATAAGCACCATGTCCGCTTTCCCCTTTGCCACACCGGCTGCAACTGTTCCCACGCCTACTTCGGAAACCAGTTTTACCGACACGCGTGCTTCGGGGTTGGCGTTCTTGAGGTCGAAAATGAGCTGCGCCAGATCTTCTATAGAGTAAATGTCGTGATGAGGCGGGGGAGAGATCAGCATCACTCCGGGTGTGGAGTGGCGCACCTTTGCTATAATCTCATTTACCTTATGACCGGGTAATTGCCCGCCTTCACCCGGTTTTGCTCCCTGTGCCATTTTGATCTGAAGTTCTTTTGAATTTACCAGATAGTTGCTGGTTACTCCGAAACGTGCAGATGCGACCTGTTTGATTGCGCTTTTTTTGGAATCACCGTTGGGCAGTTCGACATATCTTTCTTCATCCTCACCACCCTCACCGGAGTTGCTCTGTGCACCCAGACGGTTCATGGCAATGGCGATGGTTTCGTGAGCTTCCTTGCTTATTGATCCAAACGACATGGCGGAAGAGACGAATCTTTTGACAATAGATTCGACCGGTTCCACTTCATCCAGAGGGACCGGAGTACCCTTTTTGAGATAAAACAGCCCCCGCAGTGTACAGAGATTCTTGCTGATATTGTTGACTTCGGCAGAATACTTTTTGTACAGGCTGTAATTGTCTTCCCGTATGGCCCGATGAATATGGGTTACAGCTTCCGGACTCATCAGGTGCTTTTCAGACTTGCGGCGATAATGGATGTTTCCGCCCGAATCCAGTGTTTCATGCTCGTTTTCCGTTTTGCTGAAAGCCGTTTTGTGACGGGCAAGAGTTTCCGATGCAACTGTCTGAAGGTCGATTCCCCCTATTCGTGAGGAGGTTCCCGGAAAGTACTTGTCCACAACAGAAGGATTCAGTCCCACCGCTTCAAATATCTGAGCTGCCCTGTAGCTTCTTATTGTGGATACACCCATTTTGGACATGACCTTCAGAAGGCCTTTTTTGATGGCGGTGATGTAGTGCTCGCAGGCTGTTTCAAGGCGAAGTTCTTCTGGAAGTTTACCGTTATCTTTCAGATTTGCCAGTATCTCGAATGCCAGATAGGGGTTTACTGCACTTGCGCCGTAGCCGATAAGGGTTGCAAAGTGCATCACCTCACGGGCTTCTCCAGTTTCTATAATGAGACCTGTAAGCTGACGCATCTGATTTTTCACAAGATGATGATGTACGGCGGATGTGGCCAGTAGCGCAGGAATGGGAGCATGGGTTTCATCCACCATCTTGTCACTCAAGATAATCAGAGAAAACCCGTCATCGACCATTTCTTCTGCCATTTTGCACAGATTATTCAAAGCTTTTTCCAGTCCGGCTTCTCCCTGGTTGACATCAAAAACCATGGGAAGAACACAGGAACGGTAGCCTTCAATGTTGAGATTTCTCAGCTTGTCCATATCATCATTGGACAGAACGGGGTGGGGGAGTTTGAGCTGATGGCAGTGCTGGGGACTTTCATCCAGTAGATTACCCTCTCGTCCGACAAAGCTCATAAGGCTCATCACCATGTTTTCCCGGTAGGGGTCGATTGGTGGGTTGGTCACCTGGGCAAAAAGCTGCTTGAAATAATTGTAAAGAAGCTGCGGTCGATCCGAAAGAGCAGCCAGCGCCGCATCGTTACCCATCGAACCTATAGGCTCCTGGGCATTCTGCGCCATGGGGGTGAGAATCATTTTGATATCTTCGAGTGTGTAGCCGAATACCCATTTGCGGGAGAGAAGTTCCGATTGATCACTATGGATGGGACCGGGTATCTGGAACAGCCCTTTGAGATCGATGCGGTTCTGTTCAAGCCATCGGCGGTAGGGTTTTCGTCTGGAAATGGTGGCCTTTATTTCATTATCGTACATCATTCTTTTTCTGGTAGTGTCAACCACGAACATTTTTCCGGGTGCCAGACGACCCTTCTTAAGCACATCTTCAGGAGAAATGTCAAGTACGCCCACTTCCGAGGCCATTACCACTTTTCCGCTTTTGGTGATGATATATCTGGCCGGTCTCAGGCCGTTACGGTCAAGGGTCGCACCGATTCTGGTTCCATCGGTGAATGTCATTGCTGCGGGACCATCCCACGGTTCCATTACAGCAGCATGGTATTCGTAAAACGCCCGTTTGTCGGCGCTTATATGGTACTTTTCACCAAACGCCTCAGGAACCATCATCATCATGCTGTGTTCCACCGAACGGCCGCTCAGTGAAAGAAGCTCCAGAACGCTGTCGAAAGCTCCGGAATCACTCAGATTGGGACCGACTATAGGGAAAAGTTTCTGAATATCATCGCCGAACAGGGGAGACTTGAGTGTTTTTTCCCGTGCGTTCATCTTATTCATGTTGCCTCTGAGAGTGTTTATCTCTCCGTTATGGGCCATGAACCTGAACGGCTGTGCCAGAGGCCATGAAGGAAAGGTGTTGGTGCTGTATCGTTGGTGAACGAGAGCAAGTGCACTCTGGAAATCCTTGTCTGCCAGATCAGGGTAAAACACTTCGAACTGGGGAGCAACGAACATTCCTTTGTAGACAATTGTTCTGCTGGAAAACGAGGGCACGAACAGATCCTCGAGAGTATATCTTTTCTGTCTGGCTGCCAGTTCTATTGTCTTGCGGGTGATGTAAAGTTTTCTCTCCAGTTGTTCATCCGAAAGGCCGGGAAAAGTGACAAATATCTGGGCAATGAAAGGCATGCACTCTCCCGCCAGTTCTCCCAGACAGTCCGGTTGGATGGGAACATCTCTCCAGCCGAGGATTCTGCCACCCTCTTTGGTGATGCTTTTTTTGATCAGTTCAACTGCTCCCAGTCTTCTGCGTTCATCCCGGGGGATGAAAAGCATTCCTACCCCATAAGAGCCCCCGGCAGGAAGTCTGAAGCCGAGTTTGTCGCATTCACGAAAGAAAAAGGCATGGGGAATCTGTAGAAGCATACCGGCCCCGTCGCCGGTCATGGAATCCCCACCCACTGCTCCACGGTGAGCCAGATTTTTAAGTATTGTTATTCCGTCACTTACGATCTGATGGCTTTGCTGACCTTTGATGTTCACGACGAATCCCACTCCGCAGGCGTCGTGTTCGTAAAAGGGATCATACAGCCCGTGTTGTTTCAGTCTCATACATCCTCGGTTCTGTTTGGGTTGTATTCTGGTTTCGTTCAAGGTTCAAAATCCGTCTGTTTCAGTTTTCCGTTTTTTGTGACCTGCCTGCCCATACAGTTTCATGGGCTCTTTTCCATGTTTTCACTCATCTTTTTCCTCTCTGCGCTCTCAGCGTCTCTGCGTGAAATTTTCCTCTGGATCTGCCCTGTAACAGACCCCCTTCTGCTTCACCGAATCAAGATGCACAAATAGCTGGGCTTCTTTTTTGGGTGACTCAAGCACTTTCACCACATTGGACCAGCTGGAGGCCTCCGGAATCAGCTTCGCAAGCATATTTGAACTGTTCTCGAAAAACACTTTGTCTGTACGGTGTTCCTTTCTTTCCGGATACACCGCCATGTAGAGCATATCCATTTCCACCAGGTCGTTGAAGAAATGGGTGCCGAGAGAAATATCCGGAATAAGCCCCTCATGCATATAGGCGATTTCACAGATAATCGAAACGCTGTTTATTTCCGTAAACGATACAGGCACCCCAAGCGAGGGGGTGGTGGTGCCCCAGCGTCCCGGACCGACAAGCATTATGGATGCAGGTTTCTTGTCTTTCTTCAGATGAGTAAGCTTCCCCACCAGACGTGCCACGGAGTAGCGCTCCGAATCGGAAAGGGATGAATAGGCAGACGGTGTGATGTATATGATACGGTCAATGGAGGAATAAAGGCTGTTGCCGATGATCGGACCGGTGGAAGAGAGAAATACGCGTTCTTGAGGAACAGATTCAGCTTTCGGAAGCATGCCTTTTCCCTTTCGTACCTGAAAGGGGCGGCACTGTACGATGTTGATCCTCAGATCTTTTCCGTTTATGAAGTTTGCGGTGAATTCGATGTCGACGGGGTAATCGTAGGCTTCATGCAGCGTTTTCAGTATACGTTTCATATCGCTTACAAATGTTGTATGCGATAGAAGTTCTTGGAAAGTCAGCACTTCAGTGAAGGTATTCTTCATGCCGTGATCTTTTGCCCTCTGCTCCATTTCCTCGTCATTTGTGGTAAACAGCTTCAGGTCAAGATCGTGAGCTCTCTGTGCCACATCTTCAAGAAGAATACTTTCTAGTCCGTTTGCCTTAAGGTCAAGGACGTCCACTTTGTGCTGGCTGTAGCGTCTCATATCCGTATGTGCTGTTTCCGGTCTGGCAAGAGGATCGCTTAACGAAACCACCCGGGTATAGTCATCATCGTGCCTGTCCACAGCCCGGGTGCCAAGTCCGAACACCAGTCGCAGCATTCCGCTTCTGGGATCAATGGAGTCGTTCCAGACATATGGGTTGAAGGAAAATCCCACTCCTGCCGCCTGAGGGAAGAAAAGATCGTTGTAGAACGAACCCGATACTCTCTGGACCAGCAGGGCCATCTGTTCATCTTTGTCAAGCAGGTTCCAGTGCCCCCTGTAGGAGAGTGCCTCCGGAGACATCGTGCTTGCATACACTTTGCGCACCGCATCCATGAAACTTTCAAGCCGTTCTTCGGGGGTCCCCTGGTTTGCACAGAACACACTGTCGTATTTGCCGCTGAAGGCATTCCCGTAGGCATCCTCCAGGAGGCTTGATGAACGTACGATGATGGGATACTGCCCGAAGTAGTTGAGCATTTCCATGAACTGGGCTTTGATATCCTCGGGAAAGGTTCCGTTAAGCAGTCTCTGCTGCGCATCGAGGGCCGAATCGAACATCTCCTCTTTACTGCTTTTGAGTTTCCGGCGCATCCACCAGCATCCGTTTCTGATAAGATAGGTGTAGAACACATCACTGCCTATGTAAAAGGAGTCATGAGCTCCCAGCCGCTCCTGCCAGTGGGTGTCATTTTTGAGAAGAATGGATCTTGCCAGAAGCATTCCCACAGTTTTACCTCCGATAAGCCCGGTTCCGATCATTCTTTTTCCGATCCGGACCAGATCATCCACGGTAAAGTATTCTTCTGCAAGCTTCATCATCCGGGAGTCTCTGGTTACCGCCATACGGAGCAGCTTTTTCACGATTTGTTCTGTTTTTTGTGACTCTTCATTTCTCTCAGCCGTTTCCTGTGCTTTTGAAAATGTGCGGGTCCAGTAGTCAAACCTGTGTGAACTGAAATCAAGCCAGGGCTGGGGGACGGATGAGAGCACCTCCGAGATGACAGGACTCTGCCTCACCGGTGTGAAGTCATCGTTTTCATTCCAGGAGTGAAGCATATACATATTGTCTGAGTGTCTTTTGTAGACTTTCAGAGGATGGACATACAGCTTGTTTCTGTTGTTGTAGACATCGATCACCACCTGGGCGGTGCGGTGTATGGCATCGATAGCCAGCCCGGTGTGACGGTCCTTGAGCAGCGCAAAGTAGGTGGCAGTATCGAAATCGTAAAGATAGGGACAGGTGAGCATGAAAAAATTGCCCAGCATCCTGTCACTGTACCAGTCCACTGCCAGCTCCGAGAGTGAATCGAATACATAACAGGCACCCCTGCCGAATCTTTCGATCACTTCGAAAATTTCATCAATAAAGGGCTCGAATCCCTCCTCGGGATGAAGCTGGAATACTTCCGCGGGGGTATCCTCGGGAAGGAGAAACTGGTGATCAGCGAACCTGAAATAGATAAGCCGGCGGTTTTCGGCGTTGGCTCTGCGGCAGAACGGTTCGACAAAGGGCACATAATCCTGTATGCTCTCCACCTGCCAGACAATGTTGTCCCCCGGACGAATCCCTTTGAGTACGGTATCCAGGCCGTTTATCCCGGTGCTAAGTAGCTTGTGGACTTTATTCATGGTGACCTGCCTGAACGCTTTGTCCGGATCCGATCCGGTTCATTTCTTTTTTTTCTGAAACAGATTCGCGCAGAGAGATATGCAATGAATGTGCCATGACTCGAATGCCGGAAAAATTGGCGATTATGGGCTGTATGGGGCAATTGTTCGGGGATCTCAGAAGAGGCCAGGAATCGGAAACCCCTGAAAAGTACACTTTTGTATCGACCTGAGAGGGTGGTGCCCGCATTGTGCTCGGGACACTGCGGGCTGAAAAGACGAAAACGGAAATCAGCCTTTATGATCTCATAAATGAGGATTTCAGAGTACATTCGGTTTAATTTCGAAAGTGACTTGGAACAAAATTGTATCCTTATGTGAGGTGGCTGGTACAAAATTGTTTCATTCGGGTCCGGGCTGTTCTAAGCTGATACAGGGGTGAATTTCTGAGATTTGGCCGATGAATACGTAAATTACGAAAGACGGCCGTCCAGCGATATTCCAAACCAACTGAAGGGGGATCAATGAGAAAAATGCATTTCATTATTTATGGCATTTTGGCGGTTTGCAGTGCTTTCCAGAGTTGTACCGACAGTGCTCAGGAGTACCTTTTGCCGCATAATCCTCTTTCCAACCCCCATGGAAAAAAGGATATTAAAGTTATCGTATCATTTCCGCTCTGCGTTCTC
>JBKGXV010000111.1:0-9670 GCA_046546375.1 Chitinispirillaceae bacterium | reverse complement strand
CCGAACCCGGCGGCTCCCAAAACCCCTAACACTCCGGAAACAATGGCACCGATTTTGGCATTGTCATACTTTTTCTTTGTCGGATTCCACTCGTCAACATTCTCGCTTTCCCAGTTTCCGCTGATTTCATTCATTCTGTTCATGTGCTGATTCATCAATATACCGAAAACTGCCGCCGACACACCGCCTGCCACGCCGACGCTCAAAGATGAGTACCGCAGGATCTGAGTATTGTTCACTTCTGCCGAAGGGCTCTTCGGGTTAACCTCCGGTTTTGCCGGCGTGCCTTTTTGCTCTTCATCCATTGCATCTTCTTGGGGATCTGGAGATTCGGCAGTTTTCACTACCGCAGAATCCTGATAGGAAAAGGGGATGTTTTCCACAACTGGTTTTATCTGTTCATTGACTGTGAAATGAAACTGCCCGTTTTGCTGAAACAGGGCATTCTGAATAACGATATTATTACACTGTGATTTTACACCGTAAACAGAGTATTTGAGTGAAAAATGATTCATGTGAGCTCCTTGAGCCTCCTTGGGCACGAATATGCCGTTCCAGTCAAAAGGGTTGGGGAGCATTTCGCTGTCAGGGTTGTGTTTTTTCTCGTTAATGGATGAGAATACCACGATATTGTCTTCCGAACCCATCACATTGAGTCTGCCTTCCACCCGTAATCCTGAAAACGGATGGAACAGCATGACAACACCTCCGGGAATATTGACAACTGACCCGTCCGGAACAATTATGTCTTTTTCCACGATGTAGGGGTTGTTATCGGGATGAAACTGGACGTTTCCGATATCGCCGGAAAGTAAGGTGAGGGAGGATGCCGTTGCAGCTAAGGTCGCCACAATCAGGGCAGTATTGACCAAGTTTTTCATATCATAACTCCTGGGCAGCAGGTTACACGGAAGTAAAGGAATTCAGACTGCGAAGATGCAGTCTGAATCCAGACAAAACCAATTTTAATAACTGGCCAGCTTTTTATTGGCCAGTTTGAATCTCGGATGATTGGGCCGGCTGGCATACATCCGTTTCAGATTATTCCAGGCTGTAAGCGCTCTCTGTTTTGATCCCGGTGAGGGGTTTGAAGCATGAATTCTGTCACATGATAATGCAGTATAATAAAGAGCATCACTACGGACCTTCTGGATGTTTTCGATCACACTTGGAATTGTCAGAGATTTTTCAAAGAGATGCAGCGCCTCTTTGTTCTGTTTTTTTGCAAAAGCCACTCTGCCTTTGAGCAGGATCAGATATCCGTCCTTGTCACTGAGACCGGAAGTCACTGCGGATGCTTTTTTGATCTGCCTGGTTTCCAGATATGCTTTTGCAAGAAGGACTTTTCCTCTCTGCGCTTTGGGGTGGTTTTCCGGCATGTTTTCCAATGCCAGTATCGCATCAGTGTATTTGGATGATTTTACGGCTTTTTCACCGATTTCAACCATGTTGTCAGTGGAATAACTGCGCCTGAGTTTGTCCAGGTGAGATAATTTTTTCTTCGGAGCTGGTCTGGGAGATGGTTTCGGTTTTGGAGGCGACGTTTTGGTATCTTTTCCGGCTTTTTCTCCGAGATCTTCTGGCGATTTTTCGGGTGCAGAATCTTTCGGCGGTACACTGTCCACAACCACATTCATTTCCACTTTTGGGGAATCAGTTTGCTTTGGTTTGCTTTCGGCCACCTTTGTGACATCATCTGAAACAGGTTTCGAGACCTTGTCGGGGCCTTTTGATCTGACGCTGAAAAAAGTGACCGTTGCGGCAAGAATCAATACTAGAGCCGAAGCACCGGCTACGATTTTGGTTCTGAGAGTATTTCTGGAGAAGGATGACGGTGCTGGGGAGGAGAACCTGATCTTTTTTTTCTCTTTTTTCGCTGCTTTGGCGCTAAAGCCTGCAGGGTCATCGAAATAATTCTGCAGAATAGTTTCTGTATCTTCAGAGCTCAGTTTTTGGTATACTGTTGAAAGCGCCTCGCGCATCTGTGCTGCAGTAGTATAGCGGTCCTTTTTTTCATGACTGAGGCTCTTTTCAATGACTTTCTCCAGCTGGGGTGATAGATGTGTGGAGAAGGAATCGAATTTGCGGTAGGAGTTTATCATTTTGTTTTTCATCAGTCCGGTGACAGAAGACTGGGGGAATGTTTTTTCCCCTGTAAGTGCCTCGTAGAGAACTGTGCCGAGGGAATAGATGTCACTTCGCTGATCGATTTCCTCATCATCCAGCTGTTCGGGGGATAAATAGGGTAGTGTTCCCACGATGTTCCCCGCAACGGTGTGCAGTCCGACCTCAGTGGGACGTGCGATGCCGAAATCCAGAATCTTCACAGCCCCGTTTTTGCTCAGCATGATATTGGCCGGTTTCAGGTCTCGATGGATGATGCCCTTGTAGGTTTTTCCATAAAGCAGAAACTCCTGGGTATGAGCGTAATTGAGCGCCTTTGAAACCTGAATGCCCACGGCTACACAAACGGCCAGAGGCAGTTTGCCGTGGTTTTCGATCAGCGATTCAAGCGACATCCCTTCAACAAGTTCCATTTCTATATACGGCAGTTTATTCCATTCGCCGACAGAGTATGTTTCTATGATGTTGGGGTGGTGCAGTTTGGCGGATATTTTGATTTCAGTCTCGAAGCGTTTTCTGGAACCGGGCTGTCCTGTTGAATGGAAGATTTTCACTGCCCGGAATACTTCAAGCTGTTCGTTCCAGATCTTATAGACCCGCGCCATACCACCTTCGCCCAGCATGGAACAAATGACTCCGCTGCCAAGCTGGACCTGCTGTGTTCCGTCGGGAAGATCCGCTGGCGACTGGTATGCGGATGAATTCTGGTAGGGATTTGAAATCTCCGGCACCTTCATTCTCTGGTCGGAAAACTGATCGCTCTGCTGATTATCATCGATATTTTCATCGAGAGTGCGTTCGATTTTCCGTTTTTTGTTGGATCTGTTGATTCCGTTGTTGTCCATAAATTGTCCCAAACCCGATTTCAGAAAAAAGCAACCACTTCGAAACCGATCACGCACAGGGAGCCGGTGGTGATCCCAAGTGCTCGCAAAAGGGAAGCCGTGGCAGCTTTTTCGTTTTTGTTTTCGTAACGGAACTCATTTACTTTGCCGTGCTCCACGAGTGCCCATACAAAACTTCCGATGGCTCCTGCGCCAAGCCCCAGTCGAATCCATGCTTTAGTGGTGAAAAGTGGTTTTCGGGGAGGAGGTTCAACTGCCGGCATGGTGTCTGAAACCACTACGGGAGCGTTTTTGTTCACCGTGACATTCTTTGAAGAGGAGTGATCAGGGTACTTGATTTGCAGAAGATATTTACCTGGAATTATGAAGTCATTGGAAACCGGTGTTTTCCCCAAAGGTACGGAAAGAAACACTTGCGCTCCCTCCGGAACGGTGTTCACTTTAAGGGTGCCGAATTTGGGGTCGAGCTTTTTCTCAAGCACCACAGACTGCCCGGCGGTGATCATAATCTGCTCCATTTGGCTGATCCGCTGAATAGGATCAACCAGTCTCACCGTGTATTTTCCCACAGGAAATTTTCTTTCCGTAATCGGGGAGTTGCCGATGTAGTTTTCATCAAGCCATACCTCAACTCCCTCCGGATCGGTTGTTACCGTAAGTCTGCCCTCCTGGGCTGAAACGGAAAAAAGTGCGAAGCTGACTAGCAATATCGCTTTTGCAAAACAGTTTTTTATCATGTTTAGATCCACTGTGTTGGAATTTCCAAAAAAAAGTAGACAACCCTCAGTGTATCAAAGTAGTTTACTTTTTCTAAGGCCACTTATCCGGGTGCTGAACAGACTTTTCTAAACAGGTTCCGGAAACTCCGTTCATCTGGAACAATATAATATATTCACAGGAAAAGAAGACTCTTTCTCTAAATCGAAAGGTTCTTTATTTTCGGTTCGAACAGTTTCAACTTGGGGAGATTCTCTACATGTACTCCAATGACAAAGTTATTTGGAAAGAAGGACTTTTTCTTCAGCCCCAGCATTTTCAGCAGAGCGAGCGGTATCTGCTTTCTTCGATGCAGGCACGTTTTTCGGCTTACAATCAGTTCTATTACGGGTTTCTGCAGTATGAAATCAATGCCGATGCATTAGCCAACAACACCTTCGCACTCAGTTGTGGGAAAGGTATAATGCCTGACGGGACCAGTTTTTCTTTTCCCGAAAGCGGGATAGTGCCCCATAGCCGCAGCTTTGCCGAGCAGTTCTCTCACGATCAGATGTCTCTGGATGTTTTTCTCGCTCTCCCTCAGGCAACTCCGGGACGGGCAACTGTAGGTGAAACGGATGCGTGCTCGGCAAACACCCGATACCAAAGCAGTACTCAGACAGTCACGGATGAAGCCTTTGGGCAGCAGAAAAAGGAGCTGGAGCTTGCGAAAGCAAATTTCACCATTCTTTTCGGCAACGAATCCAGAGATAATTTCAGCTCATTGCCCGTGGCCCGCCTTGTCAGAACAGCCAGCGGGCAGATCGGGCTGGACAAGAACTTTGTTCCACCTGTTCTGAGTCTCGGAGCCGCGAATCTGATCTGTGATCAGTTGAGATCACTTCTGGAAATGCTGCTGGCCAAAAGCAGTGCGCTTGGTCAGGGCCGAAAACAACTCAAGGGCGGGTTTGCCGAATTCGCCTCTACTGAGATCACACCACTTGCACTTCTTCAGACGATAAACACTTATACCCCGCTGATCAATCACTACTACAACAGTTCCGGTGTGCATCCCTATGATCTTTACCGGCTGCTTTTGGAGTTCTCCGGTGCACTGTGCACATTTTCCGCAGAAAGAAGTGTTGCTTCTCTGCCTCAGTATCAGCATTCCGCCCCGTTTAAGACTTTCCAGCAGCTTATATTTCATGTGCGCGATGTTCTCGGAGCGGATATCTCCGCTGGATGCACCCAGATTCCTTTCTCGGAGATCAGCCCGGCAACATACCTGGCCTCGGTAAGTGATCAGAAACTGTTTGACGTGGCAAGTTTTTACCTGGGAGTGCAGGCCGATATGTCCCAAAAGGAGCTTATCATGGGTTGTTTGTCCCGGATCAAAATCAGCCCCAGAAATCAGCTGGATACCCTGATTCAGTCCGCAATGCCGGGACTGCCCATCATGTATGTCGCCGATCCGCCCTCTGACCTGTCATCAAAACCCGGTTTCATCTACTTTTCCCTTAATCAGAATCATGCGCTCTGGGACGGTATAAAAGCAACCGGAGCTCTTGCTTTTTATTTCCCCAACGATTTCCCGAATCTGAAAATTGAACTTATGGCAGTTAATTCCTAATCATAAAGGGGGGTGTCTTGTCGTCCAAAACATTCACCAAAACAGTAATTTCCCAGACAATGGACCTGAATCTGTCCAAAAGCGGTTCGAGAAACGAGAAGCTTTCCACTCTGTGCACGGACATATTTCTGATCGTCATCAAGATGAGAGAAGCTGAGGATCTGGGAGAAACCGCCGCACTCAGAAAACTCATACTTCACTTTCTCCGTCAATTCGAGAAGAACTGCCAGGCGGTGGGGGTCGCGCCCGAAACAGCCGATGCGGTCAAGTATGCCCTTGTGGCCATAATGGATGAAACTGTTCTTTCCATTCCGGGCGAGGCAAGAGACCTGTGGATAGTGAATCCGATGCAGCTTGAAATCTACGGCGACAATATTGCCGGTCAGGAGTTCTATAAAAAGCTTGAAACCATGCTTGAAGATCCGGAAAAGAATCGGGATGCACTTGAAGTGTATTACCTTTGTCTGTCTTTGGGATTTGAAGGCAAGTACAAGATCGGTAATGCAGAGGAGCGGGAGAAGACTATTTCGGATCTTGCCAGAGTACTCATAAAGATGGATAATTCCAACATAACAGCTCTTTCACCTCATGCCCTGCGCTTGACTGTGAGGGAAAAGCGGGGGGTGAAAAGAACGGGACTTTTACCGTTGTGGCTCTGGGGTGGTTCTCTGGCGGCTTTGCTTGCAGCTGCCTGGTTTGTTTTGAGAAACATTACCTCCGGTTCAGTTGAGAATCTGGCCAGAATTGTTGGAGGCTGACCGGGGTTCAGTTCACCATCACCACTCCTCCTTTCACTGTGGCCATGGCACTGCCGCTAATCTCTGTTGTGGTTCCGTTTACCTTGGCCTGCAGTCCGGATTTGACTTCCGCATTCGTTTTCCCCTCCATTTCTGCCTTCATTTTCGCCTTCATGGAGGTGTTTGTACCCTCCATGGCCAGATCCATTTTAGCACTTTCGCTTATATTCATGCCTGCCAGAGAGAGGTCTTTGGCTGCTTTTACATCCACATTCCCGGAGGAGGATGAAATCTTTATATTCGCACCCTCAATATTCACATCCTTTGTAGCTTTTATGGATATCTCCTTTTTCGAATCCAGAATAAGCCCTTTGGATTCATCGAGTGTGACGGTGTTTTGTTCTTTGGGGTTACTCAGCACAATCGTACCGCCATCGTCATCAAGCTGGATATTGTGTCCGTTTTTTGTTTTGATTGTGACACACTTACCTGCATCATCGACTTTGATGACATGTCCCTTTCCCGTCGTGATGAAAATACCTTCCTCTCCACTTTTATAACTCATGGAAATGTTGTTTCCTTTGGCATTCCAGGAGGCGCATTCGTTTTTGTCATCAAGGTGAAGTTTGTTCCCGTCAGTGGTTTGAAGGTAAATCTGCTTGTTCTGATCATCGAGAACCGCACTGTTCTGTGCTGCTGAGGAAATTTTGATTTTCTGTTTATCAGAGGTGTCATCCATGAGTATTTCGTTTTTTCCGGCTGTACGGATGATGCTCTGGGCGCTGTTGGCACTGGACACGGGAGTGGTAGTGTTCGCATTGGGTACAGTGCCCAGACCTATCGGCCTGTTGGGGTTTCCGTCTATGCAGGCAAGAATCATTTCGGCGCCTTCGTGGGAAGGAAAATGAATACCGTAATCAGCACCGCTGTATGGCTGAGCAAGACGGATTGCCTTTGAAGCTTCAGAGTTGGGCGCATCGCTCACATCGAAAGGCATTCTCACTTTATAGCGTCCCATGTCATCCAGACTTGCATACTCGGAGCCGTTTGCTTCTATGGTGGCAGTAATGACACCGGTGACTTTGGGCGTAAGGGCGTTTGTTCTCGGTCTGAATTTCTCGCTTAGTGCCGAAGAGACGCCAACAAAGTGATTGCTGTACGTAGGGACTCCAGCGGTATTGTTTCCATGCCCCCCGATGTGAGTGACAGAGTAGAGCAGGTAATTGTCATTGCATTCCTCACGCTCATGTTCGATCAGATCAAAACGCATCCCGGCTCTGAACCGGGCACTTGTGCTTTCTCCGGTGACATCCGCACTGCTTGAAATTATTCTGTCGCTCAGAAGGGATGCTTTGCTTTCGGCCTCGTCCATGTTTGAGAATTCCGACCCGTAGTGATACATCGTGCCCGTAGTTCCACGGTCAACCTTTTTGTGAGAAGACAGATTGACTTCAGGGGTCCGGTAGTTGTAATTCTTAACCAGAACTTCTTTCTGAACGACACGGTTTTCACATGACAAACTGTTCACATGCTCCTTGATCTCGTTTTCAGCCCACTCGACCATGCCTGAATGGCTGCGGAAGAGAATTTCGGAATCGCCGGGGATGCTTGAATAGGAGGAGGGGTTATCACTGATGATCAGAGCTTCTCCTTTCACACTACACTCCTCTTCCATAAAATGCACATCTTCTCTGAAGTAGTACCACATACCCGTTTCCTCCATCAACCGTGAAACAAAGTTGAGGTCCGATTCCTGGTACTGCAGGACAGATTCTTTTTGAGGATAGGAATTTTGGGTGTCGATCTGGTAATAATCCGAGAGCCCTGCGGAGTCCAGGACGCTTTTTATAACGTCGGGTATGGACATTTTCAGAAACAATCTGGTCTGGTGATTGAAATCCAGGAGTTTGAGTCTGGGCACCATTGTGAGTTTGTATGTGCTTTCCTTGTTTTCGGTTTTCAAATAGGAGGATTGCAGTATCACTCCCGAATACAGATATGATTCGTCCTGGTGCAGCATGTAAAGAGAGCAGTTCTGGTTTATCAGGTCCTGGGTGGTAATGTCGTTTTGGGAGGACTTGAGAGTGATTTCGAATCTGTAGGGGGTGGAAATTCTGTCTGTTCCCGAAAAATTGACTACTCTGAAAGTGTCGTTTTGGAATTCAGCACAAAGGAAGAGAAACTGCACTTCGTTAGCATTTTTGATAGCCGGCATATGTACACTCCTGCCAAAAGCATTAAAAAACAGCGGAAAAAAGGGTTGTTATTCAAAATAGATAAATGGCATCGAAAAGCAATGGATTTTGGGAAAAATGGGTTGGTGGGTGCCCCGGAGGTGGTTTTGTGATCCGGTACAGATTCATCCGGGGAGAAACTCGAGCCCAGAAGCTGAAAACTGTTTTTCAAGAAAGTGAAGGAACTATGAATGAAAATCATCACGCTTTCAGAGTTGAGCCGCACTGTGACTTTCGGGGTGTTCCAGAACTGATTTCAGAACCTCTCTGATTTTCTCCTCCCCGATATCTCCCTTCACTTCACAACTTCCCGCAATGGTGGGGACCACAAATCTCAGCTTGCCTCCCGCCACTTTTTTATCTGAAAACATTGCCGAGTATATCCTTTCGATATCCGGTTTTCCGGGAAGTGAGGGCAGAGGCAAGCCCTCCATTATGTCATCATATACAGAGCGGTCACCTTCGGGTATGGTGCCGGCTTTTTTCCCCAGCTCCACAGCGCAGCGAATCCCCCACAGCACCCCTTCTCCATGGAGTATCCCCTCGAATCCGTAATAATGTTCAAGGGCATGCCCGAACGTGTGTCCGAAATTGAGAAGCGCTCTTTTCCCCGATTCCTTTTCATCCTGCTCCACCACACGGGCTTTGATTTCGATGCTTCTTTTTATGCACTCCAAAAGAACGTCCGGTTCTGCTGAAAGGATGCGCTCCTTGTTTTTCATTATGAATGAGAACATCTCCCTTCCGCCGATGAACGCTGTTTTGAAACATTCGGCATATCCGGCCACGAATTCCCGTCGGGGGAGCGTTTGAAGAAACTCTGTGTCGATCCACACCAGAGAGGGCTGGTGAAAAGCACCGATCAGGTTTTTCCCCCGTGGGTGGTCCACTGCCGTTTTGCCGCCCACGCTTGAATCCACCATGGCAAGCAGGGTGGTGGGCACCTGGACAAATTCCACGCCTCTGAGAAAACAGGCCGCGGCGAATCCTGAAATGTCCCCTACAACTCCACCTCCCAACGCGATAATGTAGCTGGTGCGGTCGAGGCGGTTTGAAATGAGGAAATCCAGTATACCGCTCCAGGTTTCGATCGTTTTGTACTTTTCTCCGTCCGGTATTACATGTACCCGGCATCCCAGTTCCTCTCGCAGATTTGCTATATAAGATGAATAGATATTCTGGATTGTGGTGTTGGTGACAACCGCACACTGCCTTGCGGGAAACCGTTTTTTGAGATATGAGGGCAGAGAAGACATGCATTTGCGGTCAACTATAACCGGATAGGATCGGGTATCGAGATTTACTGTGATTTCCATATGATTCTTAAGCTTTGAGTTAGGTGGTGAGTTTTCGCTGTGTTTATCAAAATAATCGCTGGGATGGCAAAAGCTAAAGAATATGTGA
>JBKGXV010000110.1:0-9873 GCA_046546375.1 Chitinispirillaceae bacterium | reverse complement strand
GGCTAAATTCAAACGGTAGAGCTCGCGGAGGGCGCGGAGAAAGAGATACGCAAGCAATGAACATAAAGGGAAAAGGGAAATATGACGTCCACTGTCCATTTCTTTCACCGACTCTCAAGGGATCTCTTCCGATGTCGGCATTTGTACCGGTGCAGGAGCAGAAACGGAGTCGCCCCGGAGGTGATTTAGCACAAAATCACCTCCGGGGCGACTCCGAATCCCCAGCATTGAATGCAAAACGAAAAACAGTTATTTTTACCATTCACATAAACCGAGGCAAACACATGTTTTTCGAAAACGTAACCCCGCTGGATCAGGCCCTGAAAGAAAACAAACTCCCCCAACTGGAAACATTTCCCTGCCCCTACGATTCGGACAAAACCAAAAGCGGCATCGTGAGAATCGTTTTTCCGGAGTTCACCTGCGTCTGTCCCAAAACCGGATACCCCGATTTCGCCTCAATCGGCATCTACTACCTCCCCGATGAACTCTGTATCGAACTTAAATCCTGGAAACTGTATCTCAACTCGTTCCGCATGATAGGAACTTTTCACGAAACGGTGACTTATCACCTCTTCGAAACCCTCAAACAAATTCTTGCACCGAAATGGCTGCTTGTGGCAGGTGATTTTCTTCCCCGGGGAAACGTGGATACCACGGTGGTGTTCGAAACAGAAGGGTCACGCCCCGCCGGAGCGGATCTTCTTTTGCCCTCGGCAGATCCCCGCTGCAGAGGATTACAGACGGGGTCGGACCACGGGATATCGCCGCAAATCACTGATTTCACACAATGACTTTTTATAAAACGGACTGAATATATCCCTTAGAGTGGTGTTTTCGGGACCGAAAACACCACTCTAAGACACTTTAACTCCGGATAAAAATGTAAAACTTTCAGTCCAAACCATCTATTTTTCCTCTCCCAGATGGTACAAACCGAAATGCAAGGTCCGTCCCGGCCGATACCCCTCCCAAAAGTGAACCTGTGCTTATCTGACCTTTCACCAAAAAATCGCCGAGACACTCTGGATTTCACAGCGCTGATTCCATCTCAAATCAAATGTTTACCTCCGCCCCGGAGGTGATTTTCTGCAAAAAATCACCTCCGGGGCGTCCCAAAATTCAGCGAAATACCCATAAGCGATCAAATCAGAATAAATCGCCAAATTCTGACTGAAAGTCCATTTCGTACACTCTCGTCGCCGTTTCTCCAATCTCCCCCTCTCACGTCTTCATCTGCAAACACTTCATAACACTTTTGGCATACCCATTCTACAATCCCCTTTGAGCTCAAAGCCGATCTGAACTATTTTAATTACTCTGCAACTAAAAAAGAAACAAAAAAAACTCAAGTACACTCCGAAAGGCAAGGCATCATGGTCCCTTTTTCATCAAGCGCCCGCAACATGCGCTCCTCGGAAATCAGACGCCTCATGAAACTGGCCGCTGATCCCACGCTCATCTCATTTGCGGGTGGAAGCCCCTCGCCCACTCTTTTTCCCATCGATGTGGTGGATGAACTCTACAACGGGCTTTCTCTTCAGCAGAAACAGGCCGCCATGCAGTACGGCCCCACCGATGGCTACCCCCCTCTCCGTGAAGAACTGAAAAAGTATCTCACGTCCAAAGGAATGAACCTGGAGGGACAGGAGCTGCTCATCACCACCGGAGCCCAGCAGGCAATAAACCTGATTTCCAAAGTGTTTCTGGACCCGGGTGATGTGGTGATCACTGAATATCCTAGCTTTATCGGCGCACTCGCCGCGTTCAAATCCTACGAAGCGGTCACCACCGGGGTGGAGATGGATGATGAGGGGATTGTCATCTCCGAGCTGCTCAAAACCCTGGACAAGCACGGACCCAAAGCCAAACTTCTCTACCTGAGCCCCTATTTTCATAACCCGGCCGGAATCATCTACAGTGAAAGGCGCAAAACGGAGCTCATGAAGGCACTCGAAGGACGGGAGATCTGCCTTCTGGAGGATGACCCCTACGGAGAGCTTTATTTCAACGAGGAAGACAGAACTCTCACCGTTCCCATGAAAACATTTGAGAATCAGCCGGTTCCGGTATGCTACATGGGATCTTTCGCCAAGATATTCGGCCCCGGCCTCCGTCTGGGATGGCTGCTTGCCCCCGAGGAGATCGTCAATAAATGCCAGCTTGCCAAACAGTCCATGGATGCCTGCTCATCCACCTTTACCCAGGTGCTGGCAGCGGAGTACCTTTCAAAAAACAAACTCCCCGGATACCTGGAGAAGCTCCGTCCCGCCTACAAACGCCGTGCCTCGATCATGCTCGATGCTCTAAAGGAGCATATGCCAGAATATGTCACCTGGACCACCCCCAAAGGCGGTTTCTACATTTGGGTCACGCTTCCTGAAGAGATGAACTCATCTGATGTGTTCGACGAAACCATTAAAAACGGAGCAGCATTCGTGATAGGCAAAGCATTCGATCCCAAGGGCAAGAAAAACAACAGCTTTCGCCTGGCCTTCTCGAACACCCCCGAGAAACGCATTGCCGAGGGCGTGAAGATCGTGGCTGATGCGGTGAAGAAGTGCATGTAGAATTATTTGTTGGGGAGTACGGTAAAGCGTGCCCCCCAGCGTTTTTCTCCTGCCGATTCCCCAACTGACCAAGGGAACAGCTGATCCTGTTTGCCACCTCGAGGCGGGTACACACTACCATTTGCGGGGACGTTGATCATATTCAAAAATAAATTTGATTCAGACACTATTCTGATCAGACGCTCAGTACAATACCCACATTCTGGTCGCAAGGCCTCAGAGAGCTTATTGCATATAAAAACCCGCTCCTCAACAGATACAGGTACAGAAATTGACATTCCACCTCGCCAGCAGACACATTCATCAAGGCAAGCATTTCCTCTCTAGGATGTGCAAAGGACTTCGAAAAAAATCATCCCGCCACCGTCAAGCGAGTATTCCCTGCCGGGAGTCCTTATACAAAAAGGCACCCGAATCTCTTCGAGCGCCTCCTGCCTTTTCCTCAAGCAGAAGCAGCCATCTGTCGTTTACCTTTCAACTTCTCTGCTTCTGATTCTTATATTTCTTCCCCGATCATTCACATACACACCTGCAGCTCTGCTTTTACCGAAACTTCTACCCGACACAGGAGCAGCTTTTCTTCCCAGAAGATCAAATGTGCCCCTGAGACCGCGGTTGCGGATAACGGAGGGATTCTGAACCCGCATTTCCCTCCCTACCGGAGAGGTACCTGTTTGGGCGGCTGAGAAATTATCAAATTCAAGTTCCAGATCGGGATCGGCAAAAAGCCCTACACCGGTAATATCAAAACTCACATTCGTATACTCTTCCAGTGAAACGCCATTCACCAGAAACTCATAGATGTCCGTATCGGCACTTTTTCTGATCTCCAGGGTATCTACATAGAAATCAGTTCCATTATCAGATGCTCCATTCACGGCCGCACTAAGAGCCGGCGAAAAGTTTTCCTGTGCCTGAGCAACATAAAAACGCCTGTCACCTCTTATTCCGAAATACACCATAGGTACGGGACTTCCATCACCCAGAAGAATAAGACCATAAGAAGCGGTACTGCTTCCGGCCTTGTGAGAAACTTCCACTCTGGCCTCGAAATTCTCCAAAGCCAACTCGGTATACATCCACAGATTAGCCTCCGAAGCAGTTGTCACATTAAGAACACCACCGTTCTCCTCCACAGATGCCTTGTCCTCAAGCCTCAACCACCTCTTAATCGTATCATCCTCGAAATCATCATGGAAACTGGTCGGAACAGAACCTTCCGTAAACTGATCAGTCATCAGAAAAGACCCGAAAACTGCTTCAGTATTACCTGACACAAAAAATGCCACATCACCATAGGAATATCCGTTTTCATCGGTAAAAGTTCCCACAAAAGCATCATTTACGAAAACATTGAACACCGCCCCGTCTTTGCTGATCATGATCTTGTTGTCACCGGATACAAAATCGAAGCTCTTTTCCTGAAAAATGTTCTCTGCCGATGAATTCTCATATTTGTATACCACTACCTGTTCCTCAATAACCGTCACATAGTACCCATTAAGAGCGTCTTCTGTTTCCTGTTTACAAAACACCACCCCTGCATTCCCCTCAGCAGATGTCGACTCAAGCACAAAGGAAAGTGTGAATGTTGAAGGCTTGGGGTCGGAAAAAGAGTGCATATAATGACTGGAATACTCACTGCTGTTCACGATCTGACAACTGCCGCCATCAACAGTTACCGTCATCATTTCCTCTGGCAAATTCTGAAGCCACAGATCGCGAGAAACAGACGGATCGGAGAAGTCATCATTGAGAAGCTCCGCTCCACTGGCAACCACCGCCGTAAACAGTACAGGTATGAAAACCGCTTTCAGTGTTCTGAACATATACCCCCCTTTTTTCACCAGCACATAATTGCCGGGTTTGGTTGATTGATCCTACAATTCTGGGTGTGTTTATACGATTAATATAAGAAATCTCCCGGAAAAAGCAACATTTCCGGAAAAAACCGTATTCAGAGCGAATACAGCTGTTCATTATTATTATGCATATATTGATACGCCGCCTTTCAACAATATTATATTATAAGTCTGAACAGCTGGATTCAGAACACCTCGTTCAAGGAGAAACTCCTATGAGAAAATTCTTCATGCTGATCCTCTGCACAGCGGCTGTGTCCTCCTTCGCCCAGTCCGAAAGCGCATACGAGCAGGACGAACCATCTTCAGACAGCAGCACAATCAGCCTGCTGGACCCTTCGCGCTTCTCGGTAAGTCACAGCATGAGCTTTGGAATGGGCGGATCGCAGTTTTCAGATCTGAAATCCCAAAGTCTTTATTCCACCATGATCCAATACAAATTCAACGCACCGGTTGTGCTTGATCTCAATTTTTCTCTCCCCATTCACTCCACATGGAATATGGGCCAGAACCTCAGCCGGGAAAACCTGGAATCTCTGGAATACTTCAGGAATATACCAATGGATGTATCCCTTACCTGGAAACCGACCCGGAACATGTCCTTCAGCTTCTCCATGTTCAACGGGACATCTTCCTTTTATCGCTACAATGGCATGTTTCCCGGATCCTATGATTTTCACCGGACATTCGACCGGTGCGGACCACGCAGAGATGATCCGAGTCCGAACGAGTTTTTCTGGAGACAGTAACAGAAAAATCGATAAGATATAAAAATGGCTGTCCATTTCACCACGAACAGCCCTTCTATTTGCTCAACGAGTTTTTTCCGGACCTAAATTTCATACCATCCTACAAACTCAGCCCCCTCTGTTTTTTCCTTTTTCTCTTCTTGGCTTTTCTTTTTAAGATCCGAGGGCCGCTGAAACTGCAGACACGCACCTACCAGACGACTTTCCAGAGACTTGCCCACCTTCTGCCACAGCTCCTGAGGTTTGATGGTTTCTCCCTTCCTGAGAGAAAACACATCCAGCACATCACTGATCTCCGCATCGACCGAATCTGTGCCTAGTCCGAATTTCTCCTGGAAATAGTCATACAACTCCTGACGGGTATTCCATTTGAATTCCTTCGTTCTATTAACAGGTAATCTTTTCATGTTAAACTCCAGAATGCTGTGATCCACCATTAAGTGTCTGAGTTACAATCGTTTGGCAATCGATACTGCACGCTACTTTTTCCGCTTCCGCCTCGCTTCCAACCACTCCCAGAAGAGTCGAACCGGATCCGCTCATGACAGCACTGAGACACCCCGCCTTGAGCAGACTGTTACGGATTTCTCTTAACCGGGAAAATCGAACGAACACAGAGTCCTCAAAATCATTATGCATATTCTGCGCCACCAGTTCAAGGTTATCCGACTTCAGCCCGGCTTTCAAATCAGATGTGGAAACGGTTCTTTTCCCTGTGACAGAGTAATCCAGAGAACTGTAGGCATCTTTGGTGGATACGCCGAATTCGGGAATAGCCAGCACGAAATGCAGCTTCAAATTTGTGGGTATCGGTTCAAGCACACCAGTCGATTCGCTATCAAACGCCGTCCCACCTCTGAAAAAGAAGGGGACATCCATACCGAGATCACGCCCCAATTCAGAGAGCTGCTCTGTGGAGAGATTCAGGCTCCATAATTCATCCAGAATCTGAAGCATGGTTGCGGCATTGGCCGATCCGCCAGCCATTCCCCCCATAACCGGAATGTGCTTCTCTATCTGAATATCGACATTTTCATCAATACCGAAACGGTTTTTTACCAGTTCAACAGCTTTCCAGCAGATATTTCTCTCATCGCAAGGAACATAGGGATGGTCGCAACGGATATTGAGCTTGGGGGACGGTTTTACATGCAGGATATCATTCAACGCTATCTGATGCTTGATGATGGCCAGTTCGTGGTAACCTTTGAAGGGTCCGCTGTCCAATTTGCGGATTATGTCCAGCGCCAGAGTGATTCGAGTGTGCGATTTCCTGCTGATCATGCCTGTTTTTCAAACCTTTTTCACATTAAAACGAAGAGTTGCAATATAGTTTTTATACATTTTATTTGAAACAGCTGTTTTGCCCCAATATTCAGACCAGCCCTGCAGAAACCCAGATAACCTACTCCTGAAAGATTTCATGTTTTTCATGTATCTCTTCATTAGAAATATTCTGTTGTTGCTCTGCATTCTTTCACATACCATATTTTAATTATTCGTTATTCATTATGAATGGAGAAACAATGGAACGGCGACAGCACATAAGAATAGACAAAGACACCTTCAAAGTTGAAATCAGAGTAAAAAGCCGCCTTCCTCAGGAGACAAACGACTTTAATCAGGGAATTGTTCTAGATCTAAGCGAAGGCGGAATGCTCTTTACCGCCCACGAAAACAGAGAATCGGGAACCCAGGTCATTCTTTCATTCGCTCTGCCCGATTCAGGGATAAAGATGATATCTGAAGCCCTTATTATCCACAGCCGAAAAGAAAAAGACGAATTCAGGCTGGGGGCTCAGTTCAAAAACCTCGGTCTAGCCGAACGTACACTCCTCCGTAAATGCATTCAGACCTACACCAGTGCATGAAAAAGCATGAAGAAATCCATTTCATTCACATAAGCGATACGCACTTGGGGTCAAACCCCGAATTCATCCTGCGCGAAAAGAACACCTATGAATGCACTTGTGAGGTAGCGAGAAAAATCAACGAGTTCAAAGCCCCCGTTGACTTCATACTCCACTCGGGGGATGTGGTCAACCATCCTGATAAAGCTGCTTATGATCTGACAACGCGGGTTTTCGCCGGCCTGAAGCCTCCGATGATTTACGTTCCGGGAAATCATGACGATGCCGAAATGGTAAATACGATACAGAGCCAAATTCCGGACATAAAACCCTTCGCCCCAAACAACAGTTCATATGAATTCAATCTGAAGGGACACAGGTTTCTGATCCTTGACTGCAAAGGACCTGCCGAAATTGATCCTCACGGGATATTTGAAGATACACAGGAAATGATTCTGAATGAATTCCTGATCAGTGATGATCCCGCCTCTTGCGTTATCTTTCTTCATTTTCCACCCATACAGCTGGATGTACCCTGGATAGACCGGGATATGCTTATCATAAACGGTGATAGACTGCACCGCAGTCTTATAAATAACCTGAAGCGGATCACAGCAGTATTTTTCGGTCATGTCCACCGGAGATTCACACTCGTACGGGACGGCATTTTGTACTCAAGCACTCCCAGCCCTTTCTGCCAGTTCAGCGCCTCACCTTTGGATGAAGAGGTGAAATTTGAAATCGATATACCCGTTTCATTCAATTATGTGTCAATAGAGAACGGTAACGTTTCCGTGATGGAAGTTACGTAGGCAAACGGCATTCATGCTGTCTCAACTACGTCACCGCAGTCAGACGTCTTTCATTTCAAAAGAAATATATCCTTTACAGAAGTACCAACCAGCTCCATTCCCAGAAATGAGGCCACTTTCTGAAGCGACTTTTCAGAGAAAAAATTGATATGTGTAGGATCCTGGGTATACCACCAGTTTGAAAACATCTCAAGCGAAGGATACAGCTGGGTACGCAGAAGCAGCATTCCTCCCGGACAAAGGACATTTCTGACCAGTTCAAGTTCTTTTCTGATATCGCGCAGGTGTTCTATTACCTCGCACATGATAACCAGGTCGAATTTTTCCCCTCTTTTTAACTCCAGCCCGAAGAGCGGGTCGTAGCCTTCAGCCCTGTACCCAATATTTTTCAGAAGCGAAGCGAGCACCGCATCGGGGCCGCTGCCAAAGTCGAGAATGAACGGATCATCAAGCTTGAGCTTTTCAGTTTCATTCATCATTTGCGAAAGGTATTTGACATAGCCGTTATTAGATAAAGTATTGTCGTGAAGATCATATCTCCTGAGTTCCTGATCCTCATCTACCCAGTTTTGAGGTGGAACTGAAATCATTGTGCAGTTACCGCAGAGGTAAAAAGACCTCTTTTTGTCTTCATGTATCAACTCGAGTGAGCTATTTTCACATAATCGGCAATTCAAAAATCGGAGCTCCTCTCCCCTCATACTCGTACTCAGCGCAGCGGTACTCGTACTCGTCATCGGTTTCAAGGACGAAGCCTTGTTCGAGTACAAAAAATTTGTACGATACTAATAATACAATACAAAAAAAAACTTGCTACTCCACCCAGAACGGCTCTTTGTCCCACCAATTATATACTGCATTCCAGCAGAATCTGGCCTGAGGGTCAGTCACCTTGAAGGGCAAGGAAAAATCGGATGCGGCCATGTCTTTACCGACATGTCCATGAAGCATCTCGTTTGTAACCGATTCATTTCCCACCGCACTAATACAAAGAGCTGCTCTTGCCATATCCCACTGCAGACTCTGCCAGGAGTACCCTGATTCGAAAAGATGCTTGGCAAATGGTTCCAGTCCTTTGATATTTTCATCCAGAACAGAAGATCCGGTCAAATCGGGCTTGTTCTCATGCCCCGCAGTTGACCACAGAAAGGAAAGTGTGTCCTTCACAATATCCTGCACGGTGTGCTTCGTTTCCTGAAGATCATTTTCCTGCTCAAGACAGGAGACAAAACTCTCTCTCATGCATTCCACATCAGGCAAAGTCCGAGAAAGCCGGGACACATCATACACGTGCTTGAGTCTCTGCGCTTCCTTGCCCTTTCCCAGAGGTATACCCAATGTGGAAGGTCCCAGCGTAAGAAGCTTGTCGGAAATTATGGAAGACGGCAGAGGAAGTTCGCATTTGACAGAGGATCTGTACAAGTCTTTGCATGTCACCTCCTTCAGTTCAGTCCTGTAACCACTTCGCCTCATCTGCACATCGAGCATGATATTCGTGTCTGGTGAAGAATCGAACTGGCTTTTGTAGAAAAGATAATAACTTGACAGCGGAAGCCAAGGCTTGGTCTTATGCTGTCTGCGCTCCCAACGAGTGAACACGCCATATTGAGCAGTGAGCTTATTGAGCACCTCCTCGATCTCCTCCCGAGACTGGTCGGAAGCGATATCCACATCAATAGAAAATCTCTTGGGCTCATCCAGAATGAGAAGCAGAGAATTTCCGCCCTTGAACTGGAAATTCAGACCGACTTCCACTAGCTCCGCAACCAGTTCAAGACAATGCACAGCCTGCTCTGCAAGTACTGAGGAGGCATTGAATCGGCAGTTTCCTATGTTTTCTTTGGAAAAGTATAATTTGTCAGCGAGTGGCATAATAAGGTCCTTTCCGTGTATTTGAGTAGCCTTTATAAAAATAGATTATAGCATAGCAGCCGATAGGGAGCAAGATTTCGTAAATTTTTCCGCACCACCTATAGTAACCTCCAACCTATACAAGGTACTTTTGTTGCCACATAACCCCAAACCGGTAA
>JBKGXV010000109.1:0-9923 GCA_046546375.1 Chitinispirillaceae bacterium | reverse complement strand
TGAGGTTGGATTCGGTTACCGGGAAAAGAGCTTTAGAGCGTGTGTGCCCGCGGGTTCGGTTTATGATGAACGGTTCGGTTCTTCATCTGGCTCACGACTGATACTCACCTCTTTTAAAGAACACAGCCTCTTGTAATGATATATTCCCTCAGCGCCTCGTTGGTGATGGTGGAAAAAGCCACAAAATTGAAAAAATAGGGCAGGCAGGAATCCTCCTCCATATCGAACTAAAGCTTTGCGGCAAGGGATGCCGCCACGACGAAAACCTCCAAATAGCTGCTCATGGGGCACCAAAAAAGGCCGCGGGATTCACTTCCCGCGGCCCTGAACTCGCCACTGTTTTCCAGGCTATAGATCACAACACCACAAGATTCGCATGAAGCGCCCCCGCCTCCTTGATCGCCTGCAGAATGGCAATCACATCTCTGGGAGTGACTCCCAGAGAGTTGAGCGCCTGGGAAAGATCCCCCACTGTCGTAGTTCCGTCAAGCACCACCATTTCGGCATCCTTCTCCTCCATCACCATGGAAGGATTGGGCACCACCTCGGTGCGTCCCAGACTGAACGGAGGCGGCTGCACCACTTCGGGCATGTTGACCACCTCAACCTTGACCCCCCCATGGGTAACCGCCACTTGAGATATCCGCACGGTGCCGCCGGCCACAATGGTTCCGGTACGTTCATTCACCACGACTTTGGCCTCTGAAGCGACATCGAAGGTCATATTCTCCACCCGGGAGATGAATTCGGGAACCTGAGTACCTTCGGGTGCGGTTTCCAGATCGAGAGCTACAGTGGCGGCATCCAGAGCTGTGGCCAGATTGGCGATTCCGTACTGGTCATTGATCGATTGAGCCATCTGCACTGCAGAAGTAAAGTCAGGGGTATTCAGAGAAAGAGAAAGATCTCCTCCTTCAAGAACATTGAACCGGTATTCATTCTGGACAATTGCCCCGCCGGGAATCCGCCCCACCATGACATGGTTCTTTTTTATATGAGTAACACCTCTGTCTTTGAGGTCATAGCCGCCTGTTGCCAACGGCCCCTGAGCAGATGCATAGGTTTTGCCGTCATGGCCCTGAAGCGGGGTAAGGATGAGTGTTCCGCCTTCCAGACTTGTGGCGTCACCGACAGATGACACAGTCACATCGAAATGTGTTCCCTTGCGCTTAAAGGGTGCAAGCTGACCAGTTACCATGACAGCCGCCACATTTCTCACCCTCATATGCCGCTCCGGGAGTTCGACCCCCATGTTCTTGAGCATATTGATAATCGTCTGCTCTGTGAACACAGTCTGCCCCCGGTCTCCAGTTCCCGACAATCCGACCACCAAGCCGTAGCCGAAAAGCTGCACGTCTTCAAGCCCGCTCAGAGAGGCCACATCCTTTATCCTCACCTCCTGCTGTGCAGCGGCAAAGGTGACTACAGTTAAAAGAAAAAGGGAAATTCCACGAAATCTGTTCATGATGATCCCTACCTTTCAGAATATCCAGTTGAAAAATCGTGCAATCAGTCCGGGACGCTGCCCATCGTGAGCAGCCCCCTTACCCGAATAGGTTATCTGCGCATCAGCAATGCTGGAGGAGTAAATGATGTTGTTTTTCTGAATATCCCCAGGCCGGACAACACCGCTGACCTTGATAATCTCTTTTTCATCGTTTATCTCCACAACTTTGCTACCGTCTACCACCAGATTGCCGTTTCCGAGCACCTTGACTACTCTCGCTGTCACAGTGGCCACCAACTGACCTTCCCTGGACGTGCCCCCTTTTCCGTCATAGGACATTTTATTACCGCCAGATGCACCGAAAGAGGGAATAAATCCCAAAGCTCCCGAACCGCCGCCGGCCTCAACACCTAAATTGTTCTCTTTGGAGGTATTGGTCTTGCTCTGGCTCCCCGCTTTTGCCGACTCGACAATGTAAACAGTGAGAATATCATCCACTCCCATAGCCCGATGATCGGAGAAAAGACTGCCCATCGGAGCTCCCGATATCCCCCAGCACGCCATCATGAGGCAAACAGACGCTCTTGTCAGAAACGGTTTCATGTGTTATCCCCTTCCCTGTACACGCTAACTACACCTTTTTTAGTAACCTCTGCACGGATAAGTTTACCTGTCTGCAGATTCTCTACCCACACACGCTCTCCCCGACCGCCGGACTCGCGCGCCCTCCCCAGAACCGAAACTCTGATTCTGTTGCCTGAAAAGAGTATTTTCACCTGATCCCCCCGCGCGACTACCGGAACCGTCCGCAAAAGTCTTTCGTGAATAATGCTTCCCTGAGATATGGTGCGAGTTACTTCGCTTTGACCGCTGCGGGGTACTTCCCGCAGAGGCCCATGAGCAAAATGAGTGATATCCATGGTTTGGAGCATGCAGCTTGCGGTATCGAGTTCTTCGCCACGACGGATCTGCCGTGTTGCCACAAGCACTGATGCCTCAACCTGCATATGACAGGACACGGGAATCCGGTTTGTGCTCGCGCCCTGACGAACAATAAGCAGAAGATTGAAATTGCCTTTTACGAATGGATTGTCCATTCCCTTCAGCTGAGTACGAGCCGTTCCGCGGAAACTCTTCCAGGAACTCTGGGGATTGTTGATGGAGAGCTTCCATTCACCATCTTCCCACCCGAGATTCTCGGCAACATAAGCCGTGATCTGCTGACGGAAATCATCAACAGTTCTCTCGATGTAATCACTTTTGACATTGATTCTTTTATGCCCCCCGGCAGTGAACTCAACGTTTTCAAAAGCAGGTTCGAGACGGTAAAGAACAAGATCGTCTGTATTGACATATCGGCTGTAACCGGGAGGTGCCGATTCTCCGGCGGAAGTGTTTTCCACTCTGGCGGCAAGTTCAGGATCCTCACATCTCACTGCGGCCAGATCCCCCGTTTTTATCATCGTATCGCTCACCATGACAGAATTTTTGAAATCAAGAGTCACCTCCTGAGCAGATGTGGCGTTTACCGCAACGGCTATAAAAATGGAAGAGAAAAGCAGCGTTCTTGCTGCAATCCAGAATATTTTTCCATTCACGTCACTCATTATCCGAAACCCGATTACCTTTTGAGATTGTTGGCCACCTGAAGCATCTCTTCAGAAACCTGAATCGACTTGGATACGATTTCAAATGCACGCTGAGCGGAAATCATATCCACCATTTCATCCACGATCTGCACGTTTGAAGCTTCAGTATACCCCTGCATGATACTTCCAGCCCCGTCTTCACCCGGATAAGTCACGATCGGCAAACCACTTGCATCGGTTGTGGCAAACAGATTACCCCCCAGTGATCTGAGCCCGGAGGGATTGACAAAACGTGCCAGCTCAAGCTGCCCGATTTCGGTGGATGTGTCATCACCAGGCAGAATAACACTGACCCTGCCGTCTGCACTTATCTGCAGCTCCTGTGATCCCTCGGGAACAGCAACCTGAGGCTGGAGTATGTAGCCCGAAGAGGTGACAACCGTTCCGTCACTGGATAGCTTGAATGAACCGTCACGGGTATAAGCGGTGGAACCATCCGGAAGCATGATCTGAAACAATCCCTCGCCCTGAACCGACAGATCCAGCGGATTTTCAGTATGGTTGGGTGATCCCTGCTCGAAAATTCTCTGGGTCCCCGCAGGTTTCACCCCAAGCCCCACCTCTATTCCCGAAGGTGCCATTCCCCCTTCGAAATTGCGCACTCCAGGTTCTCTGAGTGTCTGATACATGAGATCCTGAAACTCGACTTTCGAGCGTTTGAACCCGACGGTATTCACATTCGACAGATTGTTGGAAACGGTGTCCATGTAAAGCTGCTGGGCTTCCATTCCCGTTGCTGCCGTCATCATGCATCTGATCATTTTTCCTCGTCCCCTCTACACCGTTAATTGATTCTTCCCACCTGATTCACTGCCTTCTGAAGCGTTTCATCCTGAGCATGAAGCGCTTTCTGGTCTGCCTCGAAATTCCTGTACGCCGAAATCATACTCACCATGTTGCGGATCACATCGACATTGGAGGTCTCAAGAAATCCCTGTTTGAGTACGTAGCCAGCGGATTTGAGCTCCATTGCCTCGGGGTCCAGAGGCGCAAAACGACTCTCCCCGCTGCGGCGCATCTCATAGGGTTTTGCAAAATCCACCACTTTAATGGCCCCTTTACTTTCCCCCCCCTGCAGCACCTCTCCGGAATCGGTTACCCGGATGGGAGTATTCTTGTCCACTCTGATATACCCTTCTGTGCCCATAAGCTTTGAACCATCACTTGTCACCAGAAGCCCCTCCGGGTTAAGAGAGAGATTGCCGTTGCGGGTGTAACGGACACCTTCGGCGGTCATGACCTTGAAAAAACCACTCCCTTTGATACAAAGATCAAGCGGTGATTTTGTCTGACGCATCGTTCCTTCCGAGTGATCGACATATACACCATCGGATTTGATTTCCTGATTGGCGAAAGCCTGGTTTTCATCGTTTTTTACAAGCTTCTGATAAGCTCTGGTGAAAAGACCGCTTTGCTTATACCCGGTGGTATTGATATTGGCCAGATTGTTTGCGATCTGATCCTGTTTCTGAGTCAGTGCTGTCATTCCTCTGGAGGCGGTGTAAATTCCCTGTATCATGAATCTCTCCTGACGGATTTTTGTTCAGGCGCATGTTACAAGCATAATGCGTGCCGGATTAACAAAACAGCGCAAATGACTGATTTGGAGGAAAATGAAAATCACGACCTGTTCAAAGAAAGTCCGCATCGAGCAAAAGTTTCCTCCTGTGAGGTAATTATTTCCCGATACAGGTTCCCCGCAGATTGCAACATATTATCTAATGAAGTATCTTATTTGAAAGTCCGGAATTCAGAAACAAACGTCGGAGAACGAATATATTCTCATGATGATAATGAATACTGAAATGGTGGAAAAGACGTGGGATAAGCTGCAGACTCTCAGTTTCGAACAGATTGATTCACTTATAGAAGATTTCAGTACCAAACAGCCTTATGTTCTGGCCTATCTTATGGCAACCGGCAGTGAAATTCTCACCGAAGAAGATCGTGAAACGCTGGTGTTCATGGGCCTTACCATCTGGAAGGTGGTTAGTGATCATGTGACCCAAATTCCAGAAATCAATGATGAAGTTCTGGACAGAAATGAACAGGGAAACATGGATATGCTTGATTATCTGGCAGGAGAACCGGAATCGGAATTCATGAATACAGTGGATTTGATCATGAATCGTTACAGTCAGGGTGAACTTCTCAAATTCATCATATACAAAATAGTGGATGAAAAGGAAAACGCTCTCTCCCCCACCCAGGAAAATGTGGGATTAGTGGTTATTTATCTCAAAACAGTTCTTGACTGTTTTGACGAGGTGGTACAATAACCCTATTCAGGGCAGCAGTTCTTCTATCAAGGCCCCGTTCATGTAGATATCATCAAGCTCGAAACGAAGCGTGTCGCCCAGAGTATTTTCTCCATAAGGCAGATCGAACTCGATACGCTTTACCGTGTGCTTCACATCATCCCACCCCAATCCCTGTTTGGCAGCTTCACTGGAAGGGGGAACCGCAATGTTGTCCATCTGTACTGTATATTCTGTCCAGGTGTCTGTAAGTTCGATCTGCATGCCGAAGTGAGGTGACCAGTTAATCTGATCAACAATTTCCGTCTCCACACTGAAATAAACGGTGCAGTTCCCCCGGGCCCAGAAGGAAATGGAGTTTACTGTGCTGAAATCGCAGTTCTGTCCTTGTGATAAGACATTCACTCCCAATCCGGTAAAAGGATACTTGGCTGCGTCACCCAAAACCGCCTCGGCCGAAAGGCTCTTTTCTTCAAAAGCGTCCTGCCCGGACGTTTCCACACTGATAAACGAGGTGTTGCTGTCCGCTTCTTTTGAATCATCGTAAACATACCAGTTCCCACCCGTTATCAACCCCAGCTTTGAAGGATGGTAGAGCTGGAAATCACCATCGAAATCATCAACAAGTATGGACTGTTCCCTCACATCCACATTGATCTCCATTTGTTCTTCCTGCGGTACGGCTGCAGTATTCTCGAAAATATATACATTTTCCTCCGTGAGAAGGAGCATCGGATAATTGCCCCAAGCCAGATCGGAAAACGCAAACCGATTTTCCTGAACAGAGGAAAAATAGGCGGTCCCGAACAGTTCAACATTTGTAACAGTGCTTTCAGAATTCAAAACACCGCTTATCTGAGCCGCAGGTCGAAGAACGATAGTCTGCAGAGATGAGGTATCTTCCATGTAGTTGTCGATATCGGATATAAAAGCCGCCTCATCTGTCGTGTTCACCTGAAGATTGCAGGTATAAGAAGTATCGTACTCGAATGTGAAATAACCGTCTCTTCCTGTAACCGCACTGTCCAATACCACAGAGCTTCCGTTCTGCCGTTTCTCAAACCAGTTCCCGGCATCCACAAGCAGCACCACGGCTCCCGAATCAGGCTCTCCTCCCGAAGAGACCACCTGACAGTTTACGGTTTCCGTGGCTCCGCCCCCTTCTTCCACCACAGACACCCCGCATCCGTAATGCAGAAACGAAACGGTCATAATCAGAACCAATAATCTACTCTTCATCCGTTCCTCCCGGATTTTTCGACAGTGGAAAAACCTGCAGCCCCACCTGATACACCCTTTCGGGGTTCGGGTCGGTTCTGGCCAGAGTGATAAGCTGCTGGCGGAAATCCTGAAACAAATTCCTGACCTGTTCAAACCTCTCCTCTGAAAGACTCATGGTCACGCTTGAGATGTCCCGGTCCTCCCGGGGGATTTTCTCCAAACCCAGTTTGGCCAGATCCAGCATATCCATCTGATGCTGCCTCACACACAATGTCCCCCATTCAGCATCCATGGAAATCACCCTGTCCAGACGCTTGTAGTACCCCCGCTCGTCACGGACTATGAATTCCAGCTTTTCCAGAAGTTTAAGCGCCCTTTCCGCCTCCGCGGGAGAGATTCTGGGCACCATGAGACGGGCTGCCTCTTTATAATCGTCAGATATTTTGTGAATCGCCACCAGCTCCCGCATTGCAGAATAGTACCACTTGCTCCAGTACTCTGTCTGCTCTTTGGTCACGATACGCTTCTGGGATTTCTGGGCGGTTACAATTTTTTCAAACAGATCTCTTTTTTCCGAATGTTTCTTGCTGTTGGTATAAAGTACAAGAAGCCTGAAATAGGAATTTTCTTTTCTGTTGAGGCCCAGAAGCTGCGAAAACCGGTCAGCTTTTCGAAGAGTGAGATTTCTTTTCCCCTGAATGATCCACGTGATATGCCCGATGGATCTCATACCCAGCTCGGAAGCGATCTTTCTGTAGGTATAGGAAGCGTCCTCTTTTTTCAGCTGAGCGAAAGCATCCCTGAGGTAATCTCTGTAGTTGAGATAGTCGAATATGCTGATGCGGTTCATAAACACAATATAATAGGAAAATACATGAATGTGTTAAAAAAGTGAACAAAAAACCCAAAAAAAGTGCATTTTTTCGTGAATTTTGATTATATTGAATTATAAAGCGTTTTTCAACAACATAAAAAAGTGAACAAAGAAGCGTGGCGCTTCACGGAAAAGGTTAAGCTTATGAGGCTCCATCCACACAGGATAATCCCAACTGCGGCTGTGGTAATAGCAGTAGGCCTGTACTCAGTTTCCACTGCCCAGGAAACGTTCAGAGTCAACCCCGAGGGTACTCAGAAAACCATAAGTCCCCGCATTTACGGAGTGAACGCCATCGCCATGGATCCGGAAACCTACGCCTCACTTTCCGATCTCAATCTGGGCTCCGATCGCCTGGGCGGAAACCGGCTCACCGGCTACAACTGGGAAACCAACTATTCCAATGCGGGAAATGACTGGAAGCACAGCAGCGACTCCTGGCTCGCCCAAAGCCCCCTGAAGGCCGAATCCGGCCCCCTGGGAACCCTTCGCTCCTATTTCGAGCACAACCGCTCCCATGGACGGTATGCCATTATACAGCTGCCGATGGCGGGATATGTAGCCGCGGACGATACCGGCAGCGTTTCGGAAAACGAAACCCCACCCTCATCCCGCTTCAAAGAGGTGGTATTCAGCAAAGGCGGCTTATTTTCCCTCAACCCCGACCTCGATGATGAATCGGTATATGTGGATGAGTGCGTATGGAATCTGGTTCAACTTTACGGTACAGCAGAGCAGGGCGGGGTCAAAGCCTACTGTCTTGATAATGAACCGGGACTCTGGGACGGAACCCATCCCCGCATACACCCCGATAAAGCCACCGGCGCGGAGATAATCGAAAAATCGGCTCAACTGGCTTCCGCTGTCAAAGCTGTGGACGAGTCCGCGGAGATCTTCGGCCTGGAATCGTGGGGATATTTGGAGATGCACGATTTCAGCGGTGCTTCGGACTGGGACCAGTTCAGTGAAACCTATGACTGGGCCATCGGCGCGTTTCTTGGAGAGATGAAGAAAAAGTCTGATGAAGCACACAAGCGCCTCCTGGATGTTCTTGCCATTCACTGGTACCCTGAAGCCACCGGTGACGGAACCAGAATAACAAAACCGGATACCACCCCCGGAGTGATCGAGGCCCGACTTCAGGCCCCCCGTACACTTTGGGACAGCACCTATGTCGAGGACAGCTGGCTTATGGACATTACCGGAAACAAACCGATTAACCTCCTTCCCCGGGTACGCAATTCCATCAAGAAGTGGTACCCCGGAACGAAACTGGCGATAACCGAATACAGCTACGGAGCATCCGGTCACTGGTCAGGCGCCCTGGCTTTGGCAGACGTTCTGGGAATCTGTGCCAGAGAGGAAGTGTATGCAGCGAATCTCCATGTAGCACCTGTCGATTTGCTCGCCCAGGCGTTCAAGTTGTACCGTAATATCGACGGCTATCACAACGGTTTCGGCGACACCTTCATTCCATCCCAGAATCCCGACTCCACAAGTTTCTCCATCTATTCATCTCTGAATTCCGAAGATGACCGATTTCTGCACCTGATCGTAATCAACAAAAAGAACAGGGAAGTTTCCGCCTCCGTGGAGATAGAGGGTACAGAAGAATACCTCTCGGGAATCGTTTACGGATTAACCGAAGGAGAAACTGAAATAGAACAGAAGGAGAGTGTCTCCTCAATCCAGAACAACGTCTTCGAGTACACACTGCCCGCACACAGCATGCTCCACTTTGTCCTCTCCACCGAGGTTCAGACACAACTGCCCCGGCCGGTTTACCACACACTTGCAACTGAAACCGTGGGATCAGGAAGCATACACAGTTCAGTGCAAACCAGCCGTATCAGTGAAGGTACAGAAGTAAAGCTCACCGCCACGGCCGCTCCGGGGTGGACATTTGCAGGATGGAGCGGAGATGAAGTATCTAAGAGTGAATCCATCACAGTTACCATGAACAGTGATCTGGATATCCAGGCGCTTTTTGCATCAACCGAGGAACTGGTTGTCAACGGCGATTTCTCGGACGGCAGAAACGGATGGACTTTCAATACATGGAGTGAGGATAACTCTTCTGAAGCAAGCGCGGCAGTGCAGGAGGGCGCGCTTAAGTATACAGTGGAAGACGGTGGTCCTGAAACCTGGAATGTCCAGTTCTTTCAGAAAAACATTCCCCTGATAAAGGGGGTATCCTATGAGTTCACTTTCGAAGCCTGGGCGGAGTCGGAGGACTCGGTAAATGTCTTTCTGGGAAACAATGGCGGTTACGCGGGAGTTTCCGGAAACAGAAGCCTGACAGCGGAACCCCAGGTGTTCACTGTTCCTTTTGTAATGGATTCCGCTTCAGATCCATCAGCCCGCCTCTCCTTTGATCTGGGAGGTTCAAACAGACAGGGCGTATTCTATTTCGACAATATATCCCTCAAGGCAAACAGCACTTCTCCAGTTAGTGAACGTTACATTGCAAGTCA
>JBKGXV010000108.1:0-9954 GCA_046546375.1 Chitinispirillaceae bacterium | reverse complement strand
TCATCCAGAACTATTTGAACGAAAGGGATAAGGCGGCAATCGACCTCGACACCCTTGAGTCGGTTAAAGACAGCCACATAACAACCGACCTGATCGAGTATCGCTGTTCTTTCCGATTCCTTACCTTCGTGTTGAGGAAACCTCTGTTGACTTTTCAGCAACCAACCTGCAATGCGGGAGACGAACATGGCATAACCGCAGAGGCGTCCTCGCCGTAAACCAATTTTTTTTTTGACTCTCAAACACATCCACCACCCTCAGCTACCAAAGAAACTGGGTGAGATAGCTGTAAAGAGAGCTTAATGATGTACCTGAGATGAATGGCTACATAAAAGCTTTTCTTCTCTGTATTATGGCCGCCGCGCCCAAAAAACTGATTCCCGAGATCATTAAGACTATCAGAGGTGTGGTGATGGAATTTGATGAAGAAACCAACAAAGTGCTCGAGGAAATCCAGAGGGAATTTTTCAAGGACGAGCTTGAGAGCGCCCTGAGGGAAAACGAACAGAGAATAACCCGGAACATAATTCTACAGGGAATGGATAACCAAACCATCAGAGATATTTCAAGGCCTTGAGTATGGTGTTATTAAGGAGATAAGAAAAAGAGCAGACTTCTAAAAGATATGTCCCACTACTGCCCTCTTTCGTGAGGTATAAGACCCCGGAATGAACCATTTCTGCCCATTTTAAGCAAACCGGCACTGATCCAGCCTATGCAGTAGCCGGTGCAAGCTTATTCTTACTTCCCGAACAGTTTCATAGCAGTTTTCTTCAGCCAGCCCATCTTCTTTTCAGAAGCTTTTTTCTGTGAAGAAACCGGCCTGTTTTCAGAAACGGGCTTCTGCTGTTTCGGTTTTGACTGGGAACGCGGCTTTGCATTGAATGATTCATTTCCCTTTTTTGTGCGGTTTTGGCTGTTTTGGGGATTGCGACTGCTGCTGCGTCCCGGTCCCTTCTGTCCTCCGGGCCTTCTCGGTCCCGAACCGCTTCCCCGCTCCGGGTTGCGTGACCGGGGTGATCCGGGCCCTCTCCGTGAAGAAGCACCCCTGGATGAGGGACGTCCTCTGGAATTTCTGTTTGATCCGCTGCTCCGGCTGTCTCTCCTGAACGTCATCCCCTCGCTTGAATCCTCAACGAAAAGCTCCGAATCGGGATTACCCACGGGGATCTTCATATTGGTAAACTGCTCTATGGGTTTCACCCCGTATACGTAGTCCTCACAGGCAAGAGATATGGCCTTGCCGCTCTTGCCCGCGCGCGCTGTGCGGCCGATACGGTGAACATAGTTTTCGCAGTGCTCTGGAATGTCGTAATTCACCACAAGCTCGAGATCGTCTATATGAATCCCCCGGGCTGCCACATCGGTGGCCACCAGATAGCGGATATCACCACTCTTTACCTTCTCCACAACACTGGAGCGCTTTCCCTGAGACAAGTCCCCGGAAAGATATTCGCAGGGGTAGCCGTTATGGCGCAGTCTCTGGGCCACCACACGCGCCGCTCCCTTCATATTGGTGAAGATAAGGGCATTGCTCGGCTTCTCCTTTTTGAGAATTCCCAGTAGGAGATTCATCTTTTCAGAACTTGATACATGAAAAATCTCCTGGGTTATGCCGTCCACGGTGATTCTCTCGGGCGCCAGCTCGATTTCGACAGGGCTTTTCATGTACGTACGGGCTATCTTGCGCACTTCCCTGCTCAAGGTGGCACTGAAAAGCATGGTCATGCGTTCTTCGCAGGGTGGAAGACTCCGGAGCATCTCCGTGATATCCGGTAGAAACCCCATATCGAAAAGCCGGTCAGCTTCGTCAATCACAAACATCCCGATTTTGCTGAAATCGATTTTGCGCGACTTTTTGAAATCCAGAATTCTTCCGGGAGTGCCGATCATTATCTCCACTCCCTTTGAAAGGTAGCTTTCCTGACGGCCGTAGCCCACACCACCGTAAAAACTGCAGATACCCAGATCCAGACCATTTCCAAGAAGGTTGGCCTCTTTCTCGATCTGAACCGCAAGTTCCCTGGTCGGAGCGATAATCATCGCCCTGTTGTGCTTTAGCTTTCCTGAACGCAGCAGGGCAAAAACAGAAATCAGAAAAGCGGCAGTTTTACCGGTTCCGGTCTGGGACTGTACCAGAACATCTTTACCCGCCAGGGTATGTTCGAGTGTCTGGTCCTGCACCGGCATGGGTTCGCTGTAGCCGGCGTCTTCAAGTGAGGAGATGATCTGTTCATCAAGATCAAATTTCGAAAATGTCATCTAAACTCTTTCCCGCATTTTGATAAATGCGTCATGTGAATAATGCCTGCAAACCAGCACGCCTGCAGCAGTGAGGAATGTGTTCTGTTCTCTGTAGCGATTCATGCGAGGTTCTGAACTGAGGTATGCTGATTTCGGCGATTCCTGAAGTATTTCGGTCTGTTTGGCGAATAATTTTACGTACCGCTCAATTTTCCTGTGATAATTCCTTTATAATATATGTATTACCCACGCCTCATAAGAATTAATTCGTAAAAGAGGGAAAAATCGTCCGCAGTTAAGACTCGACCCGAAATTCAGACAACGGCACCAAAGTGATCACCGTTAAAGATGCAGCGACTCCCGTTTATGGGCTTCAAACGGCAAATTCGAGGGAAAACCATGATTTCTGCTCACCGATCCGAATGCAGTTATGTTGCCATCTTGAGGATTCTGTGGTATATTGTCCATAGGTCCCCTAAGCAGGCATTGATCAGTGCCTGTCCGGATCGAAAACAATTCATAAGAGAACGCCGATGAACCCCGCTGTACGCAAAACCAGACTCAAACTCCAGGAGTACTCCGATTTCCGGGAGTATCTCAGAGATCTACTAAAGGAGCAGAGAAGCATGGGCAACAGGATCACCAACCGGTCCTTCGCCGCGGCTGCAGGGGTCAACTCCTCCTCCTGGCTCACCTCCATTCTGCAGGGCAAAAAGGGCCTCGGAGCACAAACGGCAAAGGTCATATCGCATTTTCTGGGCCACAGCGAAAAGGAACGGCTCTATTTCGAGGCGCTCATACGCTTCAACCAGGCCAGGACCCTCGAACAGCGAAACACCTGGTTCGGGGAGCTCAACCGCATCCGCAAAAAGGAATTCAGAACCCCTTCGGCCACCATATCAGATGCCCAGTACGAATTCTACTCCCGATGGTACTATACCGCTGTACGGTCGCTCATCGGTATCCGCAGACTGGGTGACGACTGCGAGAAAATCGCCTCGCTGGTGTCCCCCGCCATCACTCAGCGTCAGGCCAGAAAAGCACTTTCCGTACTGAAAAAACTGGGAATGACAGTCTACGATGAAGATGAAAAGTGCTACAGGCTCACCGACAGTGCCATCACCACCGGAAAACATGAATTCTCCCTCTCCATAGCCAATTTTCAGAGAGAAACGATGCGGCTTGCCTCCGAATCCATAGACAGATTCAAACCGGGTGAAAGGGATATCTCCACACTGAGTGTGGGAGTATCGGACGAAACCGCCGAAGAGATAAGAAAGGAAATCGCCCTGCTTCGCCAGAAAATCATCCGCATGGCGAACAACGATGAAAGCCCCGAAAGAGTATACCATATGAATTTTCACTTCTTTCCCATGTCCACCGCTCCTGACAAAGACCAGCACACGGGAGGCAGAGGTGAGTAAAACTCAGGAAAAACTTATCACCATTCTGCTTCTGGCAGCTGCTGCGGCAGGCCTTTTCTGCACACAGGACATTGCCGGCGGCAACAGCTCCGAAACCACCGATGCAGTGGCGTATGTCTATACCTCACAGGGCAGACCGGCTCAAGGAGTCAGGTATTCATTCACCAGAAGAGAAAGCTGGTTTGAGAAACTCACCTCTTTGGAACCGCGGGTACTGAAAAGCGGATATGTGGATGCCGAGGGAAAGATCGCTTTCAGCCCCAGAAATGTCCGGGACTGCAATATTCAGCTCGACGGGGAAACCGAAGGCGCATTTGTCGATAAAGCCCTCTCCCCCGGTGAAGCTGATACGGTTCACCTCGAAGCACTCAGAAAAGTGGAGGGAACCGTTTCGGATGCAAGCGTTGAAAAGCTGTATCTGAGCGGAACAAGCTATGAAACGGAGGTGGTGGAGGGAAGGTTCTGTTTTGACAAACTGCCGAGGGGACATTTCCAGGTGTTTGCCCGGGTAAACGGAAACTATCATACCGGTTCCAGCCTGGACCCGGACTCCACTTCCCAGAATATCAGGGTACGGACCGACAGAGTCATCTATGATGATTTCGATGACGGCGACCATTACCCCAACGTCATGAATGCACTGGAGGGGTCATCGTGGTTCTGGTCCACCAAGGATCACAGCCGCCTGCTTCAGCCGACAAGTGATGAAAATTTCAAGCAGGCCATAGTGGCCGGTCAGAAGGGATATGCTCTTCAGACCCGGTTTGAAACAACCACCGAAACCGATGAACCCTACGCCCAGGTTTCCTCCTATCTGAGCAGAACAAAAATGCTGGACCTGAGCTCCCTTGACAGCATCATCATTCATGTCAGAGGGAATTCTTCTCTCATACTTGCCCTGGAGAGAATCGCCGAGGACGGATCAGCCCTGAAGGTCGGCTACACGATCGAAGCGCCAGACACCTGGACCCGCTTTGCAGTCGATCCCGGAAACTTCCATGAAAACCCCTATGACCCCACCATGCGCTCCTGGAATGAACTCAAACACGAGGTGAACATGATCACCGTGTTCGCCTTCGGAGGAAGCGAATTCGCCATCGACGGTATAGAGCTGGTGGGAGTGAATCTTCAGGAGCTGACCGGCAAATAACCGGCCAGCTCCCGTCATTTCATTAGCCCTTTCGGAGCGCTTCCCGGGTTTGAAAAAGCGCATACGCCCCTGTTTTGTCCGCGCCTGCCGTGCTCACCATGCAAGATGCATTTCTACGAAAAAACCGGTTGCACCCGAAACTGTTTTCCCTTATATTGATTCAGAAAGCCTGCAGCTCAAGCAGATCGTTTTAAACGGTTCAGCAGGAATAAACAACTGAAACAGGCATCTTGAAGCCGAAATATCATCCATTCTTCAGCCTCACCATAACCAAAGGGGTATCTATGAGTCAGCTGAAAAAAGGCAGCATCATGTTCCTTACCGTACTGACTGTGCTCACCGCCGTCCATGCACAGCGCATTACCGTCGAGGGCAACCGATTCTATGCGGGTGAAAACCCCATCTTCATGCTGGGAGCAAACACTCCCTGGGACAACTGGAACGACTTCGGACACTCCTTTGACTACTCCTGGTGGGACAGCCACTTTCAGCAAATGCACCAGGCGGGAATAAACTCCACCCGGGTGTGGATAAGCTGCAGCGGTGAAAACGACTCCCCCGGCATCGATGAGAACGGGAATGTCACCGGGGCAACGGATCAGTTCTGGAGCGATGTGGGGGATCTCTTCGAAATTGCCCAGAACAACGAAATCTATCTGATGATCGCCCTGATCTCCTTTGATCACAGCAAGGAGCAGGAAAACTTCGAAAAGTGGCGCCTCATGTATCAGGACCCCGACAATCGCCAGTCCTTCGTGGACAACTACGCCATCCCCTTCGTGGAGCGCTTCGGAGACAATCCCTACTTCTGGTCCATTGATGTGGGAAATGAGCTGGACTGGGTACATGAAAATCACGATGTGCCGGTTGAAGATGTGTTCGACCTGGTGGCCCGAGTCGCAAACGGCGTACATGAAAACAGCGAAGTTCTGGTTACTCTGGGTACCGGCGCAGGTCCCAAGTATCTCAGCCCCACCTACGGTGAGAACTGGTATTCCGATGAAACTCTCGACGGACTGCAGCCCGGAGCGTATCTCGATTTCTACAACAATCATTACTACGACTGGATGAAGGAATGGTACAGCACTCCTTTCGACATGGGCCCCGATGACTGGGAAATAGGTGATAAACCATGTGTGATAGGAGAGTATTCAGGACTGGGTCACGGTGACGGCTACAGCCCCGCGGAATGCCTGGAAAAAGCCCATGCCCTGGGATGGCAGGGGGTCATGCCCTGGACTTCAAACGGTGTGGATGTAAACGGAAACCTGAGTGACTTCTCCGATGCCTTCAGCTCCTGGAGTGAAACTCACAGTGACCTGGTGTTCCCCTCCGCAACACCCAATCCCGGCCCTTTCACACTTTCCGTCACTCAAGCCGAAGGTGGAACCATAGCTGTATCCCCCTCCAAAGAACTGTACGACAAGGGTGAAGAGGTCACTCTCAGCGCAACCCCCGAAGAGGGCGGTTCATTCATGAAATGGACCGGAGACGCAAGCGGATCAACCCCCACTGCAACCGTTACCGTGAACAGAAACATGAACATTTCGGCTCTCTTTGCCGCCGGCGGCAATATTTTAAGCAACGGAACCTTCGATGACGGAACTGCCGGCTGGGATCTGGGACAATACGAGGATGGTTCGGCCACCGCTTCTGTTCAGGATGGAGCCTGCGAGATCTCCATCGACAACGGCGGCACTGAAATCTGGCATGTGCAGCTTATCCAGAACGGACTTACTCTGGCAGAGGGACAGACCTACCTGTTCACCTTCGATGCTTCCGCGGATGCCGAAAAGGAAATGTTTGTGGCGGCGGGTGAAGCCGGCGGTGATTATGTCAAATATGCCGAAGAAACCGTCACCCTGACTGCCACCACTGAGACGTATTCGATTGAATTCACTCCCAGTGCCGCCAACATCAACGCGAGAGTGGAGTTCAATATGGGAATGGACGCTGGCACGGTGACACTTGACAACGTTTCCATCCAGGCCTCGAGCTCCACTCCTGTCACCAGAACGGTCAGGCCGGTCAGAAGTGTCCCAAAAACGTATACTCTTGCAAACAACACTCTTACATTCAATGTCAATTCGGGAAACTACGTGAAAGCGGAAGGTTTCACTCTCGATGGGGCACGCATCTTCTCCTACAAGGGCAGAGCGGAAAACGGGGCGGTTTCCGTTCCTCTTGACAAAAGTGCCTCATCGGTGATCATTGTAAGAGGTTCAGAAGGTGCAAAGGACTTCAGCTTCAGAGTGATAAACCGGAAATAACTCTTTTAGAACAAACAGCTGAATCGGACAAAGGGCGAGAGCAATCTCGCCTTTTTTTCATACAGTCCGGGAAACAGAACCGGCCTTTGACACGGGCTTGAGCTTTTTGAGATATCCCGGAACCGACTTTTTCGCCTTTTTCATCACCGCCTGCAGAACTTCAAGATCCGCCTCGCCTGTGGAGCTCAGCCGGCAGGCTTCAGCTCTGAGAAAATTCCACACCTCGGAGGTTATCTCCACATCGTGCATTGCCCGGTGAGCATTTGAACTGTAAAGACTCCCCTTGCCCAGATAAGCCGCGAGGGTTCCCAGTTTATAGTCGGGCAGACCGGGAACAAGGCGCCTGGCCAGACGGAGAGTGCACAAGAAAACGGAAGAGAGCATAATGTCCGCCCTGGCCATCTCCGCTCTGAAAAAACGGGAATCGAACGAGGCGTTATGGGCAACCAGCGGCCTTTCGCCGATAAACCGAGCCAGCTTCGGCATCACCTCCTCGGGAGACGGCTGACCCAGCACCATCCCGTTTGTGATGCCGGTAAGGGCGGTAATGAAGGAGGGAATGTGGGTGCCGGGGTTCATGAGCTGGGAAAACGTTTGGACGATCCCGCTGTCGTTCACCACCGCCGCTCCCACCTCTATTGTGCGGCTGTAATCGGGAGAGAGTCCCGAGGTCTCGAAATCAATCACCACTACTTCTTCGTTCAAACGCCTAAATCCGGTCAGCTGTGAGAAGAGGAGAAATATACTTCTGTGAACGGAGGCGGGAAAGGGAAATACCCCAGCCTTGAATAAGGGATGAAAGTTATAAGGTAGGTTTCTAATCCGATAACTAGCCTTTGTGGCTCAAATCCTCCATGAATGCACTATGAAGTACAATCGGCTCTTCACGACGCTCGGCAATCACTGCCAGAATATTCAGATCTTCCAGAAGTGTTCGTTCAGCCGAAAACCTCCTCGGGCGGGATATCGTATGTCTCGCAGAGCCTGTTTATGAAAACCCGGGAGGGCATGACCCGGTGATCCTTGACCAGACTGAAAAACTCCCTGGTGACATACAGCACCCTGGCCGCATCCACGGAGTCTATCCGGTGATGATCCATGCTGGTGAAAAGCCGGTCACAGACATCCTCATCCATAAGGCCCGTTCTGAGCCAGCCGGTATCGAACGCATCGCAGGCTCTGACCATCTCATCCAGAACAAGCTCTGAGGGCTGCCGCTCATGTCTGCGGATCGCCACCAGATCCTCCCTCTCGAGAGCATCAAGCTTTTCGGCTGCAGCGCTTTCTTTGAATTTCCCCGTCTCATCTGAAAAACAGGACGTGAGCGCGGTCATGAAACGGTCACACAGGGCAGCATCGACAGATCTGTTCTGGGACATGCGGCATCCTCCTTACTGTGGGCTGTGAAAACATCTCTGATGAGTAAAAAAAGAATCAATTATGATGCCACGCCTGCCCCTCGCCGCTCTTTTCACCCGGGACATCACCCGAGAAATTTACACACTTAACCTGCGCACTGTCCTCAGAAACACTCACCACGCTTATCGAACCGGTAGAGATCCTGAAGCGCAGAAACATATCCAGCGACACCCCCAGATAGTGAGCAACAACGCTTTTTATGGGATCGTGATGACTCACCACCGCCACCACCTCCCCGGGATGCTTCACACACAACCGCTCAAGCTTTGCCACCATGCGTGTCTGCACCTGGATCATCAGCTCGCCTTGAGGAATCACACATCCGTTGCGGAAAAAATGAAACTGCTTCCATCCGAAATCCCTCTCAAGCTCCCCGAAATGCTTCCCCGTCCATGCGCCGAAATCGATCTCCGCAAACGCATCTTCACGCTGAATATCTATCCCCCGCTGACGGGCAAGAGGGGTGGCGGTTTCAACTGCCCGGTCCAGAGGGCTTGAGTAGATCGCGTTCACCGGAACCGACTTGAGGTGATCCACTATGCGAAACGCCTGCATCTCGCCGTCGGGACTCAGATGTACCCCGTCAAGCCTCCCGGGGATCCGACCCGCCATATCGATATTGCCGTGCCTTATCAGAATGAATGTAGTGGTCATAACATTTCCATGCCGAAGTAAAGCTCAAATCCGCAGAGTGCCGGTATAGTTGACACAGTCCACCTCCGCCCCGAAGTTGTCGATTCTGAGCACACTCACCGATGCGGGCTCGATTCTGAAACGCCTGATATAATCAGGCGGTATTCCCGCATAGTGGGCAACTGCGGCTTTGATGGGGTTGCCGTGACTGACCATCACCACCGTGGAACCGTCCATTTCCCTGCGGATTCTTTCTATGAAACTGCTCACCCTGCACACCACCTCGGGAAGCATCTCTCCGCCGGGGATTCTGGTGCTGCTTCTGAAAACGGTGTAGTTGTTCCACTGCGGATCGCCCCTGAGTTCATCGAAGGGCACCGAGGTCCAGCGGCCGCTGTCCACCTCGTTAAGCTCCCAGGCCACGGTGACGGGAATGTTTTTCACGCGGGCGATATAACCGGCTGTCTCCGCCACCCGTTCCAGCGGTCCGGAAAAGATAGCTGAAACGGAGACATTCTCCAGCCTCCTAGCCAACCTGCACGCCTGATCTCTGCCCTTTCGGTTCAGATGAATCCCCTCTTTTCTCCCCGCGATGTAGTTACCCACGAAATCGCACTCGCCGTGGCGCACAAACAGAATGGTGATCATGTCGTTTCTCGTGAAAACCTGTGAAAAATCAGAGTAATACGCCGGGCAGGGTCTTTACCTGCCGGCCCTCAGAACATGGTTCAATCAATTATCATTCCATGCTGGAATCGGACAACGAAACGAAATCACACTAATACAAAACGGGTCCTTCAACCACTTTCATCCC
>JBKGXV010000107.1:0-10184 GCA_046546375.1 Chitinispirillaceae bacterium | reverse complement strand
ATGGAGCTTACCCCTTCGACTCAAAGATTCGCTCAGGACATGCTTCGACAGGCTCAGCGTGAGCGGGCCGGTCCGCAACGGTGCTGCATCTTCAAATCTAAAATCTAAAATCGCTACTTTCTCTTGTCCCTCACTATGCTGGGCTTCACATCCAGCCCGAAGTAGGTATGCACAAATGAGGTGAAGGCCCGGTCGAATTTGTCGCTGTAGGAAAGATCACGGTTTCTCTTTTTATTCCTGAGCTCCTTTTTGCTCCACTTTTTCGTCTGATAAATAAGCTCTTTTGTTGCGATACGCAGTTTCATGCGCTTCTCCTCATCAAGGCGCCAGGAGTTGATCCGTTTGTCCGATTTGGGGGAACTCTGGGACACATCGTAGGCATCGCGCGGGGCTCGGGCGTGCCTGGGCAACGCATCGGAGGACGCTTTCGCTGCACAGATCAATGTATAAAACCCGTCCAGAAAACGGGGCAGGTAGGCATCCAGATAGAGGCATCTGCCCCAGCGTTCTTTTTTCAGATCACTCTCGAAATCATCCAGCGTCTTTATCATGGTTTTGCAGACATGGCTTAGGTGTTCTGCTTCGAAATCAGAGAGCTGGTAGGCTTTTTCTATGGATTCCCGAAAGGTGACAGTTTCCTTTCCGTTTCGCTTTCTTTTTTCCAGAAAATCATTAGTGGTGGTGATAATGATCTGTTCATCAGAACGGCCGAATCTGATTTTGACTTTGTTTTTCTGGCCAGTTTCCTCATCAAAGGCCACTCTGAGCTTCGCCAGGTGGATAGAGAATTCCTTCCGGGGAGCAAGTTTGGATGTCTTCTCCGGGGTGGTATCGCTGTGGGCACAGATCGCAGCAGTCAGCAGGCAGACTACAAATGCTCTCACCAGTAACTCTTCCTTTGGTTTTTCTGGAAGAAGAATATTTAGGCTTTATTGATGTAATATAATTGTTGAACAGAAAAAAAAAAGCCGCTTTCGCGGCTTTGCTTTTCATATCGATCCGAAAATCACTTCTCTTCGGCTATCAGCATAACCTGAGGGTCGAGTTTCAGATGGAGGCTGTCCGGGGCCGGATAGATATCGTGATCCTTGACCAGATGCAGATGGATGTGTTTTTCACGAGGCTCCATCAGGATGAGAATGGCGATGTTGTCCAGATGAGGGGTAAGCAATTTTGGAACACCGTTTTCATCCTTGTGCGGATCATCTCTGTGGATAGTGGTGCTGAACCAGACCTCTATCTGCAGCTCTTTTGCGAACTTCTTGAACTGCGCGAAATCCTCAGCCCTTGAACGAGTCAGATCAAACCCGTCCACAATCACCACATCCGCTACAAAATGACCGTCTTTGATCATGGAACGGACACTGCTGAGCACCTTGTCCACACCGGCACCATCCTGCTTGAAATTCATGATGACCCGGTTTTTGGTGATCTCATCATGAACATCCATTGCATCGTCCAGCTTGTTACGGCGGGAGATCTCCTGGAAGATGTCCTCATACCACGAAACAATATGCGTGGTATTGGAAGCAAAGGAGACATGGATGATGTGTTTTTTCTGGAAAAGCTGATCGGTGGCGATGTGAACAAGGCATGCGGTCTTTCCCACACCCTTGCGCGCAGCGATAACACCCACATTGCCCTTTCCGACGCCGCCGTGAGTAGATTTTTCCAGAATTCTGAGCGGGCTTCTCGAAATAAGCTCTTTGCTGATCATAAAATCCACTCCTTTGCTATTTCTTCTTGACTTCGGTTTTCTTCTCTTCCTGATGCTCTTTTCTCAGCTGTTCCGCTATGTTGGCGGGAACCTTGCTGTACTTCAGGAATTCCATTGTGAACTCTGCCTTACCCTGTGTGAGTGATCTCAGGACTGTTGAATACCCGAACATCTCACTCAAAGGTACTTCCGCCTCCACATTAGTGAAATTACTTTCTTCCGTGGTGGAGATGATAATTCCTCGACGCTGATTTATACTTCCCAGGATATTTCCCTGAAATTCCGTGGGTCCCTCAACAACCACCTTCATGACCGGTTCCAGAATTTCCGGCTTGGCCTTTTCGTATGCCTGCCAGAACGCACCGATAGCTGCCTGCTGGAATGCCACATCCGAGGAGTCAACCGGGTGGTACTGTCCGTCATTGATGGTCACCTTCACGCCCACTATGGGAAAGCCGATCACCTTGCCTTTGGCCAGACAGGCTTTGAATCCCTTGTCACAGGAAGGAATAAGCTCGGTGGGGATCACGCCACCCTTGATCTGGTCGTTAAACTCATATTCACCGTCTGTATTGGGTTCCAAAATACCCGCAACCCGTCCATACTGACCGGATCCACCAGTCTGCTTCTTGTGGGTGTAATCGAATTTGGCCGGGACGGAAACTGTTTCACGGTAGGCCACCTGAGGCATACCAGTTTCAATCTCCACCTTGTATTCGCGCTTCATTCTCTCGATGTACACGTCAATATGAAGCTCTCCCATACCGCGGATGATGGTTTCGTTTGATTCCGCATCCACATACGTCTGGAATGTGGGGTCTTCCTTTATGAATCTGTTGAGTGCCTTGGAGAGGTTATCGGCTGATTTTTTGTCTTTGGGTTTGATCGCCAGAGAGATAACCGGTTCGGGCACGTGCATCGTGGACATGGAATAGGGCAGGCCCTTTTCGGTGAATGTGTCACCTGAAGCACAGTCGATACCGAAGAGTGCCACTATGTCACCAGGACCTGCATGATCGATGTCCTCCATCGAGTTCGCGTGCATACGGATAAGCCTTCCGACTTTGAACCGTTTGCCGCTTCGGGTATTGGTGATTTCGCTTCCCTTCTTGATCGTCCCCTGGTAGATTCTGATATAGGTAAGCTGTCCGTACTGCCCGTCTTCAAGCTTGAATGCAAGAGCAACCAGAGGGTGATCAGGTTCTGCCTTGAGGGGGACAGCTTCTTCATTGTTGCTGATATCCAAAGCTTCCTGTTTGATCTCTGAAGGGTTGGGCAGATATTCCACCACCGCGTCCAGAAGAGGCTGAATACCCTTGTTTTTATATGCAGAACCGATATATACCGGAGTAAGATCCAGAGAAAGAGTACCCTTTCTCACCGCATCTTTTATCTGTTCTTCAGTTTCGTTTCCTTCCAGATAACTTTCCGCAAGTTCATCTGAAAACATGGAGAGCGCATCAAGCAGTTCTTCGCGTTTCTGCTGACACTCCTCAGCCAGCTCTGCCGGGATCTCAGCTTCACGCATCTCTTCACCGCTTTTTCCGTCAAAATAGATGGCTTTCATGGTGACCAGATCGACAACACCTTCGTGCTTGTCCTCCAGGCCGATAGGAACCTGCATCAGCACCGCATTGTGTCCCAGCTTGTCACGGAGCTGCTGGGTGACACGGTCGGGGTTGGCACCCGAACGGTCTGTTTTATTAACAAAGGCCAGCCTCGGCACGTTGTACCGCTTGAGCTGTCTGTCAACTGTGATCGACTGTGACTGCACTCCGCCAACAGAGCACAGAACAAGAATCGCACCGTCAAGCACACGCAGGGCACGTTCAACCTCGATGGTGAAATCAACGTGTCCGGGAGTGTCGATAATGTTGATCGGGTGGTCTTTCCAGGCAACGTTTGTGGCTGCCGAAGCAATAGTAATACCCCGTTCGCGTTCCAGCTCCATGGAGTCCATTGTGGCTCCCACTCCGTCCTTACCCTTGACCTCATGAATAGCATGAATCTTGTTGCTGTAGAACAGAATGCGTTCGGTCAGTGTCGTCTTTCCCGAATCAATATGGGCGCTGATCCCGATGTTTCGCATTTTCTCGATGTTGTAGGCCATACTTAACAATTCCTTTTCGCATAACAGCAAAGGTTTGTGTAATTTTTTCCAGTATCTCTTCCAGACCATCTGGTAACCAGGCCTGGCTTAATTCGGAGGACCACTATAAGCGGCCGAGTAAAATAGTTTGTGCAGAAGGGATGTACAAAACAATTATTGGAAATATCGAGCACTCGGAGGGAACACTGTTTTGTATCGTTTTGGCGAACTCAGTTCTGCCCGCACGCCGCTTATGTTATTTTTCAGGTTCTGTCCCGGAAAATCACTTTTATTACGGTAACAAGGGGTATTTGTTGTGCATATTCTTTACTTCATCACATCCCATGGCTACGGTCACGGGGTCCGCTCAAGTGCCATATGCAACTGTTTTCCTCCAGAGGTGTTCGTGACATTCCGAACGGACCTTCCAGATCATTTCTTCCAGGAAGAGGTCAGAATCGGCCATCAGGTCAGAAAAGGAATGTTCGATATCGGCTGTGTTCAGAGTGACGGAGTCACGGTGGACAGAGAGAAATCTCTGCAAAGGTACAGTGATATCGAGAAGAGAAACGAGACTGCGCTTGAACATGAGGTGCAGTGGTGTATCGACAACAGGGCCGATGTGATTGTGAGTGACATAACCCCCTTTGCTTTCGAAGTTGCTGCCCGAGCGGGTATCCCCTCGGTGGCTGTTTCAAACTTCACCTGGCATGATATCTATTCGGAATACCTGCCTTCATTTCCCCGGTTCAAAGAGATGCTGGAGAGGATGGCCGGGCAGTACCGGTTGGCAGACCGTGTACTGGCACTCTATCCTGCGGGAGACATGGCGTGTTTTTCCACAGTTGAAAAGGTTCCCGTTGTGGGAAGAAAGGGAAAGAACCGAAAAGAGGAGATTTCCCGGGAGTACGGTTTTGACCGCAAAAAGAACCTGGGGCTGATCTATACCGGCAACTTCGGAATGGACCGCGGTAAGTGGCATCGGCTTGAAAGATTCTCCGATTGGGAGTTTGTCGGGGTGTATCCCCTTGCCGGTGAGCCATCCAACTATCATCTGGTTTCCAAGGACCGGTTCAGGTATCAGGATCTGTCTGCCTCAGCCGACTGTATAATAAGTAAAATGGGGTATGGGGTTTTTTCGGAAAGCCTGCTTAACGGAATACCTTTGGTTTACCTTCCTCGTGAGCATTTCGCCGAATTCCCGGTTTTGGACCGTGAGGCTCGAAAACTGGGAACAGGGGTGCCTCTGGGCACGGAACAGTTTCTTGATCTGAGGTGGGATGAGGCATTGGAAAAAGCTTTTGCCTTGAAGGGAGTGCTGACGGTTTCCGATGAAGGGGCCTTGAGGTGTGCGCAGGAGATAGTGCGGATGAACAAGGGTTGTAAAAATTGTTCTCCTATAATAGAATAGAGTTTCAGGTATACAGCTTGTTTGCGGCTACGAGTTTGGAATCGAATGGGAAGGGCATAGAAAGTGAAAAATCCTCTGGAGAATTTTTTCAGTGTGGAGGAGCGTCCTGACGGGGTTTATATCAAGGTTGACCGCAAGGCAGCCAAGCCCCCTATGGAGGAGGTGCTTTCGACTTTGGAAAAGGCGAATGTGGTCAATCCTGATGAAGAGAGGCTCAGGGATGTGATTACTCGTGCAAGAGGGGCATTTGAACGTGTCGGTCCCTCTTTTAAGTATTACGATTCGAATATCGAGGCTTATCTGCAGATCGATATCACTCCGGAAAAAGCAACTCTGACAGTCAATTCAAACATTTTTTCCGAATATGATTTGAATGAAAAGCTTCTTGCCTTCTACGTATCCCGAAACGGGGTCTGCTCGGGATTGAAAAAAGAGAAATTAAGGGAGATCATCTCGAAAGGCCTTTTCGATAAACCGCAAGTCGTGGCGCAAGCTATACCTCCTCAGCCCGGAAAGGATGCCATAATCGAGTATAAGGTTGATGTGGAGGAGAAACTCAGTCCGGAAGTCAAGATTGACGGGTCGGTTGATTACCGTAATGTGCATGCCTTTACTTCCGTATCGGAAGGGCAGGTCCTGGCAGTAAAGATTCCCCCCACCGAGGGGATTCCCGGAAAAGCGGTGACGGGGGAGTCTATAAAGGCCCAGCCCGGTGAGGACAAGCCGCTTGCCGGTGGGCGCAACACTCAGGTCAGCCCGGACGGTCTCAAGCTTTTATCGCTCAAAGATGGCGTGATAGGTTTCGAGGACAGTATGCTCCAGGTAAAGGAGATTCTATCGGTGCCCGGGGATGTCGATTTCAGTATAGGCAATATCAAGTTCAGCGGAGATGTGGTCATAGAGGGTAACGTGCTGCCCGGATTTTCTGTTGAGACCGAGGGCGATATTCATATTCGAGGCGAAGTGGAATCTGCCAAGATCGTATCCCGTGGCGGTGCGGTTCGGATCGACAAAGGAGTTATCGGCAGAGAAGACACTTTGATATCGGGCAAAACCCAGCTTCATATCTCCTTTGCCCAGGAGGCGTTTCTCAGAACTGAAGGCACTCTGATATTTGAAAAATTCATCATCCATTGTGACAGTGTCTGCAGGGAGGTGGAAAGTGACCGCGGGAGTATTGTGGGAGGGGTACTGAAAGCCGAAAAGTATGTGAAAGTTCACCAGATCGGCCGGGAAAATGAAGTAAAGACCAGTATCAGGCTTTTTGACAAAATGAAGGATATGCACAGGGAAAAACTGCGGGAAGTGGTGGTTCTGGAGGAACGGTTTGTCAAAGAGGCCGAGAAGATCGAACGTCAGCTCAAGGCTAAAGCAGCGATTTTAAAAAAGGCCGGAGCCGGCGTTACAGACCGTCACAGGGCCGAAGTGAAGAAATGGATGCAGTTTTATAACGCCATAAAGGAAAAATTGGGTTATATACGGCAGAAAAAGGGGGAGATAGAAGAGCTGATTGCCGGCCCCCCCAGTTTCGATGGTTATATACAGGTGAATGGAACTGTGTTCCCCGGTGTGGATATGAAACTCTACAGTGTACCGTGTTCGGAAAAATTACCGCTTAGCAATATTACTCTCAGGTCATCGGAAAATGGTGGTGGACAGGAGAAAACATGAGCTGCATAGTGCAGGTGGAGAAAAGAGCTGATTGTCTGTGGATCGTGCTTCCTGATGTCTTGGATTTCAGGAGAAATTATGAAATAGAGGAGTCCGTGAAGGCGAAGATCGGAAGTGATATGAAGCACCTGGTCATCGACCTTTCAAACATACCCGTTCTCTACTCCACAGGGCTTGGCCTTCTGATCCGGCTCAGGAAAATGGCGGTGAAGGTAAATGGTTCAGCTGTATTGGTCAACGTGACGGATAGCGTCCGGCGGCTTCTGCTTTCGGTTCATTTCGACAGGGTGTTTTCTATCTACACCACCGATGTCGAATTTGAGTTGACTCAGGAAAAAATATGGCAGAATGGTGAACTGAAATTTCTGTTTTTCTCAGACGTGGAGGACCGAATAGGGCGGATCGTTTTATCCGGCAGTATGACTTCCAGACAGGACTACTCGGCATGCAGTTCATTTTCCCCTCAAAAGGGTATAGATGTGTACATTTTCGATCTGAGCGGTCTGGAAATACTGGATTCCTGCGGTTTCAGGACACTGCTTTCTGTCACAGATGCTATTCGGGAAAACGGTGGTGAATGCAGAGCATACGGCGCTCAGGGTATAATTAGAGAGCTTCTGTTCATGTTCGGTTCCCGAAATATCTTCCGCTTCTTCGATTCGGAAGCCGAAGCCGTGTCCGGTATTGTTGAGGGATAGCTTCGACCTTTCTGGAATTTAAAGTAAATCTATTAAACATCCCATCTCCACCTTTTGGTTACTCCTGAAAATTCACTTCGGGGTTATTTTTTCCTCCTATACGGTTAACTGTCTGCAACCCTCCTTTTTTTAAAATCTCCTGTCACTGGGTATCGTAATTTTTATGGGTTATCCGAAGAAAACTCTTTTCAGCAAAAGGGTGGAGTGTTATGGAAAAAGCATACAATTATTCTGAAGACATTCGGGAGAAAGCCGAAGCCAAAACTGAGGATATAGCTCATACGAGTAAAGACGTGGCGGTGAAGGAGATGGATAATCTCGGAAACGCGCTGCATTCAGCCAGTGATAAACTTCATGAAGAAAATGACTTTCTGGCTGATTTTGCCGATGTGGCTGTGGGTAAATTCGATCAGTTTGGAGAATATGTGAAAAATCACAGCAGCAAGGAGATGATGGCGGATCTCAATGATTTTTCAAAGAAGAATCCGTATGTGGCAGTGGGCGGACTGTTTCTGGCCGGGCTTGCGCTGTCGCGTTATATAAAAGCTGGAAATGAATAGGGAGGTGAACTATGGATTTGGTAAAAGACAGGTTTGTCTCTGTGGAGGAGGAATCCGTTGGGGATCTGTTGAGAGATTTCCGTGATGAGGCCATAAACATGGCTCGTCAGCAGATAGAGCTTGCAAAAACAGAGACATCTGAAAAGGTTTCGAAGTTCAGCAGAAATGCCGCCTACCTGGCAGCTGGCGGTGCTGTTGCCTATGCCGGCGGATTGTTCCTTTTGGCAGGGCTTACGTATCTGGGTTATATAGGACTTTTGGCGTTGGGGTTGTCTGCGGCAGTTTCCATATGGCTTATGCCACTGATAACAGGTGTTGTCGTAGCCACTGTCGGGACCATACTGGTGTTCAAAGCAATAAACACCTTTAAGAATACCTCGGCGGTACCGAAGAAAACGGTTCAATCTATCAAGGAGGACAGGCAATGGATATCAGAGAAAAGAAAGTAACGGGGGATGGCCAGGTAGCCATTCACGACTGGTCTCCGGTGGATGAAACCGGGCATCACAAAAATTCTGGACAGATCGAGCATGACATCGAAGAATCCCGTCATACCATGGACAGCATCATTGATGCACTCGGGGGAAAAGTAAACCCCAGAACGGTAATGGACAGATTCATCGATTCCGTTCAGAAACCGGAGAATAGAGAAAAGGTAACCGATACTCTCGGCACCATCGGTAAAAGCATATCCCGTTCTTTTCAGCGCAACCCGCTGCCTGTTCTGATGGTGACTGCGGGGACCGCCTGGGCTATCTGGGAAGACCGCAGGGAAGGCACAGAGCCACAGGGCTCGAAGTACAAGGAGCAGGCCCGGGGAGCGGCTGAACAGATGGGTGAAAAGACCGGGCAGGCTCAGGAGAAGGTTTCCCAGGCGGGTCAGAAAGCCAGAGGGGCCGCTGAGGATCTGTCCGGAAAGGCACGGGAGGGGGTACGTTCCGGTGCTCAGAGAACCGACAGAGTCATTCACGATAATCCTCTCATCACCGGTGCTATTGCCATGGTTGCAGGATTGGTGGCCGGAGCTCTGATGCCCGAAACCCAGACAGAGGAAAAGAGTGTGGGCGAGCAGTCAAAAGAGGTTAAGGAGCAGGCCAAAGAAACCGGCAAAGGGGTAACTGGTGCGGCTGAAAAGGGGTTGAGTGAAAACAAGCCCGAACAGGCTCAGGGACAGAACCCTCCTGCAAATCCTCTGGATATTTCCCAGTCGGAAAACGAACAGAGGAGAACGGATTTCGGAGGTGACTGGCCTCAGAAGCTGTAGAGCGGAAAACGGGGCTGCCCAGTGGGTGGTCCCGTCTTACTTCGTAATTTCCGTAATTGGGAATTTTTTGTAGGGCCTGCCATCCCGATGGAATTCGGGAGTTCTCCTTCAGGGCGCGGCCAACCAGCATAGTCGGTGAGAACACCGCCGTCTTCGGGTTGTCTGAGGGTCCCGAAGATTTCGGGATGTCTGTCTTCACCCCTCAATCCAACCTGGCCAAAACCGGCGCACAACGTTGGTTAATCTGTGTATGGTGCGTTAATATCGTACAGAGCGTTTTACCTTTGAATTAACGGAAAGGAATCCTTTGTTGAGAGAGTAGATGCGCTTTTGTAAATGCAGTTCATTTACAAATCCTGAGCGCTGAAGGCGCGGGATATGACAGCCCAGGGTAAGCCGGTCCTCCGGCGCAGCCCTGGGTGGGGGGATCGAAGATCTATGCAAGCGCTGAAAGTGCGGGATATTCCGGGAGGATGTGGGGGGGAGCCAATACAACAATCAACTGAATAGGTTCCGTAACAGATACGAACCTCCTAAAGTCCCCCCTCGGGGGATTCAGGGGACGAAAAGCCTCGGTAATGCAGATGCCTCCGAACAACCGCAACAGTTTCCCATTCTGAGGCCTAACGTTCTGGCTCACCATAATCCCTCAATAAAAAAACTGCCCCCGTTGTCGTTCCGGTGCACCAGGTTGGACTGAAGGCGAGGCGAAGCACGGCAGTGCAAGGCGAGAACAAAAATACGACGGCGGTGTCCTCACCGACTAGTCCCGCT
>JBKGXV010000106.1:0-10268 GCA_046546375.1 Chitinispirillaceae bacterium | reverse complement strand
AACCTCAATTTCTGATATTCATCTCAACTTTCTCATACTTCTCCCTCATCCTACCCACAACTCTCCCAATCTCCTCCCTCAACACCTCCGGCCCCAAAACTTCCGCATCCGCTCCCCACCTTAAAACATCCATCAGAAGTTCCCGGCTATCTCCATAGGGAATTTTAAGAATGAAAGTTTCATCCCCATCCCAAAAACCTTCCTGCTTAGGGTGCCACATCTCCTGAGACACCTCTTTGGCAGCGATACCGGTGAACCTGATCACTGCGATATTTTGAGCTGGGCCGGTAAATATCCCGTACCCACTTCCAAAAAACTCCTTCATCGCTTCAAGACTAACCTCTTTGCATGCCTCATCTGTAGGCATAACTGAAGATATCCTGTTTACGGCAAACTCCCGCAACTCCTCTTTTTTGTGGCACCAGGCATCAACATACCAGTTATCCCTATACCTTATAATAGCCTGGGGTGAGATCAGCCGGTCTTCAGGAGTGGTAGCCTGAAGTTTCAAATAGCTTATCACGATCTTCTTACGGTGAAGGACAGCTTCTGTAAGAGCGGTGAAAACCACAGGGTTTGTTGGCCGGTTCGCTATAGGAAGCATTTTGAAACGGCCATTCCAGTCTGCAAGATCAACATTTCGGGATCTAAGCAGCCTATGGATCCGGGTGCGAAATGCAGAGAATGTGTCGTCTAAAAAACCCCTCTGAAGAGTTCCGACAAAACTCTCCATGCATAGCAATGCTTTGAGTTCATCGACAGAGAACCATAAACCGGGAAGTTCGAAGGTTTCACCATTATTGAGCTCATACTTATATCCGTTATACTGTTTTTCAAATTTCAGAGGCGCCCCGAACTCGAAACGCAGTTCTCTAATCAGACGATCCAGAGTCGCAGAGCTGGTGTTCAGCTTTTCTGTTAGCTCAGCCTTGGATAAATAACATCTGCTCTGGGATAAAAACCTGTGCAGTTCTACGATTTTATGCCACTGCGCCATATTATCTACCCGCCGAATAAAAGCGAAAAGTACCGTTCAGATCCCCAGAAGCGCAGAAAAGAGAGGGTAAAAAGAGAATATGCAGATCCGGGAAATTCACAGCAGCTTCACTATCCTTCCTGAAAGTATCAACTGAGATTATCATCTGTGCCCGGCCGAAGTCATCAGCGGGCAGAGTATTAATATTAAAGATTTCGGGAGGAAAGTAAAGGGTTTGGGAGAAGATTCTGTGTATCATAATACACGCGTTTACAATAGTTATTTTTTTGGTTGAGAATTATGAGCTGCGGGAGGTGGAGAGGCCGGCGGGGTCGGACCTCGGTCAAATGCGGAGGATTCAAGAGCTTATCCCCTGTCAGACATTACAATTGAAGCGGTTAATTCTTTTCAAGAGGCAAATATGGACCGGGCACACTTTCTTCTGAAAGTGCAATGGCTACAGGTATGTTCAGAGCCTTTTCTTTGAAGAGGGACCAGCACAAGTTTACGGGAGCGCGACACTTCCGAAATTGTTTTTTCCGAACTAAACAGTTTCTGTTCAGGAGCTCAGAAGCATTGACAAAAGGGCTGCCGCAATCCATCAGGCCGGAAACCCGGGACAAAGTGAATGAGCTGTTGTTCAAATACGCTCTTGAAAATGCGAAAATCAGGCTTAATATACACATTCGCGCCCGGAAATGCTTTTGTGAATTCATTCTCGGCTCCGTGAATTCGTTTCCAATGTCTCTGTCTTGTATTCGGCCATTTATGCTCGCGGCAGCGTGAAGAAAAAGGTGCTGCCTTCTCCCACAACCGATTCCGCCCATATCCTGCCGTTGTGAGCCTTTATAATCTCACGTGCGATCGACAGGCCCAGCCCGCTGCCCCGGCCGGCAGTTGTGGTGTCCTCTCTTATACGATAGAACTTCTCAAAAACCGCCTCCAGCTTGTCTGGCGGAATACCCGGGCCCTGATCCCTGATGGCAACCATCACCTCTTCATTTTTGCTGTCGATAACAATCTCGATCTTTCCTCCCTGTCTTGTATAACGGATCGCATTGCTTAGAATGTTTCGTATCACAAGACTTATCTGCTGCTTGTCAGCATTCACCAGACCTCTGTCATGTTCTGCAACACTGATTCTGATATCCCTTTTATCATTTATTGAGATTGTGTTGATGATAGTGCGGACAAGTTCTGGAAGCGTGAACCTGCTGGGCTGAAGCTGCTGTTTTCCAGCATCCAGGCGGGAGATGTTGAGCATCGTATCGACAAGCTCATTAAGACGTTTCGTTTCAGCTTCGACAATGTGCAGGTACTCTTTCTGTTTCTGGTCGGGCATTTTGATATCCGGAGAAAGAACCGTCTGGACAAATCCCAAAATACTCGCAAGCGGTGTTCTTATTTCGTGTGAAGCAGTGGAGACAAATTCGGTTTTGGCCCTGTCGATGTGCATGAGCCGGTCATAAGCGCTGTCCAGTTCCGCATTGATCATCCTCAGTTCTTCATTACGCTTCCTGAGATCCGACACACTTCTGCTGAGCTCCTGCTCATACTTTTTGCGGACAGTTATTTCGTTGACTGTACACAGTACTCCGTTTATCTCTCCCTTGGCATCACGAAGTGGAATATCGGTATTTTCTGCCCAACCCCTGGCGCCACTTTCGGCAAACACGAACCAGTAATCATTCGTCTGCACTCGATTTCCAGTAAGGGCCTGCTCAAACTGCATAAACATACCCTCCGTGACAAGAAACGGAAAAACTTCCCGGGGATGATGCCCGATTACCTTGTCCCGAGGCAGACCGCTGATTTTCTCCATGCTGCAGTTCCATTTGGTGATTCGCAGATTCTTATCGTACACCACAATCCCCTCATGGGTGTTTTCAAGAATCTGCTCATTGAATTCAGCCAGATCCCGATTCTTGTCCTCTGCTTCTTTCAATGCACTTATGTCGACTACAATCCCGTCCCAGGTCAGGCCGTAGTCTGTTTTATGAGGCGTGGAGGCGTTTCTCAGATATTTTAATTTTCCTTTGATTATGTAGCGCCCCTGCCAGAAAAAGGGCAGACTATTCTGTATCGCATAGGCGAGTGTTCTCTGGAACTGATCAATCTCTTCAGGGTGCACCGTACCGATTATTAACATCGGATCTCTAAGCCCCTCTTCGGGCTCTATTCCGAAAATGTCTCTGATACCTTCACTGATGTATTCAAACTCCTTGGTGCCGTCGTGTTTTACAGCGAACTGGAAGATCATACCAGGCACATTCTCCGAAAGGTTTGCCAGACGCTGTGCCTGAAGCTGCAGCTTCAATTCGTTCTCCTTCAGTTTTTGCGCCTTCAGGGACAATTCATGTGCCTGCAGAAGAGAATTCACCCGCAGTTTAAGCTCGGTTTCAGAAACCGGCTCCAAAAGAACTTCATCGACAATATCGCTGAAAGCACCAAGCTGATTTAGACGTTCCGGATCTGTTATCAACAGCAGTGGATGGTACAGATCTGGATAGCACTGCTTGCATCTTCTGATTTCAGAAGCGGCTCTGTCGAGGGCTGCAAAATCAACAACGCACAGGTTGTAACCATTTTCGGGCAGTGAGGTGATAACCTCGAAATCCGAGTGCAGCCACTCCAGCAACCCGGCCCTGTGCTGCCCGGTGTATACATGAACGGGATCTTTCATTCACCTGCTCCTCTGTTTTCCGGACTGGTACAAAAAACTGATTATGCTAACAGCATGCCTGCAGCAGCAAGGGAGGGGGGGGAGGAGAGTTCAGTCTGTGTGTAGAGGAGGGGATGACTGCGGATCGGGTCAGCGGGTCTTGGGTTACCTCCGGGGTGAATTATTGATTTGGCACAGATTCACCTCCGGGGCGGGCTAAGCTGTTGATTTCACGGATAGTTCTTGAGAATGCAGTTTTACGTGATAAAAACTGTTTCATTCAGCTCCTTCACCTGCGAGTCGGGGGCATTCTTTCCTCCCGAATCGAGTTTCAGGACGAAAAAACTGTCAGTCAATACCGAAACAGAAGTTTTATTCTTTTTTCTCTTCTTCTGAGTCCTCTAAAGCTCTGATCACTTCAGAACTGATATCCAAAACCCTGCCGTGTTTGTTTTCCGAAAGCAGCTTTTCGGCGGATTCAATTCTTTCCCCTATTCGCTTTTTATCGTTTTCGGGAAGCTTTCGGCAATCGTTGAACATTTGTGTGGCTGTTCTCAAATATACTGATGAATACAGAGACGGGTGTTTTTTGGCGATGACGGAAAACTCCTCCATGCTTGCGCCCAGTTCCTTTTGCAGAGTACCCGAATGCTTGCAGAAACTGTTGATCCCTGATTTGAGGCAGGGACTGCAGTAGGAGTCGCCAAGCGAGCTTACCTGTTTGTTCAATGATGTACTGCGTCTTTTGAGATGTTTCAGCCTGAGCCTGAAGGAGTTTTCCTTGCTTTTCTGGGCTGACAGAAGCGAATCCGGTTCCGACCCGCTTTTAAGAGAGTCAAGCAGCGTGACCAGTTCTTTAAAACTGTCATACTTTTTTTCCGCGGAATTCAGTACCGCTGTACATTGGGATACCTCTTTGGCCGCCTGTTCGGGTGTGATCTGATCGGAATAGGCGAGATTCGCAGAAAACAGCAGAAATATTACCTGTAAAAAAGCAGCTCTTTTCTTCATTGCCGCGCTCCCTTCATTGATTGTGTGCCTCGAGTACGTGCGAAAGCTTTTCCCGTGCACGGGCCAGGCTTTTTTCCGATTTCTCCAGGCTGCCTTCTCTGTACAGATTAACAGATGTTTCAAGATATTCATATGCCTTCGCTAAATTCTTCGACGCAGTTTTGCTGTTTTCAAACAATTCCGCGCTTTTTTCAAGCATTTCACGCACAGCGCCCGTTTCCCTAATGAAAAATATATGCTGAATCAGCAGTGAATCGATTTTTTTCACTGCCGCAGAGCTTTTTACAAACGAAGAATCATACCTGCGCTGTGAAAGATCCGTTTTCGAAAGCCGGATCATTCCCTGTATCCTTTTCACATCCCCCGAATAGATCATCTCTGTCATCTTCCTGAACCGGTCGAGACTTCGGGTCGTGTATTCCAAAAGAGGAGAGGCGAAAATACGGGCATGATGTCCCATGAAACGTAAAATATCGGCAATCAATGTATCAGACTGAGCTCTCAGCTGCGCCGCATCATCGCAGAAATGACTGATCTCCGAACCGACGCACTCACTGCACACCGGACCTTCGAAAACATCGATCAGATCCAGAAGTATCCGGCCCTGTTTTGTTACCGAATCCAGACGGATGTGCAGCTGTGCATTTCTTTTTTCAAGTGAATGCGCCAAGGCATGTTCATCCGCGGGAACGGACTGCACATTTGTTTCAATCAAACCTGTAAGCGAATCTGTGTACGCCTGTCCCTCAGAAACGGACAGGACGGTATCTCTGCATGCATTAGTCTCCGATATAGCCTGCACGTCCGCCTTCTCCCTGGAATACAGACATCCAGCGAGACATGCTGTTATGAACAGAACCGAAAGTGCAAACCTGTTAAGCATGAGCATTCTGTGGTTCGGATTCGATAGGTGAATCTGATTTATCTGCCTTTTTTATGACCCGCTCAACCGGATCGGCAATGTTGTCACTTGTCTCCTCCGGTGTAGCACCTGTCCAGTATATATAAATGTTGATCATGGGATAGGTGGTCGAGGGGAGAAAATCCATGGGCCAAATAGCCAATGATTTTTGCTGAATTTTTCCGGGAAATCTTGTTTCTGTCATACTCTACCCTGCTACAGCCAGAAACACTGCCAACGACAGCAGCACGATACCGAAAAGCACCTTTATCGCCACCATATTTTTCTGAGTTGAGCGGGCCAGTTTATCCCATCGCAGTCCGAAGTAGGCAAGCACCATGATGATCAGAAGCGGAAGGACAAAGAGAATGTTATACATGATCAGATAGAGCCACCCCGTAAGCCTGAGGCCTTCCTGACGGGTCATGAGTATTATCGTCGGCAGGTAAACCTGGCCCGTACACACCGCCTCGAGCAGCGTCACCAGAAATCCGGTGGTAAAGGCTCCTATAAGCAGGTTCTGCCTTGACAAATTTCCGGAAATAACTTTGTGGATACGCAGTTTGATGGTTTTTGGAAGCTGCAGTTTTATATCCGCGGTTTTTCCGCTTTTCTTGAAAGTTAAAGCATCCCTGAAACTGACCAGACCCACCACACCTGCCAGTCCCACCGCACTCCAGCGTATCGACTGGGAAACCCACCGGAATTCCTTCAGAAATCCAAGCACATGGAATGCACCTATCCCCAGAAGCATATAAGTGATGAAAACTGCCGAAGTAAATGAAAGACCTATAAGCAGCACTTCCTGTCGTTTTCTTTTCTGCGTTGCCAGAAAGGAGATCAGAAAGATCATGGTGGCGATGGCACAGGGATTTATTCCGTCTATTAGTCCCGCAGCCATGATACTGAAGAGGGTATAGGACTCAAACCGGTCTTTGAGATTCGTCGCGAAATCTGTTTTCCCTGGGCCTACATCCCTGTCGGCCCACTTGTCCGGGTTATCCAGGTAGCTGCTGATCATGTCCGGGCCGTTTTGCATTATGCTGTTTGCACCCGAAAGGAATGTGTCGGGAAAAAACAGCATAATGGCTGAGGACTGAGTGACTTTGTAGGATTCCTCCATCTGCAACAGAAGATCAAACCCTCTCTCAGTATCTATGTCATGTATCTTAAGATCGATTTTGCTTTCGTTTTTCTTCTCCAGAGGGAGCAGAACCTCCTCCTTTATCTCCATGCACTCTCCGCAGGTGGGGGAGCCGAAAAAGTGAAGGGTTAGTTTCTGTTCGCCTAAAATTGCGGTGCAGAAAAAGACCAGCAGAGAAATAATTGTTTTTCTTATCATATTATTATTCAGAACAGTTTAAAGGTGTGACTCAAAGTAAGGTATACCCCCACTCCGATGAATATTACTGCAGTGACCCTTCTGACCCAGATCTCAATAGCCGTAAGTTTATTGAAAAACTTCCCGACGGATTTCAGACTCACTGCCATCACTATAGCGAAAGCAATCACCGGAAGTGCTGTTCCGATTCCGTAAAGGGAAGGCATGATCAGTTTTGATCCGTGATTGACCGACAGTGGTATGAGTCCTCCGAAAAACAGCGCAGCCGATACGGGGCAAAAAGTAAGAGCGAACAGAAATCCCAGAAATGATGCTCCCCACAAACCGCTTTTGTCCACCTTGCTCTGCAGAGACTTGGACATGCCGCCTCCGCTTCTGTTGAAGGAGATGATATCAAAGAGGACGAGTGCGACCAGGATCAGAACGGGACCCAGCACCATGTTCATGTACTTCTGGAGAAACATGGAGAGTGCGGGAACGGAGAGCAGGCTGGTGGTGACCACTGCACCCACTATCAGATAAGTCAGCGTGCGTCCGGCTGTGTAGAGCAGACCGGAGAGCAGCACCGCTCCGGTCTTTTCTGTTTTTCTTCCCACATAGGATATGGCGGCAATGTTGGTTGCCAGGGGGCATGGGGAGATGGAAGTCAGTATTCCCAGCCACAGTGCCATCCCTATATCAAAAAAATAACCTTCCGTCATGACTTTATCCCTTCAGGTAATTACCGACCTCTGTTCTGATGTATTCATTGAACTTGTTCTGATCGCGAAGAAGCATCCATACCTGATCCAGATTTTTCCAGCGTTTCTCCTCATCACCCTTCGTGTCTGACACAATCACAGACTTTGTGTGCAGCTTGTAGTCCTTTACAAAATGCTTATTCTCTTCTTTATCGATGTTGATGGTCTTGATCACGAGTCTTCCGCTTTTGATCTGTTCGGGGAAGTTTTCCTTCAGGCTTTTTTTGGTGAACTCCTCGATAAGGTTGCAGGAGCGGCAGCGCATGGTGGTATGGAAGTAATACACAGTCGTGACGGTGGAGTTCTCCTCGGAAGCTTTCTTGGGAGCTGCTTTGGTTTCAGTTTCCGCAGTCTCTGTTTGAGCCTCTTTTTGACTTTCAGACCCTTTCTTTTCTGAGCTTTGACACGAAAATATCGTTCCTGTCAGAGCCATTACTGCCGTAAAAGCAACGGCGTTTTTTCTGCTGAAAACAGTACGCAGGTTCATTTCATACCTCCTGTAGGTCTTCTTTGTTTTTCCTGGATAAATGTCGAACGTTGCCAAAACGCCGCTTTTCTTAACTCCTGAACCGCTGGCTTTTTCCTCGGCCCAGACATTCAAGCCCATATATTGTTCAACTGACTGCTTCAGGATATCATCTGTCTGATTTCATCCGGCTTGGGAACTTTACCGCTGATTTTCACCTCCCCGTCGACAGCCAGTGCCGGTGTCATCATCACCCCGAAACCCATGATTTCATTTATATCAGTAACCTTGACAAGTTCGTACTCGATTCCCATCGATCTGGCCACTTCGTCTGTGATTTCCGCCAGTTTCTTGCACTTGGGACACCCGGTGCCCAGAATCTGCAGTTTTTTCATTTTCATATCCTTTTTTGTATGTGAAGGTTGATTCTTTCGCTTATCCGAAAAAGGTTCCGTAGATCACTCCCGAGGTGGTTGCCATGATCACCACCAGTATAACAAAACTCAATGTCTTTTTCCACCCGAAAACCCCGTTGAGTACGAGCATACTGGGAAGAGAAAGGGCCGGTCCTGCCAGAAGAAGAGCCAACGCCGGGCCTTTTCCCATACCGCTTCCCATGAGTCCCTGCAGAATGGGGACTTCCGTAAGTGTGGCGAAATACATGAATGCACCCGCGATGGAAGCAAAGAAATTCGCTCTCAGTGAGTTTCCTCCCACTGCGGCACTGACCCATTCAGAGGGGATGATACCCTCATGACCAACTCTTCCCAGCAGAAATCCCGCAACCAGAACTCCGAAAAGAAGAAGAGGAAGGATCTGCTTTGCAAAACTCCAGGTTGCTGCGAACCAGTCTCCTATTTCACCCTTTTCGGTACTGGTCACTGCCGAAAATCCTACCGATGCAGCAGCAAAAGCTGCCACCGGCTGAAACTCATTGCTCAGAACATTCGGGGAGAAAAAGGCCACAACTGCCGCCGGTATCGCCGCCAGAGCAAGTTTCCACCACTGAAGTTTGAACCAGGCCATCAGTATCAATCCGAACACTACCGAAAAAAGAGTGGTGATTATCCATTTGTTACTGTGGATGGCATGCCAGAGCCCCTCTTGCTGCATCGGTTTGCCCCAGTTGGCAAACACCAGTATGGCGATCATCACGAAGAAGTAGGCGGCTGTTTTCCACAACGGGCGGGAAGCTTCTTCCTGGGGCATCGCCATCTGGCTGGCCACCTTGGCCGCCTCTTCCTTACGGTAGATGAAATGCATGCACAAACCTATCACCACACTGAACACAACCGCTCCCACTGCACGTGCTATACCCATCTGTGGACCCAGAATGCGGGCGGTGAGCACAATAGCCAGTACATTTATGGCAGGTCCCGCGTAAAGAAACGCGGTTGCAGCTCCAATACCGGCGCCCATTTTGTAGATTCCTGCAAAAAGAGGAAGTATAGTGCAGGAGCAGACCGCCAGAACCGTTCCCGAAACCGAGGCCACCGCATAAGAGAGCACCTTGTTTGCTCCCGCTCCCAGATATTTCATGACCGCAGCCTGGCTTATGAAAACTGCTATGGCTCCGGCGATGAAGAACGCGGGTATGAGACAGAGAAGAACGTGCTCCTGGGCATACCACTTCACCAGATGAAGTGATTCAAACACCGCGTTATTGAATCTGGGTACGCCGACAGGCAGGAAAAAAAGCCCCAGAAAAACAGCAACAATGATCAATAGCGGTTTTAATTCCTTTTTCCAATCCATATAAATATTCCCTATCTGATATTTCAATGGCTACTTTTGAATTAACTTATCATTTCCAGCTGTTTTCTTGCCCGCTCATGCACAACAGATTCGATGCATCCGATAAAATTGAGGATACAGGGAGTTTTGAGGGTATAATAGACGGAAAGGCCTCGCTTTTCATCTTCAACTATACCCGCGTTTTTAAGAACAGAAAGATGTTTTGAAACAGTGGATGTGTCTGCACCGACCATCTGAGTGAGTTCGCACACGCAGCGCTCGCCTCTGGACAGTTCATCGATGATGAGAAGGCGGCTGGGGTGCGCCATTGCCTTTATGATGGCTGCTCTGGCTTCATATTTGGCCATTTCCGGATTGTTTTTCATGTATTGATCCTTTCAGATTATAAGCTATTTGGTAAAATAGCAAAATAGTG
>JBKGXV010000105.1:0-10406 GCA_046546375.1 Chitinispirillaceae bacterium | reverse complement strand
ACATTGAATCCGCCCATGATTTTTCCGTAAAGCTGTGCGGGACCGGCATCCAGTTTCGCCCGGGGAGAAAGAAGCACGGGCAGACATATGTAATTACCCCCCTCTGTTTCCTGTACCAGACTCAGCGGAAAATCATCCTCAGCCTCATCATGATCGAAATACTGATAGTTCACCGATACATCGGCCACAAAGTCCAGGTAGGGCACGCCGGGATCGACTATGTACTGAACTCCGATTCCGGGACCGATTCCCGCATATCCCTCGGAGTTAAAAGAGCCCGAATCGGCAAAATCCCCCATCGGCAGGCTCAGAATACCGTATACAGAGCTTGAGTGAGTTGAATACTGAGCAAGGGAAAGAGAGAAAAGCACTCCGATACACAAAACCATACTGCGGATTTTCATATTCGGCTCCTGAAGAGTGTGGACACGTTTCTATTCAATTTAACATGTGCACAGCTCTCTTATCAACAGATTCCGCTGGCATGGGAGTTGCGTTCTCTTCATTAGCCGGTTTTTTCACAAGAATCAAAGAGGAGTTTTGTATGCCAGCAGCACGATCACGCATTACAGTCAACCATGATGAGATCAAACACTGGGTGGAGGATCACGAAGGCAAACCGGTGAGAGTCAGGGGAACCGGTGATGGCGGTGATCCGGGACTTCTTAGGATCGACTTCCCGGGCGGAGCGGGCGAGGAGACCTTCGAGAGGATAAGCTGGGATGAGTGGTTTGAGAAATTCGACCACAACCATCTGGCGTTTCTGTATCAGGAAAGAAAGAAAAGCGGTCAGGACAGCACCTTTTTCAAGCTGATAAAAAGAAATGTGTAGGTTCAAAGCACCCTGGAGGCACGTATGGTAACCGTGGAAATGACCGAAAAACAGGTAGAACTGCTGATAGAAACACTGCAGGGCAGCATATCGGAAATACGGATGGAGATAGCCGATACGGACAGTCCCTTCTACAAGGACAAACTCAGAGAGCGCAAGGATGAGTTCGCGACGCTTCTGGATCAGCTGAAAACGAAGAGTGCCGGTGGCGGATAAGCATAAACCTGGGGGTCTGACCGCTCAGCCGGACCCCGTATTTCTATTTCAGAAAAGTGCCTTCATACACATTCCAGGTGGAGGAAACAAGCGTTTCCACATCGCTGAAACGGCTTTTCCAGCCCAGAACCTCGCCTGCCAGAGCGGATGACGCCACGACCCGGGCGGGATCCCCGGCCCTGCGCTCGACCATCCTGGCCGGCACGGGACGCCCAGTCACCTCGCGGGCCTTCTCAAGCATCGCTTTCACACTGATACCGCTTTCGCTTCCCAAATTGAGAGTCACATTTTCATTTTGGGATGAAACATGCTCCAGAGCAAGTGCGTGAGCCTCGGCCAGATCACACACATGCACATAATCCCGTATACAGGTACCGTCCGGAGTGTCCCAGTCATTCCCGAAAATATCAAGCCTCTTGCGTTTCCCCACAGCTACCTCCATGATGACGGGAAGCAGATTGGATGGGTTGCGTTCAAGACCGGAGATGCGTCCCTGCACATCGTAACCGGCAGCATTGAAATAGCGAAGCGCGGCGAAATTGATCTTCTTGAGCCGGCTGTACCACTCCAGAAACCGCTCTATCTCAAGTTTGGTAAACCCGTAATAGTTTTCAGGATTCTGGGGATGTTTCTCATCCATGGGAAGGTAACGGGGTTCACCGTAAACAGCCGCGGATGAAGAAAACACCACATTGCCGACCCCGGCCTCGCCTGCGGCGTTAAGCAGATTAAGAGTACCGGTGATGTTGTTTATGGAATACTTTTCAGGAACGATCATCGATTCACCGGCTGCCTTGAACGCAGCCAGATGAATGAATGCGTCATACCCCTCGGACATAGTGCCTACAAGAGTATCGTAATCGAGAATGTCACCTTTCACAAACCGTGCATCGGAAAAAAGATTCTCCCTGCAGCCGCTGGAAAGGTTATCGTATACGGTAACCTGACATCCTCTGTCCAGAAGAGTCCGGGTAACGTGACTTCCGATGTACCCGGCACCTCCCACTACCAGAACTTTCATACGCAGGCTCCTACTTCTTGGACTTCAGAGCCTCAAGCAGAGCTGCTCCGAATTCTGTCGAAGCATCTTTCTTTTTCTCTGATTTGGCCTGTTGCTTTTCCATGAACTTCTTTGTTTCCTCAGTCTCCGCGTGTCCCTTTTCGAGGCCGTAGGAGAGCGACATCCGGCGGTTTTCCTTATCCAGCGCCTCCATCCGGACGGTCACTTTGTCACCTTCTTTAAGAGAGTCCTTTTTATCGGAAGCCATATTGGAGAAAACCAGAAGACCGGTGATGCCCTCAGCCAGATCTATGAAATAGCCGTATTTGGCTTTTTTGGCCACGGTACCCTCAACTTCCTCACCCACGGGAAATCTCTTCTCGATATCATTCCATGGATCATCGGCAACATCTTTCAAAGTAAGGGAGATGCTCTTTTTGTTTTCATCCATATTCAGGACAGTGACCTTCACCATCTGACCCGGTTTCACCACCTCTGAGGGATGATGGACCCGCTTTGCCCAGGACATCTCCGAGACGTGTACCAGCCCCTCGACTCCGGGAGCGACCTCCACGAAAGCACCGAAATCGGCCAGTCGGGTAACCTTGCCCTCGATGGACTCCCCGATGGAGAGATTGGAAAACACCTTGGTCCAGGGGTCCTCGAAAATCTGCTTGATGGAGAGAGAAATTTTGGAGTTGCGCAGAGGCTCTTTGCGCTGCACTTTCAGAACCACAAACTCCACCTCCTGACCAACGGAGAAGGTTTCACCCAGATTCTGAGCCCGTTCCCAGGATACTTCGGAGATATGTACCAAACCTTCCAGATCGCCGATCTCCACAAACAGACCGAAATCGGCCACTTTGGAGATCTTGCCTTTCAGCACCGTTTTCTCCTCGGCTGCCTTTGCCAGATCCTTGAGCTGGTCCTCCAGACCGGCCTCCAGAAGAGGCACACGGCTCACCACGATATTTCTTCCACCCTCAGTGATACGGGTAATTACAAATTCCAGCGTTTTGCCCAGAAACACATTCACATCACTGGTGAACTTGATATCGATCTGGGAGACGGGACAGAACGCTCTGTGGCCCATGATTTTCACATTCAGTCCGCCCTTGCTCACACCGGTCACTTTTCCCTGTACCGGCATTTTGCTGTTGAGGGCATCACGAAGCTCATCGACGCTGGCGGTATGCCCGCCCAGGCTTTTGCTGATCACGGTTTCACCCCCATCAGCGGACACCACAAATCCGCTCAGGGTATCGCCCTCTTTTACCTGAACCTCCCCCTCATCATCCAGCAGCTCGCTTCGTTTCATGAACGCTTCGTTTCTGGCTCCGATATCGACAAAAACATATTCCGAACCGACTCTTGTGACCTTGCCCGAAACCTTTTCACCGGGAGAGAAGCTTTTCACTTTCTTGTCATAGCTATTAAGCATCTGCATCAGCTGATCAGATTTCTGATCCTCAGATGACTTTTCATCAAAAAAATTATCGTAATCCTTGTCCTGCATAACATCTCCTCGGAAATAAATACGGTAGGGCACATATAAGACAATCTCGAAAAATACCTTATGCAGAAACTCAACACAAAGACAGAATGCCCTATACACACTCTTTTTAAGACCCGTTTAGTATCAAAGGGTTTCAAAAATTATAATCATAGTATGGATAATGCATCAAACATTTGTATTTTTCAGGTTAACCAACTCTCGTCTCAATGAGGTTATATGTACGAAATAACAACTGAAGCACACTTTTCCGCCGCACACCATCTGCGGGACTACCACGGTCCCTGCGAAAATCTTCATGGCCACAACTGGGTGGTGCGGGCGAGCGTGCAGTGCGAAACACTGGATCAGAGCGGTCTGGGTATCGATTTCAAAGTGCTCAAGGGAAATCTCAAGAACATTCTCGAAGAATTCGACCACAAAGATCTCAATGAAGTACTGGAGCTGAACCCCTCATCGGAAAATATCGCCCGATACGTTTTCAAGAAGCTGCAAAAGGCGCTTGAAAGCCATGAGGGCAGGGTGTCCAGAGTTGAAGTTCAGGAAACCCCCGGCAATTGTGCCGCCTATTACGAATAATTATGCTCAGGGTATGTGAAATATTTAAAAGCATTCAGGGAGAGTCCTCTTTTGCGGGGAATCTGTGCACCTTTGTGAGGCTTTCGGGCTGCAACCTCGCCTGCAGCTGGTGTGACACCGCGTATGCCCGGGAGGAACCGGGGCGCGAAATGAGTGTTGAGCAGATTACAGAGGAAGTGAACAAGTACAGCATAAAACTGGTTGAAATTACCGGTGGCGAGCCGCTTCTTCAAGCGGAAACCTCCAAACTCTGCCAGGAGCTGCTTCAGCAGGGATACACTGTTCTGGTGGAAACCAACGGATCACAGAACATAAACCTCCTGCCTTCGGGAGTGCGGCGCATTGTGGATGTCAAATGTCCGGGCAGCGGTGCCGGAAACAGTTTTCTTATGGACAACCTCGAGACACTCGAGTCCTGCGATGAAATCAAATTCGTGATATCTTCGCTGGGGGATGCCGCCTGGGCGCAAATGTTCATGAAGGAAAATGAGCTGCAGAAGATCTGCAGTGTGATCTTCTCTCCTGTGGCGGATCAACTTGAGCCCAAAAAACTTGCCGAATGGATTGTGGACAGGGAGCTGGATGTGAGAATGGGCCTTCAGCTTCATCGGATAATATGGGGTGATCGCCGCGGAGTTTGACCCTTTGGCGCGAGCCCTTCCAATAAGCCTTTTGCAGAATGCAGGTACCATGAAAAAAGCAGTGCTTCTTTTAAGCGGAGGAATCGACAGTGCCACATGCGGGATAATCGCCAAAGAGAGTGGATTCAGCCTTCATGCTTTGAGTTTCTCCTATGGCCAGAGACACAGTGTAGAACTTCAGTCCGCGCGGAATGTCGCACAGCTTCTTCAGGCTGAAGAGCACAAGGTTATCCAGATTGATCTGACTGCATTCGGGGGCAGCGCGCTCACTTCGGATATTGAAGTACCCAAGGGCCGCTCAGTGGAAACCGAAGAGGAAATTCCAAGCACCTATGTCCCGGCCCGGAACACCATTTTCCTCTCCTTCGCCCTGGCCTGGGCGGAGGTTCTGGATGCCACGGATATTTTCATCGGAGTGACCGCAGTTGATTACTCCGGCTACCCGGACTGCAGGCCGGAGTTCATTCAGGCGTATGAAAATATGGCCAACCTGGCCACCAGGGCGGGAGTGGAAGGAAACAGGTATCAAATACACACACCTCTTATTTCTCTGTCGAAAGCGGAAATCATCAGAAAAGGTCTTGAACTGGGGATGGATTACGGGATCACTCACAGCTGTTATGATCCCCGTTCTGAAGGCCGGGCCTGCGGAGAGTGCGACAGTTGTCTGATCCGCAAAAAGGGTTTTGAGGACGCCGGCGCGGCGGATCCTACAAGATACTGACTTCCGGATTTGAGGCTGATCACACGGAAATCACAACGTGAAATAAAAGGCCGCACCTTTTCCCTCCCCCCCTTCAGCCCAAATCTTCCCTCCGTGCTTGCGTATCACCCGGTCCACAATGGGAAGCCCTATTCCGGTGCCTGAGAAGTCGCGTTCCGAATGAAGCCTCTGGAAAGGTTTGAAGAGCTTTTCAGCATTTTCCATGGAGAAACCGACCCCGTTATCCTTAACAAAGAAACCATCTTCACCGTTCTTTTCGTACTTGCCAAACTCTATTCTGGCATTTTCAGTCTTGCTGGTATATTTCCAGGCATTACCCAGAAGATTTGTCATTGCAAGGTTCATAAGTCTGGCATCCCCTTTGACTGTCACTCCCTTCTGGATAAAAACATTCACCTGACGGTCCGGTTCATTCTCCCTCATCTCATTTACAATAAATTGCGCCATATCGCTCAGATCCATCTCCTGCTTTACCACTTCCTGACGGGAGATTCTGGTGAGCGTGAGCATGTCATTTATTATGGAATCCATTTTATCGGCACCGCCCATTATGCGCCTGAGGTAATCCTGTCCTTCGGAATCGAGCTTGTCACTGTAGTCCTCGAGCAGAAATTCGGAAAAGCCTCTCATGGTGCGCAGGGGTGATCTGAGATCGTGGGTTACCGAATAGGAAAAGGACTCCAGCTCGCGGTTGCTGTCTGCAAGCTCCCCGGTGCGCTGCCTGAGCTTTTCCTCAATCTCCAGCTGATCAGTAACATCGGTATTGGTACCGAACCACCGGACAATATTTCCTTTTTCATCCCGGATCGGTACGGCACGGGAGAGAAACCAACGGTACTCTCCCTCCGTGCTGCGCAGAGGAAAAGTATCCTCCCAAAGCTCTCCGGTATCCCACGAGTGCTGAATGCGTTTCACCACTCTCGTCACATGATCGGGATGATGCACCTTGCGCCATCCCCAGCCTTGCATCTGCTCCAGTGTGGTACCGGTGTAGTCATACCACCTTTTGTTGTACCAGAATATCCAGCCCTTCGGGTCGGCCATCCAGGCAAGCTGTGAGATATTATCCGCCATAGTGCGGAAACGCTCCTCACTTCTCTGCAGGGCCTCCTGGGCCTCCTTGAGATCCTGAATCTCGGTACACGTCCCGAACCACTTGGTAATCCTGCCTTTTTCATCACGCACCGGCAGTGCCCTGCCAATAAACCAGCGGTAGGTTCCGTCGCTGGCTCTCCGGAAACGGTATTCTAAATTGTAAGGCTCACCTGTTTTCAGGCTGTGATGCCAGATTTGCAGCGTACGGTCATAATCATCGGGATGCAGAAGGCGCGCCCACATCTCACCTGCAGTTTCTCCCGGAACAGTACCTGTGAAGTCGTACCAGCGTTCATTGAAATACTCGTGATACCCGTCCGGCCTGGTCATCCATACAAGCTGAGGCATGGAATCTGCCAATTGACGGAACTGAGCCTCGCTTTCGCGAATAGCCTTCTCACTTCTTTTACGTTCTGTTATATCGCGGCTTACTCCTATAAGTGCAACGGCATTACCCTTCTCGTCGCGCACCGCTCTTCTGCTGTCACTGAACCATCTGTATTCGCCACTTTTCACCTTCCAGCGGTACTCCACAGGCTCCTGCGGTTCAGTTCCCTCAACAACATTTTCGAGGTATGCATTGACTCTGTCCGCGTCATCCGGATGCAGACGCTTTGCAGCCCCCTCAAGGGACATATTGAGCTCTTCAAGCTTGAATCCGGTCAACTTCTCCTGTGAAGGGCTCATGAACACATACTGATTGGTTTCTAGATCTGTCATGTGGATTCCATCCTGCGAATTCTCAAGCACAAGGCGGAACCGTTTTTCATTTTCGGCAATATCCCTCAACAACCGCTCCCGTTCCTGTTCGGCCATCTTCCGCTCGGTAACATCCCGGTTTGCCGCACGCCGCCCCATATACTCCCCGTTTTCATCTATCACCGGCCTGCAGGCATGAGCTATCCAGCGCACCTCTCCGTCTCTGCGCACGATCCGAAACTCGAACTCGTGAGTTTCCCTTTCGTGCAGATCCTTTTCCAGACGCTTCACCACCCATTTTCTGTCATCCGGATGAACAATGCGGGAGTAAAGATCCGGATCCTCCATGAACTCCTCGCGGGTATAGCCGGTAACTCTTTGGCACGCCGGCGCCACATAAAGGAATTTTCCATCCTTACCCCGCCAGTACTCCCAATCATAGGTGAAGTCTGCCACTATACGCAGTTTTTCACCTGCCCTGCGAAGCTTCTCCTGGACGGTTTTGAGGTCACTCACATCCCAGAACACAATTACCACTCCGTCAATACGGTCATCATTGGTGCGATAAGGCTGCACATTGCGGATAAAACATCCATCATCAACCCGCACCTCTTTTTTTACGGGTACCAGGTCGTCAAGAACCTTCTGTGCATCCTCCATCATTTCTTCACCAAGCCGCTCGAAAGCAAGGTCTGTAACAGATCTGCCGATATCAGCGGGTATCAGTCTCATTATACTTTTCAGCGCCGGACTGTAGCGGCGCACATTAAACTGACGATCAAGAAAAAGAGTGGGGATATTGGTACTCGAGATGAAATTGTTGAGATCGCTGTTGACCTTCTCCACCTCCTCCACCTTGGCCTGAAGCTGATTGTTGAGTGTGACAAGTTCCTCGTTGAGCGACTGAAGTTCCTCGCGCGATGTCTCCATCTCCTCATTTGAGGCCTGAAGCTCCTCGTTTGATGATTTGAGTTCCTCGTTGAGACTTCTGAGCTGCTCGGTATTGCGCCGATTTTCCTCTCTGGTCACCCTGAGCTCGTTTTCAAGCATGCGGACCGTGGCGCTCTCCACTTCCGAAGGCTTCGGCTGCGCTGCGCTGGCTTCCCAGCCCTTTTCATCAAACACCACCAGCAGCAGTTCCTTTTGAGTACCGATAGGGGAAACGGTAATCGACACCTGCACTTTTTCTTCGTTGATTTCCAGTGAAGCCTGTAAACGCACCTCTCTTTTTTCCATTAGTGCTCTATGCACCGCCCCACTCATTCTGGCTTCTGCATTTTCGGGCAGCTGCTCCAGAAGTTTGTGAGTCGCCGCCCCGCGGGGACGAAGATAACGATTTGTCGGACCGGTATGATGAAGAATTTCGAAATGGGAATCAATCACAACCGATGCAGGTGTGAATCGCCTTAGAAGCACCTCATGGGCCGATTGTGCTACGGTATCCTTTTCTGATGATACCTTCGGTGCGGAACGTTCCCTTTGTACCGTTTCAGGTTTGAACTCGGTGGTCACGGGCATGCGGGAGGTTTGACCGGTGTCGATTTTCTGATATATTCTGTTGTGTTTTTCAGATATACTTGCAAACTGACCGCCTCTGCCGCTTATGGATTCGGCCGTACCCAGGAAAAGATACCCCTCAGGCTTCAGAGAATAACCGAAAATATTAACAGCCCTGCCCTGTGCATCCGGTTCCAGATAAATGAGAAAGTTGCGGCAGATGATAAGATCCATCCGTGAAAAGGGCGGATCGGTGAGCACGTTCTGCGTTGCAAAGACCACCTTTTCCCGGATCTCTTTGTTCACCACAAATGAAACAGGTGCTTCAATGTGAGTGAAGTATGAATTGAGATACTCTTTTGGAACATCAGAGGCGATTCCCTCAGGATACCTTCCCGCACGTGCCCGCTCAAGTGCGCCTTCATTTATATCGGTTGCGAATATCTGCAGCTCGCACCTTTTTCTCTTTTTCTTTAACTCATCATATAAAAGCATGGTTACGGAGTAGGGTTCCTCACCGGTGGAACAGGCCGGACACCAGACCCGAATGGGCCTTTGCCCCTTCCGGGAAACAAGTTTCTGAACCACTTCGGTCTTGAATACCTCCCAGATTTCACGGTCACGGAAAAAGGAAGTGACTCCGATCATGAAATCCTGTACCAGAGCATTCAGCTCATCGGAATTCTGATCAAGCAAACTGAAATACTCCTGCACATCATTTATTCCGTGAAGTCCGAGCCGACGGCGGACACGTCTCTGAACGACATTTTTCTTGTAGTAATTCAGCCGGTAGCCGGTTCTGTCTTCAATAAGTCTGAAAAGTGTATCGAAATGCTCCGGTTCACGAAGAGCGTCAAAATCGACTTCCTCTGCTCCGCGGGCTTTTTTACCTTTCAATACAGCGGGTATGATCTCCTCAGTATCCAGAACCTGATCCGCCATTCCCGATTCAATAACCGACTGTGGCATGGAGGGATACTCGGTCGTCTCGGGACTCTGGGCAATAACCGTCCCTCCCTGTTGGCGGACCGCCTTGGCCCCTCGGGAACCGTCCGTGCCTGTACCGGAAAGGATCACCGCAATCGCCATTTCACTGAACTCTTCGGCAAGTGACATCAGAAAACGATCTATGGGGTGATGAGGTATTTCAGCCAAGAGCGGTACTGGGAGAAACTGTCCGTTTTTGATGATCAGGTCTGATTCGGGTGATTTTATATACACCACACCCGGGACGATTTCGGTCTGATCCTTCACCTCTCTGATCTGGAGATTGGGCTTCTGTGACTGAAGCAGCTCCGGGAGCAGGCTTTTGTGCTCGGGAGAGAGATGCTGAATTAGTACCAAAGCAGCTTCAAAGGAAGGGGGAACGGCTTCTACAAGTGTTTTGAACGCGGAGAGTCCCCCGGCCGAAGCCCCGACTGCGATCACGGAGTAATTTTCTTTATTCATATGTATTCATGCCCTGACTGAATATTCGGCGCTGATATACCATTTTCCCGGATGATAATTTCATACCAGTTTTATTAATACCCTCAGAAGGTACTGATAATAACAAATATAAGGTATGGTTACAGAGGGAGGGGCTACGGGTTCAGGCTTGAACCGGAGGG
>JBKGXV010000104.1:0-10517 GCA_046546375.1 Chitinispirillaceae bacterium | reverse complement strand
CTTTTCACTGCTGCCAGCCGTGTGCTCCGATAAGAGGCACGAACACCACTTTGCCCGCTGATTGTGCAATCAGACCCCCTTCAGTATTGCGGTACACCATAAGTTCCTGCTCCCTGCGGTCTCCGGCGGGAATAATCATTATGCCGCCTACGGCAAGCTGCTTTGCCAGAACTTCAGGAGTCACAGGCGCTCCGGCAGTGACGATGATTCTGTCAAAAGGACTCCACTGAGACCAGCCATTGCTGCCATCACCGATTTTGAACACGATGTTTTCAAAACCCATTTCTCTGAGACGCTTGCGGGATCTTTCTCCCAGCTCCCTGTGTCGTTCAACGGTGTAGACCCGGCGGGAAAATTGGGCCAGAATCGCTGCCTGAAAACCCGATCCTGTACCGATCTCAAGGATCTTCTCATCTTTGGTGAGATCAAGCAGCTGGGTCATGAGAGCTACAATGGAAGGCTGGCTTATGGTCTGCCCCAAACCGATTGGCAGAGCATTGTCATCATAGGCCTGGGCATACATCGCACCGTCCACAAACTGATGGCGGGGCACTTTTCTGAATGCTTCCAGCACCCGTTCGTCGGTGATGCCCTTTTCGCGGATTTTCTTTATCAGGCGTTCACAGGCGATGCTTGGTTTCAGATAGTCAAAATTCATTGCGTGATTCGTTTGTGGATTACTGCATATGTAAAAAAATCAGTGATTTAGCTTGCTGAACCTCAGCCTGGTCCAGATATTCACAACTGCTCTGATCCAGCGTACTGTGTCGAGCAGGTGTGATATGTGGCTGGGCCCACTCAAATATAATGTCTGCACCGGCACGAAACGGATTGGAAATGAATTGTGAGCAGCTTTGAGAATCACTTCCGTTTCCATTTCGAATCGTTTGTAATCTATTGTTATGGAATTGAGCAGTTTTGAAGAATACAGACGGTATCCGCACTGGCTGTCCTCTATTTTCTGATCCGCAAGCAGCGAGAGAAAACCTGAAGTCAGTTTGTTGGAACAGATTCTGGCCGGTGGCATTATACCCAGTTTCATGGATCGGGCTCCGATGACAAGTCCCGGTGGGGGTTCTTTTTGAGACTGTTCCAGAAAAAGATGAATGTCGGAAGGGGAGTGTTGCCCGTCGGCATCCATGGTGAGAATCCAGCGGGCGCTTTTGTTTTGGATCAGATGGGTGAAACCGGTGTCAAGTGCCGCCCCCTTGCCTTTATTCTCATTGTGGATCAGACAATCAATTCCCAACGTGCTGCAAAGCGAATCGGTACCGTCACCCGAAGCATCATCCACAACCGTGATCTGTTTTTTAGGTACAGTCTTGAAAAGCTCTTCCAGAAAAGAATTCAGTGGGCCGACTGATTTATATGACGGGATCAGAATGAATGTATCTTCAGGCCAGTTTCTGATCATGAGAGTCCGTTCTGAATGTTTTTTACGAGATGATCAACAGCTTCCTCGGTGAGCTCGGCTGGGGGGTAGATCGGTTCTCCCAGGGTGATGGTCACTTTTGAAAACGGAGTGGGGATCAAGAACCGGTCCCATGATTTGAGATGCCAGGCACGGCTGCAGTTTACGCTTATGGGCACAACCGGAGCGCCGCTCATGATGGATATCTGAGCTACTCCCGGTTTGACCACCTCCCTTGGACCTCTGGGGCCATCCGGAGTAATGGCGATCGAGCCTCTGTTTTTAAGCACTTTCACGCATTGGCGCAGAGCCGCAAGTCCGCCCCGGGAGGAGGAACCGTAGATGATCTCATGACCCCATTTCATGGCCACATCCGCAGCCATCCGGCCATCTTTGCTTGAGGACACCACGGCAGACTTGCCGGTCTTTCTGAATACAAAGGAGGATACAAGCAGTCGGGAATGCCAGAATGCATAAACGGTGCTGTCAGCTTCGGGGTTGAAGATATCAACAGATGGGGGAGATATGATTTCCTTGCGCCAGGTTTTTCCCAGCAGTGATCCTATGAGCCATATGAAAAATGATGCAAAATTCAGTGCGGAAATCCTCTGATCGATTCGTGAATACAGGTAATGATGTAATATACATTCCGAATAATCGGAGAGCATTCCAAGCTGTCCGAATTATTGACTCTAAAACCCCATTCCCGCTTTGAACTGCAGGGTAAAAGCTTCTTTGAACAGGGTGAACTCGGTGTTTTCGGGACCGAAAATGGAATTGACTGTCAGACCCATAGAGAAGTTGTGCAGGTTGCGGTAATCAAGAGAAGTGGAAACAACAGCACACCCCTGGTCCAGATTGAACAGCGCATTGGCAGAAAGAGTGAGATCCTGATGAATGAATCTGGACATGCTGGTGAAAAATGCCCCGTAGAATCGTGAATGGGAGTTGGGTTCATAGTAGGTTGAATAGACATATGCAGCGGTGTCGCGCATACCGCTGCTGTCCGAGCTGAGAAGAGCATCCCGCAGCATAATCAAAGCAGGTTCTTCGAAAATGTTCCCCTTGTCACCACCCTGGTTAAAGTAGAACTCAGCGGATGCGGTGATGCGGTCATTCACATCCAGAAAATCGAAAAGCCGTGTGGCACTCACTGAAGCACGTGTTACCAGGTCCTCTCCCAGATCGTCGAACCGTGGCATCCCGTTTTCTGTTGCGATCGAGTTGTAGTTTGTTCCTTTACTGAGGCTAACCTCGCCTGCGATCTGGAAATCCATCACGCTGGTTGAAACATCGAAACCGAACACGGGATCCCTGCCGGGTTTACCCCAAACACCCAGTGCCATCTCAGTATTCCCGGCAAGATACTCCGCCTTTGCAGCTGCAGCAAGACTGTCAACAGCGGACATGTCGTTCATATCCACAAAGCCGTAGAGATTCCAGGCAACCCCGAACGGCACATGCGCCCGTATACCGAATGTTCCCTCACGGGAGCCGATTGTGGGCAGAAATGATTCGCGTTCCACATTGACCAGATCCGTCGGGTTCCACAGATTGCAGCGTCCCCACTGAAGAACCTGCTTTCCGCTTCTGATGTAAACCCTGCGGTTGATGTTCATGTCGAGAAAAAGTTCTTTGAGAGAATAGTCAGCGCTGTTTTTTTCCGGCGAATAGGTAAACTCCATATTACCGAATGATTTGAAATTGCGGGGGAGACGTATATCCAGAAGAAAGCTCCCCAGAAGAGATGCATCGGAAGCAAGCTGGTTTCTGTGGAATCCGTCGAAAAAATCCCGGCTGCCGTTTAATACTGCATAGCTTGATACCTCACCGGAAAAATCGACTGTGGTGGAATCCGCGGCTCCCAGATCGGTACCTTTTTGGATATACTCGCTGCTGTCGACAAGCGTTTGAGCTCCGGAAAAGAGCTCGTCTTCGTCTATTTCGGAGGCGTGAAGAGAGAAGCTTCCGACGAGAAGCATCGACCATATTGCCAGCAGTGATTTGTTCATATTTCTATTCCCGTTTTATTTGCTCAGGTTCTCCAGATAAGCCTTGGTGAAAATCGTGTTGTCCAGTTTATCTGTATTGATAGCGGAAATCTCCACCACCGTTTTATTCCCTTTTTCAAATTCGTCAATGAACATCTGGCGTACCGGAATGAAACTGTCCTTGACTTTTGTATATTTCAGGTAGTAAGTGGTCTGCATCAGACTGCCGGAATTTGAATAGGAGGCTTCTTTGAGGGCCAGTTTGCTGTCTTGTCTGACCCAATAGGTCTTGCGCGGATAGTCCACATCGTTCACTATCGCCTTGACCTCGAACTTGTATACGGGGATTTTACCCAGTGTATCAAGTGAGATCAGTTCCTTGCCGTTTTTATCCTTTACACCCTCGAACAGCTCGGTGATCTTTCTTCCTTCGAAATCCTGACCTCTGGCGTTTGTACCTCCGATGCTTTCATCCCGGTTTATGTGCTGGAATGTCCTAGTGTTGCGTCTGTACATCCAGAAATTGTCTTTTATGCGCAGATAGCCGTTACCCTTTTCATAGGAGGGATTAAGCATCACAATGAGAAACGATTTGTCGCAGTCCCGTCTGTAGTACATCATCTCAAGCTTCTTGGTACCCTGGCCGGTTTTCTGCTGTGTCACATCCACCTTTGCACTCACATCGGCGGTCATACTGTAGTTTTCGTCCAGTGCGGTGAGAAGTTCCGTGATACCAGGCATTGCGAAGCCGGTTCCCAAAGCAATTAAAAGCAGTACTGCAGTTGTAATGTATCTCATGATTCCTCCATTCAAGTTCTATTCGAAGTGTCTCAGCGCATCCGCCGCAGAAAGCTTTGCAGCCTTGCGGGCCGGGAAAAAGGCGGTGGCTACGGCTATGAAGATTATCAGCAAAATGAAAAACACAGTGGCTGCCGCAGACGAAGCGAAATTCAGATGCCCGTTCGAAAGAAGCATTCCCATAGGATTATCACCCGCCTCGATTTCAACCAGTGACAGAATCTGAATCATGACAAATGCCAGTACAGTTCCAATCAGGGATGAAAACAGAGCCAGCATTCCCGTTTCCAGGAGAAACACATTGCGGACCTCGTTGCGCTGCATTCCTATTGCCCGAATGGTACCGATTTCGCGGGTTCTTTCCTTTATGGTCATGCGCAGCGTGTTTATCACACCGATCAGAATAATGAAAAACAGAATTATAACCGCTGAGAATGTAATAAGATTGAGAACCTGCTCAAGTTTCAGAACCGCACTTGCGGATTCATACATCGACTGAACATCCATAACCAGGGCACTTGTATTCTTCTGAGCAACCTCTCTGTAGCGTTTTCCAACCTCTTCTGTGGTTCTGGCCCTTTCAAGCAGAATCCATTCCGGTGCCAGAGCTTCTGATAAGGGAAAATTATCAGAAGGGGAGAACGTGTACTTTTCAGGCGTTTGAGGCCAGTCTGAGTAGAATGTTTCATAGAAGTCGTCCTCATTGGCCATTATGAAATCATTCACACTGTCCGGCAGAATATGAGTGACTTTCATTTCATAAGTCTTCTCATCAGAATGTTTCGGTTTGTAACTGACAGAAACCGTGTTTCCTGAATCAAGACCAGCTTTGGATGCCAGTGCCCGGGAAATCAGCACACTATGTCTGTCAACCGAATCGGTCTTTGAAATCTCGGGAAGAATGTAGCTGTTGACTATAGACAGATTCGTGGAATCGGACCTGAAACCATACACTGTCAGCGGCAGTTTGACTGAATCGGCATGCAGACTTCCCTCTATGGCCGCAGTCGAGGGAGTCAGAGCGTTGTGAAGGCTGTCTGCATATATAACCGCATTTTTCTTGGGGTTTTCAACCGTCAGGTTGAGCTGGGCTATGTCATGGGGACCGTACCCGAGGATTTCTTTAAGATCCTGAAGTTCAAGAAATATGGGCGCAGACATGAAGACATTTGCCGGTTTGAAAATCGCGGCTACCGTAAGACGGGCAGACTGGTTCATGCCGTTTATATCTGTGAAACGGACTCTGAGCACATCATTGAGCTTCAAATTGAGGTACTCGGCTTTTTTTTGAGCCAATCCGACAGGAAGGTGTACGGTTGAATCCTCCAGCGCTTCAAAGCTGCCCTCTATTATTTTGAAACTCTTTTCGTACTCCTTCTGTTCCTCTTCAGTCACGGTGGCGTTCATGTCCATGCCCACCATTATCACATTGTCGGCTTTCCCGTTTCCGATCGCTCTGGCCATGATTCCGATAGCCTCTTCGGCACGGATAAGATCGGGGACGTTTTCATCCACAATCTCAAGCATCCGGTCTCCATCCTTGAACACCTGATTGTAGACATTGCCGTCCTGATTGAAGCTCACCTTCATGTGTCCGGCAACATACACCACTATCTCATTGAAGAGAACGTCCGATATGCCCCGGGAAAAGGAATTTGCCAGAACAAGAATGGCGGTTCCGAATGCTACTGCTATGCCGAGAAGAATGTTTCTGCGTTTCTGGCGCAGGAGGTTTCTCAGGCTTATGGTCAGAAGGTAATTCATTTTCTATTCTCCTGAATGATCTTCCAGTTAGTCTCGAGAGATCGCATCAAGCGGTGTTATGTTCCGGGCAACTCTGACTGGATAAATAACTGCAATCAAGGTGACCATGGCGAGCTGGAAGATTGCAAGAGTCAGATCACCCCATGTGATCAGCGGGTTGAATGTGTCTCCTCCGTAAAGCAGCTGGATCATGTCGTTGTCGGTGGTGATATTCAGAAAACTCAAAATCTGGATAACCACTATACCGCTCAGAATTCCCAGGCCACCGAAAAAGAAGGACAGCAGGGCTGTTTCTCCCAGAAACATACTGGAGATGAATCCTTTTCTTGCACCCACCGCCCGCATCATTCCGATTTCGGATGTGCGTTCCAGTGCAGCCATACTGAGAGTGTTCACAATTATGATTACGGCCACAAAAAAGAGAAACATGACGAACATGAAAAGAGAGCCCTTTATGAGAGAGGCCATGCTTCCAATGGAACCGGTGGCTTTTTTCCAGTCTACGGCACGTGCCTCGATGCCGGCGGAATCAAGGGCCGAATCGACCAGGTCAACTTTCTTTTCAAGATCACCGTGATCCTTCAGAAGCACCAGAACCATATTGAACGCTCCCGCTTCCAGATCCGCATTCTTGGTTTCCGGTTCAGGTTCAATCTCCAGTCTCATATCAGAATCGAATGCTTCCCCTGTTGACTCATCTGTCAGCATATCGGAGGAGAAAAGAGCGTCAAGATCTTCGTTTTCCGCGGAAAACAGCTCTTTTTCGCTTTCATCAAGTTCCGCACACTTGTCCGCAGAGGTGAAATATCCAAGACACCTGCGGTAGGACTCTATATCCATGGTGACAAACTGTCCCCAGATGGTATTCAGTGCGGAATATTCTATGATACCCTTTATGCCCAGACGAATATCGGTACTTGTATTGTCAGTGGTCATTCCCATGAACACCACATTGTCCTTGTAGATAAGAGAGTTCTTCACTTCCTTGGCCTCGGGAGGCATGAAGGATGTGTCACGCGGACAATCTTCACAGGTAAACCAGAGGTTGGTGTAGCTGAACATCTCTTTGCGTGCTCCGGTAGGAACCAGCACGCCCGCATTACCCGAATCGAGCATATTTCCCTGCAGAAGTGAAATGTTGCGGGGGAACATCTCCCGATAGCTTTCCAGATCGACGCCCAATAGATAGGCGTATCCCGGAGCACCGCCTTCCTCGTTGAGAACCATGGCGACGTTCTTGCCGATTGGAGTATACTTGTCGATATGATCCAGAGTGTTCAAAAGAGAATCGATCTGTTTGTAATTGTATATAGGCTCGATCGGTTTTCCCATCATATCCAGAAACAGATTGTCCGATTCCTGTTCATCACTCACTATGATAAGATCACCTGTAAACCCGTTGACTATGTGTTCCTCAAGCCCCTTGTCCATGCCCGAGATCACGCCGTTACCCACTGTCATGAGAAGCGCTCCCAGAAACAGAATGGACCCGATGACGAAACTCTTTCCCTTGTGGCGCATGATATTGCGCCAGGCTATTTTCATAATCAGCTTCATTGATCAGCCCTCTTTTGCAATGAGTCCGTCTTTGATTTTGACAACATGGTTGGCATACTCAAGAACATTGGCATCATGAGTGGAGAAGATGAAGGTGGTTTTCTCAATCCGGTTCATCTCCCGCATGAGATTGAGTATCTGTGCTCCGGTGACCGAATCCAGATTCGCCGTGGGTTCATCCGCCAGAACTATGTCCGGATTGGTAACCAGTGCACGTGCAATGGCCACTCTCTGCCGTTGTCCTCCCGAAAGCTCGGCCGGTCGATGGTGCATGTATTCCTTAAGCCCCACTTCCTCTATCAGCTTCTCGGCTCTCGACCGGATTTGTGATTTGGAGTGTTTCTTCATGAGCAGAAGAGGAAACTCGACATTCTCCACCGTGTTCAGAACGGGGATGAGATTGAACGTCTGGAAAATAAAACCTATCTTGTTGAGGCGGATATCGGTGATGGCTTTGTCCTTGAGGTCTGTCACCTCTCTGCCGCCCACTTTCACGCTGCCCTCGGAGGCATGATCGATGCATCCGATAATATTGAGCAGAGTGGTTTTACCACTGCCCGAGGGACCTACAATACTCAGAAAGTCACCTCCCTCTATGGCCAGATCCACGCCCCTGATGGCATGAACGACTGTTTTCCCGAGAGGATAGTTTTTCTTCAGGCCTTTTATTTCGATTATGTTCACACCTGTCCTCCAAGTGCAGTTTTGAAAGATTGAATTTTTGGAAACGATAAAATACTATGAAGATTTTTAAAAAACTACTCATTTAAGGTTAAATATGAGCACAAAGGTCTGCTGCGTATTCAGAGTTCTTTTCTGCTGATTACTCAACTGCTTTTTTTGAATCTTATCGATTTTCATGAACTGAAAAAAACTGTTCCTATTCGAGTGCATATTCCGTAATATAACCTTTCAAACAGAAATGAGTATGTTCTGCTGCACTCATGAGCTATATTGCAGAATCCAAACATGATGTAAACTTGCAAGAAAGAGAATGATGGAAAAATTCAAAGATCTGGGACTCACCGATAAAACCCTCAAAGCTGTCGACAGCAGGGGATTCGAGGAACCCACGGAAATTCAGTCGCTGGTCGTACCCTTTTTACTTAATGATGAAAACACAGACCTCATCGCTCAGGCTCAGACCGGAACAGGTAAAACCGCCGCATTTGCTCTGCCACTTATTGAACTGGTAGATCCTTCAGTGAAAGATGTTCAGGCCATAATTCTCGCTCCCACCCGTGAACTGGTGCTTCAGGTGTGCGAGGAGATCAATTCCCTTAAAGGCAACCGCAGCATCGTTGTGGCTCCCATCTACGGAGGCCAGTCCATCGGACTTCAGCTCTCAAAATTGAGAAAAGGCGTCACTATTGTTGTGGGTACTCCCGGAAGAGTGATTGACCATATCGAAAGAGGCACTCTCAAGCTGCAGAATGTGAACTACTGTGTTCTGGATGAGGGTGATGAAATGCTCAATATGGGCTTTGTGGAGGAGATCGAAAAAATTCTCTCCAATACTCCCGATACCAGACGTACACTGCTTTTTTCGGCCACCATGCCCGACAGGATAAAAAAGCTTGCCAGCAGGTACATGAAAGATGTGAAGCACATCAAAACCAAAACAGCTCTCACCACCGGACTGACAGATCAGATCTATTTCGAAGTGGCCCCCAATGACCGGTTCGAAGCACTATGCAGAATCGTGGACATGGAGAATGAATTCTACGGCATTGTGTTCTGCAGGATGAAAACAGAGGTCGATGAGCTTGTGTCGCATCTCATAACTCGGGGATATGCCGCAGATGGGCTCCATGGGGATATCTCCCAAGCTCAAAGAGAGCAGATCCTTAAGAAATTTCGCGGAAAGCAGATCTCCATGCTGGTGGCTACCGATGTGGCAGCCAGAGGTATCGATGTAAACAATCTAACTCATGTTATCAATTACGGCCTGCCTCAGGATCCCGAAAGCTATGTTCACCGTATCGGCCGCACCGGCAGAGCCGGCAATCAGGGAACCGCAATCACCTTCATCACGCCGCGGGAATTCAGCCGTCTGGGCTTTATCAAGCGAACTGTGAATGCTTCCATACATAAAAGAGAAGTGCCCGAGGTATCTCAGATCATAGAACAGAAGATGCAGAGGCTTACAAATGAGATTATTGAAGCGGGGGAGAGTGTGGAGGGGACCATGTTCGAAGTCTGGGCCAGGGAGCTTCTGTCATCGTGCGCAGATCAGGAACAGCTTCTGGCTTCTGTACTGAAAAACTCCTACGGACGCCTTCTGGACAAAAACAGCTATCGTCAGCTGACCCCTGTCTTCCATAAAAAAGAACGCCGCTCCAATTTCATCGCAGAGGGAAAAACCCGCCTCTTCATAGCCATGGGCAGAAACAACAAAACCACCAAAAAACTTCTGGTTGACTTTATCGTGAAGGAAGCGGGGATCTCCAAAAAGCTCATCGAGGGTATAGAGATTCACGACAGGTTTTCGTTTGTAACAGTTCCCTTTGCCGAAGCCGAAGAGATTCTGGCCAAGTTTAAAAACCGCAGAGGAAGACAGGCGGTTGTTACCAGAGCCAAACCCATGGGAGGTGGAAGCAGGCAGAGCAGGTTCGGGCGAAAAGTGAAGAAGAAAACCGCCCGGAGCTGATCCTTTCTAAAAGCAGTTTTCCATCGAAGATATTCTTCCTCTTTTGTTCTCCACTGTTCTCTTTTGTATGCATTGGGTGGGAGTAGTCACGCAGAGTCGCAGAGAACGCAGATCGGAAAAGAGATAGAAGTGTATGATTGTTTTTTTCTTTTCTGCGTGCTCAGCGTCTCTGCGTGCCATTTTCCTGTTTTTGTCCGTGAGCAACTTCCCTCGGTATTTTACCCTCCCAAGCCGAAGGAAGAGAACCCTGTATATGAATAGAAGATAGCTCGCTTAGATATAGTAAGAGTAGGAGTAGTCACGCAGAGTCGCAGAGAACGCAGATCGGAAAAGAGATAGAAGTGTA
>JBKGXV010000103.1:0-10659 GCA_046546375.1 Chitinispirillaceae bacterium | reverse complement strand
TAAGGCCTAGCCGCAGGGGTTCGCAATTCATCCACACCGGACAATCGGATTCCAAACCGTTCCCCTTAAAAATCAACACCTTATGCCGCCCCGGAGGTGAATTTTTGCCGCATCAATGATTCACCCCGGAGGTAAAATTCCGTTTCCCATTCTCCGTTTTCTATTCTCCATCACAGCCTTTCTCCGCCCCCCCTCAAGAACCCTTACCCCCGAACAGGTGCGCTAACTATTTTGTTTTCATACACATCATTCTTCCGGGGGCGCCAGTATGAGAAACATCCTCCTTGTCCTTTTTGCCACATCAGCCTGCATTGCTCAGAACCTTGCTGGCGATATTCCGGACCGACGGACATCCTCAGCCCGGCCATCACTCACCAATCCGGATCTCTACAACTCGCACGACCTGGCACATTCTCCGCTCGGAGTATTCGAAAAAGATTCGAACCGACTTACATTAAAAGCAGATTACAGGCATTTGGGCTGGACAGATGTCTCAAAAACGGGACATAACAGTGACATTCTGAAAGCTCCTTCCCTTCGGATCGGCCAGCCACAAACAGCCTTTTTTGAAATTGCCTACGGCCCGCAATTTTTCTCCTCACGCCATTTGGACAACGACCTTTTCCTCACCCAGCACCGATTCGCCATCACGTTGGCCGGCCAGACCCCTTCCGCTCTTTTCCAAGCAGGATTAAGCGGCTACGGAACCATCGGCACGCAGACCTGGGGACAGGATAACCACAACCGGGTCAAACTGGGCCTGGATCTACTGCGCATCGATCTGGGAAGCCAGATTCACCCGCTTCTGCGAATCGGCTTTTACGCAGGGGTGAGTGCCCGGATAGACACCCTCGCCGACCCCGCAGAAACTCATCAGGACCGTTACTTTCAAACGGAACTTCCCTCTTACGGAAGCTACGCCGATTTCGGATCAGCCCGAATGCCGATCAGAAGCAACCTGTCTCTGCATTCATCATCAAACCGTTTTGTGTACGTCTCAAAGGGCATCCCTCCCCAACGCCCCAATGGAAATGAAAATGCAATCATCTACGACAGTTCACTCTTTACCTGGCAGACGATGGGTCAGTTTCATATTGATCAATACCAGTTCAGCCCTGCAGTGCTCATCGGGTGGGGGAAAACTTCCGCTCAGATGTACACCCCACATGAAGAAAACGATCCTGTGAAACTCGGTCCGGCTCACGAAGGAGAGAATTACAGTATTTCGCACTTGAATCTGGGCATCGGAGCGAGCATGGAAGCGATGTCCTATGCGACCTTTTTTACCGATTATCTGTATAAATCACTTTCCCTTGAGTGCGGTGAGGCATTTGCAACGCCCCAAATCTCCAACCGAACTCTTCATTCGCTGAATATAGGAATAAAAAGCCCCCTGAACCGGCATCTTTCAATTCCTCTGGAACTAATTCCCAGAATAGGATACTTCATTACGGGAACCGTTCGCTTTAAAGACAACGCACGGTTCGCCACCACCCCCTTTTCTCTCACAGAGGGTAAAAGTCAGCAGTGGCGTTATCAGCCCGAAACTATGCTGGGGTCATTCGAGCGCATTTCAGGTTTCGTTTTCGGTGCGGAAGGTTCGGCAATTAATGCAAAACTGTTCTACGATATTCATCTGGCATTTTTAAACAGAACAAGTGATGACCAAAGCGGATTTGGTTTCGGTTCCGAACTCACCTTCGTGATACCGGATAAAAAATGAACTGATTCAAATCAGGCTAGCGATCTATTCAGAGGATCAAATCATGAAAAAACTCTCTTTAGTGATATTCTTTTTATTCATCAGTATTCAAGCGAGTGGAGACTGGCCCTGGGAGAAGTACGGCCTTTCCCAAACCGAATGGAAAATGATCAAAGACAACGACATACCTATTCCCAAGGTTGAAGAACTGCTTGAAATCGGGGTGGATATAAGCGAATATGTTCAGACACCGTGGACGGAGCTGGGAATGAGGGAAGAGAAATGGCTGTCCAAGCGAAGATCCGGATTGAGCAGTTATGATATAAAACTGGAAGCGGAAAAAAACCGGGATCACTGGAGTGATGATGTGAAAACGGGTATCGGTTCCGATTTCAGGGGAGTTTCACGAAACAGCGACCTTGTCTCCAGTCTTCTTCTACCGGGATATCAGCAGATAAAAGCCAAGCGCAACGTGAAAGGTTCCATAATGGTAACTCTGGCTTTGGGAGCCCTGACGTGGAGTGTTGCGGGAAGCATGAAAAAAGGTGAGTTCCAGGTTCTGCCGATAGGAGTGGTTCTCATCCCGGATATGCTCTGGAGCATGATTGATTTCAAACTGAACAATACAGCGTATTCTTCCCCTATAACTGAGAAATAAGTTCGGTGTTTTTTTTCACAAACCGGCAGATCACAAACAGCGCGCGTTTCAGAGGACATTGTACAATTTCCTTGATCTGCCTTTTCCGATACTGTACAACTTGGGTGGGGACAAGGATTTGGCCATATCGAATTTTTGCGGAAAAAGAACCCCATGATGTATCATTATAATCGGTTGCCCACCGCCCTTCGGAATGGTAAAATCAAGAAAATGGTTTGTCCCAACACGTAAATCCCTGCAGTTTTGGAAAAGATGAACACTAATCAGGCTATTGATCGATTAAAAAAAATGAGTACCACTCAGGGCTATGTGGCCCGGGAGCAGATAGCAGATCTGTGCGACAGTCCGGAAAAAATCAAAGAAATTCATAAACAGCTTAAGGATCAGGGTATATCTGTGAAAGAACACTCCGAATCACCCTCAAAGCCAGCCGAAAACATCACCAGATCACATAAAGAGGGAAACCGAGCAAATAAAGTGATGCACTACAGCGACCCTACCTGGCTTTACCTCAACAGTCTGGGCCGTGTCCCTCTCATGAGCAGAGGACAGGAAGTTCAGTACGCGATTCTCATGCGTTTTGCTCAGTACAAACTTCTGGATATGGCATTCAGAGAACCTCTGACAATCGATTCCATCTACCGGATCGGTGAACAGATAGAAGCCGGTTTCATTGAGGTAAGCGATGCATTGAGAGTCGATGAGGATCACCTGAAAGATCCACTGGAGATTGAAGTGCTGCAGGAACGGTTCTTCTCCACTCTCGAAGAGCTCAAAAAAATCGACAAGCAGCTCAGAAAGCTCAAAAACACAATGGGCGAATCCAGTGGTGAGGAGTTCAAACTGAAAATCCTTGAGCTGGAGGACAAGCTTATTGAAAAATGTCAGCAGCTCAGACTCAACTCCCGCCAGACCAAAGACATTCTCAAAAGGTTCAAAATTCATCTGGAAGAAAAGAACCACACCATGCTGCTTGAGAGTTTCTCCTACTGGGAAGAGATGCGCAATCAGGCAAAGTGCAGCATCATCGAAGCCAATGTGCGTTTGGTGGTAAGCATTGCCAAACGTTACATTCACCGGGGAATGGAGATAAGCGACCTCATCCAGGAAGGAAACAAGGGACTTATCACCGCAGTGGATAATTTCGACTACCGCAAGGGATACAAATTCTCCACCTACGCCATTTGGTGGGTTCGCCAGGCGATCACCCGGGCGATACACGAGAAGTCCAAAACCATCCATCTTCCGGCGAACACCTTTGATCTGGTCACCAAAATAGAGCGGTTCAGCAGAAAATTCAGCCTCAAGCACGGTTCACAGCCCACTGTGGAGCAGATCTCTGAAGAACTGAAATGTCCTGTGGAAAAGGTGGAGCTGGCACTGGAATGTGCAGCCAATCCCATCTCATTGGATATGGAGGTTGGTAATGAGGACGGTACCACCATTGGAGAGTATATAGAAGACACCCGCTGCGAGGATCCCTTCAGCCGTGTTTCTCTGGGAAGCCTGAGGCAGCATATCGATCGAGTGCTTGATTCTCTGGATTCCAAGGAGAGAAAGACGGTAATCATGAGATTCGGGCTGGATGACGGCAGGATCAAAACTCTGGGCGAAATCGGAGCGAAACTCAAACTGACAAACGAAAGGGTGCGCCAGATTGAGATCAAAGCTCTGAAAAAGCTCAAACAATCAAGCAGAGTGCAGGAGCTCGAACCCTGGAAAGAGGATCCTGAAATCACCGACGAAGAATATTGATCCTTCCCGGTAATCTGTAAATATTTACGAAGTCTGTCCGAATAATTAGCTGGGCGGTTATTATTTTGTTTTTGGGTCGGCCGTTTCGACCCGGAAGTGCCATCAGTGATGGTGTAGTACCGCTTTAAAAGGATGGCGACGTGAGTAAAAACGAAAGCAATTTCCGGGAAACCGAAGATCAGATGGACCTCACCGATCTTGAGGATACCAATCTGAATATCGAAGATATATCCAATCTCAGAAAACTCACTGACCAGAGATTTATTGAAATGGCCAGTGGGGATTTGGTTGATCACATTCAGAATGATGAATATCTGCTCGAATCGATCGGCAAAAAACCTGGGACCTACTACAGAGATCTGATTTTCGCAATCATCCAGATCCGCCTTCCCGAGGAGGAAGCGAAGCGGGACTGGAGAGAAATTCTCAGACACAAGTACACCATGAGTGAAAAACTGGACCGCAATGTGGGAATTCATGTTGCGACTCTGGATTATTATACCAACATAAAAAAACTGCTCACTTTCCCCAAAATTGTGGATGTGCGTGAGTACATGGATACCGCCAGCCGGGCCATTACGGACGATCTCACCAAAGCCTACAACCGTCATTTTTTCGAGGACGAGTTCAAAAAGCTTTTTACCCAATCCCGCACCACCGGTACCGAGTTCTCCATGATCATGCTTGATCTGGATCATTTCAAGCTGTTTAATGATTTAAACGGTCATATCCAGGGTGATATAGCTCTGATTGAAACCGTACGTATTCTACATGCCGTATGCTCTCAGGATGACATAGTCTGCAGATACGGCGGGGAGGAATTTTCCATTCTCCTGCCCTCGCAGGCTCTGAATCTTTCTCTGAAAACTGCTGAAAACATCCGCCAGGCAATCTATGATTACCGTTTTGTGAACGAGCAGGCTCTCCCCACGGGCAGGTTTTCCGCATCTCTGGGCATCACCGCCTACAGAGACGATATCGCCACTCCCCAGGATATGATCGAGGAGGCGGATGTGGCGCTGTACCGGGCCAAAAACAGCGGACGTAACAGAGTCAAAGCGTTTCTCGGGGATCAGGTACCCTGATATGGAATCACCGATTGCAGGTCATACCCGCTGTGTCTGCCTTCTGGGATACCCCGTATCCCACTCCATTTCTCCCCAGATCCACAATCACGCATTCAGAAAACTGAATCTTCCCTTTGTATACATACCATTGGGGATTGCCCCCAGGGATCTCCCGCAAGCCGTTTATACTTTACGGGCAGGGATGGCAGGGGCCAACGTGACTATCCCCCACAAAAAAGCAGTGGTGCACTACTGTGATGAGATTTCAGAGCTCTCAACTGCAACCGGCACGGTAAATACTCTTTACATGAAAGACGGCCGTTTGTGCGGAACCACCACCGATCCGGACGGGTTTTTCAGAGCTCTTGAGGCCGGGGGGCATGTGTTCGGTGAAGACCATGTTGTCATACTGGGAAACGGCGGCACGGCCAAAACACTGGGAGCGGCTCTGCTTCTGAAAAAAAGATGCAGATCTCTTGTCTTCGCCGGAAGAACGCTTGAAAAAGCGCAGGCACTTGCTTCAGAGCTTGAACCGCCGGGGGGAACAGTTCCGGTGAACGCGTGCAGACTGGGAGAAGACTCGTCCAAAGTTTTTTTTGACAGGTGCACGCTTCTGGTCAACTGCACCTCTGCGGGGATGACACCCCGTACGGATACCACTCCCCTTGACCAGAGATTTTTTCATCCGGGTATGACGGTCTTTGATACCATCTACAATCCCCGCACCACCCGTTTTCTCAAAGAAGCGGCCGCCGCTGGGTGCAGAACCCAAAACGGCCTTCTTATGCTGCTTTATCAGGGGCTTGAATCCTTCCGCTACTGGACAGGAAAGGATGCTCCTCATGATTTGTTTGACATAAACAAACTTCAAAACATAGTGGATACCAGTAAGGATACTTCATGAAATGGATTGTACGACCCTCTGAACTTTCCGGCACCATCATCATTCCTCCTTCCAAAAGTCACACTATACGGGCACTGCTGATCTCCACTCTTGCAGACGGGGTATCAACTGTCCGAAAGCCGCTTCTCAAGGGAGATGGTGCTTCCGCAATCGGTGCGGCCAGAGCATTCGGAGCACGTATAGAACACAATGAAGAGAAACTGACTGTAAACGGAATCGGCGATGATTTCAACAGAGGTGCAGACCTCATTGATATGGGCAACTCGGGTACCGGCCTCAACCTCTTCTCCTCCGCAGCAGCTCTGGGAGAGCGCATGCGCCGTTTTGACGGAGACAGATCTTTAAGATCAAGACCTGTAAAACCTCTTCTCAAAGCACTTTCAGAATTGGGTGCAGAAGTCTCCCATCTCAATACACCGCAGGATGTACCTTTTTCCATCAAAGGACCTCTGAGGGGGGGATCCGCCTCGGTTGACGGGATAAATTCCCAATTTGTCTCAAGCCTGCTTTTCACCTGTCCGCTTATTCAGAACGACACAGACCTTTCCATTTTCAATCTGCACGAACAGCCGTATATCGAGCTGACTCTCTGGTGGCTTCGAAAACAGGGTATCGAGGTGAGTTACTCCGAAGATTTCACCTCCTTTCACATACAAGGCAGGCAGAAATATCATTCCTTCGATTTGACTGTTCCGGCCGATTTCTCCTCGGCGACATTTTCCGCTGTGGCCGGTGCAACAGGAAATTCCTGTATCGGACTTTCGGGTTTGGATTTCTCCGACCCTCAGGGCGACAAAGGGATATTCGAAGTGTTAAGCGCCATGGGAGCGGTGGTGGAACACGGGGATGGGAATGTAAAGGTAAGCAGCCATAAACTTCACGGTTCCACTTTCGATCTCAACCGTATGCCCGATGCTCTTCCGGCTCTCTCCGTGGCCGCGGCTGCAGCAGAGGGCGAAACAGTTTTCACCAATGTTGCCCAGGCCCGGATAAAAGAAACCGACAGAATAAAGGTGATGTCGGAGGAACTGGCGAAGATGGGTATCGAAACGGAGGAGTATCCCGACGGAATGAAAATCAGAGGCGGGAAACTCAAGGGCGCACACGTCAACGGACACGATGACCACCGGGTGGTAATGGCCCTTGCCCTGGCTGGTATGATTGCTGATGGGGAAACGGTGATCGATACAGCCGAAGCAGCCGAAGTGACCTATCCTTCGTTTGTGGAGGACTTCAGGACTCTTGGAGCCTGTATCGAAGTTATAGAAGAGTGAACAATATCCACAAGATCTAGCACACACAGGAATCATTTTATGTCTGATGATCTTTCATTACTCGTGTTTCAGCACTTTGATCCACGTATCATGCAGAGAGGAGAGGATATATTCCTGTCGGACCGTATAGGCACCATTTCACACAAAGGGAATGAAGTAAAAGCAAAGGTCTACGGTTCAGCAGTTTACGAAGTTCGTCTTCATCTGGTCGAAAACAGGCTTACTGTGAGCTGCGAATGTCATTATTACGACAGAACCAATCTCTGCAAACACATTTTCGCCGTCATACTGAAAGCCGAATCCAGAGGCCTTCTGAAACCCGCTTCTCACATCACGGAAGTAGACATTTTCGAAAGCAATTACGAGGATTTCGATGAAGATGTATACGGTGAAGACAGTGGAGGTACCTATAAAGAGACTGAATCCGAACAGCAGCAGCTTTCCGAACCGGATCTGACCTGGAAGGACCTGCTTGAGCCTTCGATACTTCCCCGGTGGAAAACCACCCCCGATCGCTTTACATATTTTTACTATCTGGATAGTGACGAAAGTCTTTCATCAAGGTGTGCGGTTGTTGACATAAAAACGCGCATGGAGGACGAACAGGGCAACATTACCGACATTGACCGTTTCTTCTATGATGAGTATGAATCCAGAATTTTCAAATATCAAAGTGACAGGGCCATTTTTTCGATTCTGATGAAATCTGAAAACTTCCGAGGTCACAGTCTTTCAGGCACTCAGTATATCCGTGGAAAAGATGTGGAAATACTGATACCTCTCATGGCGCAAACCGGCCGCCTTTATATCAGAGACTCGGATTATACCACCCCCGAACCGGTCCGGTATGACAGCACCCTCCACAAGATTGAATTCGGACTGGAACCGGACGGCAACGGTGATTATGAACTTGTCAGTAAAGTTACAAAAAACGGAAGAGATATCAGTTCAGAAGAGAGCACCTGCTGGTACAATGCGAATATAGTCGTCACACTTGATTGTATCGCAAGAATCGAAAGTGATGATCGGAACATTGATCTGTTTGCCAGGTTAAGAGGAAATCATGCTATCCCGATACCTAAAAGGGAACTTTCGGAATTCATGTCAACCTACTACAGAGGCAGAAATGTTCCCGCGATAGCACTTCCTCCAGAACTGCAGACTGAGGAGATCAAGATCACCCCTGTTCCCTGTGCAGTCATTTCGGAAGCAACCCGGTACGCAACTCCCACCTATTTTATTGAACTCTTTTTTGATTATGAAGAAGTAAGGATTCGCGAAGGATTTGAGGGACGGGCGGCTTACGATGCCGCATCAAAAAAAGCCTATGTCATTGACATGCCTTTCCACTATAAGGCAGCCAGCACTCTCCGGGAAGCAGGTGCGAAATGGAGAAACGAGTATCGCCAGAACGAACCCCGCTTTACTGTCACCAGAAAAGCACTTCTTCCGCTTATTGATAAACTTCTGAAGCAGGGCTGGATAGTAGAGGGAAAGGAGGGGGCATTCAGGAATCCGGGAACTTTTTCCTTCTCCGTTTCCTCCGGTATCGACTGGTTTGACCTTGAAGGCGACTGCTGTTATGGCGATCAGGCAGTAAAACTTCCCGAACTCCTTGCCGCAGCAAAGAAAGGTGACCCGTTCGTAAAACTAAACGACGGTTCACTGGGTATGCTCCCCATGGAGTGGATCAAAAAATTCTCCTCACTGGCCGGAATGGGAACCCCCCGGGAAAAGAGCATGCGTTTCAAGCATTCACAGACGCTTCTTATAGACATGCTTCTGGAAAATCACCCCGAAGTATCCTGCGATGCCGTTTTCAATAAACTCAGAAATGAACTGAAATCCTTCAGTGGCGTAGAAAAAGAAATCCCTCCACCGACGTTCCAGGGTACGCTCAGACCCTACCAGAAGGAGGGAATGGGCTGGCTTCGGTTTCTCCAGAAGTTCGGTCTGGGAGGTTGCCTGGCCGATGATATGGGACTGGGAAAGACTGTCCAGGTGCTTGCACTTCTGGAGGCCCGAAAGCAGGAAAACAACCTCGGTACATCACTGGTGGTTGCTCCCAGGTCAGTTGTTTACAACTGGATTCAGGAGACTTATCGTTTCGCTCCCTCTTTAAGCATTTTTGATTATTCCGATTCAGAACCGTCGGCCCGGAAAAACGCAGACCTTGCATCTTTTGATCTGGTCATTATCACCTACGGTACTTTGAGACGGGACATATCCGTGCTTCAGAATCAGGAATTCGACTACGTTGTACTTGACGAAGCGCAGGCGATCAAAAACAAAGCTACTGCGACCGCCAAAGCGACACGTCTTCTGAAATCAAATCACCGTCTGGCACTCAGCGGAACTCCTGTGGAGAATTATCTGAGTGATCTCTGGAGCATTTTCGAGTTTCTCAATCCGGGAATGCTGGGAAGTTCAAGCGCGTTCAAAAATGTACAATCATCCATGCGTTCCGCAGATGACCAGACATGCAGCTTTCTCAGAAAGATTATGCGTCCGTTCATACTGCGCCGTACAAAAGGACAGGTTGCCAGTGATCTTCCCGAGCGTACGGAAGAAGTACTTATGTGCGATATGGAACCGCTTCAGCGCAAAAAATATGATGAACTGAGAGATTACTACAGAGCCACACTGCTTGCCGAAGTGAAAGTCGAAGGAATGGGCAAATCCAAGTTTCACGTTCTGGAAGCTCTTTTACGCCTGCGCCAGGCAGCCTGTCATCCTGGCCTGGTGAAAAACCGGCATATAAACAGCGCAAGTGTTAAAGTCGAAACATTGCTTACGCAGATTGATGAAATCTGTCAGGAAGGACACAAATGCCTGGTTTTTTCACAATTCACCTCTTTTCTGGATATCATACGCAAGAAGCTTCAAACAAAGAAAATTGATTTCGAATACCTTGACGGCAGCACCAGAGACAGAAAGAAGAGAGTGGATCGTTTTCAGAATGATCCGGAGTGCACCTCGTTTCTGATAAGCCTCAAAGCGGGAGGAACCGGGCTGAATCTGACCGCGGCAGACTACGTCTTCGTGCTCGACCCCTGGTGGAATCCGGCAGTGGAGGCTCAGGCAATAGACCGCGCTCACAGAATCGGCCAGACCCGTCCTGTTTTCGCCTACAAGCTGATCTGCAGAGATACTGTGGAGGAAAAAGTGCTGGAGCTTCAGAGTAAGAAGCGTAAACTGGCAGAAAGCATCATAAGCGAAGACGAATCACTTCTGAGCAGCCTTACCGAAGAGGATCTGGCAATGCTTCTGGGATGAACCGTTCCTGAGATCAACCGTTA
>JBKGXV010000102.1:0-10668 GCA_046546375.1 Chitinispirillaceae bacterium | reverse complement strand
ACCTCCGGGGTGAATTATTGATTCAGCACAGATTCACCTCCGGGGTGAGCTAAGCTGTTGATTTCAAAGCGGTTTTTCTTGAGATCGCGGAAAACCCGGCTCTTAGTGCAACTCAAATAAGACACAACCACCAAGTATGAAACTGCAAAAAACCATAACCATTCGGTTGGGCCATTAATATATTGAAGGTATTGGTAGATTTGTGTAGCGGAAATCTGCTGATATGAGCATTAGCACCTTGCCGAATCCTTATTCCACACCGGCACAGACAGCACATCTGTGCAGCCGGAAACAAGTGTTTGGAACCCGGGCGAATCAGCCTGTGGAAAAATAACGGGGGATTGCTGAAACGCTTAAGGGCAGTCGGAACACAAAACAGATAGCAGCAATTGAAATACACTCAGTTTCATTCATAATAAACCAAAAACAAAAGGAGTGCAGATGTCCCGTCTACTCAAAACTTTTTTGCTTGTTGCAGGTCTGACGACCAGCATCCTGGCATCCACATCGGCCAAGATCGTGCAGGATTCCATGGATGGCAACTGGCCGGTGATAAACGGCCAGAAAAGATTCATCTCCGGGATGAATATCGCCTGGCTGAGTTCCGATTCTTTCGGAAACGATGTGGGCGATAGCAAAATCAACATGAACTCCTTTCTGGACAAGGTGAAAAAGATCAGAAGAGCGGGAGGAAACGCACTCAGATGGTGGCTTCACACCGATGCCTCAAATTGCCCCAAAATAGATGAAAACGGAGAGGTGACCGGCCTTGGATCTAAGACCATCTCCAACATGAGAGCAGCCCTGGATACGGCTCATGCCTATGGTGTCGTGGTTTCCATGTGCCTCTTTTCATTCGACATGCTGGTTCCCGGAACCAAATCGGAATACCGTGAGGACTACAATTTGGAAAACAACCACAAATTCCTCACTATTCCTGAGAACATCGATACCTATCTGGAAAACGGACTCAAGCCGATAATGGACAGCGTGGGCTCCCACCCGGCGGTTCTGTGCTGGGAGGTGTTCAATGAAGCCGAAGGTATGCTGGAATCAGCCGGCTGGAGCCATGTGGAGGAGAAGATCACTCAGGAGGATATCCTCAGGATCACCAACAGGATTGCAGGATTCGTGCACCGCAATTCAACAAAGATGGCTTCCACGGGAATAGCCTCTTTTGAATACGTAGACGAATACAGTGATGAAAGCCTTGCTGCTGCCGGAGGAGACGAGGATGGGTATCTGGATTTCTACATGGGTCATTACTATCCCGAGTGGCAGGATGAGAGCATCTCCCCGTTTCACAATCCTGCAAGCCACTGGAACATGGACAGGCCTATTCTTATCGGTGAATTTCCCGCCAAAGACTGGAGTTCAAGCACCACCGGTCCGTCAAGCGGACAGCCTCTCAAGACCTCCAAAACCATTGTCGAAGCCTTCGAGCATGCCTATGACAACGGATACGCGGGTGCTCTGAGCTGGGCCATGACGGAAGGGGAAAGTTCCTTTTTCGGTGACTATTCCACCACCGCACCGGCTCTGGAGAATCTTTTCGAAAAATATCAGGACGATATAATGATCAAAGACGTGGTGATCGAGGAGATGACCGGGAATCATGCAATGCGTCTTGCCCTGACAGACCTTCCCACTCCGGATGATGAAGGCGGGGATTACTATGAACTCGGCACTTCCTGTACGCAGGATTTTACCGGGAAGGAAAATCTCACATTCCAGATGTATATCGAGGAGGGAAGCGAAACCGATTTGCAGATAGTGCCGGTTATCAAGGTGACCGATGCCTGGACCTGGAGCCCTGCTGAGGATGAGGGTTTCACTCTGGATGGTTACAGTCAGGGTGAATGGGTGACTGTCACAATTCCTTTATCAGCCTTCGGAGCAAGCGACTTGTCGGAAGTGGTATCGATCCTTTTTCAGTACTGGGCTCTCGACTCGGAGTATACCGGAACGATTTACATCGATGATATCAGCATTGACGGAGAAGTGATCTATGATTTCGATACCGAAGGAAGCGCCTGGGCTACGGGTGCGGACAATGCCCATGTTTCTCTGTTCAAGGTTGACGAGCTTACATCACCGGTCAGAAGATGTCTGACTTCCAACGGAAACGCTGTTTCTCCCATGATAAAGACTCAGGGTAAGATTGTCACTCTGAATGTGCCGGCATCATCGGATGTTAAACTGCAAGTAACAGACCTCAAAGGAAAAACTGTTGCGGATATAAACTGCGGCCGCCTTACGAAGGGAACTCACAGTTTCAATCTCAGCGGACTGCCTTCGGGACACTATATACTGCAGACGCATCAGAACGAAACAGTTTCGAATACTTCTGTTATTCTGCCCTGATGTGAACCCCAAGAGGGCGGGTATTCTCCCTGCCCTCACTTCCAGCACACCAGATCTCTTAACGTGTGACACCGACTTTCTTCTGAATCATATATAGAGAACCATCCTCCATTGTGGCGCTTATTCTTACAAGATACACCCCCGCCCCCACAATCCTGCCCTTTTCATTCACTCCGTCCCACACAAACCCGTAGGAATTAGGCGAACTTGCCCTCTTCAGTTCAAGATCACCTATAACCACATTCCCCACGGCATCGTATATGGTCACCTTTGCGAAAGATAAAGCTTCATCGGACTTTTCCCTCAAGGGTCTGGGAGATTCAACCGAAACAAGTATTCCCGTTTGTGCATCCGCAACCACATTTCTGTAGTATTCAAGCGAACGGGGCGACAGCTTGGAATCCAGACGAGTCACTCCGGGGACAAAAGGATTGGGCCCTGCAGCAATCATTTTTTCACCTTCGCATCCTACTGTAATCGTATCCGCAACGAGCACTCCCTCTGAAGCTATCACCTTGGTATCCAAACCGGAACAGAGAAAGCCCCTGCTTACCAGAGCATGGCATCCTGACATTCTTGTCACTTCCGCTGTCTGCGGTTCCGTACTGTTCCATTGAGCTGAAGCTGCATGACGCACATAGTTGCCATGACGATCCCTCACCACAGCCCACACATATTCCGCTTCCTGATCAGAGGCAAACCAGAAGCCTTTGAAGCTATCTTCGGAATTACGGCTTGTAACCGCCGAATCTTTCTGAATGTCCAGTGAATGGGGAACAGCCGGCTGCACACCTATCTCAACCGAACGTGTTATGACCCCTTCACCAAAGGGCAAAGACGCCGACACTGTGAAGTTTCTGTGAGCCACAGTGCTCTTGAATGATGTTCGGTTTCCGGATATCGGCTCAATCGATCCGTTTGTGCTGTCATTCACACTCCAGCTTATTCTGTTTCGCAGACTGTCGACAGTCTCGTACTGGTTTATCCACACACCCTCCTGTCCGAAAACCTTGGCGAAGATTTCAACCTGCTCACCAGCTGCGACTGAAAGCTGTTCCGGCAGCGGCTGCTGACCTTCCGGATTCCCGGCCCGGGGATAAAGAGCCAGATCTGCCGAGTGATTGAACGGCAATGATATTCTGACAGTATCGAGTGGTATGTCGGGATTGCGGAATACCACTATGATGGAATCGTCACTTCGATGCTGAAGCCTTCGGTCATTCACCCGGGAGGTCCCCGATATCTTCCGAGTGAACGCAGAAGTCCAGGTTGCATCATCCTGCTTTACAAGATTCAAAACTTCACTGTCAACACTTCCCTTCTGATTGCTGATATTCACCTGTACGCTGGAGAAATCGTTTTCACCCTGATCGAATACTATTTCAAGCTGACTCATATCCTCTCTTACCATCTCAACAATACTGCCCTCATGCCGCACGCTCATCACGGCTCCTTTCCAGCAGCTTATGCTGACACCTTCCGAAACTGCCGCATTCTCCTCCCGTTTTACATAAAACACAGTTCGCGTACTGGTATCATGATCAGCACCATTCTGGGAATCCTCCATGGTGTAGGAAATCCCCAGATCAAATTCGGTCACACCTGTTTGAAGAGGAAACCTCTTTGAGAACACGAATTGATCGCCGGAAAATTCGTTTGACACACTGTTGTTTACAGACAGCTCATGAGGCATACCCGAAGTCACATCCAGAAGACCGCTTACCACCTCATTGAGAAGAAGATCCAGAAGTGTTTCATGATTTGTCTGTATGGCCCAGAGGTTGGTTTTGTCATTTGACTCGGAAAAACCGTTTTCTCTGATATTTTCGGACATGTCTGTAATCTGTTCGGGGGCCTCCCCATCTTGCGAGAAAAATATGGTGAAAGTAGTGGGAACATCAGTTCCCTCCACAAATCCGGTTGTATTGTTTTTAGGGTAATTTGCTTCACCATCGGAGAGAAATATGATGAACTGGTTTTCTCCGGGCTTATCGGTATTGCCGAACGCATCTTTAGCGGCATTGAAACCGCAGTTGATATTGGTGGAATACGGTATATCGAATTCCGGTTCATAGACCAGATCGGTAAGCGTATACGATTTGGTCGGGCCCTCATAGTCCACTTCTCTTGTTTCAAGCAGATCCATAAGAATCTGATACCCCCTTCGACCATTCTCATATTCCTGGTTCAGCTGCAGAAGAGGCATATACGATCCATGCTCATGATCCTCTTGGGGAAAATGCTGCAGACAGGAATTGTTTCGATGATCAAGGAAGAGATATCTGGAAAAAACGGCGATTCCCACTTCCGCCTCGGGCATGACTCTGTGCAGGGTATCTATAACATCCCTGGTTACGGTATAACGGGAACCTTCAGGATCCAGCGGGTGGTCCGGGCGGTCCACATCCTCAAACATCATGGAGGCCGAATGGTCGATAACGAACATTATGGATGGCGGCTCGGAGCTGGAAGTCACTCCCTCCACCATTTTCTGTATTTCGCAGGCTCTTACATCGGCGGATAGTGCAACGGCACTTGAGGGTACAGTCAGGGTATCGCCGTTGAGATTTTCGGGACAGGTTTCAAGAACGACTTCGCACAGGTCGTTTGAAACGGCATCAGCCTGGAAAAGAAGAATCACGATAAGAATTGCTGTGAAAAGCCGGGATTTTAAAGCAGACATCTTTTTTCCTCCCTTGGGAAGGCGGGGTTCTCTTAAGAACGGCCGTGTTCGGGAAATTGACGGTTTCATGATCCGAACGGGGCTTTTTGCCATGACCTTGTAACCATAATATAAGCCATATGGTGATTTCATGCCATATTTTTTTGGATATCAGGATAATTAGGAAGAAGTTTTGTAAACACAATTCACCTCAGAGATGCTTCATCGATTCAGCAGAAAATCACCTCCGGAGCATTAGGAAACGGCTTGGTTCTCTGTCAACATAGTCTAGAGCACCAAATAAAACAGCGGCGGGGCCTAACAGAATGTTACCTTCAGACTCGGGTTGTTAAAATCTACCCCTAGATATGCTTGTAAACCGAAAAACCAACTGAGAACAGACGTTTTTAGCGGACCTTGGAAGAGATATCCGAACACTGTCCGGAGAAAAAAGGCCATGAGGGCGGAGATATGGAACCCTCGCAATCAGTCACCAGTCTCCATACTTGAAACAGTACGTTTCAAATCAAACACTCCCTCGTTTTCCAGATGCCTGACCACCATGCGCAGCTCCCCGTAGGAGAACTTCTCTCCGAAATGGTTTCTGGCGGGAGTGAGCTCCTTTGAATTCCGGGAGAGAAAATACTCGCTGACCTCCTCAACCTTCTCTTCTGACAAAAACTGAAATACACTCAGTTTCCCTGAAGCAATATAGTGAGTCAAATGAGTTTCGACAGTGCCAGGAGTCAGACCACGATGAGCTGCGATTCCCTGTATACTCATTCCGGAATTGAAAAGATCCAGACTGATTTTGTAGGTTCCGGAGGACTTGGGAGCTTTCCGAGTACCTTTTTTTCCACTCCCGCCTCGTTTCTCCGGGCTTATTCCCATTTCACTGCAGTACTGATCCACTATTTCAAGTATTTCTTTCCCGGAACTCTCAATTTTCTTTTTACCCATTCCGTGAACAGACCTGAGTTCTTTAAGGTCAATCGGAAGCATTATGCAGATTCCCATAATCGTCTTACGGGGCAGGACCATGTACTCCGGAATATCCCTTGAACGGGCCTGATCATCCCGCCATGCTCTTATTCTGTTAAAAAGCAGCACGTGCTCTGTACTGTCCGGCATTTCTTCATTCTTCTCCACAACTCGAGGCTTCCGGCCTTTCTTCTCTATTCTGGAAATTGCCCTAGCCTCCAGAAATGCCTTAACCGTGAAACCGTTTCTACAAGTATCAAAACAGCTCAGTTTTGTACTGATTTCCCCCTCAAGTCTCTTTACAGCATCTCCAAGCTGCTTTTTCACAATTTTATTGTCAACCTCCAGCCTGAATTTTCTGATATAACTGCAGATGGTGCTTTCCATTTTTTCTGAAAAGTAAAAAGATGCTTTCTTCAAACGATCCTGCAGTGCTGAATTCATTTCAGCATCCTCATTGCGGCAAAAGTAACCGGGAATCTGTCCGGCAAATTTGTCAGCGATTTCAATCACCTCTTTTCTCACTTCCGCAGCCATTTCACTGAAACTGTCACGCATATGCGCAAGGATACTTTCCTTATGCTCTTTCATCACATACAGACACCGATTGATTTGCTTCTGCATGGAAGAAAAGTCGAACAGATCACAAATCAACTCTCTCTGAAATAATCTCCTGGCCTGCTCAAGTTCTTCTTCCCCGGGCTGATTCCTCTCGACCCGAACACTGAACTCCTCCACCTTTGAACTGCTGATCAGTACTCTTGGGGTAAGGGGTTTTGTGAGAATCAATCCTTCAAGCGACCTGCAGCGGCTCAAAGCCACGTAGACCTGTCCGTGAGCGAACGCCGCTCCGGCATCAATAACCACCTTGTCAAAGGTAAGGCCCTGACTTTTATGAATAGTGATGGCCCAGGCCGCTTTAAGCGGATACTGCATGAAGGACCCGCACACCTTCTCCTCAATCTGCCCATTTCCCTCGTTGAGTCCGTATTTGACATTCTGCCATACATCGGGCTCCACGGCTATGGTTGTCTCATCACACCTGACAAAAACGATATCCCTGTCTATGCTTTCAACAACGCCGATTTTGCCATTGAAATAACGCTTCTCACCGGAGGAATCATTTTTGACAAACATCACCTGAGCACCCTTTTTGAGCATCAGCTCACCGTCTGTAGGATATGTACCTTCCGGGAAATCACCCTCAATCCGGGCGGTAAAATTATGGGATGGAGTGGAAAGCTGATTCATTCTTTCGGTGTTTATACGCTGAGCCTGAAAATTGTGGGTTGTAAGAATGATACTTCCGCCATCCTTTTCAGCCTGGTAACCCGGAACACATCGTTTGTTAATCTGTTCCAGTATTTCCGGATTGCCCTCACAGTTCCTTATCCCGTTCAGAAGGGTAATGAACTCCTGATCACTCTGTCGATAAATCTTTTTCAATTCTATAGTGATGTAGCATGATTTCGCCAGAGCCTTGCTGCCGAAAAAGAAAGGTGTATCGTAATAACTTTTCAGCAGCTTCCATTCCTCATCCCTGGCAACAGGTGCAAGCTGCTGCAAATCCCCGATCATCAGAAGCTGCAAACCACCGAAGGGTTTATTTTTGTCCCGGTACATCCTCAGCACCTCATCGACCCCATCAAGCAGATCAGCTCTCACCATACTGATCTCATCAATGACCAGCAGATCGAGCGTGCGGATGATATTGAGTTTTTCCCGACTGAAACGGCGGAAACGTTCCCTTTTTCTGTTGGGGTCTGATAAAGCTCCGGGAACCTGTGGGCCGAAGGGCATCTGGAAAAAAGAATGAATCGTAACACCACCGGCATTGATCGCTGCCACTCCTGTGGGAGCAAGGACCACCATGCGTTTGGGGGAATTATCCCTGAGCCGCCGAAGGAAAGTTGTTTTGCCCGTACCAGCCTTGCCGGTCAGAAAAACATTTGTGGATGTATTCTGCAGAAAACCGAATGCGAGCCTCAATTCCGAGTTTTCTTCATACATGAGCATACCCCTCCGGGCTGATTGATGATTACGGGACTGATCTGGTTTGAATGAGAAACTGAACCACGAACAATGAAAGAGGAAATCTATGCGAGAGATATCGGCCGAGTATCCAGATTATAATCTACAAAGATGCCGGTGACTACGGCAACAGGCTTCTGCAATCATTTTGCCGGAAGTGTTTTTCTGATACATCACAGTTTCACCTCCGGGGTGCCACTCCCAACCCCTAACCTCATACCTGTTTCTCTGAAGCGGAAAAGTCCATGGACAGAAACCTTTTTCCAGAGTACTTGATTCCGATCAGACCTAATGGGGCGGTAAACAAAATAGATAAGACTGCTATAGCCAGAATCGTCTCTCCCTGGGCGATTCCCGCAGAAAGTGCCACCCCTCCCAGAGCTGCCTGAACAGTAGCCTTGGGAAGGTAGGCAATCATGCAGAAAACCCGTTCCCTGAGAGAAAAACCGGACCACATAGTGGAGATGAACACTCCCGCGGAGCGGAATATCAAACCGGCTGCAATCGCCACCAGACCCCGAAACCCGGCACCCAGGGCCACTTGAGGATCAACCGAAATTCCAATCAGCACGAAAAGTATGATCTCCGCAGCCACCCACAGCTTCGAAAGCTTACCCGACAACTCATGGGCCACCTTCTCCTCCTTTTCAAGAAGTATGAAGCCCACAGTCATAACACCCAGAAGAGACGCACTGTGAATCCAATCTCCCACCTGAACGAGCGCGACCGAAATCATCAAAAGAACCAGCACTTTTTCAGTCGCTCTGATACTCGCATATTTTCTGCGGAAAAACCACACCAAAAAGAACCCGACCACCACCCCGGGCAGAATACCTGTGATCAAGGCGAAGGGAACAGCCCAAAACAACTGATCGGGTTGAGCATACCCGGATGTCGCTGCCTGCAAGAACATGGTGTACACCGTTATGGCAAAGACATCATCCACACTTGCCCCTGCCAGCACGATTGTAGGGACCTCATTCTTTCTGCCGTAGCCCTTATCTTTGAGATGCAGCATGGACGGGACAATTACCGCCGGAGACACCGCCGCCAACATAAAGCCGGCAAGTCCGGCAATTACCCAATCGAAATCAAAGAGAAAATGCATAAGGACGGTCAGAACTGTCCCCTCCAGAACAGCCGGCACAAACGCCATGAGCAGAGCGGTGAGCCCCGCCTTCTGCAGAGTGCTTTTATTTATTCCCAGCCCCGCCCTGAGCAAAATCACAATGAGTGCAAAGGATTTCAGAAACGGTTCCAGCTCAAAGAGGACAGGCGGTAGCTGATCATACCAAAACAGGCCGATACAGATACCCCACATCACCATTCCCAGCACCGAAGGAAGGCCTATTCTGTGAAAGACGCTGCCTAAAAGCCACCCTCCCAGAAGGATCAGGACCACTGTGAGATTGAAAGGCATCTTTCTAACTCCAGTATGAGAGCTGATAAGGGATTGAATGGAAAGCTGAAGGTGGAAAAAAGCATAGAGAGCTCCCGGGTCAGTGATTTTCGCCAGGAGTCATCAGCCGAGAATGCGGCGGTTGAAGGTGGAACCCCATCACCTGATGAGGGTAAAATACAAAAGTGGGGTAAGGAGTATCAACAGAGATGGTATGCCCCGGAGGTGATTTTTCAGATACGATTCTGACTCACCTCCGGGGCGTGCCGCCCCAAAACAAAAGGCCCGCACAACATGCAGGCCTTCCTATTTAGTGGTGCCGCCTCGCAGAATCGAACTGCGGACACAGGGATTTTCAGTCCCTTGCTCTACCGACTGAGCTAAAGCGGCACACTGTTTTTCAAATCAAGGTATCAAAATATACATAACCAAACATGTGAGATCAAGCGCCTTTTATTCTTTTTATATAAGATCTGTCGATCTCAAAATAATCATGCCCTTCAAAATAGGAATCCAGCTCTGTAACACCGAAAAAATCATCCAGAGAATCTTCCGGCTGCTTGCTCATCATCCCCACGCTGATCATATTGTAGACAATATACCCGAAATCCTCGGTTTGCGTTATGCCCCAACGGTCAAGAACGCTCTTCGCCAATGGTCCGTACTGTTTTTCAGCAAAGGAGAGCAAGCCCAGCGACAGCTCCTGCCCTGACACATGACGCTTCTCACCCAGCTTGGAGAGAAAAAAATCCAATCCATTCAAAACAAATTCATATGCCCCCAGCTTGTAACGATCATCAAAGCCTGATTCCAGTATTTCTTCGCGTATCTTGTCCACTATTTGCGCCGAAGGCATTCAGAACTCCTGTTCAAATGTCTATATTCTAACAGACAGGCGGGAATTCCCGCCTGTCTGTTAGAATCCTATCTATCTATGGTCCAATTACCTATTTGAGTTTGACAAATCTGGTGGGATTCTTGCCCGGTTTGAATGTCATGGTTTCGGTTTTCTCAATATCGCCTTTCACAAACTTCACCTTATGAGTTCCCTCCGGAACCTTGATTCCCCCGGAATTGGTTTTGCCTACACGCCTGCCATTTATGTACACATCGGCTTGCGGGGGTAAAGATGCGATATAGATGCTGGCTTCCGCAGCCGGAGCAGACTTCGGTTTGGATTGTGCTTCAGGCGAAGTCTTGGCAGCAGATGCCGGTTTGGGCTCCGGTTTGG
>JBKGXV010000101.1:0-10707 GCA_046546375.1 Chitinispirillaceae bacterium | reverse complement strand
CATTCGCCTGCGGCGGGAGAGATGTTTCCCGGATGTCCGCCTTAACCGTTTCAGACCGGTAGGGTAAGACAGGACAACCCTTTGAATTCCCGTGGTTTACCCGTGGTCCGACCCCGGGGACCCCGGGGAGGTCACGATTCCGCGAGCCTGTCCCATTTGCTGTCTCCATCAATCTCCTTGAACAAGGTACCCTCCTTGAATTTCCTCTTTTCCTCTTCGGTAAGAAGCAACACTCCCTTGCCGTTGGTTATGATATTGCTTTCATCAAGGAGTTCGCCGTTTGAGAAAAACCGGTGCATATCGATCATGATCTTACTGCGCTCTTTTATGTCAGTGAATTCTTTGGACCAGATGACCTCCCCACAGGTTTCACCGAATTCGTTTTCACAAAGAAATACAGCTTTGACAATCCATATATCAGTGGGGTTTGCATCGGTGATGCCGATGCGGGTGGCCGACATCCGCACTGCGTCCATCGGGCCGGTAACTGTAAGAGATTGTCCGCGCCAGTTGCGTTTGGTGATTTGAATTTCGCGGGTTTTGAGATTCAGTCTGCTGGTGGTGGAAAAAAGACCGAAAATGAAAATGCGAAATGAAGCAAGGTTCATGATAAACGCGAATAATAAAATAAAAGTAAGGGCTCCGGTTGTGATATAGCCATAGATGCCAAGATATAATAAAAACAGGAAAAGCCCACCTCCACCTAATAGAGCTGATGTCAAGCGTTTAGTATAGATTAACTCTTCATTACTGATTTTTTTATAATCATTCAGCAGCTCTGATTCAGACATTTGCTTTCACCTGTGCTTTGAGTTTTCCTGCAGTGTATTTTTCAGCGTGGATTACATGATTTTCATCGGGCAGGGCGAAAAAGCCATCACCATCCAGATCAGCACTTACTTTCACTCCGATGTAGTCGGGTCTGGCCTTTTGTCCGATAATTGCATGCGTTTGGCTTCTTGCCAGGAAGAAAGCGGCATTTTTACACATTTCAAGAAGATTGCATTGCACAGTTACACCTTTGTTTTCAGGTTTATTCAATACGGTGCAGTTGCTGCTTGACAGAGAGATGTTGGTTCCTACTACTTCCTGAGCAGATGTGCTTCCGTCAGCACTCATCGGTATGCCGAAAATCACCTCGTGAATCGTGATTTTTGTCTCAGGTTCCAGCCGCTTGAGATGGATTGTCACAAGAGTAGTGTCGGTATCGATTTCCACATCAAAACAGTTTATCGTTCTGATCATTTTTACATACTGGTTTTTCAGTTCTATTGATGAATCCGAAACAGGGTTCAGTCCCCATGGAGTTCTGAGAAGTTCTCTTTCAAGAGGAGTATTAACTGCTTTTGCAGCCATAACATTACTGCCGATGGCTGCAGTAGTTCCGACAAACGCCAGCAGCAGTCCCGGAGCGATACCTATTCCGGTTGAGGATAAAGCTGCGGCTCCAGCGTAAAATGTTACTGCCGTTGTTGTATAGCCTATGAATGCTGTCAAATTACCTGCTGCAGCTATTTTATTCCACACTGCCGCGTCATAATCGAAATCAGATTGATATTTTTCCCCTTGTTTGTATGCAATCCATGTATCTAAGGCGGAAGTTACCATACTCAACAGGGCAACCGGGCCCCCGCCTAATTTCACAAAATTACCTTTAACGGGGACTCTCAACATCCCGTTTTTTGCAAAATAAGTGACCAGCTTGATTGAGATATTGATATGGTCGGTACTTCCCACTTTCCCTGCACTGCTTTCGTCCAGATGTTCCTGAAGTGAGTACAGAAACGCTATTCCTTCCAGCCCGGCCAGAAAGTTTTTCAGCGCTGAACCTGTCAGCCCCTTGGTAAACATATTTCGGTATGGAGAATTTTTGTTTATTTCAAATCTCCAGAAACTTTTTTCATCAAAATTGCCCACAACATTTTTAAACGGCCTGACACTTTCATTAACCATGGCAACTTTTGCAGCTGATAAGCCAATTGACTGGCCTGTTGTTTTACATACCCGTTCAACTATTTTCGCCATTTCACCCGGTTTGAAATCATTAATTCCTGATTTGGCCCCTTCGATCAGAAGCTTGGTCAAACCGTCACCCAGTTTACGCAGGTTCTGGAACTGTTTCGATCCTGATGCAGCCGCGGGAGAATCCCCCTGCGGATCGCTTGTTCCCAAACCCCATACGTCGTTTTTCAACATCAGAAGTTCCTGAAGCCAGGTGTGTTCCTTTTGGCTCCGGACAGAAGGCAGAAGCTGTTTCAGTGTATCATGCCCCTGCCCGAATCTGGTAATGTTTTCAAACAGATTTCCAACCCGGTCCTCAAAACAGTACAGCTCGGAGGGCTGGTCGGTTCCGGGACAGATAAGGGATATGTAATCATTGCAAGTTTCTGTGAATTTATTGTCAAGCAGATATCTGCACAGATTCCGCAAATGGTACACGGTTGTTTTTGTAATCTTCGATTTTTTGTCTTCGTGCCCCTTAATCTGCTCCACCAGAATCGGATACTGTCCCGGTCTGAGGTGTTTTTTGTACTCAGGAACCGATTCGACAATTCTTAAAACCAGTGCTCCGAATTCACAAACAAGCTTTTCTTTGCGTTTCTGATCGTTTTCTTCAAACCAGCTTGCTAACCGGACATCTTCCCACTCATGGTATTCATGTTCGAATCTCTTTCTGAGTGTTTCAGCGTAAAGCAAAGTATCTGAAATGACTATTTTTTCTTCTCCGTGAGATAGAAGCAGTTTCAGGGCCTGCTGAGAGTCATCGATATTGAAACAGCGCCTTGAAGGGTCTTTGAGCAGACCATGCCGACTTTCAAAAATGCGCTCTTTTGTCAGTCGAATATCAGAAAAACAGGCCTGCAGAGTCAGTGTAGCTCCATTTTCATCTCTTCCCGGTATCAGCACAACATCTTCAGGGTACCCTTTTTGCAGGGCAGAATCGTAACTGTCGCGGTTAATTTCCACGGTGGTGAATTTTTTACCGGTTTCGTTTGTTCGAATCTCCCACACTCTGGAATAATTGAGACCGTCCGGAGATCCGAATACGTATATCCATTTACTTTTTGCAGGTTCAGCACCGCTCATTTCATATGAAAAATCGGGGTCGATAAGTTCCGAGGTAGATTCAAATATCAACCATCGATCTCCTGTCGGGACTGCAACGGGCATCTCAAGCACCGGCCCGTCAATCACATTCTCCCCTCTGGAGTGGGAAATCTCTTTGATCTGGTACTTTACCGGGGTGGTTTTATCCTTTTTCCAGGCGCTGTAGTGGTCATCGTTTATAAACCACAGCTTTTTGATTTCCAGAAGAGCAGTGCCGTCCTTCTGGATGAACCCCTCCACCTCCTGAAAGAGATCCTCCTCTATACCATTATATATCCCATAGAGCTTCCCGCGAACCCGGGAGCGGACAGTCTTTTTGAGATACTGTGCCCTGACCTCCAGAAAGCACTGCTCGTTATACTGAAACCCCCTGGGGCCGGGTTTCCACCGGGCGGACAGAAGCCGTACGAGGGGCTCGGGTTTCTCTTCCTGGTCAGGTTCATCCCGTTCGGGACATCCGGTAATGAATTTTCCTGGACCTTTCGGCACCTTTTTGGAGGGGCCGAAGCCCAGGTCGTCGATATCGCGGAACAGTTCTGGCATGGGTGAAGACTCTCCGTTTTGGAAACAATCACTGTTTTTTCAATATAATAAACAGTGACCGGCTTGTTCCAGCTTTGCCCTGAAAGCGCGAATTTTTGCGGATCTCGTACACCGGCGGGATCTGCAGCAGTAAATCAGATGCGGGGTCGGACCACGCTTAACTCCCGGATTATCAGCCCCTTAACACCGACAGAGCATCGTTTTTGAAACGATTAAGCTCTCATTCGCCTGCGGCGGGAGAGATGTTTCCCGGATGTCCGCCTTAACCGTTTCAGACCGGTAGGGTATTACAGGACAACTCCTTGAATCACCGCAACTTATCCGTGGTCCGACCCCCGGAGCTCATGATCAATATATACGGATGCGATATCGAGTTCTCCCACCCGTATCTCCCTGTGAAACACATACCAAATCGTATTTCCGCCCTCTTCACCGCCCTCGTCTGTGATCTCTTGACTTATCGATCAGAATGGGGGAATCGCGCAACTGTCATACGGGCGCTAACCAGAGATTTCTTCTGAACAAGGCATCTTCTGCACCTTTTTCCTCCACAAACTCTAAACTAGTAAATATCAAAGACAAGTGTTAACGTTCAGGTCATTTTTCAAAGCCGTCCGCCGAGGATCGCTGCTGCATGAATCACGGTTTTGTTTCCTCAGCGGAATGATGTCTCTGAATATTTTGCACCCGCGGCATCGGTGCGACTGCACTTTTTTCATTTTTCTGTTGCCTTTAAGGTCTCTTGTAAATATATTGGTTTGGAAAACCATACACCCGCGTTTCATTCGGTACAAGCATTCACCTGAGGATCGTATATGCGCAAAATCATACTTGCAATCGTTATACTGGCGCTGAAGGCAGGTGCCTACGAGTACATTTCCGGGGAAATGTCCGGAACCTACCCGGCCAAGGACTATTTCGTCACCGGCACCATTTACGTCCAGCGCAACCAGACACTCACCTTCGAGGCCGGAAGCAGACTCTTTTTCGAGCAGTTCTCCGGAATCACCGTTCTGGGGGCGCTGGTTCTTGACGGCACCATTGATAATCCGATCCTGCTCACCTCCAAAAAGGAGCGCCCCGACCGCCTGCCCAACGAAGTGCCGGAATCATTCGACTGGAACGGTATAGAGGGCCATGAGGATGCCAAACTGCTGGGATTGAGAAACGTGAAACTCTACCACAGCGTCTTCGGACTCAACATCAAATCCGAAGCAACCAAAATCAGTCTGGAAAATGTGGAGTTTTTCAACAATGGTTATGCCAGCCTTGTAAGGGACGGAAAAATGGTTTCGGTACAACCCGGTGTCCCCTTTGGCACCATGTGGAACATGGATTCGGAAAACGAGATAGAGCGGGTGATGATCCGGAAATCCGAAGAGACAAACAAAACGGCCAAAAAAGACAATCAGAGCGGTGCTGAAACCAAGAAGAAAAAAACGAAAAAAGCCGATCAGGAGCCGGATGAGAAATCCGATGAAACTGTAAATGCCAAACAAACCGAAAATCCGCAGGAAAGCGAACAGAAAGCTTCCCGGAAAACGCAAAAAGATGAATCCACGCCCGAAGAACCCAAAATGAGGAGAATTAAACTTTCGGTCAATATCGGCTCGGCGGCACTCGCCGCAACCGGAATCACTCTTCTCACCGCCAACACCATCCAGAAAGGGAAGAATCTGGAAAGCTACAACCGCCAGCAGGACCCTCAGGGCGCTGAACACTTCCGAAAAAAATACGAACGGAACGGTTTATGGCAGGGAATAGGAGGTGCACTCGTCGGAGTCGCGCTGGCCGGCGTGGGAGTGACATTTCTTTTTTAAACCTGAAATCAGAATTTTTCGTGACATTTTGAACCAGATACCTTAAAGGGGTACTTTCAGATGAAAAATATCCTGTACAGAACTGCCACAGTACTGATCTTGAGCTGCTCCTTACTGCTGCTGGTTTTATCCTGCAGTGAACCCTATGTGGACCGTTACGACCCCACCTACCGGGGAGATTACAAGCTGTCCGTTCCCGTTGAAGACAGCAGCGAGTACTTCGCGTTCGTCCCCGTAAATGTCCCCTTTTCGCACAAAGGGGATGACCGGTACGTCTCCTTTTCCGTTGCTACCGAGCCTGAAGGGTTTGTGGACACTCTGCACTTCAAAACTTCAGATTCCGACTCTTTCTCCCTTTACTTCACCGCCCCTTTCTCGGGCAGTCTTGAATTCCGGGCCCTTAGGCACAACGACAGAATGGATACGCTTTCGATTCCCGTCAATGTAAAATCCCCCTTCGAAATCAAAGGGGATGAGTTTCTGGTGCACAATGATACCTCCCGGTTTGCACTATCCCTGGCAGAGGATGCACAGGAGGCCGCCAAAGCAGTCAGACACATAAGCTGGATTCTGGACACCTCGCTTGTTCTAAAGAATGCTTCCCTGAGCGACACCTTCTCCTTTATCTCTAAGCAGAAGGGGAGCCGGGAGGTGAAACTGCGCTGCACAGATTTCAAAGGAAACCAGTTCACCACCGAGCCCTTTGAGCTGGGAACACCCGTTGCGAAACCGGAAATAATGAATTTGCAAGGACCTGCTTTTGCTCAACCTACAATGCCTCTTGAATTCGAAGCCGAGGTCAAAAGCGCTCTGAAGGATTCCGGAACAGTCAAATTGATAACAGGAAAAGACACTCTTGAAAAACATGCCGACTTCGAAACTGATTCGATTGTGAAAATAAACATGCTCCACCCCGGGGGCATTGCGGATACCGGCAGCCATGCGGTTAGTTTTGTATATGAATCTTCAGTTCATGACAGAAGTTCGAAACCATATGTCACTTACCTTCCCGTCACCGATCATGAGTATTACCTCAAACTGTTTCCCTATCAAAACGGAATCGCAGCAGGCGATTCCGCTGAATTCACCGTGACTGCGCTCGAGCGGGGCGGCAGGGAGGTGAAAGAGGGATCATACAGCTGGACCGTGATGCTTTCAGAAGACACACTTTTTTCAGACGACAGCACCCGCTCATCCTCGATCAGCGTCCTCCCCCACACCGGGGGTATTCTTACTCTCCGCATTAAATTCACAGATGAAGATGGCGACAGCTCACCGGAACTGGTAAGAATGATCGAGGTCTTCTCCAGTCTGAGTGCAGTCCGCTCCGATGTCGTTTTCGCAACACCCTCGCCGGCCTTCACTGCAGAACCAGTTCTTTTCCAACTGCCTCACACCGAATATGCGGATTCAACGGCGGTTTCAGAGTGGATCATGGAAAACGGGGACGGTGACACCGTAGCTGAGCGCACTGTCAGGGGGTTCAGACTCACCAACCGTTTTTACGAGCCGGGCACATACACAATACGGGGAAATTACACCACTGAACCGGAAGCTGCCAGCTATTCCTGCACACTGGATGTGCTTGACGGGTCTCCGACAATCGACAGTCTGAACTTTCCCCCAAAAGTGCTGCTGCACAAAGAAAAGGGACACATATCCGTTGAATCAACATCAAACGGGAATGCATCGGTTGAAGAATACGAAATCATTCTTGTCAAAGATGATGACACCCTCAAATTCCAGACAACCTCACCTCGCACAGACATATCCTTCGATTCCTCACATGCAGGAGAGTGGACCGTTTCTGCCAGGGTGAAGAACACAAACAATCTGTGGTCGCAAGTCCACACCTCGCCTCTGACCATGAAAGTTGAATCGAGTTTGCCGGAAGTCACATTCTCCGGACCGGATACTGTTCTGCAGACCAGAAAAAGCGAATTTGCAGTTTCCGCACAGGATCATGACGGATCAATCGAGAAAATCATTATCGACTGGGCAGATGGGGATATTGATACAATACAGGCCCAAGGAAACGTATTCTCAACCAAAGTGAATCATGTTTACGCGGACAGCTCAGCTGGCAAGACACACGAAATCAGTATCAGCGCCACAGATGACAAAAAGCAGAAATCAACCGTACGGGCGGATGTTTATGTTCTCAGAGGAGAGCCGGAAGTGTTTCTGACCCAACGGAGTTTCTCATACGATGGAGAAGCACTTCAAACGAAAGTCAGAGGTGACACCATATTCACTCCCTACATAACAAGTGCAACCGATGATTATCCTGATTCAATTTACTCTGTACATGCCATGGTAACACTTTCGGCTGAGGAGGGACTTGGGCAAGTGGGTGAATATTTTGCCCGCATGGCTGTTCAGGATACATTAAAAAAGGAATGGTCCACTTCAGGTAATTTCCTGATTGAACGTTCTTCGACAAGCCGCTATTGGTTTACAAGAAATGGAGCATACTTCAACCCGGGTAATTCAAGAACAGTGGAATGCGTTGCTTATTGCCGGGACAGCGATGGGCTTGTTGATTCCCTGTCCTTCCAGATCCGGTCTGTTGATGCTCCGGATTCCATTGTTCTCAATCCCCCGGACTCTGTTGTGGGCACCAAAGCAGAACTGGCTTTCACCGGAGGATTAAAGCGGGATTACGATTTCATATCGGAAAGCAGTCTGTGGCTGAATTCCCACAAAATGCAGATAGGGACCTACAAGATAGGCCAAAACGCTGTTGAATTTGAAATACCCAAACATATTCCGGATGGAGAGGTAGAGGTGATTCTGGAACTCACCAATTCGGTCGGATACAAAACACGAAACGCAACATCCTTCACTTTATTAAAAAGCAAGGGTACAGAATGAAACATTATCGCCGATTCAGGACATACCCACTTATTGTTGTCTCAGCATTACTACTGATGCTGTGTTGTTCAGATAGCATAGTCAGCTCCTTTGATGACGGCTACAAGGGTGATTACAGCGCCCAGCTGGACATTGAACAAAACCAGCTTTTCGCTTTTGTCCCCTTCACTGTCGCAATCACCAATACCGGAAAGGACGAGTATCTTTCCTTCAGCATCCAAGACGATGTGAAGGAACTTGATTCCAAGAACTCATACTGCTCGTCAAAGCCCGATGCCCAACTGTATTTCAAGGCACCCTACAGGGGAACCGTTCGCGTCCTGGGCCGAAGACATAACGGTGACACGGACACGTTCAATATCGAAGTGGATGTGAAAAATCCGTTTTTTCTGCATAAAAGCACTCTTGAAGACGACTCTGTTTCTTTCAGGATAAGCATTCCGGAAAAAGCCCAGGAGGCAACCGGCAGCATACACGAGGCTCGATGGTTCGTAAACGGCCGGACTGTCGGGAAAACATCCGGGGACAAACCACACCGTCTGATCGCGCGCAGCAGCGACACAGTTGAAGTGGTCTGCGTTGACTGGTACGGCAACAGATTGACTCTTTCAGATGCAACCGAAGGTTCCGGAATAACAAATGTAGACTATTCCAGGTTCATTTCCACTACTGAAAAGCTTTCCCTTGATGTGGAACTGAGATCCTTTGAGGGTGATACGGGAACAGTGTATTCGGTTATCGGACCGGATACGGCCACTCTTGGCATGAATTTCACAGACACGAACCAAACAGCATCAATCCAAATGAAGAATGCCCTGGACAGTCCGGGGGAATATTCCACAAAGGTTTTCTACAGATCAGTGCTCACCGGATATCAATCAAACGAAGTCGAATTCCAGATAACCGCGAGCGAAAAACCGTACTTTGCCCAATACTCCCAAAAACCTTCACAACCTCTCTGTGCCGGTGAAACCTACAACTGGACTGTGGAAACCTGCAAAAAGGACGGTTCCCCGATATCCTCTCCCGGCCGCTATTTCTGGCTTGCGGTAATGGACGGAGATACACTTTTCGAGAGCAAAAAGGATACTCTCAAAAGCTTATCCCTGCGAATACCCAGAGAAGGAGAACTGATCGTCTCTTCCTATTTTCAGGATATCAATCTGAACAAATCATCAACAGCTACCGACACACTCACCGTGATCGACAGCGCCCTTGGCACTGCCGGAGACATTGCCGTCACTCCCTGGCCCATACATACCGGACAAACTGCCACTTTTGTACTCCCGGTGCCGCTCAGCGAGGAAAACTCAACAGCAATCAGCTACTGGAGCTTTGACGGGGACACTTTGTGGGAAAAGACAACGTCCGGAATCTCTGCAAACCGGGTATTCAAATCCCCGGGCAAAGTTCTGTTAAATGCCAGATACCAAAACAGCATATCCAGCTACCACTACTCCTGTTCGCTCACTGTTCTTGACGGTTCACCCGAAATCTCGAATGTCTCTGTAGAAAACCACGATCTCTACTCCAGTTCACCATTGAGTGTGAATGTCGATGCTCGGGTTCCGTTCGGAAGCATACGCGGCTACATTGCCACCGTTAAGTCGGGAGACCGGCAGAAAACTGTCAGCTCCCCGCTTGCCCCCCTTGAGATCACTACCGGGATTGCGGGACCGTGCACATTGTCGGTAAGCGTGATTGGTCCCGGTCATGATACCGTGACTTACGATAACACTGTGCCGCTGGAAATCGAAGACGGTTCTCCGGTAATAGATTCAGTCATCGGAGATTCCGTTTTCATTCCCGAAGATTTCACCCTGAAAGTGGCCGCTTCGGATATCGACGGCAATCTCAGCAGAATGATAATCGACTGGAGTGACGGGGTAGTGGATACGATGCCGTTATCCGGCAGCAGGGCCACTATCAGCGCTAGCCACAAATACGATGCGGTTCCAAACGATGAAGAGACCATTGTCTCGGTTACAGCAGAAGACCTTCCGGGGCTGCAATCGGAAACTTTTGAGAAACGGATACACATCACCGATATCAGGCCCAAGCCGCTGCTGAATAATAGTGACACATTATGGTTTACCACTGGTCCCCACGATTACCCCGACAGCTTGAAAACAATCATAAATCAGGATACTCTGATAATTCCCGAAAGGTTCCTTTCGCTGAATCCTGAATACTTCGATAATTTCATTTCCTTTTCGGCCTCCAGTCCTGAAAACAATGAAGTGAATCTCTTCGCCTACTCTTTTGACACCACCCTTGAAGGATCTGCACTGAATTGGACAAACGACAGTTGTTTCCGTCCCCAATTCGCCGATGATCTGTATTCGAAACTCCGTTCATCCCC
>JBKGXV010000100.1:0-10727 GCA_046546375.1 Chitinispirillaceae bacterium | reverse complement strand
TTCAAGCACTTCTGCTGCTTCTGGTGGCGGGCTGCATCGATCCTGCGGTCACTCCGGACACGACCGGCACTGAAAAAAATGCAGCTGTGCAGCTTTATGAGAACACGTTTGATTCAACTCTGAGCATTCCGGGCAGAATCTCCATGGTGGATTTCATACTTCCCACCTGCGGTGCCTGCCTGTTCATGGACAGCACAGTTGATTCCCTGGCGGTCAGGTTCAAGAATCAGGCTCTCATCGCCAGGGTGGATCTTTCCGAGGAGAGTGCGCTGGGCTCTGAATTCTCTATCCGCACCGTACCGACCTTTCTTTTCTTCGAAAGCGGAACCGAGGTGCGACGAGTGATCGGAGCAGTAAAGGAGGATTCTCTTGCCTCCATACTAGACAGCATGATTTCAGAAAGTCAGAAAGGGGGAAGTGTTGAATAGAATATTCCGGGCAGGCCTGATTTTCTTTTTATTACTTGCCGGTGCCGGTGCCGATTCGAACACCCGGACGGTGAAAGCGGAGTTCAGCCGCTGCGAATCAACCCTAAAAAGGGTGAAACGGGAAATCGGGCGGTATGAGGAAGTGGTGAAGGAGCTCAGAGAAGTTCTCCGGGAAGATCGCCGGAGCCCGGACTGCAACCCTCTTGAGATTTCCGATCTTCAGTCCAGACTTGATTATTTTCAAAGCAGAATAGAACGCACCGAAGCGCGCGCGGAGAAAATCCGCGAGGATATCGGGGGTGTCAAAGGCCCCACCTGCCCCTCCTGTGTCCTTTCGAGTGTGAATCTTTATTGCCGTCACTGCGAACATCTGTCCACAATGGTTGCCGAATACCATTCCAAGGCCGCTTCCATACGCAACCGCATCCGCCAGTCCTCTGCTGCCGGCGGTTCTGAAACAGACAGCTCCCACACCCGCACGCTTGAATCGTTCGAAAACGCTGTATCTTCACATCAGAAGTTAATCAACAAATGTGAATCCGGGGCAGGCAGGGCGCTTTTCAGACAATGCAGAACGAATTTGCGGGCTGCGGACAGCCTTTTTACAGAGGGAAAAGCCGAGGACAGCAGAGAGGCTCTCGATTTATCACGGATGCTTCTGGAAAAAGCAGTACAGAAATGCAAAACAGACTGATTATCAAACTGAACCTGTCTGTGATTCTGCTCTGTTTCTGCGCATCCGCAACAAAGCAGGAAGCAGTTTCGGATTCCTCCCGGTATTGTGAACTGCGCAGAGAGTATGCGCACAACCCGCAAAACGAACGGATTATTGTCACTGCCGATGCCCTGGCCCAGGAGGGTTTCTACAACGAAGCGGCGGAGATTCTCACCAGCGGCGGACAACCTCCCCCAGAAGACAAACTCTCATGCAGCTGGCATATCTCAAGCGGCACAGACTACTCTCGTCAGGAGGATATCGACACTGCGCAAATGACTCCCGAGGAATACCAGGAGTACAAACGCCTCACCCGCACTCCTCTTTCAGTGTGGCTGCGGGGCACAGCGCGGATAGATCCGCATAAAGGGTTCCTGCTGAGTCCTCAGGTGCACCTGTCAGGATACAAATCCCGTCTGGAACTGCCGCTGAGGTTACAGTTTTCACAAAGCAGACACTCGGCTCTGATTGCGCCCAAGGCTGAAAAATGGTCCCGCCCCGATGCTACTGGTAACAAAGGCTTTGCACCCTTCTCACCCTATTCTTCAGATATGGCCGGTGCCAGAGTGGAGATTGTCACCCGGAACAAAAACACAGACCGTTTTTCCTGGTCTCTGCCCGGCTTGATCGACTGGGAACACTACCGTGAAGACCGAAGCGGATACGAATCCTTTATCGAGTACCGCACCTCACCAATGCTTGAATACAGACACAGCGATTTACCTTTCAGAGCAGATCTTTCCGGTGATCTGAAATACCGAGACCACTACGGTACCAGAGAGGATACTCTGGACTACTTGGAGGGAGAACTTTCCGCAGATGTTTTCTATACCGGAAAGAAATTTTCTGCACAAAACCGACTCTACTATCTTCAGGACAGATTCATCAATGCGCAAAACCCTTCCCAATCAGACCGGTTACGGTTTTCGATCAGAACCGAAGTTCTAGTCGATTCCCATTTCCGTCCCGGAATCAGTATGCAGGCGGTCCGCATAAGCGAAACACATAACGATTTTCTTTTAACAGGCAAGGAATTCCTATTTAGACCGACAGTCCTTTTCAGCTGGGAAACGCTTTCCATCCGACCGGAATTTTTGTTTCGGAAACGGTGGGCAGAGAAAGCTGAGGACATATACATATGGCAGGCAAGCCAAACCTGGGAATCAGCTCTTTACAGCAGTTTTTCTTTCAAAACCTTTGATCTCTCACTCTTTGCGGGTTATCTCTGGGATGATGTGATGCCTTCATTCGAAACATACACCCCCGACAGCAGAGGGATCAAAACCGGTTTAAATGCCGGCTTTTCATTTCTTTCAAGATGGACAGTGTATACTCTTGTGGATTATCAGTACAGAATCTACGCCCCTTACGGTATTGCGGGCCGAAGAACGGAAAACGTTACCCTTTCCATTTCTCTTGGTGCACAGTTTTAAACTAGGACCACTGAGCTCTGAACACCGCCTGCTCGAAAAGCCCCCCGCTTCCGTGATGCAGTCCCCTGGCACTGAATGAGAGACCGTGATCGGAAGTCAGAAGAAGCCTCCGGTTCTCTTTTGTTATTCGCTCCAGAAAGGATGGCAGATTCCTGCTCAGAATATCAGAGAGCATCTGAGGCATTTCAGCAAGACGCCCCACTGCCCCATGAGCCAGTTTATCGAAAAGAGAAATTCTCACCAGCTGAGGAACACCCTCCGCGGCGGGCGGTACGATATCAGTCCAGGCTCTCTCCTCATCACCGGACAGATTCACATACTCTATGCCGTGTGCGTACAATTCCGATGCAGGATCCTTTTCCCGGGTGAAACCGAAGAGTTCATCGATACAGTCTACAGTCAGACTCTGTGCAGTTATGCGGAACCACCCGGAAACACATCGGAGAAAAAGCTCTCCATGTCTGGTAATGACATCCATCCAGACGTCTGCAGGAACGGCATCCACCAGCACCACAGTGACCGGATCAGTCAACTGAACCGGCGTGATGGGAGGCAGAGCTGAAAGCCAGTCACTACCCTCTGCTTCGAGCTTTTTCACAAAAGAAATCAGTTGCGATCTGATTCCGGAACCGGTCCAGCTGTCTGTGTAGAGTGCGCTTGCATCAAGACGGGCCCTGAGTTTGCCGGGGTAGTGGTTCGCTTTGGTCTCACCGAGCTTTTTCAGTTTACCCAGGCGCCACTCTATTCTTTTAGCCTCTGCATGATCCAGGAATCTGGAACAGCATTCACTCTGAAGTAGAGATTTCGATGATAGGACTCTATCTGTCAGGACACCGAAGGCTTTCCGTAGGGCATTTAGATGGAGAGGTTCTCTTGAAATGAAGTTCACTAATGCATCGTCACTCATTTTGCTCAAGGAGTGCAGAAGTGAATCGGAAGGATATTTGCGCTCAAGTTCCGAGGACAGAGACTGAACCTGCTGCGGGGAGAGACGCTGCTCTTTTACTTGAGTATCGAACAGTTCTTTATGCAGACAGGGCCAGATCACCGGATCGCAACTGCTGTAGTTCTGATCCACTCCGCTCTGGTCAATGGAGAGAATGGTGTCTCCGGATGTATTCCCTATCCAGCGTTCCACAATATCCCGTATTCTGAAAGGGGTCAGACGCCTCCCGGAGAGTTCTCCGAGGAGGGATTTGAGCTCCTTGTTTTCAATACGGGTACGCCCGGACAGAGCCGCACTTATCTCCCTTACGGTTGATTCATCGAGAAGGTCACGGAGAGTGACAGTGTCCCCCTGTTCACACTCCCGAATGAATGTATGAAGCTTAGAGAGCCGCTCCGAGGTAAAGACATCGGTGTCTCTGAGCGCAAAGGAGCGGGCGGACACGGATTCAAGCACCTCGGGAGTCCCCAGAATCGATTGATACTCATTGAGAATCCGTTCGGCTTCGCTCTGGGGGTCAGGTCCAGAATAGGACTCGGAAACTGTTCCGTACACGAAACCGCACCCGCACACGGGCGAACGGAGCAGTTCTTCTTTAAGATTACGGCTGCATACCCGCTCCGCGGGCGCATCGATCCATTCCAGAAACTGCTGTGTTCCCTTCGGCCGGTCAAGAGAAGGCACTGAGGCCAGACTGCGTACCACTTTGATTGCCCTCTGGGTATGTCTGGAAAGAGAAGGCCTTGCTTTCGATTTCTGAAATGATTCATGTGTTTCTGAATAGCAGTTCCAGTAGCACTCCCTGAAGCGCTCGAACGCATCCTGGAAGCCCTCCCCCTCATCGGGGATTATCATGGTGTCCGGCGCCCGCAGCATCACCATGAGCGCATCTCTGAGATCGGCAAGCTCCTCTTTTCCCGAAGCGGCTTCGATCACGGACCGGTGATTCACATAGTGATTCACAAACACCATGCGTTCGGCATGTCTGGTGAGAAACCGGTGAACTTTTTTAAGATTTCCCAGAGCCTGATGTGTCAGACCGGAATTTCTCCAGGCCCCAAGAAAGCGCTCCAAGCCTTCTCTTGCGGAATAGGAAACCTTGATCTCCTCCAGAACCTCACACAAGGACTCGCATTGAGAATTAAGTTCCTCCAGATCAAGGTAGCTGAATGCCGAATAGCCTGAAAGTGTCCTGACTTTCCCCTGAAGCTCGGATATGAATGAAGCCGCAGTTGTTTTGAACTTCAACGCTGACTGCCAGGCATCTCTCTGCTGGCGCAGACCGAAGTTTTCCGCCTTGTTTGATCCTGAAATCAGAAAAGGACAGGATTCGAGAACTGTCTCTCTGTCAACTTCGCTTATGATCTCTCCGGGAGATACAGCGTCAACCTGGTCGACAGTGGAAAGCTTTATGTAATCAAGCGCAAGGACCCGCCCCTTGTTTATAAGAGATAAGTGGCCGCAGTAGGCAAGAGAGGCCAGAAGAAAGCACGCGGTATCTCTGGGAACACCGTAGGGTCCCGTAAAAAGCTCCTTCATCAGCAGTGCCACAGGGGTCTTTCCGCTTGCGGGGATAAGCCCCAGAAAATAGGACAGAAACTGATTGGATGCCGGATTGGGCGACAGAAGATAGCTTCCTGATTTCACATCCACAATCCCCAGAGGTACTGCCATGGTTTCGATAAGCTCCCCTATCCCTCTGCTCCGTGCCTCTCTCATGGTAAGGGTTCCGGGAACCACGAATTCATCAAAAATTCTCTGGTAAAGTCGAAGGCTGGGCGGAAGAGACCGGGAGGCGATCTCTTTGAACCGGGGATATCTGTTTTCCAGAAGCTGCTCGGAGGCCATTTCCAGAATACGGTCGAACCTTTTGAACTGCCTTGCAGGCTGCTCCAGCTCGATATTGGGATCATCGAACGATCCGCGGTATATCTGCTGAAGCAGAATCTGGCGTACCGCCGGTTCCAGTTTCCCCAACTGTTCGTTTATCTGGGGAATGAGAGGCAGATCCGCAGGGTTTCTCTCCTTGAGATCACCGGCTATCATTCTGCAGGCGAAATACTCCCGCAGCACCGTCCTGTCCATATCTTCACGCCCGATTTTCCATACAGCAGTGCAGGGAATGTCAAGCGGCACGTCTTCAGTACTCACGGCAAGCGCGAAATCCACCTTCCCCTCGCTCAGCAAGTTGTCCACCTGTCTGCACACGGCATCCTCGTTTCCGGACTGGACAAAAAAAACTGCTGCTTTACGGCTGCTCTGACGCCAGACCACTGTCCGTTCCACGCAGCTGTTGAATATGGACGGTCCGGGCCAGGAGAATGATTCGGGAAGCTCCGAAAGGGGAACAGCGAAAAGCCTGGTATCACCCGGATCGATATCCTTCATCACCCGCTCTATTCTCATCCTCAGAATCTTGCTCTGATCCTCTTTGGTGGTTATGGCATAGGTCGCATCGGCGGCAGAGCCGGACATGGCGACTGTCTTGGTGAGAAACCGGCTGTTTTCCACCAGCGGGTCCAGAAGCACCTCGGAGACATACTGTGCATTGGCCTGGGAGTCCTGAAAGGAAAGCATACAGGAAACCAGCTCGGCAAGCAGCGAGGCGTTGGGTTGAGAAGCAGTGGGATGAATGGCATAGAGAACCAGAATCCGCACCAGCTTCCGGGCCAGGGCCCTGTCCTCCTCATCATCCATAAGCCCGGATATGAGTTCATCCAGATGAGGAATTATCTGTGAAGGATAAATGTAGAAGGAGGAATACTCGGCGATTCTGGATGAGAAATGTTCGTATACTGCATCAGGGGAAAGAAGCTCCGTGCAGGGGCGCTCAAGCATGCTCTCTATACCGCGCGCCGGATCACCCGCAATACGGGAGTGAACAAAATCCACAATGCCCCTGTGTTGTGAAAACAGATCCCCAAGCCCTTCCAGAAGTGAAAGGGTAAGGGGATGAACGGGATAAATGTTTCTGAAAAACGTGGAATTGGCTTTAAAGCCAGGGAAATGCCTGCAGTATTCCTCAAAAATGGAAAACACCTTCTTTTCCCCGTCAGGTTTCATTCTCACCAGGCGTTTGGAGATGAGATCCCTGATATGAAGGGTTGAAAGGTGAAGTTTGTGAGGAAAGCGATCCTTGATTTTGCGGAAAGTGGCCTGAGCGATATCGCCGGTGCGTTCGACACTCTCCTGTACTGCGGCGATAACCCACAAAGGTTTACTTCTGCTTATTTCCCCCAGAAGCTGCAGGGTGCGGGCGTCCTCGTTGAGCGACGGGCTGTCGGGCTTGGAGCGGAAGAACTCCGAAAGTTCATCCACAAGAAGCACCATCCCGGAAAACCCCGCCCGGGATGCCGTCCTAAGCGCAGATTCGAACAGAGTGCTTCGCTCGTTATCAAGAACCTGAAACGAATCGATCTCCTTGCTTTTAAGAAAAAGCTGCCCCGCTGTATACGCTTCCTGTATGTTAGAATCAATCCAGGAAAAAAGATCTTTTCTCTCCGTGTTTACTTTCAGACAGAATTCCGATGCAAGAGTATCATCCCCGAGAAGCTTTTTGAGATATGCTATGAACCGGCTCTTGAGAGAAAGTGCAGCTTCGATTCCCCTGCTGCGCAGCTGCTCCTCCATTGCTTCAGAGAGAATACTCTCAAGCGGAGCATTACCCCTGAAATTGACAAGAGAAACCGGAACAGGAAGAAACCTCTTCCCCTCTTCCTTGATCTTCTTCAGTCCCTCATGGCGCTGATTTTCTGCATCACCTCCGAGCCATGCCGAAAGAGCCGCCAGAAAGTGACTCTTACCGGAACCGAAATCACCCTGGAGAAAATACCCCTGCCCGCTACCCTTGAGAAGCGAGCGGGTAAGCACATGAATGTGAGCCTCCACATCGGAGGTAAACACAAAAGATCCGGTAATTTCATCTGAAATCTTTTTGCCGCTCTCCAGACGTACCACGGTCTGCACTGCGGGAACTTCAATCAGATCACCAATTCGGCAGTTCTCAGTCATATCTCACTCTCACTCTTTTTCTCCTCACACCTCTCCAGATCCTTCTTGACCCTACGGATTCTGCCGAAAAGCGCCTTGTTGTCCGGATGCATCGCGTGGAGTTCGTGGTAGAATCTCCATGCCCTTTCCAGGTTTTTCGAACGGCGGCAAGCCCCCTGATAAGAGGAATGAAGATAGAAATCATCCGGTTGAGCCCTGAGCATCTCCTCAAGCATGGGAATGGCCTCAAGCTCCCTGCCAGACTTGGCCAGAGCGAATGCCTTGCGGCGCATAATGGAGGGATCGGTTGTTTTGGCCTGAAGTTTGTCATACTGCCCCAGGGCCTTGTCCATCTTACCAGCTCTTTTACACAGTGATGCGTGAATCTCACCGTATACAGGCGGACGGGAGGGGATTTTGGCCAGTTTTTCATATCTCACCCGAACCGATTCCAGTCCGTCCCGTGCCACTTCCAGCTCCACCATGTGCCACAGAGCCATTTTGTTGTCGGGTGATTCCTTCAGCCACTTATCACACACCTCCATTGCTTCCTCATTGCGCCCCAAACCCATCAACGCTTTCACTTTGTAGGGATAGATCCGCTGATCCGGCACATCCCAGGAAGCCAGCACAGAACGCATCCGTTCCCATTCTTTGAGCTCCGCAAGGCAGTGAAGGACTCCCCTGCGGGCACGCTCAGCTACTCTGGGATTTCTGAGCGCTTCCTCAAAACCGGTAAGCGCACCTTTCACATCATCCAGTTTAAGAAGCGCATCGGAACGGAATATAAGAGAGAAGGGATTGTCCGGCTGCAGTGTGAGAGCTTTGTCACACACCTGCACCGCAGTTGTGCAGTCTCCGGTCCGGGTCAGCGCCAGAGCCTGCTGGTTGAGCCAGAAGCCGTTGGGGGGGCTGCTTTTATGCGCCTCCCTTTCGGCCAGATCGATAGCTTCCTGGTATTTTCTTTCTCTCATCAGAGACTTGAACTGATCGTAAGTACTCATTCTTTGTCCGTGAGCAGAGTTGTAAAATTGCGCTGAATCTATAAAAATAGGTCATTTCACGTCATACTGCTAATTTGATTACGTGTCGGAGGGGGCAGGTTTATCTGAAAAAGAGAGTGCTGAATACTGTCTTGCTTAATAAAGGATTTCTCTTTTCCATCACTCTTCACCGTAGGAGGGAAGCTTAATACCCTCTAGACAGCACAAAATCCATTGCGGAGACCACCGCCCTTCGTCACTACTAAATGAATAAAACCAACATCCACCTCTCATATAATCATTGTTCGAACCGTATACCATTTCCGAAAAATGAACATTCAAGCGCGTATGCTTGTATATTCAGGACATGAGTGGCAGGCCTGTATGATAGAGCTGCAGATAAACAGAATAACAGCAGTCTGCAAAGCTTAAAACTGAAATACTCTTTTCCGGGGAGACATAATGACAGCAAAAATATTCTACTTTTCAGGAACAGGAAACACGCTCAAAATCGCCAAGGATCTGGCCGATCAGCTGGACAATGCGCAGCTGGTGCGGATTTCATATGAGATGGAGTTCGATCAGACAGGGTGTGATGCGGCAGGAATCGCCTACCCGGTGTATTGTTTCGGACTGCCCAATATCGTGATGAATTTCCTCAGCAAAGTGAAATTCTCCGATACGGCCTATATTTTCGGACTTGCATCATATGGAGGGCTTCTGGCCAGTTCAGGACGACTGCTGAAAAGCACTCTCAAAAAACGCGGTTACACACTCAACGCCGGTTTCGCCATCAACATGCCCGGAAACGCAACCACTGTCTATGACGTGCCGAAAGCGGGAAAACGGGAGGCCATGTACTCAAAAGAATCCAGCCGTATCGCTCAGATCGCATCCGTTGTCAAAAACAGAGAGTCCTGCGGAATCGACGCCAATCTGGGTCTTCTGGGGCGGCTCGCATCCGCAGCGGCAGGTTCAATGATGAGCAAGATGAACGAATCGGACAAAAGCTTCTTTGTGGATGAAAGCTGCAACGGGTGCTCGATTTGTGAAAATGTGTGCCCGGTGGGGAATATAAAGATGGTGAACGGTAAACCTCAATGGCAGCACGGATGTGAAGGCTGCATGGCCTGCTTTCACTGGTGTCCGAATGCGAGCATTCAGGGAAGCAAAAAGACAAAAGAGAGAGGGCGGTACCATCATCCCGAAGTCACACTTGAGCAGATGCTTGGAAAGCAGCCGGAAAAGGCGTGAATCCGGTATTTATGCCCCACTGGCAATGCTCTTTTTCGTTCTACGGGTTAAGGTAAATCATGATCAGACTGGTAGCCGACAGTGATTTGAATGTTTGGTTGGATTTGGCCGGAGAAGTAGAGCCGTTGTTCGGAAAAATGGCGGAAAGTGAAGAATTCAAAGCGGGAATAAAAGAGTGCGTTTCAAACTCCTCGGCCTTCTGTGCGGTAAACAGTAAAGATGCCGTTGAAGGTATTGTGGCGGTCATAAAATTTCAAATGAGATATCCTGGTTAGCGGTCAGAAAAAAGAGCAGAGGGAAAGGGTATGGATATCAGTTGCTGAAAACGGACCGAAACTTCTCCAGCTACGCATACCCGCTACCGTTTCCGTAGTGAATTTTTCCGGAAGGTTTTTTGCTTTTGAATCCACAAGGAGAAAACGCGCTTAGTCTTCAGCAGGTGTTTGTTAAAGGAGCAACCATGAATTCTCTTTCTGAACTACAATGGAAAAAGCGGATTTTGATAGTAGGCTTATCAGAAAACATTGATGAAACAGTTGCATTACTTAAGGCGAATACAGGCGGAATAGAAGAGCGGGACACAGTCTGGTTTGTAGTCGGCCCTCAGATTGTTTCTTCAAATCTTGGCCGGATAGGTGACAAGCTTGCCGAAAGTGCGGCCTCTCATCTCAAAAACAGAACCGGGACTGAAGCAGTTCTGATCGGAAAAGACGGGAGCGAAAAAGCCAGATCTGATACTTTGGATCTTCATTCCATCTTTGCCCTGATAGATTCGATGCCCATGCGGAGAAAAGAGATGGGGCTTGAGTAACATGCACGGGTGTTCTTCGCGCAAACTGACTGGAAAAGTTGACCTCCCTCACTTTTAGTAAATACGTATAACAGACAGCATTTCAATGCCGAGACAGAGTCGCAAACGTTTCTCCCCGTCCCGGAGGGACGGTCCCGGGTGCTAATCCCATAAATACCGTTCATCAT
>JBKGXV010000099.1:0-10729 GCA_046546375.1 Chitinispirillaceae bacterium | reverse complement strand
CCGCTTAGCGGGATGCGCCCAGAATTTTACTCTTTCATGCTTATATATTCTCAAACCCGTCTCTCCCTCGAATCGATATAACCCCGCACAGTCACGGCACCAACCCGCACCAATACTACAAGAATTCCATTCCGCCCACATCCGTATCTCTTGCAAACCCCTGAGCTTTGTAACCTGTAAATAGGTGAACCATGGCACAAACGCCGCGCGGGGTATCCGGGCACGATCTTTACCGTTCACATCCCTTGTCGAAAGGCATTCGGAACGGATGATTCCCCGGCGCTGCGCGCACCGTGAAGGGGGCGGGAAGGACCGTTCCCGGGAGTAGAGCGCAGCCGGGGGAGGCAGTGAAAAACTGCTCCCGGTACCGCACGGAGAGAAAAACGGCAGGGGAAACTGCTCCCGGGCACCCAACGGAGCGCAGGGCGGCGGAAAAAAAAGCGTCCGGGCGCTTCACGGGGCTTGAAGGAGCCCGAAAATAATCATCCGGATACCTCACGGGCCTCGAAACCGTCTGAAAAAACGTTTCCCGGCCCTGAACGGTGCTGAAAACGTCGGGAAAATAATCATCCGGGCACCAAACGGTGAGAAAACGGGCGGGGAAAAGTGTTTCCGGGCCCCACACGGGGCGAAAATGGCGTCAAAATTAGTGTTCCGGGCCCCACGCGCAGCGCGAAATCGCGGAAAAATTTTCATTTCAGGCCTCGAAAGTGCCGAATTTGGCCTGTTTAGTGCATTTTTGGGCATTTAGAAATAAGAAAAGAAAAATGATAAGATTTTGGGGCCTGCCATCGGGATGCCGGCCTTCACCCTTCAGTCCAACCAAATTGAACGGCGAATGACGATTAGCGAACAGCGAAGAAAGAATTATCGGAGTGCAAAACGTCTTTTCCTCATTTCGCAATTCGCCGTTCGCTGATCGCTATTCGCTGTTCTTTCCGATTCCTCACCTTCGTGATGTGGAAACCTCCGGTGACTTTTAAGCAACGGGGCATCAATGCGGAAAACGATTCTTGCGTAACCGCAGAGGCGTCCTCGCCGTAAACAAAAAAAAATCCGATAATCGTGCTTGAAATATTTTAGGATTAGAAACTAAGAGATTCTGGGGCCTGCCATGGGACTCGGGCCTCCTTCGGGCTCGGCCAACCCTCGTAATCGGTCCCGCGTCCTCGCGGGAGGTGCCCAAAATCTTAATTATTTTTCAGGAATACCTGATCAAAAAAACATCATTTCCCTGCAACAAATTCCTCACTGAGGCGTTAATATTTATCACAACAAATCACCTGTTTCGAGCCTAACCAAAAAAAAAGGAGTTTACATGCTCAAATTCAACAAGAAACTGCGCTGGCCCGCGGTGATCACCGGTGGCATGGTAGTGATCATGCTTGTACTGGCCGCTGTGGGTTCAATCCCCAATTTCGGTGAAACTCAAGCCGCGGAGGTAAGTGAAAAGGATCTGCAGAGTTTCGTGGAAGTGAACAAGAAAATGTTTTCAATCCAGACTGAGCTTGAAGGGCAGATGATTCAGGCCATTGAGGACAACGGTCTCACCGTGGACAGATACATGGAAATCGCCATGAAGGAGGAGCCTTCCCAGGAAACCGAAACTGCTTCCAAAGATGAACTGGCCAAGGTGGAAAAAGTCACCCAGGAAGTGGAATCGCTCAATGAAAATCTGCAGAAAAAGGGTCTGGAGATTATCGAGGAAATGGGTCTCACCCCCGAAAAATATGAAGTAATAGCGACCAATGTTCAGAATTCTGAGGAAAACCAGAAGAGATATAACGAGATGATGGAGGAAAACCAGGGCTGAGATAGAATATATCGGTACTGAGCAAAGCGGATTTGCCCAAAAAAGCGGCTAAATCCGCTTTTTTTTATTTTACTTCATAAGCATAAAAATATCTCCCTACGCCTCCACTAAATTTCTGCACGATTTTTGCATTTTCTGGTTTTATATCCCAAAGGAGGTGAAACCATGGCCAGTGTACTTCAGGATGCGATCGATCTGCTCAAAAACATGCCCGAGGATGCCACGTTGGAGGATATCGTGGAGGAGCTTGAAAACACGCTGGGATCAGAACAGTATCCCAAAAGGATTTTCGGGCGCCGGGCAAAAGCCACCGCCCGTCCGGTGAGCCACGAGCACATCGAGGGAGAGAAACCGGAAAAAATCGATCACTACGGAAGACGGGAGGGGCACGTTTCCCACAGAATCGACCAGGCCCAGGAAATCCATGCAGACAGGGCCAGACAGGGAAAACGGAACGTGAGGAAATAATCAGAACAGTTTTGGTTTGAAGAATTTATTGCGGCAGAAAAGCAACATTTAAGCATTTTTTCTCTGCTATACGAAATATTTAGTGTTATTTTTGAAATTGGATGTTTTGTCTGACATTATGTGGAAGACCTTACCAAGGTATTGAATATGTTCAAAATCGCTGATTATATGGGGCCAAAAGAACTGGAAGAGTTTTGCCGTAAATACCACGTCAGAAAGCTATCACTTTTCGGCTCCGCCCTGAATGGTGATCTCAAGGCTCAAAGCGATATTGATCTACTGGTGGAATTTGAACCTCAATGTACTCCCGGCCTTCTGACCTTGGCAGAAATGGAAATAAAGCTTGCAGACACTTTCGGAAGAAAAGTTGACCTGAAGACGCCCTCGGAGCTAAGCCCCTATTTCCGCCAATCTGTTTTGAATGATTCAAAACTTGAATATGTTGCCGAAGGATAAAACACGCATTCGGCACATAATCTCCGAAGCAGAAGCTACCTGGGATTCCAGGTCTGTGCCGAAGTAATCACCAGCGCCATAAAGGCCATCATTCCCGCAGCAAGCCAGACCTGCTTTTTATAGTCATAGTCTCTTTTGATCAGAGGCAGTTTCTGATGAGTGGCACTATCAGCCTGAGAAAGGGTATCGGGAAGTTGAGGAAGGGTCAGAGCGGTATCAGCCCTTTGAGGTGATGCACTCTGTGTGAGAGTATCAGCACTTTCGCGATTATGTTCACCACCACTCTGAGCCTGCACCGCAACAAGGCAGCACAGAATCAGCACCACAGAAGATATTCTTTTCATCAGTTTCCCTTATCTCTCATGAAATTCAGTTCAGAGAGTTTACAAATATCAGGAAGAAAGCTGTTTTGCCAGAATGGAGCTGACCTCTTTTGGATTTGCCGCTCCTTTGGTTGCTTTCATCACCTGACCCATAAAAAATCCGGTAACCTTTTTGTCTCCGTTTTTATACTTTTCCACTGCATCGGGATTGGCCTCGATCACCTGCTTGACTATGGGCTCAATGGCACTGCTGTCCGAAACCTGCCCCAGAGCCTGCTCATCAATAATCACAGAAGGATCTTTATTTTCGCTTTCCATGTGATCCAGCACTTTTTTCGCAGCTTTAGCCGACACCTTCCCTTTACTGATCAAATCCAGAAGCGAGCCCAGTCTTTGCGGGGTGATTTTAAGCCCGTAGGGAGAGTCGATTTTCTTATCCTTCACAATGCGCATGATATCAGTCATGATCCAGTTCGACACGGCTTTGGGATCGTTGCACCTGGATACCGTTTCTTCGAAATAGTCCGCAATCTGCCGTGATGAGGTAAGCACCTCAACCGCATTGGCCACCAGCTTGTACTCTTCTGCAAACCGGATGCGACGCTGCGCAGGGAGTTCCGGAAGTGTTTCCTTGAGTTTTTCCACCCAATCGCTCTCCACAATCAGAGGCATAAGGTCGGGATCAGGAAAGTAGCGGTAATCGTGAGCACTCTCCTTTGTACGCATCGGCACCGACTGGTTTTTATTGGGATCCCAGAGAAAGGTCTGCTGCAGGATAGTATCACCCGAACGCAGCACCTCCTCCTGACGCCGAGCTTCGTACTCAAGCGCTTTCTCCAGATTCCGGAAGCTGTTCATGTTTTTTAGTTCGGTTTTGGTACCCAGTTTCTTTTCACCTTTCGGTCGCAGAGAGATATTCGCATCACAGCGCAGACTGCCCTCCTCCATGTTGCAGTCACAAATCCCCATGTATTCCAGAATCTGTTTGAGCCCGATAAGATAGGCATAGGCCTCGGCGGGACTGCGCATATCGGGTTCGGAAACGATTTCAATAAGAGGAGTTCCGCATCTGTTGACATCGAAAAGAGAATCCACATCCTGGTCATGAATCAGCTTTCCCGCGTCCTCCTCCATATGCACCCGGGTGACCCCGATATCCCTTACCTCGCCATCAACAGTTACAGGAAGTGTACCGTGTTCGCACACCGGAAGTTCATACTGGGAAATCTGGTAGCCTTTAGGCAGATCGGGATAGAAATAGTTCTTACGCGCAAAAACCGACTTCTCGTTTATACTGCAGCCGAGAGCAAGCCCCATCTTGACCGCCATCTCCACCGCGGCACGGTTAAGCACCGGAAGTGCACCCGGAAGCCCCAGACATACCGGACAGCCGTGCGTATTGGGAGGATCTCCGAAAGGTGTTGTGCAACTGCAGAAAAGTTTGGTCTTTGTCAGCAGCTGAGCATGCACCTCAAGCCCTATCACTATTTCGTATTCCACGTCACCACTCCTTCTATAAACATTCGTTTTTCCTCATTTTTTCACGATACTGGTGGAAAAGCCCGCCTTTTTCAGCTTTTGCTCAGCGAACGCGGAGGCCTCATCCCTGGTTTGAAAAGCCCCCACCCTCACCCGATAAAGCGTCCGATCTCCGCTTGTGGCCCGCTGGATCATGACATTCTCATAGGAGGCCTCAAGCTTACTTTTCATCTTCCGGGCATTGTCTTCAGAACCGAAAGCTCCCACCTGTATTGTATAGATTCCTGTGTTTTCGTTCTTTTTGCGTTTGTCTTCTGTTAATTCCGCAGAGACCTGTTTTCGCTTCTCTTTCTGAATTTTCTCTACTTTGTTTCTGGAATCAGAAGCACTTTTCCCGTTGCTCCTTTCCTGCGCTCCCCGGCTCACGGCCTTTGCTTCATACCCATCTTCCAGCAGAGGCCCTTCCACTTTAAGGAGCTGTCCCTCATGGAGAGACACCTTTGTGATACTCCCCTTTTTTTGTGCACAATCCAGCATGGCCAGTACAAAAGGCACATAATAAGTAGATGATTTATCCGGTAGACCGGCTTTTTCCAGAATGTTATACGCTTCCTTCCAGTCTTTGCGGTCCATTGAAACGTAGGCCAGATGGAGCATTGCAGCAGTATATAATTCATCAGACTTTTTTTCGGCGATTTTTTCCCACAGCGGTACAGCGGCTTTGACATCTTTATCCAGATAATATGACAGTGCCGCGAGATGACGGTACACCGAAGCACGATCCTGCCATGAAGCCAGTTCATAAAAAGATGCCGCTTTTTTATACTCCTCGTGTATGAAGGCATGATCTCCCAGCAAACGATAGCTTTCCGCCCTGAACGGAGGAGGCACCGACGTATCGCAGCTGTACTTATCAAAAAGCTTGAGAGCATTTTTCACCGGAAGAGTACGAAAGTGCAGAAGCTTTAATCTGTGATCCGAGGGATACTTTTTGAGAGCTTTTTCAAGCAGCGCCTCCGCCTGAGTTTTCTTCCCTCTTTTCAAGAGCTTCTCCACCGCTGATGCATCAGTTTTGGCCGAAGGGAACACGTGTCCCGCAGCAAAGAAGAGCACCAGAACGGTTTTAAAGATCAGTTTTTTACCCTCTCCATTTGTTTTAAACGGCAAAAACGATCTCCTGTCAGTTACGTCTGAGATTCATCCGGTGAGGTATTGTCGGATTCTGATTCATCCTGCCTAGCTTCACCATCTTCGTCACCTTCAGATTCATCCCGGGACTTTTTATACAGATCCAGCTCGGATTTCACATATATGAGCTCATCCTCGAGACCCTTGATCTCTTTTTTCTTTTTCCTGATACTGGACTGCCCCACAAGATAATAGTATGCGGCAGCGAGCACTCCTATAAGAAGCCCGATACCGAAAGCCCCTGCCACATAAGCGTAGATAGGAATGGAAGGTGTTCTGTAACCCAGAATGATGACCGGCACTCTGGTGCTGAACGGTTCCTGATTGAACGTGAATATCATGATCCAAGCCGCCATGAAAGCAACTGCAAAAACTGCCACCCATTTTACAATACCCATCAGGATATCCTTTCTCCGATAAGAGTCATTCCGCTGCTTTGTACTGCTTTGACCTTTAAAATCGTTCCTGCTTCAATGTCACTGCAAGCCAGAAGCACCCGTTTGCATCCGTGGTCCTGCCCCATCCAGGCCCTGTCCCTTTTTTCCTGACGCCCGCTTATGAATACCTCAAGCTCTTTGCCCACCGCTGAAGCGTAGATATCGCGGGTGATTTGAGTCTGAAGCTCAATAAGTTCCCTAAGGCGGGCCTGCTTCCGCTCTTCAGAAATCTCCTCCCGCATGGATGCCGCCGCAGTCCCCTCCCGTGGTGAATACGCGAACATGAACGCTGTGGTATAGCGTGCCTCTTTGACCAGTTCGAGAGTGTCCCTGAACTCCGCTTCACTTTCTGTCGGAAACCCGACCATTATATCGGTAGTGATATCCGCATGCGGTATTCTGGCCCGTATCATTTCCAGAAGTCTGCGGTAGTGATCTGAATCATATTTTCTGTTCATGCAGGAGAGAATACGATCCGATCCAGCCTGGACCGGAAGATGTATGTGGCTGCAGAATTTGTGATTGGAGGCGACAGTATCGATAAGCTTTTGAGTGCAGTCCTTGGGATGGCTGGTAGTAAAGCGAATCCGCTCAAGCCCGTCCACCCCGGCTACTCTGGCCAGAAGATCGGGAAAATCCATACCATCGCAGTTATACGAATTAACATTCTGCCCCAGAAACGTGATCTCCTTAACTCCTGCTGAGACCTTCTTCTTTACATCCCTCTCGATGATCTCATAAGGAATCGACATTTCCGACCCCCGCACATAGGGCACAATGCAGTAGGCGCAATAGTTGTCACACCCACGCATAACCGGCACAAAATCGGTGACCGTACTCCGTTGAAACACCCCGCTTTGTCCTCCAGACGGTACCAGAGAATCGACCACCTCCTCGATGCGTTCCATCTGCCTGGCACCGATCACCTGATCAACTCCGGGGATCTGCACCCTGAGTGTATCACCCAGCCGCTCGGCCATGCACCCGATCACCCATAACTTCCCCTTGCGCCTCTGTTTTATCCCGGCGAATTCCGCAATTCGCGCCCTGGCCCGTTTTTCGGCATTCTCCCGCACACTGCAGGTATTCACCACAATGAGATCTGCCTTGTGAGGGGAATCGGTAAGCACGAATCCGCGCTGGGAGAGGAGACTATGTATCGAATCCGAGTCTGCCACGTTCATCTGGCAGCCGAAGGTCTGAAAAAAAACTGAAGGCATCTATTCGCGGTTTTTCTGAAAATGAAATGGTAAACTGAGGCATTGCCTGCTGATCACTACATCAGAGTAAAATTACTTTCTGCGCGATTCGAAGACAGGCCCTGATTATCTGATTCTGTTCCATTCATTCCGTAATTCAAGCTTCTCTATCCAATCCATCATCACTTCTTCATCCAAGTTCAAATCAGGCATTGCAATCATTTTCCGAACATCCAAAAGGTGTTTCTGTGAACCGCCTTCACGAAAAAACTGCAACTTTCTGATAATCACGTATTCTGGTGGTGCAGTTTGGACTGAAAAATCCGAATCAATCTGAATTGTCTTTCGATTTTTCAGAGCCCAGAAATGGAGCGGATTACCAGTAAAAGGGTAGCAGTCAGCTTTGTAACCGGATTCATGATGGATCAGATTGAAATGCGCAAAAGTTTGCCTGTTAAGCTCGATTCTAATCACATCCGGAGGAGGACAGTAATAATCTGACGAAGGGAAATAATCGCACAGTTTTCCAATTTCATCAACACGCAGCACAAGAACCAGATCTATATCATGAGTGAGGCGAGGTTCTCCGTATAATGTAGATGCAACAGAACCTGTCACCATATACTCGAAACCCGCCTTCTCAAGCGGCATTATGAAAAGACTTATCAGGTCAGGTTGAAGCATAAAGAAAAATCTTTCTGACTCTCTCTTCCACCTGCTCATCACTCAAATCAGGATGGTTCTGCTTGATGTAGGCTCTTTTAAGTTTCCACGCAAGCTCCCGCAATTTCACAGCTTCAGCCCACTTCTGCGCAGGCGTAAGATGAGCATATCGGGAGACATTTTCGGTTTCTTTTTCAGTCCGGTTTTTTTCCATTTATTACCACCCGCAGCACATTCAATTTTCTTGCAAACTCATCATTATCACGTTTCCGGCCACATAAAATATAATACTTACAATCACTGCAATATCAAAACCTATGCCTCTAGCATCCCTTCAAACTCCGCTTCGTCTATCACCCTGACTCCCAGCGCCCTCGCCTTGTCCAGTTTAGAACCGGCATCGCTCCCCGCGAGCACGTAGTCGGTTTTCCTGCTTACACTCGAGGAAACCTTTCCGCCCTCATTACGGATTATCTCAGAAGCCTCTTCACGAGTGTATTTCTTCAAGGCCCCGGTGAGCACGAAGGTCACTCCTTCAAACTTACCACCATTTTTGACCTTCCCCCGCAGCCCCTTCACATTCACCCCGTGTTCCCTGAGCCTCTCCACGGTCACCCTGTTCTCCTCCCTGTCGAAAAACAGCCTCACACTTTCGGCCATCGTGGGACCGAAACCCTCAATGTTTTCAATCTGCTCCAGACTCATATCGTAAAGATCGGAAATATCCTCTATCGCCGCTGCAAGATCCCGTGCTGCTTTGGCACCCACCATGCGGATACCCAAGCCATGAATCAGCTTATCAACCGGATTCCCTTTACTTTTTTCTATGGCGTTCACCGCGTTCTGCGCCGATTTCTGAGCCATGCGCTCCAAAACAACCAGTTTGTCCACCGTAAGCTCGTAGAGATCGGCCACATTTGAGATCATCCCGTGATCAAGAAGCTGTCTGAGATGTGCCGGCCCGATCCCTCTGATATCCATCGCAGAACGGGAGACAAAATGCTCAAGAGAGGCAAAAATCTGCGCAGGACAGGAGCGGTTCAGACACCTGAGGGCCACCTCCTCCTCAAGACGAGCCAGTGGTGATCCACAGGAAGGACAGTTCTGAGGCGGATGGAAGGGTTTACTGTGTTCCGGCCTCTTCTCCTTGAGAACCCGTTTTACCTTGGGAATGATCTCACCGCCCTTTTCGATTTCCACCTGATCATGAACTCTCACTCCCAGCCGCTCAATCTCATCATAGTTGTGAAGAGTGGCGTTTTTTATAGTAGTCCCGGCCAGAAACACCGGCTTGAGCCGCGCAATGGGAGTCACCACTCCGGTACGCCCCACATTCGCCTCGATCCTTTCCACCTCGGTAACCGCCTGCTCGGGCTGATACTTATACGCTATCACCCAACGAGGCGCTTTGGCAGTAGCTCCCAGCGCCCTCTGCTGAGCAAAAGAATCCACCTTGACCACTATGCCGTCAACCGGAAACGACAGATCATGTCGCTTGCTCTCCCACTCTTCGCAATAGCTGATCACCTCTTTGGGTGAATGAAGCACAGGGGAATGAACAATCACCGGAAAACCCATTTTCCTGAGGAGATTCAGGTTCTCATGGTGGTTGCTGGAATAAATCTCCGATAAAAGAAAGTGTGCCATAAAACTGAGATTTCTTCTGGCCACCTCCCCTGAATCCTGCAGTTTCAAAGTGCCTGCAGTGGTGTTGCGGGGATTCTGCATGGGCTTCTGCCCGCTTTCCACAATCGCCTGGTTCAGACGGGTGAAATTTTCAAAAGTCATATATATTTCACCGCGCACCTCGAAGGATGCGTCATGATCCAGAACCAGAGGGATCGAACGGATAGTTCTGATATTGGGAGTTACATCATCACCTACCACCCCGTTACCTCTGGTCACCCCTCTTACCAGATGACCGTTTTCATACACAAGAGAACACGCCACCCCATCAACCTTAAGCTCCCCCACGAACTCAAGTTTCTGCCCCGGAAGAGATCTCTGCATGCGCACGACCCACTCCCGCACCTCTTCTTCGGAGTAGGTGTTGTCGATGCTCATCATGGGGGTTTTGTGCTCAACTTTACCAAAGACTTTGGTGAGATCACTTCCCACCCTGTGGGTGGGGGAATCGGGTGTGTCGAACTGGGGATGTTTTTTCTCCAGTTCCACAAGTTCTCTGTAGAGGTCGTCATACTCCTTGTCCGAAACGAGGGATTCGTTTCTGCCGTAGTAGGCGGCGTCGTACTTGCGGATAAGACCTCTGAGTTGTTCTATATGTTTTTTGATGTCGCTCATAACGGATTTCGCTGGTTTGAGTTGACGGAAAGGGTTTAGAATCAAAATAGTTTATGATTTTTCGGATGGGAACTGAATAGGGGGGATCGGCTCCCGGAGGTGTTTTGCACCTTCTTTTCCAGACAGAGATCTTCAGAACCGGTTGCTTCCTCCAGACCGTATTGTCCATCGATGATCACAGAAGTATATCTTTCGGGAAAGACTTCACCATGGCGCCTGCAATGCTTGTTGAAATGTTTGGCGTATGCGGAATTTACGGAGCGCATAAGCCAGGAGATACACACATCACCCGCCTTCACCAGCAGATGATACTGGTCCTGATGAAACGTTTTCTTCAAACAGAGATACCCTGCAGCCTGAAATAGCGGGATAGAAAAGAGAGAAAGAATGCTTTGTTTAGAG
>JBKGXV010000098.1:0-10938 GCA_046546375.1 Chitinispirillaceae bacterium | reverse complement strand
TATTGAGGGGTGGGGGACCAAATGCAAAAACGCCAGGTAAAAACCTATGACAAAAGTTTTCTTCTGCGGCTTTTGCGGCAGATGCTTCTGATACGGCGCTTCGAGGAGAAAGCTGCCCAGATGTACGGGCTGCAGAAGATCGGCGGTTTCTGCCATCTCTATATCGGGCAGGAGGCGGCAGCGGCGGGTTCGGTGTCGGTGCTGGATCTCTCAAAGGACTACGTGCTGGATGCCTACAGGGATCACGGTATGGCCCTTGCCTGCGGAATGGATCCCCGTGTTCTGATGGCCGAGCTTTATGGCAAGGAGACCGGCTGTTCCAGGGGAAAAGGCGGCTCCATGCACTTTTTCGACAGGGACAGGCATTTTTACGGGGGAAACGGTATTGTGGGAGCGCACATTCCGCTTTCCGCCGGTGTGGCTATGGCGGTGAAATACCGCGAGGAGAAGGGAGTGGTGCTCTGTTTTTTCGGTGACGGAGCCATTCATCAGGGTTCTTTTCACGAGACGGTGAATATGGCCAAAATCTGGAGACTGCCTGTGTTTTTCATCTGCGAAAACAATCAGTACGGCATGGGAACCGATTTCAGGAGAGTGAGCTCGGTGGCCGATTTTTCTGTAATGGGAAACTCGTATGGCATAGAGGGGCGCAGTGCCAACGGAATGGATGTGCTCGAGGTGTACGATACAGTGAATGAAATGGCGGAGAAAGTTCGAAGCGGGAGTACTCCCGCGTTTCTTGAGCTCAAGACCTACCGTTACAAGGGACACTCCATGAGTGATCCCGCTAAATACCGCACCCGCAAGGAGTTGGATGCCTACAGGGAGCAGGATCCGGTGCTTCTTCTGAAGGCCAGGATGGTCAGGGACGGGCAGATATCGGAAGAGGAGTTTCTGGAGTTGGATGGTGATCTGAAAAAAGAGGTGCAGAAGGCTGTGGAATTTGCCCAAAGCAGCAGCGAACCTCCTCTGGAGTCGCTTTACGAGGATGTGCTGGCTCCCTGAGGGAGGAGACTGGGAGACGGGGAGACTGGGAGACTGGGAGACGGGGAGACGGGGAGACAGGGAGACAGGGAGACAGGGAGACAGGGAGACAGGGAGACGGGGAGACTGGGAGACGGGGATTTTATGGCGATTATCACTTTCAGGGAAGCTCTGAGGCAGGCCATCGACGAGGAGATGGAACGGGACAAGGATGTGATTCTTCTGGGGGAGGAAGTCGCTCAGTACCACGGTGCCTACAAGGTAAGTCAGGGACTTGTGGAGAAATACGGATCTCACAGAGTAATCGATACTCCGATATCCGAAGAGGGATTTACCGGCATAGGGATAGGGGCGGCCATGGGAGGGCTTCGTCCCGTAGTGGAATGGATGACATTCAACTTCTCTCTTCAGGCGCTGGACCAGGTGTACAACAATGCTTCCAAGATGCGTTACATGTCGGGGGGACAGTTCAAGATTCCCATGGTGTTCAGGGGACCCAACGGGCCTGCTGAATTTTTGGCATCCCAGCACTCCCAGGCACTTCAGTCCATTTACTGTCACTGTCCGGGGTTGAAGGTGATGGCTCCTGGTACACCCGCTGATGTCAAGGGGATGCTCAAGGCTGCCATCAGGGATGACAATCCGGTGGTGTTCATGGAAGGGGAGCTGATGTATGCCTGGAAGGGGGAAGTGCCTGAGGAGGAGTATGTAATACCCTTCGGTTCCGCTGATATCAAAAAGCCGGGTAGTGATGTCACTCTTGTTGCTTTCTCCAAGCCGTTGCGTGTGGTGATGGATGCTGCTCAGGAACTGGCTGAAGAAGGAATCGAGGCGGAAGTTGTTGATCTGCGCACTCTTAGGCCTCTTGATGAGGAGGCTTTGTATACATCAGTGCGGAAAACAAACCGTTGTGTGGTGGTGGATGAGGCATGGCCTTTCGCCAGTGTGGGGAGTCATGTGGGGTATCTGGTATCCCGAAATTGTTTCGATTATCTTGATGCACCGGTCGAGCTGGTGAGTTCGGAGGATGTTCCCATGCCCTACAATCACAGCTTGGAACTGGCAGCTCAGCCTTCCGTGAGAAAGATCGTAAAAGCAGTTCGAAGAGTGACTTACAGAGAATAGGAGTCCTTATGGCAGAGAAAATTGTGATGCTTGCGCTTTCACCTACCATGGAGGTGGGCACAATCGCCAAGTGGGTGAAAAAGGAGGGGGATACAGTATCCAGCGGTGACGTTCTCTGTGAGGTGGAAACCGACAAAGCCACAATGGATTACGAATCTGTCAATGAGGGGACTTTGCTCAAGATCGTGGCCAAGGAAGGGGCTAGGGTAAAGGTCGGGGAGACGATAGGTATAGCAGGCCAGCCGGGAGAGGATTTTTCCGGTTTGATCGAGGAGCCGGGTACCGGGGAGCCGATCGCGGCCGAAAAGAAGGAGGCTTTGAAGGTTCGGGAGAAGGAGTCTCCGGTGAGGGCTAAGGAGCAGAAGGTTCCGGGTGAAGAACAAAAGGCCGAGGCTGTCGGGGAGGGCAAGCCACCGGAAGGGGTAAAGGCATCACCTCTGGCCAGGGAGATTGCTAAAAAACAGGGGATGGATATCCGCACCGTGGAGGGGAGCGGGCCTCGGGGAAGAATTGTCAGAGAGGATGTGGAGAGGCATATCAGTCGCAAGCAAAAGGTGGAGGCCCGGGCGGTTCCGGAATTGGGGGAGGAAATTGTTCCTCTGACGGAGCGCAGAAGAGTGATTGCTCAACGTCTTTCCGATTCCAAATATTCGGCACCTCATTTTTATCTGACTGTTTCGGTGAAGGCGGATACGTTGCTGGCGGCGCGCAGGGAGTTGAACAAGTATCAGGAAAAAAAGGTGTCTCTGAATTCATTTCTGATGAAATTCGCCTCTGAAGCGTTGAAGAGGCATCCGCAGATCAATGCTTCCTGGCAGGGTGATTCCATAAAGAGGTTTGGAAGAATAGATATGGGGCTGGCTGTTGCTTTGGATGAGGGGCTGGTGACTCCTGTGGTGAGGGACTGCGGTTCCAAAGGAATTCTCCAGGTCGACAAGGAGCTTCGTTCGCTGGTGAAGAAGGCCAGAGAGGGGAGACTGACTATTGAGGAGTATTCGAACGCCACCTTCACCATAAGTAACCTGGGTGCCTGGGGAGTTCGTCAGTTCACCGCAATTATCAACCCGCCTGCATCGGCTATTATGGCGGTGGGGGAGGTTTTCAGGGAACCGGTGGTGGATTACGAAGGGAATATTGATGTTCAGTCCAGTATGAATGTAACCCTTTCGTGTGATCATAGAGTGATTGACGGGGCAGCTGCGGCACAATTCGCCAGGGATCTGAAAGGAATCTTCGAAAACCCGGTGACTGTCATGTACTGAAACCGTTTGCGCTCGGCGAGTCAGAGAAGAAAGTTAATGCCTAATTCACTGATTTCTGTTCAGTTGCATAAATGTCCGGACTCTTTGGAGCCGCGAAGCGTTTTCGGAGTATATGCCGCCTGAGTTCTCGAATATCAGTGTGTTGCAGCCGTGCGTCTCCATTATGTTTTTGAGTCTGGTGTCGTTGAGCTTTTCTCATCACAAAATATCAGGTTTTGAACCTTGGGGTGATCGGATTTAATTTAAAGGTCTGCTGAAAAAACCGATTAACATTCAAACTGGAGCAAAAATGTCTCAAGGCTACGAATATGATGTGGTGATAATAGGTTCCGGACCGGGGGGATATGTGGCTGCGATCCGGGCATCGCAGCTCAAGCTCAGAGTAGCTGTTATAGAACAGGGCAAAATCGGGGGAGTATGTCTGAATATCGGGTGTATTCCTTCCAAGGCACTTATAAGTCAGGCGGAAACGTATCGCAGTCGATCAAAGCTTGAAAAAATGGGTTTGAAGATCGATGATTCGGGATTTGATTACGAGCAGGTGTATAAAGCTTCCAGAAAGGCAGCTGATACGCTGTCCAGGGGTGTTGCCTATCTTTTAAAGAAAAACAAGATTGATCTTATTGCCGGTACAGCCAGACTGAGTTCCGAACATGAAGTTACCGTGGATGGGGAACGGAAGGTTACTGCGGGATCCATAATACTGGCAACCGGGTCGAGATCCAGGTCCATTCCCGGATTCGACTTCGATGAGGAGACGGTTCTTTCTTCCGACGGGGCACTGATGCTTAAGAAAGTTCCTCCCAGAGTGCTGATTCTGGGAGCAGGTGCTATCGGGGCCGAGTTCGCCCATATCATGAACGGGTTCGGATCGGAGGTTCATCTGGTGGAGATGGTGGACCGCATTCTGCCTAATGAGGATGCTGAGGTGACTTCGGTTCTGAGGCGGTCTTTTCTGAAGAGAGGAATCAGGATACAGACATCCACCAGGGCTCTGTCTTATGAAAAGAACGGTTCAGAGGTGGAGGTGGAGCTTGAGAGTGCGTCCGGAGAAAAAAGCAGCGTGACTGTGGACAAAATCCTGGTGGTTACGGGAAGGGTGCCCAACACGGAGGATATTGGGCTTGAGAAGCTGGGTATTTCCACGGTCAAGGGTTTCGTTTCCGTGGGTGATTACGGCCAGACAGAGGTGAAATCGGTGTATGCTATTGGTGATATAGTGGCAACCCCTCTTCTGGCTCATGTGGCATCGAAGGAGGGGGAGATTGCAGTGGAGCACATTGCGGGTCATAAGCCCCGGATGGCTCGTTTGGATTCGATGTCTTTTCCGGGAGCGGTTTACTGCGAACCTCAGCTAGCTTCGTTCGGGCTTACCGAAGAGCAGGCTTTGCAGAAAGGTGTGTCATTCAAAAAGGCCACATTCCCTTACCGGGGTGTGGGCAAGGCTGTTGCCATTGAGGAATCGGAGGGCATGGCCAAAGTCCTGGTTGATCCTGATACAAAGGAGATCATAGGGGTTCATCTGGTGGGAGCCGAGGCGACGGAGCTGATTCACGAGTTTCTGCTGGCGCGCACATCGGAGCTTCTTCCCGAGGATCTGGCCACTATGGTGCATGCGCATCCCACGCTTTCGGAGCTGGTTATGGAGGCGGCCCGCGCCGCCGAGGGTTGGGCTATACACATATAAAACGGATATGGACGGGGAGCTGGCCCCGTACTTTTTTCCTGCTGAATCGTTTCAATAAGTTTTTCACCCCTACTTCAAGTCCCTCTCAGCTCTCTTTCACTGGCAGGAGAATTGCAGCTGTTACAACAGATTGTACGTGAATCGCTTCACCGTCAGAGGGAAATGGGTGTTCAGATGGCAGAGAGAGTCAGGATTCTCGTTTTTGAGAAAAACGAGACAGAAGCGGAGCAGATACTGGGAGAGCTGGGGCGTACGGGTATTCCCTGCGAGTCGAAAGTGGTGCAGGAGTCCGACCAGTTTCTCAATGAATTCAGGCGCTTTATTCCCGATCTTGTGCTTACTGATTTTCATGTGGATGGCACCGACGGGCTCAGGGTGTTGAGGATGGTGCAGGAAAGAGATGTTTCTGTTCCGGTAGTAGTTGTGGCGGATTTGTTGGATGAACTGATCGCTGCGGATTCTCTGAGGGCGGGGGTTTTTGATTATGTGCTCAAGGATCACCTTATGCGTCTGGGTCCTGCTGTCCGGCGGGCTGTGGAAAGGAAAAAGGAAAAGAGGGAGGAAAACCGGATCGAGGCGGAGATCGGGCGAAGAGTTGAGGAGCGGACAGAGGAGTTGGTCAGGGAAAATGCGGCTCTGAAGAAAGAGATTGAGGCCAGGAGCATTAATGAAAAAGAGATTGAAGGAAGGGAGCGGCACTATCGGGAGTTGGTTGAGAGTGCAAACAGTGTGATTCTGTGCTGGAACAGAGAGGGTGAGATCATTTTTGCCAATGCTTTCGCACTCGATTTTTTCGGTTATTCTTCCCAACAGCTTCTGGGACAGAACATTTCCATTCTTTTTGCCGATGAACTGGAAAGTCGGACTGAAATCGACTTCATGATTAGTCAGATGATATCCCGGCCGGATAAATTCATCAATATGGAACATGAGAATGTCAGATCCGATGGGAAGAAGGTGTATGTGGCCTACACCAATCGCGTGAAATTTGATAAGGAGGGGGTTGTTCGGGAGATTCTTTCCATTGGAAACGACATTACCGCCACTAAAGTCGCCGAAAAGCAGCTCCGCAGAAAAGAGGGCGAATTCAGAACATTGGTGGAGCATTCGCCGGATCTGGTGGTGAGATTTTCCTTGGAGATGGTGCCGGTGTATACAAATCCTGCATTCATGAAGTGTGTGGGAGAGGAGAAGCATTCGTTTGAGGACTGGTTTGAAGATCCGCATCAGAAGAATATAATGAAAGTATTTCACGATGTTATCGAGGGCGAAGAGGAAGGGGAATGTGAATTCGCGCTGGACTGCGAAGAGGGATGGCGTGATTTCGAGGCCAGATTCGTTCCGGAAAAGGATAGTGAAGGGCGTATCCATTCCGTGCTGATGATCGCAAGAGATATGACTCAGCTTCACGATTCGCAGTCGGAGCTCACGTTCAGGGTCCGTTTTGAAAAGCTTATCAACACTCTTGCCACCAGTTTTATAAATCTCAAGGCCAACAGGATCGACAAGGGAGTTTCTCATGCGCTGCGGCTTTTGGGTACTTTTGCCGATGTGGATGCGGTACAGATATTTCTTTTTGCCTCTCAGGGCAGGTTTATTGAAAGACCCTATTCATGGAACAGCTCCGAATCGCAGCTTCTTCAAAGCAGAGGTGACCATCTTGACCCTTCTAGGTTCAAGTGGCTTTTGGACTCCTTGAGAAGGTTTGAAGTGGTGAGATTCAAGTATGATTCTGAACTGCCCCCTGAGGCGCAAGCGGAGCGGGATTTTTTCCTGTCTGCGGGATTCAGATCGGTGACAGTGGTTCCCATGGTGACTAGTGGAAGACTGCTTGGGTTTTTGACATTCATGTCTTTGAAGGATTCGAGGCAGTGGAGTGAGGGGATTTTGAAGCTTTTCAGAATTGCGGCATCCATGTTTGTGAATGCACTGGAGCGCAAGCGCACTGAGGAGGCTCTGGCTGCCGAGCGGGAGAGGGCGGAAGAGAGGGCTCGGGAGGCAGAGGAGGGACGCAGGATTCTTGAGGCTTTACTGGATTATCTTCCCGAGGGGATCATGATTGCTGAGGGGCCTCCGGTGACGTTAAAGCGGGTCAGCCGTTTCGGATGCGAGCTTATGGGGCTTTCTGCACAGGAGGTGATGACGGCTCAATACGAGCAGCGTCCCCGGAAGTGGGGTTTTTGGCACATAGACGGCGTGACCCGTCCGCAGCCTCAGGAGTTGCCGCTGGAAAGGGTTGTTCTCAAGGGAGAGGAAGTAAACAATGAGGAGTGGGTGATAAAGAGACCGGATGGTTCGGGGATCATAATTTCCGTAAGCGGAGGGCCGATTATTGATTCCCGGGGTGAAATTTCAGGCGGGATCGTTTCCTGGCGGGATATAACGTCTCGAAGGAGAACCGAGGAGATGATTACGAAGCATTCAGAAGAGCTGTCTTTGGCAAATGATGAATTGATGAGGAAAAACGCTGAGCTTGACAGGGCGAATGAACGCCTGAAAGAGCTTGACAAGTCCAAAAGCGAGTTCGTCTCCATTGCATCTCATGAGCTGAGGACACCTCTGACCGGTATCATCGGATTGACCCAGACTCTTCTGGCTACCGATATAGACATTTCCAAGGAGGAAGAGAAGAAGTTTCTGGGTATTATAGAACAGGAAGGGAAGCGTCTGGGGTCGCTTCTCAGTGAGCTGCTTGACCTGACTAAAATAGAAACCGGTGCTGCGGAGATAAAATTGGCGGATCATGACATGACTGCATTAGTTGAAGAGATAATGGGTGTGGTCAAAATTCCCGAGGGTTCCGAGGTGAAGCTGGACATGCCGGAAAAGAGTCTTCTGGGGAAAGTGGATCTGAACCGGATAAAGCAGGTGCTTATTAATCTGGTGGACAATGCGCTTCAGTATTCGGGTGAGGGAGGGATGGTCACAATTCGGGTGGGATCGGTAGATGGTATGATCGAGGTGGATGTGGAGGATACCGGTCCCGGAGTCAGTCCGGAGGAGCAGGAGAAGATATTCGACAAGTTCTACAGAAGCAAAAAGGCCAAAAAGAAAACCAGGGGTAGCGGGCTAGGTTTGACCATAGCCAAAAGCATCGTGGAGGCTCACGGCGGCCGCATCTGGGTTCAGTCTGAACCTGGGCAGGGGTCGAGATTCAGTTTCACGGTGCCCGGGAGGGAAGAGCTGCAGGTCTGAAGCAGTTTCCCCCGGGTGTATGATTCAGTATCGGTATGGGGAGTGCTCCCGGATCGGAGAGGTTGCAGTTTAGGCCCGCAAGCTGTTCTAACGGTGTGAAGATAGGAACGGGGGGGGCAGAGCGGTCTTCGGTTACGTATCGATACTGTACTTCTTGATTTTTCTCCAGAGAGTGGCCACATGAATTCCCAGCTCCCGGGCTGTTTGGGTCCGGTTGTATTTGTTGCGGGCGAGGGTTTCCTCTATTTTTCTTTTTTCGAAATCCTCCCAGCTTTGTTCGTGCTGCGCTTTGATTCTGTTTTTGGGCTGGAAAAGATAACCCGGTAAGTGTCTGCGCTCAATGGTGTGTCCCTGACAGAGCACAAAGGCGTGCTGGAGGATGTTTTCCAGTTCTCTTATATTCCCCGGGTACCTGTGTTCTAGCAGAATGCCCATTGCTTCGGGAGAAACACATTCAATCGATCTGTTGTAAACTGAATTGTAGTGTCCGAGAAAGTGTTCGACCAGAAGAGGAATGTCGCCCGTTCTCTTGCGCAGCGGAGGCAGGGTCAGGGGGATTACATTGATACGGTAATAGAGGTCCTGTCTGAATTCCCCCTTTTCCACCATCTGATCGATATCGCGGTTGGTGGCGGCTATGACGCGCGCTTGGGATTTCACCGGTTCGGTCGCTCCCAGTGGTTCATACTCTTTCTCCTGAAGAACTCTGAGCAGTTTCACCTGGGTGGGTTGAGGCAGGTCAGCTATTTCATCCAGAAACAGAGTTCCGTTTTTCGCTCTTTCGAATCGACCCGGTTTATCTGTTTTGGCGTCGGTGAAAGCCCCTTTTCTGTATCCGAAAAGTTCGGATTCAAGCAGATTTTGGGGTAGCGCGCCGCAGTTGACCGCTATGAACGGGTCAGTTGACTTCTTGCTCAGATTGTGTATGGCTTTTGCGAGCAGTTCCTTGCCGGTTCCGCTTTCGCCCAGTATGAGAACAGGTGAACCGCTTTTTGCGATCACCGGAAGAGAGCTGAAAAGATCAAGCAGGGAGTGATCCCTGGTGATGATATCGGAAAAGGAATATTTTCCCAGAACCTCTTTGCGCAGTTCCTCGATTTCGCTGAGGTCACGGAAGGTCTCCACTCCGCCGATCACCTTGCCTTTGGAATCCCTGAGTATGGCCGTGGAGATGCTGATGGGCACTGCAGCTCCGTGTCTGTTCACGATGCGGACGGTTTTGTTTATGCAGGGGCGGTTTGTGCTGAGAGTTTTTTTGAGAAGACAGCTCCGTTCGCAGACATCGGCATGAAACACTTCCCAGCATTTTCTGCCGATTGCCTCCTGTTTGGAGGTTCCGGTGATTTTCACGGCGGCTTTGTTGAAGGAGGTGATGATCCAGTTTCGGTCCACGGTGAAGACGCCGTCGGCGATGGAGTCGAGGATTGTGTTCTGTGTGATGTCGGAATCGGTTTTCATTTGCATCAGATTCGGTGTTGGGATGAGAAATAAAAAATCGCATATGGGCGGGGGGAGGTAAAGCCTTTTTCCCCGGAGGTGAATTTCTGACACGAAACTGAGTCACCTCCGGGGCGCTCATTTCAACTCCCGAATCACTAAAGATCGCTGAACTTTTTCCCCTCTTAGCCCGGAGGTGAATTTCTGATGCAGCGCTGATTCATCTCCGGGGCGGTCCGGATATTGCTTTTCCTTTTTCCCGTTCCCATCATACATTCATCTTGAACCGAAGGGAGATTATCCCATGTGCACCAAACCCCGCATTATAGTACCCGGTGTCTTCTATCAGGTCTATTCCAAAGGCGTTTCCGGAGAAAAAATTTTCGGTAATCCTGAAATGAAGAAGTTTTTCCTGAGAGAGCTGGCTGTTACTCTGGAAAAATTCTCGTTTAAATGCTGCAGCTGGTCGATTATGGATGATCATTATCATCTGGTGGTGAAATCCAGTGACGTGCCCATCTCCAAATTCATGCAGAGGCTCAACTCCGTGTATGCCAAAAAGTTCAACCGTGAAAAGGGCCGGGAGGGAGTCGTCTTTTTCAGACGTTATGCATCCATCATATCCCAAGAAACCGAACTCAAAAAGCTGATCCGGTATGTCCATCTGAATCCGGTCCGCTGCGGTGCCTGCACTCTGGAAGAACTGGATCATTATGAATGGAGCGGCCACCGGGCTTTGATCAGGGGAAATGATGATATTCTGGATAGAAGTACACTTCTGAAACAGTTCAGCGGTCCCGAGCCCCTTGAAGCATACAGATGTTATATGGCATTAAAGGGTCCGGAGGGGCAGAATGATGAAATTATCGGGAGAGTCAGAAGCGCCAACAGAGGAAAGCTGAATTTTTTCAGACCGGAATTATGGGTGATCGGAAGCATCGATTTTGTCAGAACGGTTCTGCAAATGGACCGGTGCAGAAGAGCCCGCATTGCCCGTCATATCATTACAGAAACGTCACTAAGGAGGCTTCACGAAAACCTGCAGAACACTTTATATTCTGAAACAGACGAATTGTTTCTCCAGGGCCGGGTCAATCAGAAATCCACCGCCCGTGAGCTGTTCGCGTATGCGGGGTCTTGCTGTTATGATTACCGCAATACGGAAATAGCGGCATATCTCAAGATCACTGCTTCCGCCGTTTCCAGAATGGTTTCAAGATGCACAAGAATTTCAGAACGGGACTATTT
>JBKGXV010000097.1:0-11023 GCA_046546375.1 Chitinispirillaceae bacterium | reverse complement strand
CCGCTGTGCACTTCTGACAACTGAATGAGGGTGGGGGAAGATTTTTTCCCCGGAGATGAAATTGTGATCTGTCCATAACTCACCTCCGGGGCACGTTTCATTTCACGACACCCCCGTTCCAAAATAAACCCTTCTTTTCTCCCTCACCCCTCCAAATCAATCCGAATCCCCCTCCTGCCCCGTTGGCACGGTAATGGCTTGTAACCCCTCCCGGAGGTGATAATCATGTCAGACAAACTAACTCTTAAAAATCAAAACGAAATCCGATTCGCAGATTCTCCCGTGCTCATCGCCGCCTGGCCGGGTTTGGGTAATGTGGGAATGGTTGCTGTCGATTATGTCCGAAAACAGCTCGAGGCACAGCACTACGGCTCCGTCGATCTGCGTCCCTTCGTCATTCCACCCGCCGGGGTAGTGAAGAATGGAAAATTCCTTCCCCACGAACCCTTGGTGAGTACACTTCATTATAAAAAATCCCCCGATCTGCTCATCTATGAAAGCAACATGCAGGTGGAGGGCAGGGAAGGTATGTTTCTTATGCAGCAGCTCTTTGATGTAGCCCGGAAGCATCAGGTCAGGCAGATACTGACTTTTGCCGCGATACCGCAGCCGGTAAGTCATACCCGCGACTCCCGGTTGTATTATGCCGCAAACAGTTCCGATGTTTCAGAAAAACTGCAGCACCTGGGAGTAAAACCCCTACCTGCAGGTGAAATCCCGGGACCGGCCGGAGTATTGCCCGGTATGGCATACTCGAACGGTATTGAAGCGGCGTGTATAATGGCCACTATGCCTGCCTATGCGGGGGCTGCTTCATATCCCAAAGCTTCTCTTCCGGTACTGAATCTCCTTGAAGAGCTGCTGGATTGCTCGATCGATCTTGAAGGGCTGAAAAAGGGGGTAAAGAGAATGGAGGAGCAGTTTGAAATAATTGAAAGCAGGGTCAGGGAGCATTTTCCTCAGATGCTTGCCGATGAGAAACAGGAGGATGAGGTCGATGTGGAGGAGCTGATCGGGAATGTCCCTTCTCAGCCGGAGGATGATATTCCCCGGGAGGCTAGAATGAATATTGAAAAACTCTTCAGGGAAGCGGCTCAGGATCGTTCCAGAGCAGTCGAGCTCAAGGAGGAGCTGGATCGCTGGGGCCTTTTCCGCAGGTTTGAGAACCGTTTTCTGGACCTGTTCAGCTAACCCTGCAGATTCCGTTTCTTCAGAGTTTCCCCGGAGGTGAAATTATAATACGGTTCAGAATCACCTCCGGGGAGGAATGCGGCGTCTCCCAATAATCGGGTGAGATAATCGAAATAGTAGTTTATAGGGCATCTGTTCGTTTATTATATTTTCAACTCTTTAGGTAATGGTAATCTCACGGAGAGGTGCCCGAGTGGTTTAAGGGGCACGCCTGGAAAGCGTGTGTGCGGGGAACCGTACCCAGGGTTCAAATCCCTGCCTCTCCGCCATTTATTTGTGATTTGCGGTTTTTTTTACGCATTCCCGATAAATTCAATCGTAAGTCTTGAAAATACTTGATTTTGGGGGGCCAGGCCCTGCGCAACCCAAGGCTGTGAACCCCGCCAGGCCCGGAAGGGAGCAACGGTAAGCGGATTCTAGGTGTGCCGCAGGTAAACTTGGCCCCTCTTTCCTCTTTCCCTCTGAATGAAGTATGGCATATCTAGTTTTTGCACGTAAATGGCGCCCTCTGAACTTCGATGATGTGGTCGGACAGGAGCACATTGTCAATACTCTGAAAAAAGCCATCGAAAAGGACCGGGTCGCCCATGCCTATATCTTTACCGGTACCCGCGGAGTGGGAAAGACTACCTGTGCGCGGATTCTGGCAAGAGCCCTCAATTGTGAAAAAGGCCCCACAATCACCCCCTGCGGCGAATGCACCACCTGTAAAAACATCATCAGCGGATCAAGTTTCGATGTGCTTGAAATTGATGGGGCCTCCAACAATTCCGTAGATGATATAAGGGAACTGCGCGATAATATCGGGTATTCCTCCATGAGCGGAAAATACCGCATCTTTGTGATAGATGAAGTGCACATGCTTTCCAAGTCGGCGTTCAATGCGTTATTGAAAACCCTTGAGGAACCACCTCAGAATGTGATTTTCATCTTCGCCACAACCGAACCGCACAAGATTCCGGCAACTATTCACTCCCGTTGTCAGCGGTATGATTTCAGACGCATAGGTGCAGAACAGATAGCACAACGGCTGGCCGACATATGTACCGCAGAGGAAATCCCTTTCGAGAAAAGTGCTCTCATGCTTGTTGCACGCAAAGCGGAAGGCAGCATGCGCGACTCTTTAAGTCTTCTTGATCAGGTGTATTCCTTCTGTCGTGAATCACTTACGGAAAATGAGGTCCGTTCGGTTCTGGGGCTTGTGGGAACTGAAACGTATCGGAAGATAATGGAGGACATCAGCAAAAAAGAGCCGCTTCCGGCTCTCGCTGCCGTGCAGGATGCGCTTTATAAGGGATATGATCTCCACGAGTTCATTCAGGGATTTCAGGAACATATCAGAAATCTGCTTTTTGCCCGCATCCCGGGAAGTCTTGAAACGCGAGGTCTTGATTTCGAAGCGGAGGTGGTGAAAGCCTATGTGGAGGAATCGAAGTCGTTTGCGGAGACCGATCTTCTGCGCATGGCAGAAATCATCAAAAGGGCTGAATTTGAATTGAAATGGAGTGCATTTCCCCGTTTTCTGGTGGAAGTAATGATACTCAAGCTGGTGTATCTTGACAGCTCCGTGAACATCGAGCAGTTGCTCAAAACTGTATCCGACGGGCAGGACAGCGATGCTGTTCAGAATACCGCCTCTCTTCTGTCTGCTCAGACAGACGTAAAAAAAAAACTGAACTGACAGCCTCTTCCCCAGATATTTCACCCTCCCGGGCTTCAAAAGCTCAGCCGGTCTCACAAGGTGAGGAAAATCGGCTTGAAGAGTGTCCTGAAGAACTTTATGAGGAGTTTGCCGAAGGTGAGAGTTTCGAGGATACTCCCAGCGTTGTTCCAGCTGAGAGCCTGGTGAAGTACTGGCCCGCATTTCTGGAAAAAGTCACCCGGGACCGTCCCAATCTGGGTTCATTTCTCTCCATTGCGGAGCTGGTTTCCTGCTCATCTAGCGTTGTGGACATCCGTTTCCCCTCAAATGGCGGTTTTCCCTATAAAGAGATTACTAAAAAGAACAATCGCGACGAAATCACTGAAAGGCTGCATAAGTTCTGTGGGGCAGAAGTCGAGTTGAGGATAACTCTGGAAAAGAAGAAGGAAGACGAAAAGCCTGTGCAGAATTATATTAAACCTTCTGCAACAAAAACCAATATTAATGAAGAAATAGAAAACGAACCTATCATCCAGACCCTTATGGATGTGTTTGATGGTGAATTATTAGGTTAGGAGATGAGAGATGAAGAACATGAACAAGCTGCTCAAGCAGGCACAGAAGATGCAGTCTCAGGTTATGAAGGCTCAGGAGGAACTCCAGAAAAAGGAGTTTGAGGGAGTGGCCGGAGGAGGAATGGTTAAAGTGGTGCTCAATGGGAAAAACGAGCTGGTAACACTCAAAATCAATCCCGAAGTTGTTGATCCTGATGACGTGGAGATGCTTGAGGATCTGCTCATGGCTGCACATAAAGCAGCGGCGGAACAGGTGAAGGAAGCCTCTGATTCGACGTTCGGGTCGATTTCCGGCGGAATGGGGATGCCGGGGCTTTAATAAATGCTTGAGAGTATCGAGGAACTGGTTGAGGCGCTCGGCCGCCTTCCCACCATCGGACGCAAAAGCGCCTGGAGGCTGGCGCTTCATCTTCTGGAACGTCCGGAGTCGGAAGTCCGGCATCTGGCGGATGCCATCATTTCGGCACGGAGTAAGGTGGTACGCTGTTCTGTTTGTTTCAACTACAGTGAAAAAGAACTCTGCTCCGTGTGCTCCTCGCCATCCCGCGATACAACTCTGGTATGTGTGGTGGAGAAACCTTCCGATGTTTTCACCATAGAAAAATCGGGACGGTATCGGGGGCTTTATCATGTTCTGGGGGGAGTGTTGTCACCCCTTAACGGCATAACCGCCGACAAACTGCGCATCGGGGAGCTCAGGGACAGAATATCCACAGGTGAGCCAAGGGAGCTTATTATCGGTCTGGGGGGCTGTTCTGATGCCGAGACTACCGCGCTGTACCTTGCGAGGCTGTTTAAAAACAGCAACGTGAAGGTGACCCGCTTTGCACGGGGGCTGCCGGCCGGACTGGATCTGGAGTATGTTGATCAGCTCACTTTGACACAAGCACTTAACGAACGAACAGATATCTATTACGGAGAAGAGTGATGACAAGTTTCCTCCTTCATTGGGCCCGTAAAGCGGGTGCCACTTGTCTTTTTCTGGGCTACTTTCCTTTCGGACCCGGAACTGTCGGTGCGGCCATAACCATCGCCATCCTCTGGTTCGCCAGAGAAAACCTTTCTTTCATGCTGGGGCCGGACAATCTGATGCAGTTCTGGCTTGTCACGCTCGGGCTTATCGCCTTATGCATGTTTCTGACCCATAAAGCCAAGGATGTGTTCGGCCTTGATGATCCGCCGCAAGTCATTTTCGATGAAGTCGTGGGACAGCTGATAACTTTCTTCATGGTACCGATCACAATCAGAACCCTTCTTCTGGGATTTGTGCTTTTCAGGTTCTTCGACATAGTCAAACCCTATCCGGTGTACCATATGGAGGAAGCTGAAGGCGGAGTCGGTGTTACAATGGATGATGTGGCTGCCGGCGTGATGGCCAATATTTCACTTATCGCTTTAATGGCGGCTTATCACTGGTTGAGGGCTTATCTGTAATGAACGGTGTGCTTGATTCCTTTGCTGATTATATCCGCAGCCATATAAATGAAATCTGTTTCGGGGTGACGGCTGTGACCATTATGATCTCCGGGCCCCGTCTGACCTCATTTGTCAAAAAACTGACACTCAAGTTCAACTGGTTCATCCGCTACTGCTGCTATATCCTTCTCTGTACTGTGGGGGTCGGTTTTCTTTCCAGGGTATTGTTCAATGGCCTGAAGTACTGGTTCAGCCAGCAGAGTAATTTCCTGCTGCTCTTTTCCGTTCCCGGGGTGTATCTGGGTTTGGCCTGGATAGCTAAACAGCAGAGAGAGATATGAAAATACAGAAACGTCTGGGAAGACTGCTTGCTGAGAAGGAAATCTCAATGGCAGTTGCGGAATCCTGTACCGGAGGGCTGATAGGCGCTGAAGTGACATCCGTTGAAGGATCATCAGCATATTTCAGCGGGGGAGTCATTGCATACGAGAACCGTGTGAAACGCGATGTTTTGGGTGTCTCCCAGAAGGATCTGGATGCTTACGGGGCTGTCAGTTCTCAGGTGGTAAAACAGATGGCCTCGGGGGTTGCGAAGCTTCTGGGTTGTGATTGCTCGGTTAGTGTTTCGGGCGTTGCGGGTCCCGGCGGCGGTTCGCCTGAGAAACCAGTGGGGCTGGTATATACAGGTGCTTATTACAATAACGAAACCATCAGCCGCCGATTCGTTTTCAGCGGCTCCAGAGAGCAGGTGCGCCGGCAGAGTGTGACGGCTGCTCTTGAACATCTTTTCCACATAATCAATAACTGAATATCTGATCGACATCGATTCGTTTTTCAGCCTTTCGGTTTCCCGCTCATATTCAATCCAATGTCTGTTGATTTCTCCTCTCTTGATTCTGAATACTTGCTATAATCGGCAGTTTGCAATTATCTTAATGGATTGCTGGGTCGTGAATGCGGAACCATCAGGTTGAAAGACTCTCCTATCCCTGATTTTTCCTTCCGTGAAACCCGCTCAGTTCATGAATCAGTCATACCGCCACTTAGTCTGCAGGAATAAAGGAATTGTGTGATGAACAGAAGAACCATGGATGTTTGCGCTGTTGTATTTATTCTGTTTTCCGGTATTTTCAGTTCTGCTCTGAATGCGCCGTCAAACCATGACGGTTGGATGGAATTGGTGAAGAACAAACCACTGGATGCAAAGGAGATTTTTTCCGAAAATATCAGAAACGATGATCCCGATATTGCGGGTGAAGCCTATCGCGGGATGGCTTTTGCATGTGAATTTCTCGGTCAGAGCGATTCCTGCATGAAAATGCTGTTCAAGGCGTATCTGGAAGACGAAGATGACATCTGTCTCAGTGCCGCTGCAGAGTGTATGATACCTTTCGCAAGAACTCATTCCGGACATTATGTCAAGGAAGGCTACAAAGTTCTCAGAAAGCTCAGCAGACAGAAATCCATTTATGTCGCAAATCCTACAGAAGATCTGGCATCAAGATATCTCAATGACGGAAAACTGTCCAAGGCTGAAAAACTTATGGAGCCATTGGGCATAGTGCGGACCTTCAGGATGATCGGCCCCTTTGAAAACATATCGGGTTCAGGATACAGAAAGGTGTACCCTCCGGAAAAAGAGATCGATTTCAGCAAAACCTATTCAGGGAAAAACGGAGCTGAGGCATCCTGGTTCTCTTTTGAAAACAGAGCCGCAAGGGGTTGGGTTTTTACAGAGAGTAATTATGCGTCCTCTAATTCTGTGCTTTACTACTATTCGAATGTTAAAAGTGAGAAGAATCAGACCGTAAATCTCGGATTCGGAGCGTCCGGCGCGTTCAAAATTTTTCTGAATGACAATATCGTACTGGCGGATTCGGTATTCAGAAACACCGGAATGGATATGTTCATGCAGAAAGTGAAACTCCGTAAAGGAAACAACAAACTTCTGATAAAGCTCTGTCATGAAGATAAGAATTCGAATTTCAACATACGCTTCTTTGACGAAACGGGCAGAGGATTACCTGCAGTTACCTATTGCGACAAACCCGGAGAATTCAAAAAGTACGCCTCTGAATTCGAAAACCTCACCAATTCTCCAGTGGTGGATAGAATCGAAAAGCATCTCCGGTCCCGTATTGATAAAAACAAAAATGATATCGAGGCTGCACTGCTTCTTGCCAAATTCTACAATATATCCGAAATGACCGATAAGGGACAGACGTTAGTGCGGGAATACATCGGAATGTACCCCCAGAGTTCGATCTGGCACAGTCTGTTGAGCGAATCGCTTGTCAGAAGCAGAAGAATCACAGATGCACAGACTTCCATCAGGTCAGCGTATAAACTCTGCGAATACAATTTCAGCGCATGGCTCAATGAACTGCAGGTACTCGGTAATAGTGCAGGCTTTTCCGAAATAAAGAAATTCATCGATAATTCTCCCCGCCGTTTCCGAAATTCTCTTTCCGCACAACTACTGTTTTTCGGTCATTATGTGAAAACGGAAAACAAATCGGAAGTGATCGGAATGCTGGACTATTTCGAGGATAATCACCTCCAGTCCGATGTGATCGTGAATCTGCTCGCCGGTTTCTATTCAAACCAGGGAAACGTGAGAAAAGCCAGATCCCTTTTGAAGAAATTTCTCAAATATAAACAGACGTCCATGGAAATGTATTCCAGTCTTGCTCAGATGCACTTGAGTTCGGGGCAGAAAGACAAGGCGGTGAAAACCTTGCTGGAAGGTCTGAAGTATTCTCCCAACGAACCGGGGGTATACTATTCTCTTGCCAGGCTCTCGCTTCAGAACCGCAATTTCCAAGATGCCGGCGAATATGTTGAAGAGGCACAGAAGCTGATGCCCTCCGCAGCTTCCATTCTGACCCTCAAAGGATCCATATACAGTGCATTGGGAAAGAAAAAGGAAGCAAAAAAAGCTCTCCGGAAATCGATCAGCTATGCCTATAACAGCTTTGATGCCTGGAGTCAGCTGATGCAGCTTGAAGGCAAACAGGAACTGCAGACTCTTGTGTCAACACCTGATCCGGCTGATCTGGCCAAAAGAGCAAAGAGCTGGGAGGATCTGGACAGTGATGACGGTTCCATTCTCTCTTATGTGAAAGATGTTTTCCTGTATCCCAGCCGCTGTTCCCGGGAACGCTATTTTCTGATGGTTCATCTGCCGACTCAGAATGCGGTCGATATCTGGAAAGAGTACAGAATCGCCTACAATGGCCACTATCAGATTCTCAACATCACGAAAGCATTCACCAGAAGTGCTGACGGAAAGGAGACACCGGCTGACATTTCCAAAAATCTAGCTGTTTTCAAAACCCTCCTTCCGGGCGACTGCATTGTTCTTGAATGGACATTGAAGAATCATTATCAGCAGGACATGGCCAAGCAGGTCTGGGGGGAACATGAATTCAGTCTGCCCTTTCCTGCTTATGAAACAAAAATGAGACTTGTGGCCCCGCCAAACGATACGGTACCCTATACTGTTCAGGGCAAATCAATAGAAATGCAGAAGGACACAGTTCAGGATTTCGGAATAGTTCAGTTTACCCGCGGGCCCTATAAGAATCCGTCAAGAGAGCAGTATTCTCCTGTGGATTCGGAAAACGAGGACAAGGTTTTCTATTCATCCTTTCCGGACTGGTCGTCTATCGTCGATTGGTATCTCGGTATCACTGAAAATAAAATGGAGCAGACATATGAAATGAGGGCTCTGGTGGATTCACTGACCGAAGGAGTGGAGAATCCCAGAGAAAAGGTGCGGAGAATACACGGATATATCACCGGCAATGTGATGTACAGTTTTGTTCCTTTCAGACAGTCCGGCTGGATTCCTCAGCCGGCCCGCGAGGTGCTCAGCACCAGGATAGGGGATTGTAAGGACATGTCGTCTCTTGGAAAGAGCATGCTTGACATCGCCGGGATTCAAAGTGATCTGGTGCTGGTCAGCACCTGGGATCAGAACAGTACATATCCCTCCTATATCGGCCCCAATTTCAATCACTGCGTACTCTCTTATGTCATAGACGGGAAAAGAGAGTATGTGGATTTGACTGATAAAAATATTGCACTGGGATGTCTTCCCCGTATGGATCAGGGGGCGCTTGCGCTGGTTATCAGTAAAGGCAACGATTCTCTGGTGCATCTGCCGGTGGATTCGGCCGATAGCAGAAAAATTGAACGTGTGGTCACTTCCAGACTGGATACAAGCGGAACTCTTTTCCGGCGCATAAAAACCACCCGTTTTGGGGTGCATGCCGGTGGCTACAGAGCAAGAATCAAGCCTCTGTCCGCCCAGGAGCAGAGAAAGGGGCTTGAAAAGGTGCTTTCCGGCGATTACACTCAGGTTGCACTGGACAGCCTTGAAATAGCGGGTCTTGACAGTCTGGGAGGCGGAGTTTTTACGGACTATCACTTCACTGCCAGGAATGCCGCCAAATTCAGCGGAAATGAAACAGTGATTTTCAATCTGGATCTTATGGATCAGATCGGCTCTGATGACTACCCCGGCGAAAAGGAGAGAAAGCGGGATATCGATATGCTGCGGTCCTGGTTTGGAGTGGGCACATACATTCAGGAGGGAACGCTTGAAATTCCAGAGGGGTGGCGGCTGGTGAACATGCCTGAAAAGGTGGAGAAATCCGGCAGCTGGGGAGAGTATGTTCTGGATTTCGCCCTGAAGGAAAATGTGATCGAATACAGAAGGAGAGCAGTTTTTAATTTCAGGGATCAGATTCCGCCCTCCGAGAGCGAGAAACTGCGCACGCTTCTGTCCGGCATATCCCGCGCTGATGATGTGCAGCTTGTTTTCTTCAGGGACTGACTTGGGGGACGGACTAACCTGAATAACTAGAACCAAAAATCCGCGTTTCAAACAAAACTGGAACTATCAACAGTAGTTATTCATCTTAATCATTTCAAAGTGAATTGATAAACAGTTGAATTTAGACCGAAATCAGATAAAGCGTGATCACATGGGGTATTTAGATGAGGGGTTTCAGGAAAATACATATGAAATTCCAGAAACCAAGTTGTTTGGCTGTTATTGCTGAATTCAAAACCTGTGAAGAGATCCTAAGTGATTTCAGCCGCTGCTTTTAGCTGAATTCCGTTTTTTACTAAAGCAGCAATTGGTGAAACAGAAATCCTGAGGAACTCGGCTATCACCGTTGCGGGAAGAAACTCTTTTATGCGAGCCTGATAGCAGAATTCCGCCCGTGCATCGGAACGATCATTCTTTCTGCCCCTTTGAAGCAGATCATCCCGCGTGATCTGATATTTTTCACAAATCTCATCGGCAATTTTCCTCAGTACGTAATCATAATCAGCTTTCCGATGCAGTCTTCGCATCCCGATTTTATGCTGCTCCATGGCGTTTCTCACGAATTCGGGATCTCCCATAACCGCCGGCCACCCCCTGCAGGACCCTTCTATTTCAGCACTCTCTCTTTCCGGCAGCAGACCCGCAGATTCCATATTGGATTCATCCAGTCCCTCTGACAGAAACTTAAGATAATTTTCAACAGCTTCCCTCTCCTCTTTTCCGAAACGACGCAGACACTCTTCTTTATTCTGAAATGATTGTCCTTTGGATTTTTCTGACCCCATCAGAAAGCCGTGTCCGCACCAATTCCAGTTTTCGAGTTGTTTGAGACTCTTCACCATGCGTGCCCGCAGGGGATTGAGGTGTATGTACTTGATAAGCTGGGCTGCATAGTTCTGATCCTGACAGAGAACGGATTTGAATCTGTCCTGGAAAAGGTAGCCTCTTCTTTCGTGTCTCTTATTGTAGTATCGGGCATACCCACTGTTGAGCGGCTGCATCAATTCCGCCATGGGGAGATGATTGGTCCGTACCAGAAGATGAAAATGAGTGTCCATCAGAGACCATGCAAGGCATTTGTACCCGGTAAGAGCCAAATAATGACCCAGTCGGGAAAGGAACTCATTCCTGTCTTCATCGTCAACGAAAAGGTTTTTTCCTTCTATGCAGTGGGCCATGATGTGGGCGAGAGATCCGGGAGATTGGATGCGGTGCATTCTGGGCATATTTTCTCCTTGATGGAGGTTTGATAAGCGGCATATTCAGCAAACGATTTGCCAAATGGGCAGAAAGCACTTTTTTTCAGCTAATTTGGGTGAATGAGGCGTTTTTTTGGATACTTCAGCTACATTTTCTAGC
>JBKGXV010000096.1:0-11086 GCA_046546375.1 Chitinispirillaceae bacterium | reverse complement strand
AAATTTTCCTGTTTTGCGAAACGGAAACAGTTAGTCCGTCCCCGCAAAAAGCGAGAAAAACCATAATGATTAGTCCGTCCCCCAATTTCTGCGCGGGCGGGGTCTTAGGATCAGGAAGGGGACGGACGAATTACTTTCCAATCTCGGAGGGACGGACTAATTCATCTGACTTTGACCGCACTTTTTTGTAGATACGGATAAATCGGTAGTCTCTCTTTCCGGCAGCAAGCCTGCGGTTTCTAAATTGGACTCATCCAATCCTTCAGAGAGAAACTTCAGGTAATTCTCAACCGCTTCACGCTCCTCTTTCCAAAGCGACGCAGACACTCTTCTCTGTTCTGAAATGTTTTCCCTGGCTTATATCTGAACCCAGAAGTAAACCGTGTCCGCACCAGTTCCAGTTTTCAAGTTGTTTGAGACTTCTGCTTGATCTCCAGGGGCGGAACCCCCACCACTTCGAAAGTCTGAGAGGCTATGGTTATCCCCGTCTCTCTGAAATCATCCACTATCTTTCTGCTGATTAGATCCTTGAGGTCGCGGATTTCATAGCTTCTGCATATGAAGCGCACGGTCATCTCCAGCCAGTTGTCGGTTATGCGCAAATACACTTTGGGGGCCAGTTGTGCAGCTTTGATGAAATACTTCTGCTCGAGTCGCTGGAGTGCTTCAGCACTTACATCTGAGATACGCAAAGTGTATTGAGCGGCAGCATCCAGAATGACTTTCTCGGCCTTCCTGAGATCTGTATCGTAAGGCACCATGATTCTGAGCTCTTCCCAGATGAAAGGGAATTCCTTTGTATAATTGTAAACCGGATTTTCGAAGATCTTGTCATTAGTGATGGTTACCACCCGCCCGGTATACTGACGCGCCTCGACCCACATTGCCGGATCGGCCACCTGAACCGAGGGAGGTTGCCCCATTTCCATTATTGTGGTATAGGTGAAATTGAGCTGTGTGACATCCCCCCGCACTCCCCCGAAAGAAATCCGGTCTCCCACATTGAAAAGCTTACCCCTTAGAATAATCACATACCCCGCAACGGAGGTCACCACCTTCTGCAGAGCGAAGGCCAGCCCCGCACTGACCAGTCCCAATGCGGTTGTGAGCCGGATCGGGTCATCGAACCAGATTGAAAGAAAACCCAGAACAAACAGAACAGTAAACAGGATACTTAAAGCCTGGGTTGACCAGAAATGGGTCAAAACCATCTGATGCCTTCTGGCAAGCCGGTGGGAGATTCTGCTGAGCAGGTGAAAAACAACCCTCAGCAGTATAAACAGAGCCACTGTCAGAAGCAGCTTGCCGCCGTTCTCAGCCGTAAAACCCACCAGCTTGATTCCGAAAACGCTTACGACCCTGTTGGGGCCTACCAGGTCGAAAATACCCATAGATTGAAACTGCTCTCCATTGTAGATTTCAAATATCGGATGCTCAAGCAACAAAAGTGCCGTCCCCTGCGCGTTCAAACTGTCTCGGCTGGAAATAGCAACAAAATCATGATATAATTGTCTAAAAACTCAATACTACGAGGCGAAAATGAGGAAATCTGTCAAAGCTTGTCTTATAGCAGCCCTGGCGTTCCTGACCATCAGCGCTGAAAGCTACTACGTAAGCCCGGAGGGCAATGATGAAAAAGACGGCAGCAGTGAATATCCGTTCAGAACGTTTCTGAAAGCGGCAGATGAGGCCCAGCCGGGAGACGTGGTGTTTATCGACGGCGGCATCTACAGAGAAACTCTAAAAGCCAGGCGCCCAGGCCTAAGATCTTCACCCATTACATTCCAGGCTGTTCCGGGTGAAAACGTAATCATCAATGCCTGTGATACAGCAGAATTCTGGACTCAGCATTCAGAAAACGTTTTCGTGACCGAAGTGGATACCGCAATAACTCAGGTCTTCATTGACGGAGAAATGGCCAGTCAGGCACGTTTTCCCAACAATACCAGCAGCAATCCGTTCGAATTCGCCTCTTTTGCACTTGAGCTGACGGAGACCGAAGTGACCTCCACAGCCCTCACCCAGCCGGACGGTTTCTGGGACAGCGGGATAGTCTGGGCGATTGTGGGTGAAAGATGGATCGCTCAGACCGGAGATATTGAATCTTCAAAAGCGGGCCTGCTCTCAATTAAAAACAACACCTGGGCGGAAAACACCGGAGAGGGGATCGGATACATCACCGGGACCATGGCGGCGCTGGACACCGCGGGAGAGTGGCACTATGAAAACGGAAAGCTGTATCTGCAGCTTGAAGCCGGAGATGAACCGGGTAATCATCTGATTGAGATGAAGACACGCGGGTGGGCCATTGACGTTTCCGGTAAAGCGAATGTAGTGTTAAAGGATTTGGCAACGTTCGGCGGAGGAGTCAACATGAACAACTCCGACCGCTGCACACTTGAGGGACTCAAAATGGAATGGCTTTCTCATTTTGTGAAACCCAACGGCGCTTCGAGCTGGATACGGCACGAATGGACCGATATAGATTTCAGTGGTATAGGAGTGGGTGTTTTCGGGTCAGGAAATGTGATTAAAAACTGCGAGATCGCCTGGAGTGCCGGAGACGGCATAACACTTTTCGGTACAAACAACCGGGTGGAGAACTGCATTGTGCATGACTGCAACTATAACGGCCTCGACTGCAACCCACTCTCTCTCAACGGCAAAGGGCATGTGATCACACGCAACACGTTTTTCAATGGCGGAAGAGGACTTATCGGCTTTATGTTCACAGAGAAAGCCACCATCACATACAACGACGTATACAATGCATCGTTGGTCAACCGGGATGTGGGCGGCATCTACACCTGGGGAACTGATTCCAAAGGAACAGAAATCGCCTACAACTGGGTTCACGACATCGTCTCTGTTGGGGGATACGAGATAGGGAACGGAATCTACGTAGATAACTTCTGTTCCGATATCACGGTTCACCACAATGTAATCTGGAACTGCAGCGGTAATGCGCTCAACTACAGCAGACCCTCCAAAAACATTTACTTCTACAACAACACCGCTTTCGCCGCGCGTGATGTTGACTTTTCCTACATCCCCGACGGGTTCGCCGACACCAGCTCCGGAAACAGAATGTACAACAACCTTTTCAGCTACCAGGTGGGTGATTTCCCCGCACTGAAGAAGAAAAACAATCTGACCACAGACGAACTCCCCCTGCGCGATTCTCAGAATTATGACTTCCGATTGTCCGAATACGCCGCTGATGCAATCGACAAAGGAGTGGTGATTCCGAAAATCACAGACGGCTACAAGGGTAGCGCTCCTGATATAGGGGCTTATGAACACGGAGGTGTCTTCTGGAAAGCAGGAGCAGGCACCACCGATACCGTTCCGATCACTGCTGTGATGAAAAAAAATGTTGGTACAAGCCAGATATGGCTGACCTTTTCCGAAAAAAACGATGTGATGTCAATAACATTTGACCGACCATTCGACGGTAGTATCAAGATGATGGATATCCGGGGAAGAGTAGTCTCCACTCTTTACAGCGGCGAATTCCGGAAGGGCCGGATGCGTTTCGACCTCAAAAACGCACCCCTGTCCCGGGGCGTATATATACTTGCGGTATACGGTGACGAGCAGGTCATTTTCAGTGAAAGATATGTGAGATAGGGAAAGAACTCTGAAAACTGATGCAGATATTGCAGTGCTGAGAAACAACACCTTCACTCCTTTGATATTTGAAGATGGAATATGTCAGCACGAATCCGCACCGTCATTTCCGCTGTACTGTTTTAGTTTCTGTGCTACTTTACCGCATCTGCTGTCGATACAGCCCCAGTGACCCTGTATGCCCAAGAGTTCTGGAGGAACGCTGGTAATAGCAGTTTTCATGTGCACCGATGAACCCGGATACGGATATGCACTTATCAAACGCACACAGCCCCGTCACCGTCCACTTTCTTTCAACCTGCATTTGCACCATCAGCCCGGCCGTGACTGACCGACCAGGCATACAACCCTTCAAACCCTCTGGAACAGAATATGCAGCTCTTTTCCTATATACAATACATACACCGTCACTGATCCCACCCGCCCCCCCTCCACGAACTAATCCCGCGTAAACTATATTTCCAAAAGTATGGAAAAAAACACCTTCCAGTCCCGCGGCCGCGACCTGCTCTCGGAAAAACCGATCTCTGCGTTTGGTTCAGGGTGGGCAAAATATCTTCTGCACAAGCGTAATGTGGCAGTCGCAAACCTGCTCTCCTCCGACAGGGCACTTTTCTATCTTCAGATCACCTACCGCATCCTCCTCTTCCGGCGCGACCACGAACCGGAGCCCATGCACGAAGACCTCTTCAGGGCAGTAAAAGAGGCACAGGAGGCCATCAGCGGTTCCTCTTACGAAACCGAGCATTTCAATTCAGATTTAAAACAGCTCAAGGAATGGAATCTGGTTGCCGAGCGGCTCGAGAAAGAGCGGATCAGAGGATACAGGGATACCCGCAGGACCAAGTACCGCTACGGGCTCACAACCGAAACGATCTCTTTTCTTCAGTGGCTCGAGGATAAGCTCTGGGAGGATATCGAGGAGCGGGGTGCAGACGCTCGTGACCTGCTTGAGGAGGCCGCGGGTACGATTCGTGAACTGGTCCGTTTTCTGCGAACCTTCGCCAGCCGTGCGCCCGATGAAAATGAATCCCGCAGAATCCTTTTTCAGATCTACAAGCTTCAGCAGATCTCCCACGATACGGGGGCTTCCCTTTCTGAATTCAACGCAAGGCTCATGGGATTTCTGGTGTGCGATTACGATTTCGACGAATTGAAAGATCTCCTCAGCTCGCTCCATACCTATGTGGAAAAGTACATGGAAAGAATCGGGCAGCTTCGAAAAGAGCTTCTTCCCCACATCCACAAACTCACCTCCAGCCGCTCACAGGAACGGATTCAGCAGGCGTTCGAGGTGATGCAGGCGGAAAAACGTGCGGCCCCCCGTCAGTTGCGCTCTCCTGGCGAATCGGCCAATCCGGTTCGTATCCCCAAACAGCTCCTTGCCTTCTACATCGAACAGGGAGCTCTGGATGCGCTCTGCCACCGCATTCACGAAAGTGCACTCAGGGTATGGCGCCGGATGGCAACTCATCTTAAAGAGATGGAGCGCCGGAGCAGCCGCATCGAGGATCTCAGGGACCGCATACAGGAGCTTTCGAAGCATGATGAGGAATACGTGCCTGAAGCCTGGCTCAAGCGTCTTCTGTCCTGGGGTGCCATGCACGGGGATATGCATTACTGGGATGAGCGGGAAAAAGCGGATCCTCCCAGGCTGCGTGCTCTGTCATGGAAACGGCGCCCAAGCCCCAAAACATTTCTCTTTGCCAAGCAGCCCGGAGAAGGTATTGTCAGGAGTCTGGAGCAGGCCAGACTGGATGCTCTGGCGGACTGGATAAAAGAGAACCTGCCTTCAGACGCAAACGGTTCAGCAATGATCAGCAGTTGCAATCCCGCGGGTATTGACAATTTGGCAAAAGTGATTGAAATAGCGAAAACTGGAATTCTGGGGAGCGGAAAGAAGCTTCGCTCCGTGGGCTATGAAATAGAAATGTGTGATGACGAAGTCACCCTCGGTGACGACATCGTTAAGCTCAGCTGTAAAGACATGAACATAAAGAGCCGTGGAGACAGACCTGATGAGTGAAAACGCGGAAATCTGGGGTCCACTTCTGGGGCGCAACACCGAAAGAGTCCGAACGGTGCTTAACCTGCTTACAGAAAGCCCTTATTTTTACAGAGAAGATGACGAAACCGCCTTTAATTTCCTCAGGCGGCATCGCCAGGAATTCGCACGGTTCTTCGAGCAGTTCTTCGGGTGGACACTTATCGTGGATTCCAAATGCGGCCGCGTTTACAAAGAACGCTGGTACAACGGTTCAGTAACCGAATCCAACCGTGACTTTTTCAACTTCACCAGGCGCGACGAGTGCATCGCCTTCATGATGATTCTGGAATACTTCGAGCACCAGCTTCATGAAAACGATATGACGGTCGAAGACCGCGAAAACCTGCGCTTCCGGTTTGGTGATCTTCTCGAGTTCTGCTCCAGACGCTTTAGCGAAATCATGGATGGCCAAACCTCCCGATACACCCCCGAGCATATCAGAGCAAAAATACTGAGGCAGGTGTTTCCGATTCTCGAACGGTACCGATTCGTTAGAAAGATCCCGCCTCCTGCCGGTGAGTTCATCGATGAAGAGCACACGATCTATGAAGCTCTTCCCGCGATACACCACTACAACTCAAGCTACCTTCACAGAAATTTCGACGAGATCCGCTCCATTCTTCAGGGAGAGCGCGTTGCGGTTGATCCCTCAGACGAAGAGGAACAGGATGAAGGGGAAGAGGCGCTATGAACGGAGCTGAAACTTCCAGATTACTGAAGATACGCAGGATACGACTGGTCAATTTTCATAATTTTCAGAATGAAACAATAGAGATCAGAGACAACGGGCACCTCTTTCTTCTTGGAGATAACGGATCGGGAAAGACCACCATACTCGATGCGATCCAGTATGTGCTTACCGCGGGTAACAAAATGGAATTCAACTCCGCTGCCAGAATGGCCGGAAGCAGAGGTGAAGGTCGGCGGATACAGGGAATAGTGATGCGCTACAATGTGGAAACCGGCCCCATGAACCCTCAGGGAGGTGTTGCCTATGCCGCCGCGGAGCTTGCGGATGACAAAGGCAGCCTGCTTACCATCGGTATAGGAATCAGCGCATATTCCATGGAGGAGCGGATCCAGCGCTGGGGGATCATTGTGCCTCAGGCTCTGGAGGAAGTGCCGTGGACAGTCGAGGATGAGGGCAAACTCCGCGCGACTTCCCAGAAAGAAATGCGCGAGGCGCTTTCGGGAGGAGGGTTCTACTCCATAGGTGCATACGAAAAGGAACTGGCCAGACGCCTTTTCGGTACGTACGAAACATATACCGAAATGTGCACATTTCTCTCCATGGGTAAAGCCTACCGGGAGATTGCCGCATCCGCCGCCGATTACCATGAACTTTTCAAAACTCTCCTTCCGGAACCCAAAACAGACCTTTTCGACAAAGTCATCGAAACGCTCAAGACACTCGATGAAGCGACACTCCTTCTCGAAGAGATGAAAAAGAAGCATGAGTATCTTAAAGAGCTCAGTTTTAAAGTCAAGTCGATTTTCGAAACGCGGGAAAGCATAGCGCGCTACAACTGGCTTCTGGTCCATTTTGACATCGAATCCTCCGCGCTCAGAATTGATTCCCTCAACGGGGATTTGGAAAAGACAATTTCTCAAACGGTGCAGCTCAAGAGGAAAATCGCTCAGATCGATCAGAAACAGCTCGATTGCGGCCGGCAGCTGGATGACCTTCGCAGCAAGGACGGGGCCGGCCTTTTACGGGAGCAGAAAAACGTCAGGGAGGACCTGGCAATCAGGGAGAACGCTCTTGCTGCACAATTATCAAAAGTGGAGCAGCACAATCGGGAACGTAGTGAAGCTGATTCTGAAGTAAAGAGATTGCAGGACAGTCTGGAGAAAACGGTGCAACTCTTCGACCGGCTGCTTGACAGTCAGATTTTCGACAACACCTCCCTGTTAAAGGAGAAACTGGCTGAATTCCGCTTAAGCACAAGCTTTCGCGAATCTCTTGAGGATCTGCCGATTATTCCTCTGTCGAAGGAAATCGAATCCAGACTGGTGGACGCTCTCCGCGGGGGGGATAAGTGCAAAACGGATCGCGACTCAGTCCTTCTGAAAATCAGGGATCTTGAAAATCAAATTGACATCCTTGAAACAGAAGAGGATATCAAGCCTGATCTCGAGGGTTGGAATGAGTCCTGCGGGGCTTTGAGCGAAACAGGTGTGGATTACACCCCTCTTTATGAAACACTGGAGTGGAATACATCTCTGTCCGATGAGGACAGGAAAGTCGTGGAAGAATTCATCGGCACCGATATTCTTTTCACTCTCCTTGTCAGTCCAGATAATTTTGATTCTGCCCGCAAGACAGTATTTGCCGACTGGCCGGGAATCAGAATAGCGGCCCTTGAAAACACGGACAGAGCTCTTCCGTACTGGATGTCCGTTGCGTTCGACATAAACAGGTCACACCCGGGAGGCCTTTCGGTACTACTGGGTGAGATGTCAGGGAACAGGGAGCCGGAAGTAAAGTCAATGGATGATGTGCGGGTCCTCAGTTTCCGCTCCCACGAACGTCGCCTTTTCTGTTCGCCTTCGCAGTGGATCGGACAGGAGGAAAGAACCCGGGCATTAAAAACGAGAATCGCCCTTCTTAAGGAAGAGATAAGGGAAAAGAAAGCAGAACTTTCCAAACTCGATAAGAGTCTTGAATCCCTTAATGCTCTGGTATCGGCCATCACTACCTTCAGAGAACGTCTGCGGTCGGCTGAAAAGGATCTGAACACGGTAACAAATTTGCTTATGGGGGCGAGGCAAAACCTGCGGCATGCTTCCGAAAGGTGTGCAGCGGAAATCGAGGCCAAGACATCACTCGAATCGGAAGTTTCTTCCCTGAAGGAAAGACTCGAAACGATAGAGGGAATCATTCTGCGGGAAGGTCTGGAAGACCTGGAAGAAAAAATCGGTGAATTGACCGAAAGACAAAGCAGACTCTCCTGCGATTATGATCACACTCTCCGGGAGCTCGGCGCCAGAGAGGGCGAGATGGAGAGACTGAAGTCTCAAATAGAAGCTGTAAGGGAAGCGATTTGTGAGCTTAAGAGAAAACTCGAGGCGTGCGGGGACGAAGTTATAAAAAGAGTGCGGGGGCAGGAGATTACGGATCTGCCTCATTACATACTGCGCACCCGCCAGGGGGCACAGTTTAAAAGCCGCGAAAGTGTGGAATCGGCGATCCGCGATTCCGAGCGGAAGGAATCCGCTTCTTCAGCCACGCTCAAGGAGAAACTGAACGATCCCACCTTCGGGTCACTTTTCGGCTTCACTTACGATTCAGAAACGAACCGTCTTTCAGACAGAAGAGATCAGGATGTGGAAGTTCTGGCTCTCGGTCAGGAAGCCGCGGTAAGGGAACAGCAGGAAGTCATAAACGAGAAGACCGATGAACTGTTCAGAAAGATTATTGTAAACGAAATGATGACATTCTTCGCAAGTCACCTCTCAAAACTCGATCAGATGGTGAAAACAATAAACCGTCACCTTTCCCGGCGTTCGTTCGGGCAGTCAATCTACAAGTTGGAACTCGAGAAGGTCGATAAGTACAAAAGTATCATCGAAGCGGTCAAGGGGTTCAATCCGTTCGACGGGAAAGCCGAAGATACTTTAAAACAGCTTATCGAGGATCATAGAGATGAAATCATGAATTCCGATGTGGAAACAGTGCCTCCGGTTCTTGATTATCGCAACTGGTACACCTATCAGCTGCGGATGGTAACCGCGGACAAGCCCGGAGTTGTCATGAACCGGCATACAAAGAGTGTCGGGTCGGGTGGAGAGCAGGCCGTTCCCAATTATCTCACCATACTGACCATTGCCCATTTCCTTTTTAACGGAAACCGCATCAGACTTCATACACTGCTTTTTGATGAAGCGTTCTATGGAATAGACGCCGGCAGAAGAGATCAGCTCCTTGGGTTCGCCGGAGACCTGGGACTGCAGCTTCTGGTTGCTTCTCCGGATCAGGATGGCGGGCGTAAAGAGGTTCAGCAGTCCACCACCATACTGGTGGTCAAAGACAGAGAATACAGCATTCACCTTTATCCATTCCACTGGGAAAACCAGAGCGAACGGCAGCTTGGGCTCTTCGAGGAAACGAAACCGGCCACTTCGGCACAGTTCGGTGAGGAAATCGGTGTCTGACAAAACTTCAGAAAATCCATACCTGGCTCATTTCAGATCCGTGCTGAAGCGTTCACCTGGAGCACGAAAATACCTTGAGCGGATATGCGCGACGATCAACAGAAAAGGAACTGTTCCCTCCACGTTGCTGATATCGACCGGGCAGAGTGCGCTGCCTTCAGAGGTACTGGATTTGTTCGGTCCGGCCCACATTTCACTTTCGGCCAGAGGAGATGTGCGGTTGTCTCTTTCCAAACTCCTTAGGGAGTTTGACAGAGAGCAAAAACGGATATGGACAGAAGCCGTTTTCAGCGTATGCGGCAGGAAACCGAATCCCAACCGCAGCGCAAAAAGCCGGATGGAACTGAACTTCGACCGTTTCCGTCTGGTATATCCGCAGTTTGCGTCATACATTAAATACTCATCCAACTCTGAAATATCCAGTGCGGAAAAGCAATATTCACTCTGGTGCAACGCGGCACGTATCGTCCAGTTTCTGGAAACAAACAGCGAAGCGCTCACCCTGTCGGACCTGGGAGCACGGCTCTTCGGAGACAGCAAACTGCTCCGATCGGGAGCACTGATCAATACGGCCGCGGAATGGCTGGCCATGAGTTGTTCTGAAAACAACATTAACTTAGCGGAATCAGACCACGGCGAACGTCAGCGCATCAGGAAAAAAGTTCTTCGGGAGCACTGTGTCGTGGATAACCTCAGCGGCATCAGTGTAACTCTCTACGGGCCGCTGGAGTACAGGAAAAAAGGGATTACCTTCGACCATGTGAAAAAAGCATGGGAATGCGGGGAAGCATCAGTACTGACTTTGGAAAACCTTCACGATATAGAGGATATGAGTATTGCTGAACCGGTGAGGGTGATAACAAGCGAAAACGAAAGTCCTTTCTGCAAACTGGTCCGGGAACGGACTGAGGGCATATTGATATACACGCAGGGATTTCCCAACGCGGCGGTGTGCAGGCTCTACCGCCGGATATCCTCCCGTTACCCCCGATCCGCATTCCTCCACTGGGGAGACACCGACCTGGCCGGATTGAGAATCGCCGCTATTCTTCACCGGCTGCACCCGCTTAAGCTTTGGCGCTGCGATCCGGAATCGGTTTTGAGACACAGAAGCGGCCTGATTCCGCTCACCAACAGGTCTCAGGCGCAGCAGTTCGCAATTTCCCACCCCGACTTTCCTTTTCTGAAGGAGCTTGCCATTTCTATCGAAAACGGCTGGCTGGAGCAGGAGAGCTATGTTGAATGATTTAAACA
>JBKGXV010000095.1:0-11129 GCA_046546375.1 Chitinispirillaceae bacterium | reverse complement strand
ATTTTCTTCACTTCATAATTCGCTAATCGCCGTTCGCTATTCGCTGTTCTTTCCGGCTCCGTAATTTCTTAATTGAGGAACTCCGCTGAAAGCCCCTTCCCCCTTCCCGCCGGCCCGTTTTATATTTGCTCTCAAAGAACTGTTCTCCTTCCCACTCAGAAATACCGGACCGTCAGGATATCATGAAAAAAAAACTCAAAATCCTAATCGTCGCCTCGGAAATGTATCCCTTCGCAAAAATCGGGGGACTGGGCGATGTGAGCGCCTCCCTTTCGGCCGCCCTTAAAAAACTGGGTCATGATGTAAGAGTGGTCATTCCCCGCTACGGTTCCGTGGATCTCCGCGAGTATCGGGCTCAGCCGGTACTGTCGTCCATGGGGGTGTGGATGGGTGACCGGGAGGAGTGGTGCATGGTGCACGGCACCGCTTCCGAATCAGGGGTGCCGGTGTATATGGTGGAGCACTCGGCTTTCTTTGACCGTCCCGGACTCTATCATGACGAATCGATGGCCGATTACGATGATAATCCTCTGCGGTTTTCCTTTTTCTCCCGTGCGGCACTTCAGCTCTGCAGGGATATCGGATTCAAACCCGATGTGGTGCATGCAAATGACTGGCAGACCGCCCTTGTGTGTGCTTATCTTAAAGTCTGGCACTGGAATGATCCTGTTCTGGGAAGTGCCGCCTCTCTGCTCACGCTTCATAATGTGGCATATCAGGGTATTTATCCCAAAACGCACTTCGAATACATCGGACTGGGATGGCAGAATTTCACTCCCGAAGCTCTGGAAACGTATGATAAGGTGAATTTCCTTAAAGGAGGGATTCATTTTGCGGATATGGTGACCGCGGTGAGCCCCACGTTCGCCAGGGAAATATGTGAGCCGGGAGGGGGATTCGGTCTTGCTCCCTATCTGAGTGCCAAGGGTGATCGCCTGACCGGGATTCTCAACGGAATAGATTTCGATACCTGGAACCCCCGGACCGATCCGCTGCTGCCTTCCCATTTTTCCCCAGGAGCTCTCAAGGGGAAGACCGAATGCAAACTCGCGCTTCAGGAACTCTTTGATCTGCCCCGGAACCCGGATGTCCCGCTTTTCGGAAGTATCGGAAGGTTCGTGCATCAGAAGGGCTTTCATCTGATCCGCGATGTCATTGAAGGGGTGCTTGGCGACATGCAGGTGCAGTTTGTCATACTGGGAAGCGGCGAGAGTGATCTTCAGGACTTTTTCAGAGATCTTCCCGCCCGTTACAGCGCAAGGGCCGGTTCCTATATCGGCTTCGACAACCACAGATCCCACCTGATCGAGGCCGGGAGTGACTTCTTCATCATGCCGTCGCTTTTCGAGCCCTGCGGACTCAATCAGATGTACTCTCTGCGCTACGGAACACTCCCGGTAGTCAGGGCAACCGGAGGGCTGGATGACACGGTGGACAATTACGATGAATCCACCGGTAGCGGCAACGGTTTCAAGTTCCGGGAGCCTTCAGGACATGCGCTGTACTATTCCATAGGGTGGGCGGTGAGTACCTATTATGACAGACCGGCGCATATGAGAAAAATGATCCGCGACGGGATGAGACGCGATTTTTCCTGGGTGACAAGTGCCAGAAAGTATGTGGAGGCCTATGAATCGGCCATAAAGAAAAAAAAGGAGATGGACACCTATACTCCTCATTACTGGTGAGGAGATCTGTATCGGTTCCTGCAGCACGCTCCGGTTGACAATATTATACGGGTCAGAAGCCGCTGGATGATGATCAGTGTGCAGGGCGGCCGGGGGAGGTGCAACTTACCCCCATTCGATTCCCGTTTGGGCCACCTGACCCCCGAAGTCATTTCTGTTCCAGTCCAGAAGCTCAAGAATTTCCTCTCTGGAGAAGGATTTCACCACATCCGGAGAATCCTCGCTTACCACCAGTGAGGCAAGCTCTTTTTTTCTGGATATGATCCTGTCGATTTTCTCCTCCAGAGTGTCTTCCGTTGTCAGCTTGACAACCTGAACTCCCCGGGTCTGTCCGATTCTGTATACCCTGTCGGTTGCCTGATCTTCCGCAGCCGCGTTCCACCACCTGTCGTAGTGTATCACCACCGAGGCTGAAACCAGGTCGATTCCCACTCCGCCTGCCTTCAGAGACCCCACAAACACTCTGCATTCCGGATCGTCACTGAAACGGCTGATCAGCCTTTCGCGGTTGCGGCTTGATCCGGTAAGAATCACATGTCCGATACCGTTCTTTTCGAAATACCGCCTCATGATTTCTATCATGTCCAGATACTGACTGAACACCACCACTTTCTGTCCGGACCCCAGCGCCTCCTCCACGATTTCGGTGAAAAGCTCCCATTTGCCGCTGCGGTGGTTTTCGTAATCCTCAGGGGTCTCCAGAGCGAGTGCGGGATGGTTGCAGATGGCTTTGAGCTTTTTAAGAAGAGCGAAAATGTGCATGTAGGGGATTCTTTTATCGCTGTTTCTTATCTGTTTTATCAGACTCCGGCCTCTGCTTTGTATGGCCTTGTCGTAGAGGACTTCCTGTTCGTCGCAGAGGGTGCATATCCGGTTGTCCTCGATTTTGGGCGGAAGTTCGGAAAGCACGGTTTCCTTAAGGCGTCTCAGAATGAAGGGGGAAACTGAGATCCTGAGGATTTCGCGGGCTTTGAGGTCGTGGTCGTTTTCAATCGGTTCCACAAAACGCAACGCAAAGCTCTGGTCCGAACCCAGATATCCGGGAAGCACAATATCCATAAGCCGCTTGAGATCGGCAAGGGAGTTTTCCACCGGTGTGCCGCTCAGGCCCAGTTTCATGTTGCAGCACAGCGATTCGGCTGCCCGGCTTACGGCGGTCTGGGAATTTTTGAGATGCTGCGCTTCGTCGAAAACTGCCGCTTCAAACTGTTTTTCGGAAAGTTTGTCCCAGTCCGCTCTCAGTACTCCGTAAGAGGTGATGAAAAGGTCGGTGTCTTCGGTTACATCGTCAATATCCCGGCCGGTTCCGTGATATATGCGGCATGTAAGACCGGGGGCGAAGGTGGCGCACAGTCTTTTCCAGTGCCCCATGACTGAAACGGGGCATACCACCAGAACCGGGTTTCTGTTCCGGCGCTGCTCTTTGAGGGCCGTTATGAATGCAAGCACCTGGTGAGTTTTTCCCAGCCCCATGTCATCACAGAGCAGTCCACCGAACCCGTTGTCATAAAGAAAGAGAAGCCAGGCCAGCCCGTTTTCCTGGTAGGGGCGCAGACGGGAGGTGAAACCCCTGAGAGGTTTCTGCTTTTCTCTTTTCTTTCCAAGCGAATCGCGCATGGAGAAGAGTCTGTTTTTAAGATCTTCAGATCCGGTGATGGTGAGGGTGAAACGGGGGTTGTCCACCAGATACTGCATGAGTGCGGAGCGGGGGAAACAATAGCAGTTGTTTTCCCCGCTCATTATCTCCTGAAAAGGCAAAAGCCCCACTATGCCTTCACTTTCACAGTCGAAGAACCCTTCACTGGTGATGCAGTAGCGTTTGTTCTCCCTGCGGGCGGCCAGAAGTTCTTCGAGGGTTGCATATGCATCTCCGCTGCCGAACTGAAGCGACAGGGTGCACCACTGTCCGTCCATTCCCTTCACTTCCATTGTGATCCTGTCCGCTTCGGTAAACAGAGGCATGTTGATCAGCCTGTCGAAACCGCCTCGGGCATGTGCTTGAGGCTGAGTGGAAGGCTGGGTGGAGAAAAGGTCGTACTGATGATCCGGAGAAACGGTCATATTGCCCTGAGCCGTGGAGAATACGGATGCGTTTTTTTCCAGAAATCCGGACAGGTTTTCCTTTTTCAGCGTGACACTTTTCCCCCAGCCCTGCGCAAGAAGGGTCAGGCTTGAGTTGTCAAAAGGTACAAAGCAATTCTGTGTGGGCAGATAGGCCATGGTGTTGAACAGATTGTCGGCTCCCAGCACCTCAGGGTCGGTGCTTTCATTCTGGCTGTGGCAGACTGCGGGGGTGATGTGAACTGTGTCTGATTCATAAGACACCCTGAATTTCAGAGTGCATTCCTTTTCCATGATTTCAAAGGGCAGGGAGTCGGGACTGATCTCTTTTATTATCCGCAGAAGGTCGGGGGTGGTGTCCCGGGGGGCATGGATTTTAAACTCCCAGGCCGGTGATGAAAGGGTGAGAACCAGTGTGTTTTCAATCCCCACACTGATTTTCGTGTCGCCGCTGTCCGCTTCCCTGTACAGATGATAGGCGGCGGCATGCCATATGCTGTTCTCCTCGGTCATGCGGACTGTCCGGTGTCCCGCTTTTGCAAGCTGTTTTTCGTGATCGGTGTAGACGAAGTCAACTGTTCTGGAAAGAAGTGCGGCTCTGTTTTCTGATGTGACTCCCTTTAGAGTTATCCCGGCTCTTTCAAGAAAGCGGCTGCAGAACCCCGATTCCTTGATTTCAATATGTACCTGGCTGTTTTTCATACCCAGTATAACCCGGTCTCTCTCTTTTCGGGCAGTTATTCCCGATGCGGCTTTGGGATGACGTCTCATAAGGGGGGTGAAAAGCTTTCTGAAGTCACTTTGAAGAAAATGCTCGTAGGGAAGCTGCGGAGAGGTTCTGCTTTTGAGCTCCTCATATAACCCCTCCAGTTTCCGGGCATGGCTGCAGGTGGCGTACGATCCTTTTGAACAGGTGCAGAAAATGCGGGTTTTGGCGCTTTTTGCAGAAGAAACACTGAGAATGGTGCGGTGTGAGCCCTTCTGGGGCACCAGAACGAAACAGTTCCGGAAAAAATCCATATCAGAAAGTGTGCTGTCCAGAGTCACTGAAAACCTCTTCTGAAGAAATCCGAAAGGTTTAATATAGATGGGTGATGAAGCGTGTGCAACCGGAAGTGTCGCCTCAATGGTGCCTCATAATGACGGATATTTTTATAGCTTGCAGCAAGGTGAGAATATTGGTATATTCGGATATATGGAAAAGAATCCTTCACAGTACCGCCAGAACGCTGAGATTCTCAAGGCGCTGGGTCATCCCATACGTCTCTGTATCGTAACCGGCCTTCTTTCGGGTCAGAGAAACGTCTCTGAAATGGTGGAATGCACCGGTATCGCCCAGCCCACCATTTCCCAACACATAAACGTACTCAAAGCGGCCGGAATCATTGAAGGAGTCAGGGAGGGAAACCAGATCCTTTACTCCGTGGTGAACAAAACGGCCGAAGGGGTCGTGAAGAATCTGGAATAGATTTTTTTTGAGTATTACATATGAAGATTAGAATAAATGAATGTCTTGCAGGGAGAATCCAATGCTGCGCATTTTAATCGGAACGGCTGCCGGAGCCCTGGTCGGGTTTCTCTACTATCGATTGGTAGGATGCTCTTCAGGTGTCTGCCCCATAACCAGCAACCCCTACACCGCCATGATTTTCGGGGCCCTCATGGGAGGGGTGCTCATGTCCGGCTGAAACATTTTTCCTCTGTGGCATGCAGAAAGCAGAAATGGAATAAGAGCCCTGTGCCCATTTACTATCTTATTTGCACAGATCAGAAGTGTCAGAGGGAAATCATGAACATATCGCTTATTCTGGGACATCCCCGCCGGGGAAGTTTCAACCATGCCATTGCCTTCAGGGCCAAAGATGTTCTGTTTTTTCCCAATCAGAACAAGGAGTTTGATTCATGAATTCGAAGCTTCTATTCGCAGCTGTTTTTTTTATCTCCGCAGTATCCGTGTGCGCGCAGGAGGACTGTGACCTCACGGTGAAAATGAGAGGATTCAGAAGTACAGGCAACACCGTGCTGGTGGGATTGTACGGTGAGAAGAATGCCTCCGGTTTTCCCAGAAGGGAGAAGGCCCTGACGGGAAGCAAGGCCGAGGTTGAATCTGAAGAAGAGACTCTCTCTTTTAAAGGGCTCAAACCGGGAACGTATGCAGTCGCGGTGCTTCATGATGAAGACAACAACGGCAAAATGTCCACCAATTTTCTCCGCATTCCCAAGGAGGGGTACGGTTTTTCCAACAACGCCGAGGTGAAAATGAAAGCTCCCTCTTTTGAGCAGGCCAGTTTCGAACTCAGACAGGATACCACGATCATGATTGACATAAAGTACTTCTGAGCCGTATCCGGTTGAACATTTTATGCGGGCAGGTGACACGCAGTGGGTTTCAGAATTGAAAAGATGACGATGTTCTGTGTTTCTTCTTAATCCTCACCTCTAAAATCGCGATTTCCCAAACAGCGCTGAAAAGATTGCCGGCTGGTCAGTAAAGAAAAATGCCCGCTGTTCCGCAGAGAATAATGAGTAGAACCGGATGCACCCTGTCTCTGAAAACCATAAGTACGGTAAAAGTGCCAATAGCCAGTAGCCCGGAAGGAATACCGGCTACGGCACTTCTTCCATAGGTGAGGACTGCGGTTATGATCAGTCCCAGAACTGCCGGCTGCACCGATTTGCGCAGGCGCGAAAGCCAGGCAAGGTGTCCGAACCTGCTGAACAGAACAATGAGAAGAGAGCAGAAGACAAGTGAGGGAAGTATCACTCCCGAAGTGGCGCAGACCGCACCGGTGAATCCCCCCACGGCATGGCCGGTGAACGTGGCTGCATTCACCGCGATGGGCCCCGGGGTCATCTGGGCCACTGCTATGAGATTGGAGAGCTCCTCTGCAGAGAGCCATCCGTTCACTGTGACCACTTCGTGTTCTATGAGGGGAATGGTGACAATGCCGCCTCCGTAAGCGCCCAGTCCTATAGTGAAAAAGCTCCAGAACAGTTTAAGGGCAATCATGTTTTGTCCTCTGTTTTCCTTCCGGAGAGAAAAAAGGAGAGGGCTCCGATTCCCAGAAGTGCGAAAATGGGGTGAATCCAGGGAAGCAGCGCGATCATGGCAGTAGCAAACGCCAGGATGGCCTGCGTGCTTTTTGCGGCCATGGTCTTCGCCATGGTGAACGCCGTGTGAGCCAGAAGACCCGCCACAGAAGCGGAGGCGCCTTTTAAAAAAGAGGAAACCCATGGGTGATCCGAATAGGGAAAGAGAAATGTCGCCACCACCAGTATTATCACAAAAGAGGGCAGTACTGCTCCCAGAAGTGCTGCGGCAGATCCCGGGACACCCCTGAGGCGGTGTCCGTGAAATATGGCGAAATTGACCACGACGGCACCGGGGACACTGGTTGCTCCGGTCAGCTCATCGGCGAACTCCTCATCTCTGAGCCATTCTCTTTTCACCAGAAGTTCATGTCGCAGCACCGAGAGCATGGCCAGTCCTCCACCCAGGGTAACCGTACCCACCCGGAAAAAAGTCAGAAATATCTCCATCAGAGAGTGTTTGCGAAGTTCTGCATTTTGTTCTGTCATACAAACCGAGCCTTCCTCAGTGGATCAGTTTTCTTCCCAGCCTCTTTATACCCCAGTAGCCGCTGAGCAGCGTGAACAGGGCTATGAAGATAAGATCCCAGAAAATAACGGCTTTGAGGTCCCAGAAACTGAGAAGCCTTGTCATTCTCACCACATGTGTGAGCGGAAAGATCTCCGCAAGATTCTGCAGCACGCCCGGAAGGTTCTCCACCGGGAAAACCACTCCTGAAAAGAAAAACATGGGTGAGAGAAAGCCGGTGAAATAGAAATTGAAATGATTGATATTGCTCACAAAAGAAGTGACAAGAAGTGAAAGTGAAGCGAACATCACTCCCGCCAGAAAACCCACCAGGGGAGCGAGAAGCCCGGAGGGCAGGGGCACCAGGCCGAAGGATGCAACCACTGTCACCACCGCAAAAGAGAAGAATAGCCCTTTTGTGCCTGCCCAGATGATTTCACCTATGAGCATGTTGCTCACCGAAATGGGGGCTGAAAGCATCCCGTCATAAACCCTGTCGTATTCAAGACGGATGAAGGTGCCGTAGGAGCATTCGAATGCGGCAGTGAACATGGCGGCGGTGATGGGAAGTCCGGTACCCAGAAATGTCAGATAGGATACTCCCTCCATCTGATCTATGTAACGGTTCATGCCCAGCCCTATTCCGGCCAGGAAAATAAGCGGCTCGAGAAACGGAGGCAGACCGTTTGAAATGAGGTTTTTTGTATACACGCGGTAGTGGCGGTACCACACACTGAATATCCGCATGGCAAGCGGGGGGTAGAGGGGTTGTTTACTGCCGGGCATCGAGCGAACTCCCGGTTGCCTTGAGAAACAGATCCTCAAGATTTGACTGACGCAGGTAATAATCGCCCGGAGAGAGCCGTTTTGTGAATTCCCTCAGCCTGTCGTAGTCTCCGCTGTAGATGCGCACCATATCAGCAGTGCTTTCGATACGGCAGCACTGGGCTGTCACATCCTTCATGATAAGAGAAAAATTTTCCTTTGAATAGATCTCCATGACAAACGGTTCTATATGCGTGTTCACCAGATCCTGCGGGTTGCCCTCCACAATCCGTTTGCCTTTGCTCATGATCAGCACCACATCGCAGATCTGGAAGGCCTCCTCCATGTAGTGAGTGGTGAGGAGAATGGTCATACCCCGGCGTTTGAGCATCCGCAGTTTGTCCCAGATAAGATGGCGTACCTGGGGGTCAAGACCGGTGGTCGGTTCATCCAGAATGAGCAGTCTGGGGTTGTTGAGCAGGGCCCGTGCGATGATGAGTCTGCGTTTCATTCCTCCGGAGAGCTGCTTGATCCTGTGGCGGTGTTTGTCCGAAAGCTCCATAAGGGTGAGAAGCTCGTCTATCCTTTTTTGGGTTTTGGATGCCGACAGGTTGTAGAACCGGCTGAACACTTTCAGGTTCTGCTCCACGTTGAGTTCCTCATCCAGGTTGTTTTCCTGGGAGACGACTCCGGAGAGAAATTTTATGGGAAGCGGATCAGACTGGGGATCGTGACCGAAAACGGCAAGCGTGCTGTCGGGAAGCGGGTCGCGGTGGCTTACACCATAGATCATTTTCATCATGGTGGTCTTTCCCGCACCGTTGGGGCCCAGCAGACCGAAACATACTCCCCGGGGAACGGAGAAGCTGAGATTGTCCACTGCGGTGTTCTGTCCGTAGCTTTTACGGATATTTTCCACGTTGATGACAGTACTGTTTCCCATGGGGTATAAAATAGGGGATGGAGTGGAGGGCTGGCTGGAAAATGTGCAGAAATTGATTGAGCCCGGAGGTGAGCTGCAGATTTCATCGATTCAACTCCGAGGTAACCTCCACTTCCCCCCTTCCCTCAATGTATTTTTTTCGAAAATCATCCACATCCAAACCGGGCCGGCCATCTTGAACTACCCTCGACTCTTCGCTTTCGATCTTGACGGAACCCTGCTTGATTCAAAAAAAAGAATCAGTCCGGCGAATGCTGAAGCTCTGGAGCAGATAATGAACAACGGAGCGGTGGTGGTGTTCGCCTCGGGAAGGCTGGGTTCCAGCATGAAACAGTTTTTTCCCCAGCTTGGAAGAGACCTGGCCATGCTCACCCTCAACGGCGCCGATGTCTTCATGGATTCCAGAAACGGTTGCAGACGGGTGTACAAAGCCCCCCTCAGTCCTCTTCATGCCGATTATCTTATCGGTTATGCCCAGGACAAACCCTTTGCTCTGAACTACTACTACGAGGACAGGCTCTACAGCATAAAAAATGAAAATAGCAGGCCCTGGATCGATCTCTATTTCCAGCAGACGAGTACCAGGTACAATTTTCTCAACAGCTTCGAACCCTTCAGGGGCAAGGCCCCCTCCAAAGTCATTTTCGTGGGCCACCCTTCCGAAATCGATGTCCAGGAAAAGTGTTTTCGTCGCACATGGGAGAAAAACCCTGTGTATATCTGCCGTACCTGGAGTCATTATCTGGAATTTCTCGATGTGAAAGCCAACAAGGGAATCGGACTGGAGGCGCTTGCGTCCGCCTACGGAATAGACATGGAGGATGTGGTCGCGTTCGGAGATGCCGAAAACGACATGCCCATGCTGTCAAGGGCGGGGTGGGGGGTGGCCATGAAGAACTCCGGCCGGAATGTGAAGGAATGCGCTGCCAGGGTGACCGATTTCACCAACGATCAGGACGGGGTGGCAAGGGAGTGGCAGAAGATCAGATCCGAAGTGGGCTGGTGACTAGCAGGTTTCAAACAGGTTGAGCTGGCTTGGTTCAGGCTCCTTTTTCACGGCAATGTGTTCCTCGCCGAAAAACGATGTTCTGCAGTGGCGCAGAGCCGCACTGAGCTCTGTTCCCCTGATTTTCTCTCCCAGAAATGCATTGATCTGTTCCAGAGCAAGCTGGGGGGAGTTGTGATCCGCGCTCAGATGGCAAAGAATTATGTTCCGGGGTGGTTTTTGGGAACCGTCCAGCAGTTTTTCTATGGCCCGGGCAGATTGTAGGTTGGACAGATGGCCCCGCCTGCCGGTGACTCTTTTTTTATGCAGATAGGTTCTGCGGGGATTTTTCCAGAGAAGATCGGGGTCGTGGTTCGCCTCAAGGCACAGATACTCACAGTCCAGAAGTGAACTGATGACAGAGTCCGGTGCATGCCCCAGGTCCGCAGCATAGCCCACTGCGCAACAGACCGTCTGATCCGAGCCGTAGAATCTGAATCCGCTTGTCACACCCGCCGCATCATGAGACACCTCGAACGGTTCGAAACGGACCGGTCCGATGTCGAACTGCACTCCGTGATCGAAAAAGAGCAGCTGCACTCCTTTTCTGCATTTCTGGTCGAAGCGTCTGAGCAGTGCGGAGTTGTTTTCGCTGTGCAGGTAAAGAGCGCTTCTGAAGGTGCGGCAGAAACTCAGGGTCGAGCGGTTGAGATGATCATAGTGCACATGGGTGTTCACCACGGCATCGATGCTTTCCGGAGCGATATCTATCTCCTCCAGCAGGGCGACAAGCTTCTTGCGGCTCATGCCTCCCGCATCGAGAAGGATGCGGGTGTTGCGGTGTTCTATAAAGGTGCAGTTGCCGCTCGAGCCGCTTCGGAGAATACAGAATTTCATAAAATACCCAATGAGACTGAAATAAAAAGGGAAATATACTTCGGGCCGGCCGGGTGAACTATCCATCAATCAGCGAAACGGCGAAAATGGAATTATCGGAGCAGAAAGCATCTTCTCTGCACTTCGAAATTCGCCGTTCGCTGTTCGCTGTTCTTTCCGGCCTCTTGTATTCGTGATGAGGAAACCTCCGGT
>JBKGXV010000094.1:0-11322 GCA_046546375.1 Chitinispirillaceae bacterium | reverse complement strand
AGCATTCAATGCCATGCCTCCGTGTTGCGGGAGGCGAACCGGACAAGGCTGATGTCACGGTGTTCATTCGGAAATGGGCTGAGAAACTTCAGAACGGAAATACGTTTCGTTGTACCGGCCACTTCGGCCATGATGGTTTGCAGAGCGAAGCACTGGAATGTCTGTTGCGAATTGAAAAAAATCAAATATCAATGCTTTGTCTTTTTCTCGACGGTCCGATTCCTGGCTCTCACTCGAGCGCCTTCAGCTTGACAGGGATATTCACTTTCCGCCCCTCCCTAAGTACAACGACTTGCACTGTTTGATTCGGAGTACAGGATTCCAGGCAACTGAAGAGGTCATCATTATTCTCGACACGACTGTCGTTGATACCGACGATGACGTCACCGAGGGTGATATTTCCCGAGTCGTTCTTCGAGATTCCCCTTAAGCCGGCTTTGTATGCCGCACCGTAATCAGGCGTATTCAATATCACCACGCCTCTTTTGACTTTCTGCTTCGCATCAGAATCGCTTAGCGTGGTGATTCCAAGCCCAACCCGTTTTACTTTTCCGTATTGGATTATCTGCATGACCGTATTTCTGACCGTATGGACCGGGATAGCGAAGCCGATACCGATATTGCCACCGCCCATGTTTGTGTAAATTGATGAATTGATTCCAAGAAGCCGCCCCCCGGAATCAAGCAGCGGCCCGCCGGAATTACCTGGATTTATAGCTGCGTCGCATTGTATCAGATCACGGATAGTGCGGCCCCTGATTGACTCCAGCCGTCTCCCCTTTGCGCTGATTATCCCGGTTGTAACCGAATTGTCAAATCCGAAAGGGTTTCCGATCGCGATCGCCTTTTTGCCAACGACGATATCCTTTTGAGAACCCAGAAGAATCGGCGTAAGTAGTGAATCCGGGACCGCGATTTTGATAACCGCCAGATCCTTTATCGATTCAGAGCCCACCAGTTCCCCTTCAACGATTGTATCTCCGATTTTCACAGAGATGCTTTTGGCGGCCTCGACTACATGGTGATTGGTCACGATGTGGCCAAGGGTATCCCATATTATACCCGTGGCACTTTGCTGTCTCTCCTCGGAGGCGGAAAACGCATAATCACTGAAGATTTCAGCAGTGTTTGTGACCGAAACAACGGACCGTGAAGCCGCTGCGTACACAGATATCGTATTGGCCTCATCAGGGAGCAGATCGGAGGAGGCTGAAGATGCGGAAAAAGCGGTTGCAATCAGCAATAGTGACACTGTTAAAAGCATTATTGTTCAACCGCGTTTTCTTGAAGAAGATCCAGGGGCGCAGTCGCCTCCGTTTTCTCCAATTTGACCTTCATGCTGTTTTTCTTTATAGTCTTCTGGCACGGGATTGAAAAGCCGACAGCGACAGCAACACAGCCACCAGCTCCATAAAAGCAGTATTTTGCGATATTTTTCTTCTTTTTAATCTTTTGTTCGGCTTTCTTATCGTTCGCTATTGTCTGCAGGTCATCTTGTGCGCTTTCATAAGCATATTGGGCTGAGGTATTGTACCCCTCTCTTTGATAATCATAGTATTCCTGCATATGCTCATCGTAGGATTCCATAAGCTCCTCCTCACTTCGTCCGGAGGTACCAATAAAGGCTGTACTCATCAGATTCCAACCTGCGACTGAACAGAGGATTGTGCCAGCAATGGAGGAAATCCAATTGACTCTAGACAAAGCGCTGCCGGCTTTTTCAGCCTTCTTGCTGTCTCCGGGGATTACCACCCATTTTTGATATCCGTCCCCATCGGTGCTTACATTGAAATTAGCTTTTCCGAACGGTTGATTGTTGTCAACTGAAAGCGCATATTCCCCCGGCGGTACCTTGTATACATTGGGAAGCTTGCCGACATCGGAAGTTGAATAAAAATTTATACTTGAGCTGGTTCCGGACAGGCTTCCCTGGTACTGCGTCTGCAACAGTTTGACGGGAATTTTTCCGTCCGCTGACGAACTGTCAATGACGAATTCAACAATTGTTTTTGCCTCCTCGGCAGCATCCTGCTCCGACTGCCCAAAAGACAGCGAGCAGATTGAAAGACAACATATGATTGCTGCCTTGAGCATGTCTGATTGTAGCATGCCTCCTCCTTCAAAGGGTAATGGTTCAGCGGTAAAGTTCAATAATCCTTAACTCTGTTCTACTTACGTATACGACAGCGGGCAAAACCGTTTTGATCATCAGTATACAACAAAGAAACCATTAAATGTCTGCTCTGTGTTCGTGGAAGGATGCCTGAGCGGGACAGGCTTCTCATTCTTCATAATATATACAATAATGCATGATAGAATGAAACATTTTTTATGATTCAGGGAAATTTGACGATTTACACTCAATTTTTCAGCGCGTCTGAATTCTGAGCATTAAAACATCATCATAATCGAGGTCTGTCCATGGTAAATGGTCTAATCAAATGATTTTACAATACGATATTTGAAAATTCTGCCGAAAAACAATCCTCTGGGGATTCTTTTCCCGGGTGAAATGTACGTTTTCCTGTATGGAGGGCAGCACCAGGGGCGGACCGTCAAAAACCTCCGCAACTCGTTGATTATAATGAAAGGCATTTGAGAAAAATGACCGCGTAAAAACGGGATCCTGGGAAATTACCGGTAAACTAAACGGCACGTTTCCTTTCCGGAAAATTTGAATAGGCCGGATTCCAGACGTTCCCAATCCAGCAGAAAGCAGCCCTTTTTCCGATTTGTTTTCTGGCAGTTCTGAAATAAAATCGCCCTCTTCCACAAAAACACTTTGACCATTCTCCTCTGCGCCAACTAATTTAATATCAGAATATCTCGCCTTTTTCTTTCCTGAAAAAACAGTCACATCTAAATCAGAAAGCAGGTCCACCATGCTTGCCAAGCTGCGTTCCATGGCCGTTTTGGGTATAGATGCCTTCGAAGTGACAATCGAGGCCGATATCTGCGAAATGATGCCGGGCTTCACCATTGTGGGGCTTCCCGACGGGGCGGTGAAGGAGTCAAAGGAGCGGGTCCTGTCCGCCATTAAAAACTGCGGTTACGAATTCCCCGCTCGGAAGGTGACAATCAATATGGCTCCCGCGGATGTCAAAAAGGAGGGTTCCGCATTCGATCTGCCCATCGCCATAGGGCTTCTTATGGCATCGGCTCAGGTGAATATCGACTCTCTGGATGATTACATCATCACAGGAGAACTCTCTTTGGACGGAACGGTGAAAAGGGTCAAAGGCATGCTCTCCATGGCCATCACCGCCCGCGATCTGGGGGTGAAAAACATGATAGTCCCCCGTGAGAACGCCCGGGAGGCAGCGGTCGCCGAAGGGGTGAATGTCTACCCCATGGACAACCTCAGCGACGCTCTGGAATTTCTCATGGGGGTGAGGGAAATCGATCCTCACATCACCGATCTTGAGAAGCTTTTCAACCAGTCCCGCCGCTACGGAGTGGATTTCAGGGATGTGAAAGGGCAGGAGCACATAAAGCGGGCGCTTCTGGTTGCGGCTGCCGGCGGGCACAATATCCTGATGGTCGGGCCGCCGGGTTCGGGAAAAACCATGCTGGCCAGAAGGCTTCCCACCATTCTGCCGGATCTCTCTCTGGATGAAGCACTCGAGACCACCAAGATCCATTCCGTATCGGGAATGCTTGACAGCTCCACGCCTCTTCTGGCACTCAGGCCCTACCGTTCTCCTCATCACACCATAAGCGATGCGGGGCTTATCGGGGGCGGATCGTATCCCCGGCCGGGCGAAGTAAGTCTGAGTCATCATGGAGTATTGTTTCTGGATGAGCTTCCCGAGTTCAGCAAAAACGTTCTGGAGAATCTCCGTCAGCCGCTGGAGGATGGCCGGGTGACCATCTCCAGAGCAGCCATGTCTCTTTCCTATCCTGCCCGTTTCATGCTTGCGGTGGCGCTCAACCCCTGCCCCTGCGGTTTTTTCACCGATTCCCGCCACAGGTGCACCTGCAGATCAGAGCAGATACAGAAATACATGGCCAGAATATCCGGACCTCTTCTGGACAGGATAGATATTCATACCAACGTGCCTGCACTGTCCTACGAGGAGCTGTCGCGAAAAACTCCCGGGGAGGATTCCGCCACCCTCAGAAAGCAGGTGGTAGCGGCCCGAAATGTTCAGATTGATCGGTTCCGCAAGGATCGGAAGCTTTTCTGCAATGCTCATATGGAATCGAGGCATATAAGAAAGTACTGCGATCTGGATGATGAGTGTCTGGGACTTCTCAAGCAGGCCATTGAAAGGCTGGGGCTTTCCGCCCGGGCCTATGACCGCATTCTCAAGGTGTCCAGAACGGTGGCTGATCTGGACGGTTCGCAGCGGATCCGGTCCCCTCACATATCGGAGGCGATTCAGTACAGGAGTCTGGACAGGAAATTGTGGGTGGCCAAGTGAAAAATAATGGAAGGACGGAAGGACGGGGTCGGACCATCAGTAATTCTTGTAACATATTGATTTTACAGCGGTACAATTGGGAAAAACAGCCGGAATCGGGGCTTAGAGGACCTGTTTTGGCACTGAAAATGCGCTTTTAAGGATTCATATGCGAATGAAAATGAGGCACGGATCTTTGCAGATTAATGTTTTCTTCGGGCTTTCACGATTTGCTTTTAGTTATATGGAAAAACGCCCGTTTTGCATGGTGACACTAAACATCGTTTCCTTGCTGCAGGTGCATAATGGCACGCGCTAACCGGCATCACTTACCCGGATATGTCTGGCATATTACTCACCGGTGCCATAAAAAAGAATTTCTCCTGAAACATTCACTGGACAAGAAAAGATGGCGGGCTTGGCTGTTTGAAGCAAAAAAGCGTTACGGGTTATGCGTTCTGAATTACACAATCATGTCTAATCATGTTCATTTGATCGCTGCGGAAACACACCAGAACACTGTTTCACGAAGTATGCAGCTTGTGGAGGGCCAGACAGCTCAGGAATACAACAACAGGAAAACGCGCTTGGGCGCCTTCTGGAGCGACCGTTATCAGGGAACAGCAGTAGACACCAAGAGGCATCTTTTGCACTGCCTTTTGTATGTAGATTTCAATCCGGTTCGAGCCAGGCTTTGTTCTCATCCGGCTCAGTATGGATTCAGTGGTCTGCAGGAAATCATAAGTCCTCCTCGGCGTTATTCCATTATAGACAGAAATGCCCTGGCCAGATGTTGCGGTTTTCAGGAATGGGAAAAATTTCGTGATGCCTATCTTGAGAAAATCGAAACTGCAGTTCAAACCACTGCTGATCAGGATGATTTATGCATAAAAAAGCGCGACCCCCGCTGGACTGAAAGCATTGCAGTGGGAAGTGAAAGGTTTATCGAACGATTTCAGGGTGACTTGGGAGACCGTTCCGGCAAGCGCTCAATTTCGGTTTTCGAGGATTTCAATGTGCTTCGTGAACCCTCTTCGGGCGTTTATAATGAGAGTCCAAACCGATTGAGAGGTGATAATTTCTATTACTGGGACAATGCGGATTCACAGTAGCTACCCCGGGTACCCCGGAGGTGAATTATTGACACAGCAGAAAATCACCTCCGGGGAATCCGGCAGGAGTCGATGTCCTCCGTTCTTAAGCTCGGTGTGAATCGTTCTTTGTTGAACCCTGATTCTTAAAACGCCGTTTTTCGACCCGAAAAGACTGCTCTAAGAGCCGAAATCGGCACTTTTGAACGGTTGTTCATTATTAAAATCAGTGACTTGCGGCCCGGTTTCATGGTCCGACCCCCAACCCTCCCTTTCTCCCCCCTGATCCCCTGAGCTATTTTCTCACCCCAGTCCTTATTACCTATCCGTAATAAGTTGTTGAGCCGACTCACTTACGAACAACCCGCAGCAGAGTACATATGAAGAAAAAGAGCAGAAAAGCAGTCCCCTCCCAGGGGCATATTGTAATAAAAGGCGCAAAACAGAACAATCTCAAGGATCTTTCACTCAAACTCCCGCTCAATAAACTGGTGGTCATCACCGGCGTGAGCGGTTCCGGGAAATCCTCTCTGGCGTTCGATACCATCTACGCCGAAGGGCAGCGCAGGTATGTGGAAACCTTCTCCTCCTACGCACGCCAGTTTCTGGAGAGAATGGACAAGCCCTCCGTGGAGCGTATCGACGGGATCCCGCCATCCATTGCCATCGACCAGACAAATCCCGTGCGCACTTCACGTTCAACCGTGGGCACCATGACCGAGCTCAATGATCACCTGAAGCTTCTCTATTCCCGCTGCGCACATCTTCACTGCAGAAGCTGCGGACATGAGGTGAAGGAGGAGAGCGCTGAATCGATCTGTCAAACGCTTCTGGATGAATGCGGGGGAAGTCCGGTCGTAATCACATTCAAAATCGCAGTACCCTCCAATTTTTCAGAGCAGGAGATTCTGGATATTCTGGAATCGAAAGGATACACCCGTATCCATTCCAGAAAGGATTCGACCATAGAGGTTATTCAGGACAGAGTTGCTGTTGATTCTGAGAACCGCGACCGGATAACCGAAGACCTCGAACAGGCACTCACTGCGGGAAACGGGAAAGTAAGTGTGTACACCACCGATTCATCCGGAAATGCTCTCTCTTCCCGCCAGTTCTCATCCGGACTTCACTGTGCGGAATGCGATATACGCTACAGCGCTCCGTCTCCCAGCCTGTTTTCATTCAACTCACCTCTGGGGGCATGCGGAACATGCCGGGGGTTCGGACGGGTCATAGGAATAGATTATTCTCTGGTCATTCCCGATCCTTCGCTTTCCCTTTCAGAGGGAGCAGTCAAGCCCTGGCAGACTGAAAGCTATCGTGAGTGTCAGGAGGAGATGGAACAGTTCGCCCGCAGGCGCGGCATTCCGCTTGACAAACCATGGAGCAGGCTCACCCGGAAACAAAAGGAGTGGGTTCTTGAAGGAGAAGGGCGCTGGGAGGACCGCAAGTGGTATGGCGTGAAACGCTTTTTCGGGTGGCTTGAAACGAAAAGTTACAAAATGCATATACGGGTCCTCCTGTCACGCTACCGCAGCTACCAGCACTGCCCTTCATGTAACGGTGCACGCCTCAAACCCGAGGTTCTTCTATGGAAAGTGGGACCTCATTCAATTCATGATCTGATGCAGCTGCCTATCAGTGAGTGTGTATCCTTTTTCGAGACCTTCGCTTCGCAGAATGATTTTGATGAAGCTGCCGAGCTGGTGATAAGGGAGATAAGAAGCAGACTTGAGTATCTTCAGGAAGTCGGGCTGGGATATCTCACACTGGATCGTCAGTCTCGAACGCTCAGTGGCGGAGAGGTTCAGAGAATAAATCTGACTACCGCACTGGGTACCTGTCTTGTAAATACACTTTTTGTTCTGGATGAGCCCAGCATCGGTCTTCACCCCCGGGATATAGGAAGGCTGATAAAGGTTCTGCACCGGTTAAGGGATGCGGGAAACAGTCTGGTGGTGGTTGAACACGATCCGGATGTGATCAAAGCCGCCGATTACGTGATCGACATGGGGCCCGGGCCCGGTGAAAAAGGGGGACAGATTGTATTTCAGGGGCCTCTGTACAAAATGCTCGCCTCCAGAAAATCCCAGACAGCACCCTATCTCAGCGGTAAAAAGAGCGCGGTCAGTATCGGGGACAGAACGGAACCGGACAAAAAGTCGGCAAAAATAGATATTTCCGGAGCACAGGAACACAACCTGAAAAATATAGACGTATCCGTTCCGCTCAGGCATCTGGTGTGTGTAACCGGGGTGAGCGGCTCGGGAAAAAGCACGCTTGTCCAGGATATCCTCTATAACGGTATCAGGTCGCTCAAGGCCAGGCCTGTTGAACAACCGGGAATGCACAAAGCCATAAAGGGACATGAGGGGATTGCCGATATCGTCATGGTCGATCAGAGTCCCATAGGAAAGACAACCAGATCCAATCCCGCAAGCTACGTGGGCGCACTTGATCCAATCAGAAAACTTTTCGCAAGCCGATCTCTTGCGCGTGAACGGGGTTATACTCCGGGCACGTTCAGTTTCAACTCAGGAAACGGGCGCTGCCCCACCTGCGGTGGCAACGGCTTTGAGCACGTGGAGATGCAGTTTCTCAGTGATGTCTACATTCGCTGTGCGGACTGTGACGGGAAAAGATTCAGAGACGAGGTGCTGGAGGTGAAAGTGGCAGGAGCTGCCGGTGATAAACTTTCATTTTCAGAAGTTCTGGATTTGACAGTCCAGGAAGCGTGCCGCTTTTTCTGTAAAAACCCGGCGGTACTCAGAAAACTTGAACCGCTTGCCGAGGTGGGACTGTCCTATATCAAGCTGGGTCAGCCCGTCCCCACTCTCAGCGGAGGGGAAGCTCAGCGGTTGAAACTTGCCGGACATCTGGCATCAACATCGGGACGGGTAGCTGAAGGAACACTGTTTCTTTTCGATGAACCTACAACCGGACTTCATTTCAAAGACATTTCCGTTCTCATGAAGGCATTCAGAAAGCTGGTCAATGCCGGACACAGTGCAGTTGTTATAGAACACAATATAGATTGTATACGAGCTTCGGACTGGATAATCGACCTTGGTCCCGAAGGCGGTGAGAAGGGCGGTTGTGTGGTGTGCACAGGGACACCCGAGAAGGTTTCTCTCTGCGAACAGAGCCATACCGGCAAAGCGTTGCGGGAGTCACACCTGTTGGATACCCGATCTGCAGAAGAGGAAAAGCCGCTGACTGTGCTTCCTTACTCACAAGGTGTTGCTATACGCAATGCACGGGAGCACAATCTTAAAAACATCAGTCTTGATATTCCCCGTTCGGCATTTACCGTGATAACGGGAGTGAGCGGTAGTGGCAAGAGCACCGTGGCATTCGATATACTGTTTGCGGAAGGTCAACGGAGGTATCTGGAATCGCTCAATGCCTATGCCCGTCAGTTCGTGCAGCCATCCGCCCGTCCCGATGTGGATTCCATCGCCGGTGTGCCGCCCACAGTTGCCATCGAGCAGCGTACGAGCCGCGGAGGACGCAAGAGTACGGTGGCTACAGTTACGGAAATCTATCATTACCTCCGCTTGTTGTTTGTGAAACTGGGAACACAGCACTGCCCCCGGTGCATGGTTCCCATAGAAAGCAGATCGCCGGATTCCATCATCGCTTCAATGTTGAAAAACTACAAGGGAGAGGTGATAGAACTGGTTTCTCCTCTGGTTTCAGCAAGAAAGGGTATCTATAAAGAGCTGGCTTCATGGGCGGCGCAGAAAGGATTTGACCGTCTGATCGTGGATGGAAAATATGTACCGACGCGGCCCTGGCCGAAACTCGACAGGTACAAGGAGCATACCATAGAACTTCCGGTAGGGGAATGCAGGGTATCCGCCGAAACCGAAGGAGAACTGCGCGAACTTCTGACCGGCGCTCTGGAGCACGGAGGAGGAACTGTAAAGGCAGCTGCAAAAGGCAAAACCAGGCTTTATTCAACTCGGAGAACCTGCCCCGAGTGCTCCAGAAGCTTTCAGGAACTGGATCCGCGCATGTTTTCATATAATTCCAAGCATGGCTGGTGTCCGGACTGTTTCGGTACCGGTTTGGAGCTTTACGGGTTTGATGAAGAACAGACGGGAGAGGAGATTTTCTGGAATGAGTGGTATGACGGCAGCGAACAGGTGTGTTCAGGCTGCGGCGGAAAAAGGCTGCGCCCGGAGGTTCTGGCCGTGCTTTTCAGATCCAAATCCATTTCGGATTTCACAGATCTGACTATCGAGCAGGCAGCCGAGAAGTTCCGTCATATCGAATGGACAGAACGGGAAGAGAAAATCGCACGCGACATCGCTGTGGAGCTTCTGTCAAGGCTTTCTTTTCTGAAAAGTGTCGGTCTGGGCTATCTCTCTCTTGACAGGGCGGCTCCCACCTTGAGCGGTGGTGAAGCGCAGCGTATCCGTCTGGCTGCGCAGCTGGGATCTAACCTGAAGGGCGTGTGCTATATTCTCGACGAACCCACCATCGGTCTGCATCCCAGAGACAATGACATGCTTCTCAACACCCTCATCGCACTTAAAAACAAAGGTAATACGGTCGTGGTGGTGGAGCATGATGAGGAAACGATCCGCAGAGCGGAGCACATTGTCGATCTGGGACCCAAAGGCGGTGTCAGGGGCGGAGAAATCCTGGTGGCGGGGACTCTGGAGGATCTTGAAAAAAGTCCCGGTTCCATTACCGGCGAGTTTCTCAGAAATCCTCTCAAGCATCATCACTCCAATGTACGCAAACATCCCGGTAGAGACATAACGCTTGAGATCTCGGGAGCATCACTTCATAACCTCAACAATATCGATGTCTCCATACCTCTGGGCAGATTGGTGGCGGTTACCGGTGTGAGCGGTTCGGGGAAAAGTACGCTGGTGCGCGATATTCTGTACGAAAATCTGAAATCAATCACCTCGAGAAAAAATAAAAGCAAACGCCGCATACCTCTGAGGGGATGCAGGGAACTGTCCGGATATGAGGCGCTCGACCGCATTCTCGAAGTGGATCAGCGCCCCATAGGCAAGACTCCGCGCTCATGTCCCGCAACATATGTGGGGTTCTGGGATCACATCCGGAAACTGTTTGCCAAAACTCCCGAAGCCATGATGAGGGGCTACACCCCCAGCAGGTTTTCCTTCAATGTGGAGGGAGGACGATGCAGGGCGTGTGACGGTCAGGGTATGCGTAAAGTGGAAATGAGTTTTCTGCCCAATGTGAGTATTCCCTGTGATGTCTGTAACGGGGCCCGCTTCAATCAGGAAACGCTGTCGATTCAGTTCAGGGGAAAGTCCATCGGTGACGTTCTGCAGATGAGTGTGGATGAGGCTGTCGAGTTCTTTTCCTCTCATAAAAAAATTCATTCGGATCTCAAGCTGCTGCAGGATGTGGGCTTGGGATATCTGTCGCTGGGACAGCAGAGTCCCGCCCTGAGTGGTGGTGAGGCTCAGAGAATCAAACTGGTTTCGGAGCTGGGACGGTCAGGTCAGAGGCGCTCGAGGGGAAAAGAGAAGAATCTGCGCACGCTGTATGTGCTTGACGAACCCACCATCGGACTTCATATGGCTGATACTGAGATGCTTATAAAGGTTCTGCATCGGCTGGTTGATGCCGGTAACAGCGTTGTGGTTATCGAGCATGATCCCGATGTCATTGCCGAGGCTGACTGGGTGATTGATCTTGGTCCGGAAGGTGGAGAAAGCGGCGGAACGGTTGTGGCGCAAGGAACCCCGTGGGAGCTTATGGAAACGAAACATGAAACGTCTCATACTGCGCGGTATCTCAAGGGGTTTCTGGGAAAACGGGACAAGGTTAAAGGGAGA
>JBKGXV010000093.1:0-11486 GCA_046546375.1 Chitinispirillaceae bacterium | reverse complement strand
GCAGATGCCCGATTCCGGTCAAATCGGTAATGCCGTAATCGGCAGCATCCAGGCCGGTGACATAATAGACATCTCCCAGAGAAATGGGTTGGTTGTCATAGAGGGCTGTAGCTTCCCTGACCGCCTGTTCCAGCCCCGGGTCGGGAAAAGAGATAGTACGCCTGGTGTGGTTGAGGACAGAATAAGTTGAAAAATGAGGGGTTTCACCCACCACTATCTTTTTTTCCTGATCGAGACGTCGAAAGGGTATCGGAAGCCATTTCTGCAGTTCTTCATCGTATACAAACTGCTGTACACTGTCGGGATGTCCATTTTCATATACGATACCTATTTCGACCGGTTTGTTAAAAACGGTTCCGGCCGGAAGAAATTCCACGAAAACTCTTCCGCTGTCGGATAAAGTCGTATCGGGGGAGTCAACCTGACGTATACTTATATTGACAAACCTGTTGAGGGCATCCTCTTTAATGGCTACATAGCAGCCGTGAATAGGACTGTTTTCATCCATTATCCGTACTACACCGCCCGCCGGTCCGATCGATCCCTCAGTATCGAATACCGGAACAGTCAATTCTACCTGTTCCGGAGATTCTTTGAGGCATCCGGTAAGCAGACTTGAGAAGAAAAGGACCGTAATGGTTAAAAACATACTCTTATGTGGCCTTTTCATAGATCTAACTCCACTGCCAGGGTGACTTTTGTTTTCTCATCGGTAATCTGCGGGTTTATCGTGATTCTCAGCTGGTCCTCCGGTGCAAATAGAACTGCGTCGAATACATTGGCCAGATATATTGCAGTCAGACCTGCCAGGCTGTAGTACACGGCTTTTTCATGACTGTCTATTTTATTTTTGAGATTGTTGCAGCGCTCCTGGATCTGCTCTGTATCATAAAAGAGAGTTTCAGGAGTTAATTTGTTCAGTTCCGACTGCCAGTCATCAACCATTCGGTTGTAGTTTTCGATTCTGTTGTAGCTGAAATACAGTGCTCCTGCGAAAAGAAGAGTGTAAGCTGTACCCGAAATGTAGCGTTTGGTGGAGAAATGAGCTGAACCCGGCAGCAGCAGGGACCTGAAGACCAGTGCCTGTTTAGTCAATCCGGGAGCGGAAATTTCCTTCATTTGATGGTTGTTTTTTTTCTGAGTTTCAGGAGCGGAGGAATTTTCCTTGTTATCCCGCAGAAGAGGGTCCTCGAAACTGAATGTGCTTTTTTGCTCGGTTTTAGATCTCTTTTGTCTATCTGGTTTGAGCAGGGCTTTGAATCTGTAGCCCAGAACCAGACTATGGGAGAGATTTCTGACCGTGTATTCATACTGATCCTCCTCCAGCAGTGTGGCGTACTGGCTATGGTAGGAGTACTCCACAAGTAGAGGGAAGCCTCCCGCATCGAACTGATAACCCAGTCCCATGGATATGCCAAGATTTCCTTTTTTGGCTTTATCATACAGCAGTACATCTGATTTGATATGTCGGTTCAGAAGATAGTCATAACGGATGCCGAAGAGCAGATAGGGCAGATATTTGATATCAGGATACTTGAGTTTCGCCATGACCGGTAAAGAAAGATAATCCATGCGGTTGTTGTATTCTGTCCAGGTGGCGCCCCCTGTGTTGAAGATAGTGCCTTTCTGTACATAGTTCAGTTCAGTGACTAAATTGATGTAGGGTTCGTTGAACCATTCGGCGTAGATTCCGCCGGTGAATCCGGGACGGTATTTGAATTTCCCTCCCTTTACGATATGGTACAGCTGCGATTCAGGTTCTATGGTGAACTTCTGGTTGGCAATAGACACTCCGCCTTTAATACCGTACTCTTTGAGGATATAATCCATATCGCCCGCCAGAGGAGCACTGGCGATCAGAATAAGTATTATGAAAGGTATGTGTTTCAAACCGTTTTCACCTTCCGATCAGTATATGAGAGGTTGAAGCATTTTGTTGAGGTAGACTGTCGGTCTTTCTCCATTTTCTGGTGTTCCCCCGCTGAAGGGGAAACCGCACATGCTTGCAACGAGTCTTTGGGCGAGCCATTCTTTTCCGGTAGTTTCAAGTTCCGAAAATGATGGCTGCGGATCGAGTCCGTAAATAACTAGCTGCTGACTGTCCGGGTTGACTGTTCCGAAGATTTCAACGAAATCCAATGCGAATTCACGGTGTATGATTTCTGAATCAGCTTTGAAAAAATTCAGATCCGCGATGTATTGATATTGCTCCAGGTGCACATTTTCTTTTGGCCCGCCGGGTAAGGTTATCAAAGCGGCCAAAACAGGCCTGCCTCTTATGAGCCATATACGTACCGGCACACCTGGGGTAATCCGGCGGAAAATGTATGGTTGTATATTGCCGGCAGTAAGCAGCTCGGTAATTTTCGCCCTTTCAATTCTTTTGAGCGGAGATTGATGCTCAACAGATGACCAGTAAAGCTCGCTGTTTTCACTTATTTGGCTTCGATTAAAACAGGATTGATTGTCCGTTATACAATAATCTGCGATGCATAATCCGGTCTTTTCCAAACGGTGCAAGACGTCTATTTGGGAAAAAAGAGTATAAAGCTGCTCGAAGTTGTTCAGCAGCTGTTTTTTGCGGCTTATCATAGACAGAAGGCTGAATGCCTGGCTCATTTTCTGCTGCCGACTGATGTAGGAATCATCCAAATAGCGCCTGTTACCCTCTTCAGAAACTGGTGGAATGAATGGGAACTCAGGGTTGATGTCGCTGTAGAAGTAATCGTCCTCTGTTACTTCATGAGAACCCAGACTGATCCTTTCGTCCCGCAGTGAAATACATAGTTCTTCACTTGTAAGATCAAGAATTCTGCATTCGGTGTTCTGCTTTTGCGCTGCTTTCTGCAGAAGGTTGATTTGTTCACTGGTACCAAGTGTAAGGATGAAAAACATTACTTTTTTCCTGTGTTTTCTTTCGGCTCATTTTCTGACGTATACTTCATCATGGCCCAGAACTCGGCCAAAGCTGTAAAATATTTGATCTGGGCTTCTTTCAGTGCGAATTCACTTCTGATTTTTTCCTTGCGGTAGGAATTGTATTCAAATGCGGAAACCCTTTTGAGTTCGTGGAGTTCAGATGACATTTTCAACCGGCTTTTTGCGTACTGCAGATTAGCCTGAGCAGCACGTACATTTTCTTTCAGATTCAGTAATCTTATCCGCATTTCATGAAAGTTCTTTTTCAGATCCGCTTTTGATGCCAGGAAGTTTTCGGCAGCAATCTGATAATTTTTGACCGCAGCTTGGTATTTGTAGTCCGATTCCCTGAAGGAAATGGGCATGCTGAACTGCATTCCCACCGAGGTATTAAGACCGTCGGGGTTGGTAAAAACCATTTTAGTTGCTTCGAAGGGTGTTTTGAATCCCAGGTCTGATGAAGTAAGAAGGCTGACACTGCCGGTCAGATCAAGGTCAATTTTGCTTGTTTTCCTGTTCAGTTCAAGGTTCGATTTAATGTTTTCAAGATTATTTTCCATTATCTTCATCTGGGGATTATGGGCAAGATTGCGTTCCAAATTACCGAGATTGAGGTAGTGAGCTGCTTTCTTTTCCAGTTGTTTTATTTCTCCGGCGACATCCACTTTGGTAATTCTGTATATGGTAAGTGAGCTGTCCTTTGAGTTCAGTGCGGAAGCTGAAGAGATGATTTCGTAGAAGATGATGTTTTGAGTGGAAAGATAGCCCTGCAATTCATTTCCGATCGCGATTTCCTCGGAAACCGTTAAATGATTCTTATCGCCCAGTTCATTAACCTCCGCAATCTGCTCCCGGGTAATGTGAATCATTTTTCTGTAGAAATGGTGTTTTTCCCAGGACAAATAGAGTCTGAGAAGCAATGTGAGCAGACGGTTTTTTTCTTTGGTCTGGTTCTGCTTAAGTGAAATTCCGAGATTTTCAATGGTGTTTTTGATGTTTTTGATTTCGGTTTCTCTGGGGGACAGGTTGCTGTTTAGAATTTTGAGAAGTGGTATCACAATACTGTTGTCCAAAGAGGAATACCAGTCGTATCCGTAAGTTTCGGGGCTGAAACGCTTTTTGACATTGAGGTTGAGAAGATCCAGACTGATCCCGGAGTGATAATTATAGTGCAGGCCGGTGCTGAATCCCGCGGAATTGCCTTCATAGGGCCGTGAGGCATGTGTCTGTATGTATTTCCAGTCGTATTCTGTGGGTTTTGGCATCCATAAGAGGCCATGCCCACCATTAGGCAGAGTGATATCAACCTGTTCGGGATTGGCATTGTCCCACTCGACTGGGACTTTGGTATAAACAGAGACCATACGCTCTCTGAAATCGGTCCGTTGATGATTGATACCCATATTGAATCTGGGAACGAAGGACTGTTGAAGCTCATGAATTCTGAACTCTGCTTGTTCGATCTGTTTTTGTAGTGCTCTCCCTTTTGGCTGTTCCTCCTGAAGGCGGTCAAGCAGCTGGTCCAGCTCGGAGTAGCTGCATTTTTCAATATCGATCATGTATCCGGGAAAAGCCTGGCGTGCAAGCTTGAGAAGTCCCTCGTTGCCTTCAGCTGAAAGTAGAAAAAGTAGGATGAAAATGCCAAGAAGTCTTTTCATGAATCATCTCTTTTATGTTTATGGCAGAACGTTGACGTAATCACCGGTTTTGATATTGCTGAATCCGACCCGGTCGATTTTCAAAACAGCCATCTTTCCGCTTAATCCGGTGAATTTACCTGTGGCAAGATGATTCTTGCTTATTATATACTGGTTCCGTTCAGTATCGGGACGGATATCATAGTTGAAGAGTTCAAATCTGGACGTTTTGCTGAGGTGTTCATTCAGGGGTGAATAGATCTTCACCATGTCATTGTTGATTTCCACAACTTCACCCTGAAAACTGGTTTTTATACTCATGTCTTCAATCATTCTCATAAAAGTGCTGTCAGCTGTTGAAAGGGTAAGGACTTTCTTACTGCTGAAAATTGGTTTGTGTTTTCCTTCGATTTTCATTCTTAAAGTCACCCTGCCGTTTCTGTTAGTGTAAAAATGACAATCGACTTTCTTCACCTGGGCGAAGGAAACATTGGAGCTGAATGTTTTGTAATAGTTTTCTTTTACTACACTGTAGCCGTAATTTTCAAGGGATTGAATGAATTTATCTGTAAGCTGAGGCTGGTTGTTTCTGAAAAAACCGTCGTTGATGACCAAAAGGTTGACAGGACGTGGGTGGTCCAGTCGTTCTGTTGCGGCATAACGTTCATACAATTCGGTATCGAATTTCTTCCACTTTCTGAAATCGGCGAATTCAGAAGTGTTTTCCTTTTCAATATGGATTAAAGTGTTTGTGATTTCCTCGAAAATTGTCGAATCGAGGTTTTTTCCGTTGGCTAAAACCACATCGGAAATTGATTTACCTATCTGCAGTGCGGATCTACTGGTCCCGAAACGGTTACGGTGGTTTATTTTGTCGAACTTTTCGGAAGTGGTGACGAGAAAATCATAATTGGTGTGCAGGCTGTTCAGATCGGCATTCTGAGGCTCTATTGTTATATCAGCAAATGCTTCGTTTGAATGAATACCATTTTCATCAAAAAACTGAAAAGATTCGAAAACAATATCAGAGTAAAGTGTTCCATCAATCAAAAGCTTCTTCCCCTTGAGCATCTCCGGATTCAGATAGCTTTTACCGAGGGGCTTACCGTAAATGTAATAGGCTGTGACCGGCTGTTGTTTGTGACTTCTGAGAACAAGGGGCTTTGCAGGACTATTCATATCGAAATGGTGGATTCTGTTGTGACTGAGACAGCAGAAATCCAGTTTGCCTGATTTGAAATCTTTTTTCAAGAGCGAAAAACTGCTGTAGTCTTTCAGAATGATGGAATATCCCGTATTGCGCTTGATATGATCAAGAAGTTCTTTGAACTGTTTCTTTGAGTCAGTGCACAGGGTTTCGAAATCCCCTGAAACAATGCCCCAACTGAGATTCCTGACTGCAGAAAGATTGATGCTTTTATTTCTTTTCAGAAAGGTGATTTCGGGAAACTTGAATTTAAGATCGGTAAGATTTCTTTTGACATTCAGGGCATTTGTTGAACCGAGCGAGAGGTTGTATCCTTTCCAGAATTCAGCCCATTGCTTTATCTCGGGATAATAGTTGTTCATGACGATTCGTGTCATATTGGCAATTGTGCGGAAGTTCACATCCAATCGGGCTGATTGTTTGTTGAATATGTTGTTGATTTCCTCACTTTTCACAAGCAGATTCTGTACATCGGCCTCACGGACCGGTTCGGTTGACGATTCGGGAGGTTGTGGGTGCAGGGATTTGAAATAATAAAAGTCGTGAAGATTGTACAACAGATGAAGGATTTCGGACAAATCGGGATCAAGAGAGGAAATTTTCTGCTCCAGTATTATGTCTATTTTGTTGACCTGCCGCTGATCATTCAGGTTGAAATAACTGTGATCATACCACTGAAGCAGATATCTGTAAACTATTGCGGTGGGCCATATTTCTGCGTATTTTTCCTTTTCGTCAGGGTAAAGGTGGATGTAGCTGTTTATTTTGAAAATGAGACTGTCGGCCAGCTGCTTTTTCTCCAGCGAGCTTAAAGCTGACCCGTTTCCCAGATTCATTTCTTTTGTAAGGCGGGACATCTGCTGATCTATCACAGAAAACAGCTGTGAACGTTCTCTGGTTTCAGAAATGTAGAATTTCATTTGTATGAGTGAACCGATCAGCAGCAGAAAAAAGAACACCGTAAGGGGTATTTTGTACTTAAGACCCCTGGGATGGAATTCCTCTTCAGTTCGGCTTGACTTTTTCTTTTCAGTCGGTTGTTCCGGCTTAAGAAAAAGCTCCACGCCTTCCGGTTGGTGTATTGCGTATTTCGGCTTACTCAAAAATCATAACCCCGCTACTAATCATTGCTCTTTCATGTATTTATTGATCACTCTGGTCTTGAATCCTGATGACTGCACCTGATTGAAAGCCTTTTTGAGCTTGTTTACCAAGTGTTTATCACTGTTGCGGTTGATAGCTACATAGAAATCCTTCTGAAGTTCTGGGATCTTCATTGCTTCCTCGAAATCGGATAAGTAATATCCCATACTGCGAATCGTGTAGTTCACACATCTGTGATTACCGATTATCAGATCCGTTTCTCCGAGTTTCAGTTTATTGATCATCTCTTCGAGGGTACCTACCTGACTTTCCTTGTCTACTTCTATTCCTCTGTTGACCAGAAATTCATGAAAGTAGGAATCCTTCAATACCGAAAAACGATATTTTGATAATTCATCATACGTTTGCAGGTTTATGGAGGAATCGCTGAGAGAGAAAATACCCGTTTCAACCAAAGAAATCTGACCGATCCAGATAAGTGATTTTTCTCTTTCTTCCGTTCTGGCTATTGAGAATATGAGAGTATTAGGTTCGCTTACTGCTCTTTTGTAGGCATCACTCCAGCTGTCGAACTCTATTTTGGCGGGTGTCTCGGCTTTCAAAAGCATCTCTCTTACTATTTCTGAAGAAAAACCCAATGCCGAGTCCTGATAAAAAAAGTTAAACGGCGGCAGATTCTCTGTCACCACACTCAGTTCATTACTTTCCCGCTCGCAAGCGGTCAACATAAGCAGTAAAAAATTCGCTGCACACAGTGTTAGTAATTTAAGTGTATTCATACCTTTTTCCACATCCGAATTCCGATGGTTTCAGCTGGAACTTGCGGCACAACTGATAAAACCGTGATTGTGAAATACCCAGAACTGCCGCTGATTTCTGTGCTGAGCCGTTTTGGGATTTCAAAGTGGTACGGAACAACTCTTTTGTCAGCCCCTGAACTTTATCTGCCAGTTTGTTTGAATTGTCACTGTTGTGAGAAATCAGATCACGCATTATGTCTGTTTCATTTTCAAGAACAACTAAACGGCGGGCGATGTTTTCCAGCTCCCTGATATTGCCCGGAAAGTCATATTCCTCATTCAAAAAACTGTGCATTCTGCGGGAAAGTTTCGGGATTTCTTTATTGACTTCAGTTGCGCTTTTGCGCATGAAATGAGCGAACAGATCTGGAATTTCATCCCGGCGTTTTCTGAGCGGGGGTATTTTGAGCTCGTAGCAGGCCAGTCTGAAATAAAGATCTTCCCGCAGGTTCCCATTTCTGATCTGATCTTTTATGTTTTTGTTGGTAGCGGCAATGACTCTCGTTTTGACATTGATTGCTTTGTCGCTGCCCAGTCTCTGAACTTCACCGAATTGAATAACCCTCAAAAGCTTTACCTGAATGTATTCTTCAAGTTCTCCTATTTCATCCAGGAAAATGGTTCCCCCATCAGCTTCTTCAAACTTCCCGGCTCTGCTCTGGTGTGCTCCGGTAAAAGCCCCCCTGGTGTGCCCGAAGAGTTCTGATTCGATAAGGCTGCTGGGAATCGCCCCGCAGTTGATCGGAAGAAAATTCTCTCTGCCGCTGATCTGGTGTATCAGTCGTGCGAACATCTCCTTACCCGTTCCGGTTTCACCCGTTATGAAAACCGGATAGGGGGTCACGGCCCAGCGCGCACTCTCTTCCACCAATTTTCTGATTGTTCTGTTGTTACCTATGAAACCGGGAAAATTCCTGTGAGCAGTTTTGCCGCTTGACTTTTTGGGGACAGTTTGCGATACTTTCAGTTTTTCAAGATCGAGCAGAAAGGATTTCATCTCATCCAGGCGACGGCAGATTTCCCGTTTCCCTTCTGCTGACTCGTCTTTGGTCAATACTTCACCGCGGAGAACTTCCAGATCAAAAAGCAGCTGTGTAAGAGAGTATTCAGGTCTTGCCACAGGGGCTGAAGCTGTTTTCATTAAAGGAAGTATCTGTATCTTCTTTTGGCTCATCATGCACCATCCTTGCCTAACTGTTGTGAGGCCATGGCGTAATAGAGACCTTTTTTATCCATTAGTTCATCATGAGTACCCTTTTCCATGATCACCCCGTTGTGCAGATAGCATATCTGGTCGGCATTCCGAATGGTACTGAGTCGGTGTGCGATCACAATGGATGTTCTGCCCCTCATGATTTTAGTCAGGTGTTGTTGGATTTTTCTTTCCGATTCGGCATCCAGTGCAGAAGTGGCTTCGTCGAAAAGAAGTATTTTGGGGTTTCTGAAAAGAGCTCTGGCGATGCACACCCGCTGCCTTTGCCCTCCTGAAAGCTGAAGCCCCTTGTCTCCGATTTTTGTTTTGTACCCGTGTGGAAAAGAAGAGATGAATTCGTGGGCAGCAGCAAGTTCAGCAGCCCGGATAATATCCTTCTGCGATGGTTTACTGTACCCCAGAGCAATATTTTCCCCCACAGTGGCATTGAACAGAAAAGAATCCTGAAGTACCCAACCGATGTTTTTACGTAATGAATTTATATCGATATGGCTGATATCTGTGCCGTCGATTAAAATACTGCCTGAAACTGGTTTGAGAAATCCAGGTATCATTTTCACCAGCGTGGATTTGCCGCATCCGGACGATCCCACAAAAGCCACTTGGGATCCGGCCTGGATTTTCAGATTAAGATTGTTTATCACAAGAGGGGAATCCTCGTCTCCGTAGCGGAAACTCAGATCCTTGAATTCTATATCTCCTCTGGGGCTGTTGAGATAGATCTTCTGTTTCTGATTGCCGGATAACGGTTGCTCTTCAGGCTCCGATTCCAGAACATCATTGAGTCGGTCCATGCTGGTTTTGACGTTCTGGAAATCGTTGTACATTCCGACAAGGCCCATGAGCGGCCCTAAAACAGAACCGATAATGGCATTGAAAGCCATGAGTTCACCAATGGACATGACGCCGTTGATTACCTGGTTGGCTCCGTACCACATAATGGTGATGGTGGAAGCTGTATTGACCGTCTGACTGATAGTCCCTGACAGAAGGTCAAGTTTGTTCATTTTGAAGCTCATGTTGACATTCTGAAGGTATCTGTCCTCCCATTTGGAACGGATATTCCACTCCACGCCATTTGCCTTTATGGTTTCTATGCCCTGAATCGATTCGATCATGAGTGATGACTGATCGGAAGAGGAATGAAACAACTGATTGCTGAGTTTGATGAACATAGGGGTGAAAACGAGCATCTGGGCGATGTAGAACGGGACAAAGGCCAGAACTATCAGACTCAGCTTGGTATTGTACATGAACATGATGCTTGTGAACACGACAAGCATGATCACGTTGAGGATGGCTGATATGATAGTATCGGTCAGTATTTCCCGCACTTTACTGTTCTCACCAAAGCGGGTGATTATGTCTCCTATTTTTCTCTGGTAGAAAAACTTCATGGGCATGGATAATACATGCCTGTAGAATTCCGCAAGCATTCTGAAATCCATTTTTGCGGAAATATGAGCTCCCAGCAAACTGGAGAGACCGGAGGTCACACTGGAGAAAAACGCTACCAGAATCATACCCAGAAGCATCATGTTGAGAAGAGTGACATCTTTATAGACTACTACTTTGTCCACAATAGCCTGCGTAAAGAGCGGAGTCGCAAGTCCCAGCAGATTCATAATGAAAGCTGCCAGAAGTATTTCAAAAAGAAAGAAACGATATGGTTTGAGATAACCCAGAAAGCGGAAAAGCGGGTTTTCGGAGGGGGTAATCTCCTGTAATTTCAGAGTCGGTTCCAGCTCGATAGTATAGCCGGTCCAGTTCTCTTTGAAATAGTCGTGGGTATATTTCTTTATGCCGATATCAGGATCGGCCACCCATACATATTTGTTGTTCATACGGTACAATACCACATAATGAAAACCCTGCCAGTGTATGATCATGGGAAACTTGAGCAGTTTCAGAGAGGGGAGGGTGGATTTCAGTCCGCGGGCCCGGTATCCCAGATTTTCAGCGGCCCGGCATACAGCAGACATTGTCGCTCCAGCAGTATTCACGTTTGCCATCTCCCGAACCTGACCCATCGATAATTTCAGTCCGTAATATTTCGATATCATAGTCAGGCATGCCGCACCGCAGTCGGTTTCATCATGCTGTTTGAGCCAGGGAAACTTTTTAGTACCGATGTTGAACTGTTTGATCTGATCGGCTCCGGATTTTTCAGCCGATTGCTTCAGCGCCTCCTGGCGCTGTTGCTCCTTTTCGAATGCTGCCAGCCGCTCTCTGAAGAGATCGGGAAGCTCTGGAGTATGATTGAAAAAAGGAGGTATATGTTCGGGAGGTATCTCCAGTATCACCGCTTGTTCATAACATACAGCATCGTATTCTTGGTTTTTCTGATTCAGAGCCCCGTATTCTCCGAAATATTCGCCCCTTACTGCTTTTCCCACATAGTAGCGTCCCTCGAGACTTTCTTTGAAGAATTCAACCGTACCACTCAGAACCAGATAGAGAGATTGGTCGTTTTGAAGCTGCTTGAAAACAGTTTCCTGAGGTCTGTATTCGCTCAGCCGACAGCTCTGTATGAATGCTTCGAACCACTCCCGATCTATCTCCTTGGCAGTTAAAAGGCTCCGCAGTTTCTTTCTGAACTCTGAATG